>DGEO01000021.1:4045-6603 GCA_002385985.1 Anaerolineaceae bacterium UBA3924 | reverse complement strand
TTGATGTCGCCGCCCACATAATTCGGGTTATAGGCTTCCAGCTCCATGGCGGTTCGCTTATGCCGGGCGATGATACGCTGGCGAAAGCCGGGAGCGAAGCGCTCGATCTGCGCCTCGATAACATCGCTCATATCCCGGGTGGAGCCGTTGGGCACGTGACAGTAGGCCCAGACGGTGTGCTTGCCCTCCGGCGCGCGGGAGGGATCGAAGCGGCTGGGCTGGGCGACCAGGACAAACGGCCGCTCAGCATGCTCGCCGCGCCACACGACCTCTTCGGAAGCCACAATTTCCTCCATTGTCCCGCCGAGATGCACGGTGCCGGCCTGGTGACACTCAGGCGCGGTCCAGGGGATGGGTCCATCCAGTGCCAGGTCCAGTTTGAACACGCCGGGGCCGTAGCGGTAGCGGGCCAGCTGCGCCTGATAGTCTTCCGGCAAGACGGATTGGGCGGCGGCCAGCACCTCTCGGGGTGAGGTGTCGAACAGCACCATCCTGCCCTGATCGAGAACATCGGCGATGTTCGTCACCCGGCGGCCGGTCTGGATGACTCCACCCAGCGACCGGACGCAGTCCGCCAGCGCATTGACGATCACCTGCGAACCCTGCGCCGGGACCGGCCAGCCGACGGCGTGCGCCAGCATACCCAGCATCAGGCCGAAGGCGGCGGTTCCAGCCCGGCTGAGCGGGAGGATGGAATGAGCAGCCATGCCGGAAATGACCGCCCGCGCCCGTTCATCCCGGAAGAACGCGCGGGCCATGAGCGCAGCGGGCTGCAGGGCGAGCAGCCCGAAACCGGCGAACTGCACCGGGCGTTCCGGGACGCGCAGTGGACCCAGGTAGTCGCTCAGGATGGACTGGTAATTACGGACAAGCGGCTCCATCAGCCGGCGGTAAGCCGGACCGTCGCGGCCCAGCCTGGCGGCGGTATCGCTGACCGAGCGGTACACCGCGATGGCGGTGCCATCGTCCAGCGGGTGAGACAGGGGGATCGGCGGCTGGACCCAGCGCACACCCAGCCGGTCAAGCTGGATACGGCGGAAGAACGGCGAGGATATCCCCAGCGGATGGACCGCGGCGCAGATATCGTGGGTGAAGCCCGGCAGGGTGATTTCGCCTGAGCGGCAGCCCCCGCCGATGGTAGGATAGGCTTCGATGATCTTCACCGACAGGCCGGCATTGGCCAGGGTGATGGCCGCAGCCAGTCCGTTTGGCCCGGACCCGACAATGATGGCGTCAAATTCTGGTTTTCCGGTCACCGGGAGTACCTCTTTCCGATCCAGTACAGGCGCAGGAGGCGCATGGGAAAGGTGAGCTGGTAAATGGCTGAGCGAATCGCAGCATTATGCAGGAGGTTGCGGGCATTCCGCCAGCGCAGTCCTGGGTCCAGCAGATTAATTTCCTTTGAAAAATGACCCGGAACGCCCATGGAGGCGGCCAGGTTTTCCAGAGTTTGCAGCCAGAACAGGTCTTCCCTTTCACCGGCAAGGCGGAAGGCAATTTCATACAGGGGATCACTGGCCCTGAGCACGGCGTGGGCCTGGACGATCAGGTCTCCATCTTCCCGGAAGGCTGTAAACGTCAGCGAGCCGGCGATGGGATGACCGGACAGGGCAGTGTAGGTGAACCGGGTGGAGTCCGCGTGATTGATATACACGCCGGTGGCGACGAAAGGCGTGTATCGCCCGGGGAAGGACAGCTTCAGCAGTGCGATTTCACCCGTCCTGATGCCCGCTGCGGGCGTGAAAAACTGGCTCCCCCGCGGCCAGAGCGAGGAGAAGCGTTCCTTCCAGTGAGCGATGACGCCTTCTGGCGTCAGGCGGCCAGCAGGCAGGCGAAGGTAATAAATCTTCTCCCACTTCTGCCCGAAACCGTCCTCCGGCCCGGTGAGCCGCGAATGCAACACGTTGAGAAGGCAGGGATAGACCGCCAGCGCGCGGGCAGGCTGGTTGACCCCTAGTTGGAACCAGCCGGTGGTCTGCCTGCCTGCCTGAGCCTCTACGGGGAGCGCATCCATCCCTCGACCTCCAGATAAATCGGCCTGCTTAAGGATTATACAGGTGGAATTCAAACGAATTTGCCCACAGAGTGGCACGCGATGGGGTCATCAACTATAATGGGGGGTCGATATTAACATCCGAGGTTTGTATGCCGGAGAATAGAACCCGAACAATTGCAGTTATTGGAAGCCTGGGTGCGGTTTCCGTTCTGTTGGGGCTGACCCACTGGGGCTTCATCCCCTGGTTTGGCGGCGTTTCGCTGACGATCATGCATGTGCCGGTGATCATCGGCGCGATCCTGGAAGGGCCGGTGGCTGGCCTGGTGATTGGATTGATATTCGGCATTTTCAGTCTGGTGCAGGCTGCGACTGCTCCCCTGTCTCCATCTGACACACTGTTCACCAACCCGCTGATCTCGGTACTTCCTCGGCTGTTGATCGGCCCGCTGGCCTACCTGGGATACCGGCTGTTTGCCAGCCTCCCGCGGCTGGGCGAGGTGATCGGCTGGGGCGCTGCCGGTGTGGTCGGCAGCCTGACCAACACAGTTCTGGTGCTGCTTTC
>DGEO01000021.1:0-3815 GCA_002385985.1 Anaerolineaceae bacterium UBA3924 | reverse complement strand
CTGTAATGCGCATAGCCAATATAGTAATCGACTAAATAATATATATTAATCCGAGTATAAAGAAGAATGCGGCGGCCATGGCGATGTAGTCCGCCAGGCGGAACTGGAACTGGCGCAGTGAGGTGACGGTTTCCCCCGTTGCGTAAGCCCGGGCATCCATTGCCAGAGCCAGGTTTTCCGCCTGCCGCAGGGTGGTGACGAACAGCGGGATGATGAGCGGCACCACGTCGCGCGCGCGCCGCAGCAGGGAGCCGCGTTTCGTTCCCCAGTCCGCTCCGCGGGCCGCCTGGGCTTTGGCTATTCGCTCCGCGCTGAGCGCCAGGAAGGGGATGAAGCGCAGAGTGATCTGTACAATCTGGATGAAATCCTCTGAAGGGAAGCCCAGCCGTGACAGCGGCCGCAGCAGTGAGCGCAGGCCGTAGACCAGTTCGCTGGTGGACAGGGTGAAAGTGGCCAGGGCGACGAGCAGGATCAAAGTGGCGAAGCGCAGGGCCAGAAGCAGCCCGGCTTCAACCCCGGCGATTGAGGCAGTCAGCGGGCCGAGCCGAAACAGGATGCTGGAATCGCCTGCAGGGACTGAAAACAGCTGCACCAGCGCGATGAACACCAGGAACGGCAGTGGAGCCAGCAGCGACCGCAGCGCGAAACCCGGTGGGATGCGGCTGGCGGTGATGGCGAGGAGAACCGCCAGCAGGCAGGCCAGCACCCCGCGAATGGAGGGCAGGAAAGCCACCAGGGGGATGAAAACGAAATAGATCAGAATGCGGGTGCGCGCGTCCAGCCGGTAAATGAAGGCGGAGCCGGGGATGTACTGTCCGATGGCCACCCGGTTGAGGTACTCGAAGTTATTCATACGGTATCTGATTGTGCATGGCCCGCAGGCTCTCTACCACCTGGCCGGTAGTGACCGCTTCCGGCGAGACTGGCCAGCCCTGTTCGTGGAGGCGGCGCGATACCCGGGCTGGCAGCGGTGATCGCAGGCCAACCTGGCGCAGCTGATCCTCCTGCCGGAAGACCTGATGGACCGGCCCGTCCAGCTCCAGCCGGCCGGACTGCAGGATGGTGATGCTGCCGGCCAGCTCAGCCAGGTCGGTCATGCGGTGCGAGGAGATGACCAGCGTTTTCCCCAGGTCCAGCTGCCGGCGCAGCAGCGCGAGCACATCTCTTCGCGAAGCCGGGTCCAGGCCGGCGGTGGGCTCATCCAGCAGCAGGATCTCGGGATGTACGGCCAGCACAGAAGCCAGCGCGACCTTGCGCCGCTCGCCGCCGCTCAGGGCATAGGTGCGCCGGTCTTTGAAGGCTTCAAATGGTAAACCCAGCGCTTCCATGGTCTCGCGCACGCGCTGGCGCAGGACTTCTTCCTTCAGCCCGGCCAGACGCGGTCCGTAGGCGATTTCGTCCCCGACGAACTCTTCGAAAAAGTGGTTTTCGGGGATTTGGAACAGCAGGCCGGAGTAGCGCCGCACCCCCCGCAGGTCGACATCCGCCTGGTTCAAGTCGTGGGCGCCCACCCGGACGGTACCCTGCTGCGGCAGGTACAGGCCGTTCAGGTGCTGCAGCAGGGTGGTCTTTCCCGATCCTGTAGCGCCGGCCAGACCGGCAGCCGACTTCCCCGCGACCTTCATGGTGACCTGATCCAACGACTGCCTTTCGAATGGCGTTCCCCGCCCGTACCAGTGGGAAAGCCGGTTCACTTCGATGGCGGAAAAACCGTTGGACTTCTCCGGGCTGATCGGGGGTGCTGTGATCTGCTGTGGTATGTAAGGTGTCATGGCCGGCGGGATGGCAGCCAGCAGTTCCTCTGCGCTGACCACCCCGGCCGGCAGCGACGGCAGCCAGGGACGCAGTTCGTCCGCGATGGCCATGGCAGGCGGGCATTCCAGTCCAAGATCGGATAATGCTCGCGCACGGGCGAAGATCTGTGCCGGTGTGCCGTCCATCACAATCTGCCCGGCGTGCATGACCAGCACACGCCCGGCTTCAGCGGCTTCCTCCATAAAGTGAGTGATGTGGATGATGGTCGTCCCGTTCTGGTGGAGATCCCGCATCAGGGAGAGCAGCGTCTCGCGGCCCCGCGGATCGAGCATGGCAGTTGCTTCGTCGAAGATGATACAGGCGGGGCGCATGGCCAGCACCCCCGCCAGCGCGACCCGCTGCATCTGCCCGGCAGAGAGCTGGTAGGGCGGTCGATGCCTCAGGGCGGTGATGCTGGCCTGTTCAAGGGCATCTTCCACCCGGCGGCGAATTTCGTCGGGCGGCAGTCCCAGGTTCTCCGGGCCGAAGGCGACGTCCTCCTCGACTGTGGTGGCGATCATCTGGTCTTCGGGGCGTTGAAACACCATCCCCACGGTGCTGCGGATGCGCGGGTAATTGGCCCGGTCGCGAGTATCCAGGCCGTCGATCAACACTGTCCCCTGTGCCGGCACCAGTAAGGCGTTCAGATGGCGGGCCAGGGTGGTTTTTCCCGATCCGTTCGACCCGATCAGCGCAACGTATTCACCGGCTTCGATCTGCAGGGATACCCCGTCCAGCGCGTTTCTTTGCGATGGCTCGCTGCCGGGGTGGCGGTAGGTCAGCCGGTCGACTACCACAAGTGGTCTCATGGGGTGGATTTTACCAGACCACTTGAGGCTGTATCGTTTGAATTTGGACGAAAGTAATTACTGGATCCGTCCCTGGCCGGTTTTTCCACGACTGCGGGTAAATGGCGTGGACAGGCGGTGAAGCATGGTGCGCAGGCCGGCGTTTTTCCACACATTTTTCGCCGCGGACCACTGCAGAGAGGGATCCAGGCACACCTTGCTCATTTCTACGGGAGCGCTGCAGTTGAGTTCGTTCGCCAGCGCGGTGAGCACATGTTTCCAGGTGCTTTCCTGCACCCTGGCCCCGCCCATAAAGCGCAGGCCGAACTCGTAAATCGGGTCCGCAGCGCGAGCGTAGGACTGGATCTGGGCAATTACAGTGCCGTCTTCCAGGTATGTACTGAAGGTGTTCCAGCCCGCCTCCGGATGGCCTTCCGGGGTGATCACTGTCATCGAGGTGCTGTCCATATACATGACCATCACGCCGCTGGCCAGCGGGATCACACCTTTTGAACCAGGATAGGTGGGCAGGAAGGTATCGATGAAGATCAGGTCGCCCGGCTGCACGGTATCGCTGGAAAAGTGAAAGTGGTTCTCCGGAGGCTGCAGCTGGGCGAACTTGCGCAGCCAGACCTGCATCACCTCCTCCGGAGAGAGAGCCACGCCATCCAGGCGGACGCGGTAGGTTTTCTGCCAGAGCTGTCCGAACCCCTGAAACGGCCCGGTGACCTGCCGGCCTTCTACGTTCAGGTTGATGGCCCCCGGCGGGACCTGGCTGGCTTTCAGGCGGGACACAGGCTGCGCCCAGTTTGAATTACCGGTCGTATCCTTATTCAAATCATCGTTCATTATCACCTCATGGTCGAATACTCTTCAGGAAACAGGTAAACAAGCACCATCCACCGGTTGGCGCGGGCCGGGTGCAGGCACTGATCCTCATACCCGGACACCAGATAGAAACCCCAGGCCTGATCGCCATTTCCCGGAAGGTGGCGGTGATAAAGCCGGATAACGAGGGATCCCGGTAACGTCATTCTTCTCGACGGTGAGATCATTTGGAATATGGAGCGAAAAAGATCCCGCTCAACGGTTTCCGGGAGCTGCAGCAGCGCGATGGCGCCGCACAGGCGGTCATCCAGATCGATCGATCCGCCCAGCCCGGAGGATGGAACGATTTCTGATGTGACCGACCAGTCGGCGCTATCGTATGGAGGTGCGGACGGCTGGCGGGCC
>DGEO01000024.1 GCA_002385985.1 Anaerolineaceae bacterium UBA3924 | reverse complement strand
GGGCGGGTAGAGCACCCGGGTCTGGGAGGGCAGCTTGCCGGTCAGCAGAGCGACCTCCGAACCGGTGGAGGTGGCCGCGTTGGTGAAGCTGTTCTCGCTGAACAGCGCTTCGGCGGCCAGCTGGCGGATGAAGGGGGTGGTGTCGCGCTCGTAGCCGTAGGCGGACATATTAGCGGCGTTCAGCCCGTCGGTGCTCAGCAGGATGATGTTGGGCTTCTCGCCGCTGCCGGAGACCTGGCTCACCTGTGAGGCCGAGACATTCCCCGGCCGGTAGGCCAGAGCGACCAGCACCAGCCCGGCAGCCGCCAGCCCCAGGGCGGCCTTCTGCCGCCAGTGGAAAGCCTTCGCAGGAACCGAAGAGAGTTGTTTGCTCTCCTCCATCAGAATGTAAACCAGCAGCCCGAGAAAGCCGGCCGCGTACAGCGCCCGGACGGCGCCCTCCGAGGTGACTATCCCGAAGCCGAACAGGGTGTAGGTGAAGTTGTCAACCAGAATCAGCCCCAGGCAGGCCAGCACCAGGGCGGCCGGGAGGCTGAAGGCGTACCGCCCGAAGGCGGGGTACCGGCGGAACAGCAGCAGGTCCAGCAGGGCGATGACGGGCAGCGCCAGCAGGCTGACCAGCCCGGCCAGCAGCCCGGACACCAGACAGACCCCCAGCTTTTCTGCCAGGCTGAGCATGTCCATGAAGGAGGGCCGGGTGAGGAAGAAGACCCACTCCATGAAGACGTAGAAAAAGGCCGCCAGGAAGGTTCCGGCCGCCGCCTGACGGACCAGCCCGTTTCTCGCCCGCAGGTACTCCAGTACCCGATCCGCGGCCCGGTCCGGGAGGTCGACCAGCAGCTGCAGCAGGCTCAGCGGAGAAGCGAGCAGGCGGGAGCGTTTTCCGGAGTCGGCCAGAACGGTGAGCAGGTACACGGCCGGGATGGCCAGCAGGAACAGCCCGGCCAGCCCGGCCCAGCGCCGGCGGATGAGGTGCGGGCGGACGATCACCGTGTAGGCATCCTCGCCCGGGCCGGTCTGGGATGCTTCGGCCGGGGAAATGAGGAGGGTAACCCGCCCGCCGCCGGCCGCCTTGACGGCAAAAGTGCCGCTTCCGCCTGCCAGGGTGTAATCGACGGTGCCCGGGTCCAGCGTCCGGCCGTTTTCCTTCACCAGCAGCGTGTCGAGGTTGTAGAAGCCGGTGTTCAGGTCAAAGTGGTACTCATACGCCTTCTGGCTGGTGATTAGCCGCTCGTTCTGAACAGGGATTTGACGGTAGAAAACGGCGGCCCCCGGTTTGACCAGGGCCATCAGGCTGGCAGCCAGGAGAAAGAGGTAGATAAAGCCGAAGGTAATGGAGAGAAAACGCTTCACTTCAATCCTGCAGGTTGAAGGGATGGATGCTGGTCAGTATATACTTTGCCTTCCCGGCTGTCAAATCACCCCCTGCGGCCCCTCCAGCGCTCCCCGCCCGGCCGTCCTCGCAGTGCTCTCGCGTCTTGACTGCTACTCTGACTGTCCCTCTTGCGCTGCTGAGGCCTGATTTACCCTACCACTCCGCCGGCACTTCGCACCGGCGGCCAGCGGCGCTGCACACCGGCTCAGCGGGTTCACCTTCCCGCAGCCTGATTTACCCTACCACTCCGCCGGCACTTCGTAGCCCATCCGGGTCAGGATCTGGGCCACCTGCGCGCGGATCTCATCTGTGGAGTTGAGCTCGCTGCGCAGGCAGGGGTTCACGTAGCCGCGAACCCGGCCGACCTGGTGGCTCAGGTCCTCCAGATTGAGGGTGTGGAAGTTCTGGCACTGGATGGCGTACAGCACGCTGAACTGGTAGAAGGGCGGCTCCAGCCGCTCGCGGGGCAGCACCCAGTCCCCGCCCTGCATCTCGATCATGTTGGTGCGCACCGCCAGGATCAGCCGGTGGGGGTCCAGCGGGCGCAGGAGCGAGTCCCCGCCCATCCATTTCGGTTTCGGCAGGCCCAGGTAGTCCAGCAGCGTGGGGGCGATGTCCAGGTTCTGGGTGGATTCGCTGATTTCCCCGGCATTGGCCCCGCCCGGGAAGCGGATGATTAATGGAAGCCGGTTGGAGATCGTCCAGCGCCAGCCGTGGTCTGAGGAGAGCACCAGGATGGTGTTGTCGTACAGGCCCAGCTCCTGCAGGGTCTCGACCACCTGGCGCACCTTGGCGTCGTACTCCAGCACGGTGTCGTCGTAGAAGTCTATGTCCCAGCCCTCCTCCTGCTCGCCTTCGGAGAAGACCTGGTTTTCCAGCACAAACTCGGGGCCGTGGGTGCCCATCAGGTGCACGTGGGCGAACAGCGGCTGGCCGGTCTCGCGGGCCTGCTCCAGGTCGGCCCGCAGGCATTCCAACCGCAGCTGGTCGTCCAGGCCGGCGTCCCCGGGCTGTTCGACGAGCTCGATGGGATTGGTCATGTCCTCGATGAAGTAGATGTGCCGGATGCGGTCGGCGATGCGCCCCTGCAGGGTGTCGAGCAGGTAGGCGGTGTTGCTCAGCCCGAAGCGGGCCAGCCGCTCCTCGAGCGGGTTGGGCGGCGTGGCCTGGCAGTTGACCGCGTCAAAGGCCTCCTGGAAGTTGACCGTGTTCATATCCACAAAGTAGGGCACGCCCAGCGAGACGGTGCGGTAGCCGTTTCGCCTGAGAATCCCGGGCAGGTGCTGGTAGGAATCGATCCCCTGCAGCGTGTCGGGCGGATAGAGCACGCGGGTGACCAGGGGCAGCTTGCCGGTCAGCAGCGA
>DGEO01000048.1:35136-47356 GCA_002385985.1 Anaerolineaceae bacterium UBA3924 | reverse complement strand
TCCTGTTGGCGATCTCCCTCCAGGCTTTACCCCGGGGACATCGGCTCCCCTGCAGCGAGAGCAACAGGCGCTATTATAGTCCCTTTACAGCAGGAGTCAAGGGTACTGGCAAAAACTGGTTTTCCGGTTTTTTCCGGGCCGGATGTAGAATCATCGCATGCTCGAGAAACCCGACCTGCCCGACGAGCACCTGATCGCCTGTCTGCGCGCTTCCTTCGGGCTGGACGCGGCCCGGCTGGCCTTCCTCCCCCTGGGCGCGGACGTTAACACCGCCGTCTACCGGGCCGAAGACCGCACCGGTACGGCCTGGTTCGTCAAGCTGCGCCGGGGAAATTTCGAAGAAGCCTCGCTGCTAACCCCCCACTTCCTCAGCCGGCAGGGGCTGCGCCAGATCATCGCGCCGCTCGAAACGCGGGGCGGGCAGCTGTGGACCTGCCTGGACGGCTTCGCCTGCGCCTCTACCCCTTCATCCAGGGCAAAGACGGCTTCAAGCAGCCGCTGAGCGACGCGCAGTGCGCCGAGTTCGGGGCCGCGCTGCGCCAGGCGCACGACGCCAGCCTGCCGCCCGACCTGCGGTCCAGGCTTCCTGTCGAGGATTACTCCCCGCGCTGGCGGCGGGCCGCGGCCGGGTACCTCCGCCAGGCTCACGAAGCGCCGCCCTCCGCCTTCGCCCACCCGCTGCCCGCCGAGCTGGCCGCCCGCCGGTGAGGCGGCAAAATCACCCGCTGTCAGGCTTGCCCCTCCCCGTCAATTCGATTACCATATTTCTACTGTTCCGGCTAACGCCCCGCAAACCGCTATGACCGCCAACAACTCCAACCAGGCCCGACGGCAGCAAATCGTGGAGACGATCATCCTGCTCCTGCTGGCTGCCGTGTTCGCCGGCATCCTGAACATGTTCGGCCTGTTCGACCGGCCGAGCTACGAGGTCAGCGTGCGCGTGGAGTCGCCGGTCGGCGGCGCGCTGATCGGGCTGCAGGCCCCGGCCGAGGCCATCCCCGAGGCCGTCTGGATGGAAACCCCCTGGGAGGTGGACTTCACCGCCCGGGCCGGCGACGAGATCATCCTGGAGGCCACCAACTCCACGGGCAGCGGCGGCGGGCCGACCTGCCAGATCCTGATCAACGGCGAAGTCTGGGTGGTCACCGGGCCGGAGCCGGAACAGGTCAGCGTCACCTGCGCGGTCGCGCTGCCCAGATCCCTTCCTTCTACGCCTTTGCCAACCCCAACCATCACAATCGAGAGCCCATGACCCTGCCCCCCGTTGACACCCAGTACCTGATCGACTTTCTGACCGGGCTGCTGAACACGCCCAGCCCCACCGGACGCGCCTTCCCGGCCATCGAATACTGCGAACAGGCCCTGGCGGCCTTTCCCGGGCTGACCCTGCGCCGCACGCGCAAGGGCGCCCTGCTGGTGACCTGGCCCGGCGAAGACCCCACCCCCACCCGCGCGCTGACCGCCCACGTGGACACGCTGGGCGCGATGGTCAAGGAGATCAAGACCAACGGCCGCCTTAAGCTGACCCAGATCGGCGGCTACGCCTGGAACGCCGTGGAAAACGAGGGCTGCACCATCTTCACCCAGTCCGGGCGCGAGATTCGCGGCAGCATCCTGCTGACTTTAGCCTCCAGCCACGTGCACGGCGCCAAAACCGGCGAAACCAAACGCGAGGCCGACAGCCTGGAGGTGCGCCTGGACGAGCGCGTGACGAACGACGAGGAAACCCGCGCCCTGGGCGTGCAGGTGGGCGATTTTGTCGCCCTTGATCCGCGCGTCGAGGTGCGCAACGGCTTCATCCGCTCGCGCCATCTGGACGACAAGGCCTGCGTGGCCAACCTGGTCTCGGCCGTGCACAGCCTGAGCGCCGCCGGCCTGCGCCCGAAGCACACCACCTGCCTGCTGATCAGCAACTACGAGGAGGTGGGCCACGGGGCGGCCTTCACCGGCTTCCCTGAAAGCGTGGAGGAGCTGCTGGCCGTGGACATGGCCGCCATCGGCGAAGGGCAGACCTCGGACGAGTACCACGCCACGCTGTGCGTGAAGGATTCGGGCGGGCCGTACCACTACGAGTTCAGCCAGCGCCTGCGCCGGCTGGCCGAGGCCCACGGCATCGACTATAAGGTGGATATCTACCCCTACTACGGCTCGGACGGCGAGGCCGCCTGGCGGGCCGGCGCCGACCTGGCCGTGGCGTTGATCGGCCCGGGCGTGGACGCCTCACACTCCTACGAGCGCACCCACATCGACGCGCTGGTGGACACCACCCGCTGGATCATGGCCTATTTGCTGGAGGACTGAGCCGCTCTGACTGCCGCCCGCCGGCGCCCTAAGGCGCGGGCGTGATGGCCGGCCCGGTTTCGACAGTCGGGTATGCGGGGTCTGCCGTCACGGTCGGGCTGGCCTCCGGCGAAGGCGTGGCGGTGGGCGCGGCCTTCTCCTCCGCGGGCGTACCGCTGGCCGCCGGGGCAGGCGAGCCGGTGAGAATCGGCGTGGGCGTGTCTGGCGCAGCGGTCGGGCTGGCGGACGGCTCCGGTGTGGCCGTCACGGTCGCCGTGGGCGTACTGGTCGGAGGCGGAACAAGAGGCGGCGGGGCGATGGGATCGGTGTCTCCGGGCAGAGGCCAGGGTGTAGTACTTATGGTAGGGGACACAGGTGTAATGTCCGGCTGGAGCGTCTCCTGAGGAACCAGCCTTTGCGCGGCCGGTGAACAACCCTCCGGCGGCCATCCGATATTGCTAGAAAAAATATTCCCGGACCCTTGCGCGCCTGGCGGCTGGTCTACTTTAAAGAAATATTGACTGCCGCTTTGAGGGGGAACCGCAACAATATGAATAACTCTGCCATCTGGCTCAGGGTAAGCCAGCCCGCTGCCGTAATTGGTACTGGCATCGCATCTTGTGCTGGGGTTATTCTTTCCATGGCACAGGTACCACTGCACCGGCCCCGGCAGGACCGCCTGGCCATTGTTATCAACAACCTCAGCGGACAGGTTTTCACAGCTGGAACCAACATTCTGGATGGAAACCTTGATGCCCGACCAGTTCGCCGTAGGAGTGATGGTGGGCGTCGGCGTGTCGGTGGGCAGGGTGATGGCCGCCGTGTACTGGAAGACTTGCAGATACCCGCCGTCCACGGCAAGATGGCTGGCGGCGCCAGTGACCACCGCCAGCAGGACGATTAGCAAAGCCAGGACGGCAAGGGCAGCCGGGGCGCGCATGGCTCAGGCCTCTTCCCCGTCTCCCGGCGAATATACATACGTGGCCACCCCGGCCGGCAGGAAGAACAGGTGCCGTCCGTCGCCCTGCGCCTGGTGCAGGATCAGCGCGCCTTCCTTCTCCGCCAGGCGGGCCAGCTCCGCCATGCCGGCCACGTGGATCACCGGCCCGGCGGCGTCTTCCACCGCCGTCACCGTGACCACCTTGCCCCGGTAGCGCGCCAGCAGTTTACCGGTCTGGCTCAGGCCCCAGCCCAGGTAGAGCATCCCGGCGCAGACCGCGGCGATCACCAGCGCGGGAATCCCGCCCCACAGGCTCAGGCTGCGCGCCTGCTGCACCGGCATCGAAAGGCCCGCCAGGCTCAGCCGGTTGGCGCGGGTGGCCGTCTGGGTGACGGAGCGGCTCTCGGCGCGCTCCAGCTCGCCGTCCAGCGTGATCTGCGTCTGGTTGACCCGCAGGCTGAACGCAGGAGCAAAGTCCCCGCTCGCCTCCTGCCCCGCGGCCGATCCCTGCACCCGCACCTCGGGCACCACCTCCAGGACGTAGCTGTTCAGTGAATAGCCGGCCAGCTCCTCCAGGCCCGCAACCCACGCCTGGATCTCGTCCAGATCCAGCTCTACCTGGCCCGTGAGCTCGTCGCCCTGGTAGACCAGCGGATCGCCCAGCGGGCGGGTGTGCAGCACCTGGTCACCGCTGAGAACCCGCAGCGTAGGGGTCAGCTCCACGGTCAGGTCGCCCGCCTGCAGGCCGGCAAGCTGGTAGGAGTAGGTCACCAGAATGCTGTCGACCAGCCGGGTGAACACGCTCTGAGACTCGCCGCCGGCCGGAACCACCTGCCCCTGCGGGTACAGCTCGGAACGGGCGGTGCGCACGGTGTAATCAAAGCGCATCTGGTGCTCGAGCTTCAGCACCTCCTGCTCCTCGCTGACCGCCAGCGGGGCGCGGAAGGCGAAGAAGCCCAGCGCCAGGGCCAGAGCGGCCAGCAGCAGGGCCAGGTACAGCAGCGGCCCGGCCCAGTTCGGCGGAGCGAGCGCCTCCACAGCCGGCCTGGCGGCTTCTTTTGTTCGCGGGATGGCCCGGGGGTCGTTCTGAGCAGTTGTCATGGCTTTCCTCCTGTAATCCCGGCGGCGGGACCGCGGGTGATCGTCCTCCCAGACAGACAGGCCGGCCAGCAGCACCAGCGCGGCCAGGTAATGAGGCTGGCGCAGCTGCAGAATGACCAGACCTGCTTTCGGGAGATGAAGAAACTGCCGGCCGAGCACCTGTTCGGCGGCGGGGGTCCAGGGGTCGGCGCCGTTCTTGTTGTCGCCTCTGGTGATATACCCGTTCCGGTCACCGCCCACGATGCGGTGGATGACGTTGCCGGCCCCTTTGACCGTGTAGGCCACCACGTCACCGATCTGGTACTCCGCCTGGCGGTGCAGGATGACCAGGTCGCCGGAGTGGAAAGTTGGCTCCATGCTGACGCCGCTGACAATAATGTAGGTGGCCGGCCCGCCGAGCGCCAGCGGCCGGAAGTAGAAGAACCAGATCAGGCAGAGAATCAGCGAAACGCCAGCAAAGATTTTTTTCATTGAGATGGTTAAGTGGAAATCTGGCTGGCCTTCATGGATCGGCGAAGGCCAGCCAGCGGCATAACACTAGGGATTAATACTCACCTTCGATCCAGATCTTCAGGACCACGATATCCTGAGGGCGAAGGTAGGGCGCAGAGAATCTGAACGTCTCTTGATCGGCGCCGGTTAGCGTCATCTGGCCTGAGTACAGGGGTTTTGCTGCGGGATCAGGCCCATAAATCTTGACGAACATTTCGTTGCCCGCGCAGTCAGGATGAATTCCGGCAATTCTGACGGACCGAACGGTGTTGTCGTCGGTTTCAAGGCCCCAGCCGGGCACATAAACGCCGTCGGGGTCGCAGTACAGGGTGTCATCCACGCCCGCCTGAATGGTGCCGCCGCTGACGGGCAGCTCCGCCGCGGCAGCAAACGCGGCCGCCACCAGCACAAAGAGCAGGGTTAAGACCAGAACTTTCTTAAACATCATGCACTCTCCTGTGAAGATCGGTCAAATGACAACTTTTTTGATGTTGCATCTCGACAGGGGAGGTGGCATAATGGCGCTGTGACAGAGGCGCGCCCTATGCCACCTCTGGATCGTTGCCCTGGCAGTTGCCGCTGCCGGGGCAACCTGCTGGTAAGGCAGAAACCATACCTGGCCTCCTTTCCGCCGCAGGGTCTGAAGCACGGGCCGGGAAGCGCCGGCGGAGGCTCACCATTGGACCGCAGCCCGATGCGTGCACCACTTAGTTCTTCACCAGGATGTCGATGCCGGCCACGGCGTCGGCGTTCGGAGCAGCGGTACCCAGGCTGATCGTGATCGACTCATCGTTAATGGTGCCGCTGACAGGACCAACCGCTGACCCACCGTCAAGAATCAGGACCACATCGATCGTCGTCCCGCTGCAGGTGTCGTCGATCCCGCTGATGACAACATCGGTCACCTTCCAGACACCGTCGACGTAGTTCGTTGTGTAAGCCACCTCGACGCCGTCCGCATCGCAGGTCAGATCGCCGTAACTGCCCGCCTGCAGCGTACCGCCGTTCACATTCAGGTTCGCCGCCGAAGCGAAGGCCGCCCCGAGCAGCGCCATCAGCGCTATGAACACCAGCACTTTCTTGAACATACATCCTCCTCTTTGTCTGGTTCAATGCGGTTTGGGATTAAAAAAGATAACGGCCGCAGTGCTGCGGCCGGTTTCGCTACTGGCTCCCCGGGGGGTGCGGCGGGCTTCTACCGCCAAGCGACCAGATAACATCCCCCTGGATCGTCGCCTCCACAAGGCTTGAGTTCCCTGGTTAAATTGTTCGTCTGGGGGCGCGCGCACTAACACGCGCAACCTATATCATATCCATCTGATCTCATTTTTCAAGCCGTCTGCCGGGCTTCTACGAAAGGTCCAATAATAATCTTGAGTGGTCAAATATGTAATTTGCCCCCTGCCGGTCGCCCGCGGACACCATTCACAATTAAGATCGATATGGTATAATTTGGGCAGTGAAAAGTAAGACCGTCTCCGCCAGCATCCCGGTTTCCAATATAAATCTAACGCTAGCCAGATAGAATCCAGGTGGGCGTAATATCTTTATAAGTCGAATGGATCCGGCCGCAGCCCGGGGACCGGATGGTATTCTCATCCACATCGGGCGTCTCACATCCCCCCTTTGGGTGAGGCGCTCGCCAGATAAAGTCTGATACAATCGATTCAGACATTGTAAGTCTTGAAGGGGGGAAATTTGCGTACATTGTCACCCGTCCTGGCGCCGTCACTCCGGTTCAGGCGGAATTATTAGGAGGTAATTGCCTTGTCTGGAATGGAACGTTTTACCCAACGAGCTCGACGTGTGCTCAGCCTGGCGCATCAGGAAGCTGAACGTATGCGCCAGGAAACCATCAGCACCGAGCATCTGCTCTTGGGTCTAATCCAGGAAGAAGGCGGTGTCGCAGGCCGGGTCCTGCGCGATTTAGGGTTAGAACCAGAGCGTGTACAGGAAATGGTGGAACGGCTGAGCGGCTACGGCCAGTATCGCAGCGGGAAGATCGATCTTTCCCCCGGCGTTCAACAGGTCCTGGAATACGCTATTGAAGAGGCCCGCCGCCTGGGCCATCACTACATCGGTACCGAGCACCTGCTGCTGGGCCTGGTGCGTTCCTCCGAAGGGCGCGCCATGGACGTGCTGCGCAAGCTGGGCATAACGCCCGAGCAGATCCGCCGCCAGACCCGCCGCGTGCTCTCCGAATCCAGCAGCGCCAGCAGCGCCGCCCCGGCCGTCACCGGCCGCCAGTCCGGCAGCGCTTCCTCGCGCCAGGAGCAGAGCCGCCCCAAGACTCCCCTGGTGGACCAGCTGGCGGTGGACCTGACCGCCCTGGCCGAAGAGGGCAAGCTGGACCCGGTCATCGGGCGCCAGAAAGAAATTGAGCGGGTGATCCAGATTCTGGCCCGCCGCACCAAGAACAACCCCGCGCTGATCGGCGAGCCGGGCGTGGGCAAGACTGCCATCGTGGAAGGCCTGGCCCAGCGCATCGTCGAAGGCGACGTGCCGGCCCCGCTGCTCAACAAGCGCGTGCTGCAGCTGGACGTCGGCTCGCTGGTGGCCGGCACCATGTACCGCGGCCAGTTCGAAGAGCGCCTCAAGCGGGTGATCGACGAGCTGAAGTCCTCGGGCGCCATCCTGTTCATCGACGAGGTGCACATGCTGGTGGGCGCCGGCGCGGCCGGCTCCTCGGTGGACGCCGCCAACATCCTCAAGCCCGCCCTTTCCCGCGGCGAGCTGCAGGTCATCGGCGCCACCACCCTGGACGAGTACCGCAAGCACATCGAATCCGACGCCGCCCTGGAACGGCGCTTCCAGCCCATCCAGGTGGCCGAGCCTTCGCTGGATGAGACCATCCAGATCCTGCGCGGCATCCGCAGCGCCTACGAAGAGCACCACCGCCTGACCATCTCGGACGAAGCGCTGGAGGCCGCCGCGCGCCTGTCGGCCCGCTACGTCACCGAGCGCTTCCTGCCCGACAAAGCCATCGACCTGATCGACGAGTCGGCTTCGCGGGTGCGCATGTACAAGAACCCGGCTGCCGAAGCCGCCCGCAAGGTGATGGCCGAGCTGCGCGAGGTTCGCGAGAACCACGCCCTGGCCGTCGAAGACGCCCGCTACGAAGAGGCCCAGGAACTGCTGGACCGGGAGACCGAGCTGGAGGATAAGCTGGAGCAGCTGCGCCACAGCTGGGACCGCGACAACGCCCCGGTCGTCACCGCCGAAGACATCGCCGAGCTGGTCTCCATGTGGACCGGCGTGCCGGTGATGCAGATGGCCCAGGAAGAGTCGGTCCGCCTGCTGCAGATGGAAGAGGAGCTGCGCAAGAGCATCATCGGCCAGGACGAGGCCATCGAGAGCATCTCCAAGGCCGTCCGCCGGGCGCGCTCCGGCCTGAAAGACCCGCGCCGCCCGATCGGCTCCTTCATGTTCCTCGGCCCCACCGGCGTGGGCAAGACCGAGCTGACCAAGGCGCTGGCCAAGTTCCTCTTCGGCTCTGAAGACGCCCTGATCCAGCTGGATATGTCCGAGTTCATGGAGCGGCACAACGTCAGCCGCCTGGTGGGCGCGCCTCCCGGCTACGTCGGCTACGAAGAAGCCGGCCAGCTGACCGAGGCCATCCGCCGCCGGCCCTACTCCATCGTGGTCTTTGACGAAATCGAGAAGGCCCATCCCGAAGCGCACAACATGCTGCTGCAGATCATGGAGGAAGGCCAGCTCTCGGACGCCCGCGGGCACCGCGTGGACTTCCGCAACGCCATCATCGTGATGACCTCGAACATCGGCGCGGACATGATCAAGCGCCAGAACATGTTCGGCTTCAACCTGGCCGTCGACGAGGAGGCCGAGGAGCGCCAGTCCTACGAGGAGATGCGCAAGAAGCTGACCGACGCGCTCAAGCGTGTCTTCCGCCCCGAGTTCATCAACCGCATGGACGCCGTGATCGTCTTCCGCTCGCTCAACCGCCAGGACCTGCGCCAGATCGTCCATCTGGAGCTGGACAAGGTGGCCAGCCGGCTGGAAGAGTACAGCATCCGCCTGGAAGCCACCAGCGCCGCGCTGGACCGGCTGTCCGAAGAGGGCTACGATCCCGACTTCGGCGCCCGCCCGCTGCGCCGGGTGATCCAGAACAAGGTCGAAGACCAGCTCTCGGATGCCCTGCTGAGCGGCGAGTTCCACGAAGGCGACCTGATCATCGTGGACGTGAACGAGGACGGCGAGATCTTCCTGCGGCGCTCCGAAGACCCGGAGGCCGAGAAGAAAGCCCTGGCCGCCCAGGCCTGAGCGCAGCGCTCACGTCTGAGCGGATCAGAATGGAACCAACAAGGGTTGGCGGGCGCGAACAGCCCCGCCAACCTTTTTATTGGGTAGAATCAAGCTGCACGCTCCTGGAATCGAAGGATACCCATGGCTAAAACCCAGACCCGATACATCTGTCAGAACTGCGGGCGCACCGCTCCGCAGCAGCTGGGCCGCTGCCCGCAGTGCGGCAGCTGGGGCTCGATGGTGGAAGAGATCATCGCCGCCCCGGCGCGCTCGGCCAGCGCCCCCACCGCCGGCCGCGGGCTGAGCACCCGCTCGCAGCCCCGCCCGCTGGCGGCCATCGAGGGGGACGCCGAGGCGCGCATGCCGCTTTCCATCGGCGAGTTTTCCCGCGTGCTGGGCGGCGGCATCGTCCCCGGCTCCATCATCCTGGTCGGCGGCGACCCGGGCATCGGCAAGTCCACCCTGCTGCTGCAGATGGCCATGGAGCTGGCCGCGGAGCACCGCGTGCTGTACGTCTCCGGCGAGGAATCCGAGCGGCAGATCAAAATGCGCGCCGTGCGCCTGGTGCGCGCCGCGCAGGATGAGGGCGCGGAGCCGAAGCCCCTGCCCGAGGAGCTGCTGCTGGTCACCGAGACCAACCTGGAGGCCATCCTGGAGCATGTGGACCAGGTCGGCCCCGATATCCTGATCGTCGACTCCATCCAGACCGTCTACCTGCCTCAGCTGGAATCGGCCGCCGGCTCGGTCACCCAGGTGCGCGAAAGCGCCTCGCGCCTGCGCGAGCTGGCCAAGAGCGAGGGCCTCTCGGTCTTCGTCATCGGCCACGTCACCAAGGAAGGCATGATCGCCGGCCCGCGCGTGCTGGAGCACATCGTCGACACCGTGCTCTACCTGGAGGGCGACCGCTACCAGACCTTTCGCCTGCTGCGCTCGGTGAAGAACCGCTTCGGCCCCACCTCCGAGGTGGGCGTGTTTGAGATGCGCGAAAGCGGCATGGTGGAGGTGCCCAACCCGTCCGAGGCCTTCCTGGCCGAGCGCCTGGTCAACGCGCCCGGCTCGGCCATCGCCGTGACCATGGAAGGCACCCGCCCGCTGCTGGTGGAGGTGCAGGGCCTGACCAGCCCTTCCACCCTGGGCAACCCGCGCCGCACCCCCAACGGCATCGACGCCAACCGCCTGCTGATGCTGGCCGCGGTGCTCACCCGCCGCGTGGGGCTGCCCCTGGCCGACCAGGACGTGTTCGTCAACGTGGTCGGCGGGATGCGCATCGGCGAGCCTGCCGCCGACCTGGCCGTGGCCGCCGCGGTGGCCGCCTCCCTCAAGGATGTACCGGTGCGCGCCGACGCCGTGCTGATCGGCGAGGTGGGGCTGTCGGGCGAGCTGCGCTGGGTCAGCCAGATGCACGCCCGCCTGCGCGAGGCCGCCAAGCTGGGCTTCACCGCCGCCATCGTCCCCCGCTGGACGCGCAAGCCCGAGGCCTGGCCGGAAGGCATGCAGGTGATCCCGGCCCGCTCGCTGCGCGAAGCGCTCAACCTGGCCCTGGTGAAGGAATCCCGCGGCTAACAGGGCATCCCTCCCTTCCCGGGAGATCACCCGGCCATTCGTACCTCTTAAAATCGTCCGGCGAGGCCGTCTGAGCCTCGCCGGACTTGCATTCTCCCCTCCTCGCGTTAGCGGTTCATGCCGCGCATCACATCCCAGGCGTGGCGCACGGCGTCGCGCACGTGCTCCCAGGGGTGCGGGCTGCCGCGGCGCTCCCATTCCATGCGGGCGTCGTTCTCCAGCCGGTCCCAGTTGTAGTCCCGGTAGCGGGTGTCACCGGCCAGCTCGTACCCGTACAGGTAGGCGGGCTGGAAGGTGTCGTACGCATCGCCGGTGGCGCCGTAGTAGGTGGTGAAGTGCTCGCGGAAGCGCGGCTCGTAGCTCTCCCACTCGGGCGTGCCGCGCAGCTGCTCGTAAGTGCGCTCCACATCCATGTCCTCGCGGAAGGTGCGATAGCCCTCCTCCACGTCACTTCTCACGTGGATGTCCTCCTCCACCCTCGGGTAGTCCACGTCGATGCTGCCGGTGACGGGGATCTCCTCGTCGTGCAGGCCGGATTCCATGTCCTTCTCGAACTGGGACTCCCGCTCCAGGCCGCCGGTGTAGTCCACGTCTCTGCCGGTCACGGGGATTTCGTCCTCGCCCCGCAGGCCGGTGTCCCTGTCCCGGCCGGTCACGGGGATGTCGCTCTCGCCGCGCATCCCGGTGTCCGCATCCATGCCGGTGACGGGAATATCGCCCTCATCGTGCGCCGGTTTGTCCACGTCCTGCTGGAAGCTTGACTCGCTGTCCAGCTCCTCACCGGTGACGGGCATGGGCGCTGGCGTGGTGCTCATGCGCTCCTGCCGCTCCCGCTCCTGGCGCTCCAGCCGCTCGCCGGTGAAGTACTCCCGGCCGCGCTCCCAGGGCTGCGCCTTCTCGTCGAAGCCCCGCCAGTTCTCAGCGCGCCAACCCTCCACCCGGCGGTCAACGTCCACCGGATTGTAGCGGTTCATGACCGAGACCGCGCGGTCCGAGAGGTGATCCTCGCAGCGCAGCACCACCAGCGTGCCGCCCCGGCGGATGCCTTCGGCGTAATAGTGAGACTGGTCCTCCGGCACGCCCATGCCGGTCAGCGCGCCCAGGATTCCCCCGGCCGCCGCGCCGATGCCGGCCCCGGCCAGGGTGGTGGCGATGGGTCCGGCTGCCACCACGGGGCCAATCCCGGGGATGGCCAGCGCGCCCAGACCGACCAGCAGACCGCCCAGGCCGCCCAGCGCGCCGCCGGCAGCCGCCCCCGTCATGGTTCCGCTGGTGAACTCCTCCATCCGTCCTTCGCCGCCAATCTGGCGGGAATACTCGCCGTTTTCGTCCCGCGTGACCAGGCTGATGTTATCGCTCTCAAACCCGGCAGCGCGCAGATCGCGAACGGCCCCATGGGCATCTTCAATGCGATCATAGAGACCTACCACTGTTCTCATCGCTAATCCTCCTTCAAACTACAGGTGCAGCGCCCGCGGGCGCATGCAAGACAACAGGCCGCTCCCGAGTAAGCTTTACCCCTCGGTCTTGCCGGCCCCCGTCACTGGGGCCGGCAGCTCAACGCGCCCTCCTTTCAGGCGC
>DGEO01000048.1:5524-34885 GCA_002385985.1 Anaerolineaceae bacterium UBA3924 | reverse complement strand
CTTTCAGGCGCCCGTCTTCCAGCAGGATCGGGACTGTATCTGCGATGTGCGGGTGGATGGTGGGGTCGACAGCGCCGCGGAGTCCTGTTTTTCCAGTCACCAGTAATGACCTGGAGTAAACCAACCGATAACCTCCTCCGGATTCAAGCCGGCGCAAGCGCCGTCCGCGTCAGTTTTGATTCTATGACCCGGCCACCCCCCGGCAAATAGGGAGAATCCCTAATCCGCTCACCCGACAATCCCCATTTAAATGAGGAGGTCTCCCCCTCAGAAGGGCCTGCCTTATTAAGGCTGGCTGATCCTCCTGCCGGGGAGACCCTTTCCAGGCGCTAGCCCTTCGTTGAGAAACAGCTATGCTCCGCGCTCGGCCTCCAGCCGCTCGATGGCCTGCTCCATGAAAGCCACCGCCTCGCCCAGGGTTTCCGCGTCGAAGGCCAGCCGGGCGCCGGCGGCGCGGTACAGCTCGGGCAGGGTCACCGTCCCGCCCAGCGACAGCGCCCGGCGGTAGGCGCGCACCGCTTCCTGCGGATCGCGCTCCCAGTTCCGCCAGACCTGCACCGCCCCCAGCTGGGCCAGGCCGTACTCGATGTAATAGAAGGGGTCGGTGAAGATGTGCGGCTTGCGCTGCCAGCCGGTGACCATCACATCCTCCAACCCGCTGTAGTCCACCCCGGGCATAAAGCGCTGCCACAGCTCGCCCCAGGCGGCGTCCAGCGCGGCCGGGTCGGTGGCCTGCTGCGGGTGGGTGTAGGCCCAGTGCTGGAAGGCGTCCACCACCGCCATGTAGGGCCAGAAGAGCACCGCCCCTTCCACCAGCGCAATACGGGCGCGGGCCGCCTCGGAGGGGGTGTAGAACGGGTCCTCGCCCGCCGCCAGGAAGTTGGACCCCAGGTGCTCCATGCTCATCGAGGCCACCTCGGCGAACTCGTTGGGCACGATCAGGTCCTGCGCGCGGCGCAGGTGAGCGGATTCGAACACGTGGAAGGCGTGCCCGCCCTCGTGCAGCAGCGTGTACACGTCGTCGTTCACTCCCACCGCGTTGGCGAAGATGAACGGCCGGCGCACCACGTCGAAGTCGGTGCAGTAGCCGCCCGGGGCTTTGTTCTTGCGGTTACCCAGGTCCAGCAGGTTCTCCCGGATCATAATCTCGAAATAAGCCCCCAGCTGCGGGTCCACGGCGTGGAAGATGCGCGCGGCGCGGGGAATCAGCTCGTCCACGTCGCGGAAGGGGCGCAGCGGCTCCGCGCCCAGCGGGTCCACGTCCAGATCCCAGGGGCGCAGGCTCTCCACGCCCAGGCGGCCCTTGCGGCGGGCGTAAATGCGAGTCGCAGCCGGGACGACCGTCTCTTCGATGGCTTTATGGAAGCGCAGCGCGTCCTCGGGGGTGTAGTCGAAGCGCAGCATCTGCTGCCAGCGGTAGGCGCGGTAATCGGGCCGGCCGGCGTTCGCGGCGACCTGCCGGCGCACCTCGAACAGGCGCACCCACAGATCGTTCAGCGCCGGGCGGTCCTGCAGGCGGCGTTCGGCCATCAGCCGCCAGACGCGCTCGCGCAGTTCCCGGTCCTGCTGCTGCAGGATCGGCTCCAGCTGGGTCAGCGTGGCCTCGACGCCCTGCCACTCGACCGTCTGCGCGCCGACGATGCGGTCGTACTCGCTGCACAGCTTCTCCAGCTCGGTCAGCAGGGGCAGGTTCTCGGCGCGGAACAGGTCGGCCTCGGCGCGGAAGTTGCGCATGGGCACGGAGAAGTTCGCCGGCTCCAGCCCGCTCTGCAGCAGTTTTTCCCGGAGCGCCTGTTCGGTTTCCTGCCAGCGCGGGTACAGGTTTTCCAGGAAGTTGTTGAACGCCTGCTCAGCCGCTTTGTCGGCAGTGTTGACCGTGGTGGCCACATAATGGCGGTCATAGGTTTCCTCCACCGCCGCCGCCATATCAGACCACTCGTTCACCCACTCGTCGACGTTCCCGGCGTCCAGCTGTCGCGAGAGCAGCCGGTCGGCGAAGGGCTGGTAATCGTCCCAGGTCCAGTTAAGGAAGACCTTCGGGTCTTTGGGAAGGGTTAGTAACATGGGTGTCTCCACAGGGGCGAAAAAGGATGGTGAGGTTAAGTATACACTCGGGCCGCGCCCGCAGCGCCTGCGTGCATCGCCGCACCTGCCCCCATGAAGACCCATCCCCCACCCTCACCCGCCGGTCTGGATTTGATTTCTAACCCCTCCGATGATACACTTACCCCGGAGACGAAAATTTAAGACTGGCAAAGGACGCACCATTTTATGCCCGTGATTTATCCGTTTACCGCCATCGTAGGCCAGGAGCGCATGAAGCGCGCCCTGATCCTGAACGCCGTTGACCCGCGCATTGGCGGCGTGCTAATCCGCGGGGAGCGCGGCACGGCCAAGTCCACCGCCGCGCGCGCCCTCTCGGCCCTGCTGCCGCTGGTGAAGGTAATTCACGGGTGCCGCTTCGGCTGCGATCCCAACAACCGGTCGGCCTGGTGCACCGAGTGCCGCGAGCGCTTCGCCGACGGCAACCCGCCCCCCACCGTGGACGTGCGCCGCACGGCTTTCATCAACCTGCCCGTCTCGGCCACCGAGGACCGCGTGGTGGGCACGCTGGACATCGAGAAGGCCATTCAGAAGGGCGAGCGCCACTTCGAGCCGGGTGTGCTGGCGGCGGCCAACCGCGGGCTGCTCTATATCGACGAGGTCAACCTGCTGGACGATCACGTGGTGGACGTGCTGCTCGACAGCGCCGCCATGGGCGTCAACGTGGTCGAGCGCGAGGGCATTTCCTTCTCGCACCCGGCCCGCTTCATCCTGGTGGGCACCATGAACCCCGAGGAAGGCGACCTGCGCCCGCAGCTGCTGGACCGCTTCGCCCTCTCGGTGGAGATCCACGGCATCCGCAGCGCCCGCGAGCGGGTGGAGATTATGCGCCGCAACCTGGCCTATGAGGCCGACGCCGAGGCCTTCCGCGAGGAGTGGCTGCCCCGGGAGCAGGAGCTCTCGGAGCAGATCGACCGCGCCCGCCAGCTGGTCGAGCAGGTGACTTACACCAGCCGCGACCTGCTGACCATCGCCTCCATCACCTCGGCCATGCAGGTGGACGGCCACCGCGCCGACCTGGTGATCCTCAAGGCCGCCCGCGCCCAGGCTGCGTTCGAGGGCCGCACCGCGGTGAACGAGCGCGACATCATGCTGGCCGCCGAGCTGGCCCTGCCGCACCGCCTGAAGCGGGGGCCTTTCCAGCAGGGCGAGATGAGCGTCGACCAGCTGCAGGAAAAGATTGAGGGCCTGGTCGGCGGGGCCTCGCAGGGCCGGGAAGAGACCGTCGAAGAGGAAGCCGAACAGGACGAAAAAAAAAAGGCGATGAGGGCCTGGTAAGCGAGGTTGAAGAATCAGCCGAAGGCGGGCCGCTCCAGCCGCAGCCGCCGGAAGAGGTGTTCAAGAACACTTCCGCGCAGTGGTGGGACGGCGGCACGCGCGTGCGCATCGGCGACCAGTTCGCCCCGCGCCGGCTGGACACTCCGCTGGATAAGATGGTGCGCCGCTTCGCCGGCCGCCGTTCGGTGACCCGCACCGAGCGCAAGCGCGGCCGCTATGTGCAGTCGCGCCCCACCCCGGGCAAAGCTGAGGACCTGGCCCTGGACGCCACCCTGCGGGCCGCGGCTCCCTACCAGAAGCGCCGCGCCGCCGAGCGCCAGCGGGTGGCCTTCTCCATCAAGCCGGGCGATTACATGCGCAAGGTGCGCGTTCGCCGGGCGTCCAATTTGATCCTCTTCCTGGTGGACGCTTCCTGGTCGATGGCGGTGGCCGAGCGCATGGCCGCCACCAAGGGGGCCATCCTCTCGCTGCTGACCGACGCCTACCAGCGCCGCGACCGGGTGGGGCTGGTGGTCTTCCAGAAGGACCGCGCCACCCTGGTGCTGCCGCCGACCAACTCGGTGCTGCTGGCCCAGCGCGCACTGGAGCGCATCCCCGTGGGCGGCAAGACCCCGCTCTCGGCCGGGCTGATGATGGCCTACGAGGTGCTGCACCGGGAGCGCATCCTGCACGCCGACGTGATGCCGCTGCTGATCGTGCTGACCGACGGGGCGGGGAACGTCTCGGTGGGCAGCCTGCCGCCCCAGGAGGAGGCCTACCGCATCGCCGCGCAGCTGGCCGAAATGGAGCACCTGCACTCGGTGGTGATTAATATGGAACACCCCAGCTTCGACCAGGGCCTGGCCGAGCGCCTTGCCGAGGCGCTCAAAGCGCCTACATATACGCTGGAAGAGCTCAAGGCGGAGAATCTGTATCTGACGGTGAGGCAGGAGCAGCAGACGCTGGAGGACCGGCGGTAGGGGAGATCGCGGTTTGTGGTGAGGGGCAGAGGGGCACGTTTTTGTGTCGTGAACCCATATCCTCCATTTTCGGGCCATCTGTCGTAATTCTCCTGCTCGCTTTCGCCCTGCCCCGCCGGCGCAGGCGCTAGCCGCCTGCCTTCTCCCTGATCTCCGCAGCCCCCGGCTCGCCCGGGCTGGGCTGTTCCGCTAAACATACCCCGCGCCAGGCGCGGGGTTTTTTCTGCTGGCGAGGGGGATATCGCCTCTGGAGGCGGAAAACAATCTTAAAAAAACTCAAAAGAAGCAAAAAGAACATAAAAACACTTGTAAAACGAACACAAACGTGCTAACATGTTCGAGGTTATCCCGTTGGAACCCAATTTGGAGAAGGAAAGCGATTCTTATGAACACCGGCTCACCTTCCCGTAATTTCCAGTTTGCCCCTGAGCGGCAGCAGGCCATTCTGGAGTTGATCCAGGATCTGGGCAAGGTCAGTGTCCAGGAGCTGGCCGATAAATTCAATGTCGCGCCGATCACTATCCGGCGCGATCTCGATTTTCTCGCTCAGTCCAACAAGGTCATTCGTGTTCATGGCGGAGCCATCCTCCCTCAGGAAAGAGCCGCCTACGAACCCCTGTATTCAGAAAAAACCGTCATCAACCAGAAGCTGAAAGAACAAATCGGACGGGCTGCCGCAGATCTGGTTGCGGATGGGCAGACCATCTTTATCGATTCCGGTTCCACTGCGTATCAGCTGGCTGTCCATCTGCAGGGGAAAAAGAACCTTACCGTTATCACCCCTGATCTGTATGTTGCGGTGGCGCTTTCAGCCAATTCCGACACACAGGTGATTGTTGCGGGTGGACTGGTTCGCCCTCACCAGTTCAACTGCATCGGAGGGTATGCAGAACAGATCGCGCGATCCCTCAATGCCGACACCTTTTTTCTGGCCGTCGATGGCGTAGACATCGAGAAAGGAGTAACCGTCACCAATATTGCTGAAGCCAGACTGAAACAATTTATGATCAGTGCCTCACAGCAGACCGTGATGATCACTGATCACACGAAGTTCGGCCGTGTCGCCATGGCCAATGTGGTTGAACTGACCAGAGTAGACCACATCATAACCGATTCAGATATCCATCCCATGTTTGTCGATGCGTTAGCTCAATTGGATGTTCGAGTAACGTACACCCCGGTTTAACCTGCAGCACCTGTTTGCCCATTATTCTTTAGCCCGCCGAGTTTGAAAGGAGTTATTGATGGATGCGTTAGTTCGGTTTGTTGAAGGTTTCTTCGCACTGATCCAGACAGGGGCGGATACTTTTGTCGGTATCGCTACTGGCATCATCCCCACCCTGCTGGTTCTCATGACGCTGGTGAACCTGATCGTGAGGCTCATCGGTCCTGAACGGGTGGAACGAACGGCTGAGAAGCTGACCGGAAATGTGTTCGCCCGCTATCTGGTTCTGCCGGTCATCTCTGTTATTGTCCTGATGAACCCGCTCGCCACCACCATGGGCCGGTTCCTGAAAGAAGAGCACAAGCCCGGTTTCATTGACGCCACCGAGTCGTTCTTCCATCCCCCTCTGGGCCTGTTCCCCCACATCAACCCGGCTGAAATCTTCGTCTATATGGGTATTGCCATTGGTATTCAGACCCTGGGCCTGTCGCTGGCCCCGATGGCTGTTCGCGCCTTCCTGGCGGGTCTCGTGGTCATTCTGGTCCGCGGCATCATTACGGAGCGGATCATGGCCCTGATGATGGCTCGCCGAGGCATTACCGTGGATTCCCTGTATGAAGTCGCTGAAGAACAGCCCCGGGCTGCAATGTTCTAGGAGTTGAGGGTAACAAGATGAATATCGCCTACCGTTCCATGGAATTCGTCAGCCGATTTGTCGGCGCTTTTATCAATAACTTCTACGCCGCCGGTCGTGACACGGTTGAGCAGGTGATCCGCAATGTGCTCCCGTTCATGGTGTTTGTCTCCGCGATGATCGGTATCATTCTGGGCACTCAGATCGGCAGCACTATCGCCAATGTGCTCACCCCGCTGGCCAACAATCTGCTGGGGCTGATTGTCATCAGCCTGCTGTGCGGTATTCCGGTCCTGTCTCCGCTGCTGGGGCCTGGCGCCGTCATCGCTTCCGTCGTGGGGACCCTGCTGGGAACCCAGATCGGGGCCGGGGCCATCCCGCCCAATCTGGCCATCGCGGCGCTGTTCGCCATCAATACGCAGGTGGGCTGCGACTTCTTCCCGGTTGACCTGTCGCTGGCCGAAGCCACCCCGAAGACGGTGGAAGTTGGTATTCCGGCGATGCTGTTCTCCCGCTGGATCACCGGCCCCATCGCGGTCGTCATCGGCTGGATCGCCGGCCTGGGCATGTACTAATAGAGGCCTGAAAATAGATCTCTGTGTTTAGAACTTGACCACCGGCCCCATTCTCGATGGACTGCAAGCTGTTGAGGAAGCCAGCCGGTGGTCAATCACAACCGCTGACTGGGATAGCGATGTTCACCATATCCCTATCGGTAGTTATTGATCATCGAGGATAAGAGAATGAGACTCTTTCAAAAACTATCCGAGTTGGAAAAGAAGGGCGCCCCGATTCGCGTTGGTCTGGTTGGCGCCGGTCAGATGGGCAAGTATATGGTTGCCGTGATGAAGCAGATGCAGGGCATCCAGCTGGTTGCTGTCGCAGACAAGGTCCTTGACCATGCGAAATCCGCCCTGCAGGCTTCAGGTTATACAGGTGTTGAGATTAATTCCAGCCAGGATGCGAGCATGGATCGCCTGCAGGCCGGGGAAGTCTACATCACCCCTGCTGCGGCGCTCATCCCGAAGCTTGATTTTGTGGATGTGGTCATCGAAGCCACGGGCGTGCCCGAAGTAGGCGCGCAGGTTTCCTTCATGAGCATCCTGGCGCGCAAGCACGTGGTCATGCTCAGTTATGAGACGGTGGTCACGGTGGGGCATATCCTGAGCCACCTCGCCAAAGCTGCCGGCGTGGTGTTCACCGGCGCCGCCGGCGATGAACCCGCCGCCATTCTGGAACTCTACGATTTTGCCCGCGCGATGGGATTTGAGGTGGTCGCGGCCGGTAAGGGTAAGAACAATCCTCTGGATCGATCCGCCACGCCGGACAGTGTCGCCGAGGATGCCGCCGAAGTCGGCACCAGCGCTCGCATGCACTGCTCGTTCGTGGACGGCTCGAAGACCATGGTGGAAATGGCTGCCGTGGCAAATGCCACCGGGCTGGTTCCGGATGTTCGCGGGATGCATGGCCCCGTCACCGAGGTAAAGAACCTGCCCAAAGTGTTCTCTCTGGTCAGCCAGGGAGGCGTGCTGCAGCAAAAAGGTGTTGTCGATTACGCACGCGGCGAAATCGCCCCCGGTGTTTTTGTAATCATCACCACGGACAACCCGCTGATCCGGGAAGACCTGTGGTTTGAGCGCATGGGGGACGGCCCGAATTATTTGCTGTTCCGGCCTTACCACCTGTGCGATATGGAGACCCCTCTCTCAGCGGTTCTGGCTCAGGTGTATGGAGAGCCCACGCTGATTCCTCTCGGCCAGCCGGTGGCCGAGGTATTTACCGTCGCCAAGCGAGACCTGAAGGCCGGAGAAGTGCTGGACGGGTTTGGCGGTTACACAATGTACGGAGAGATCGACCGGGCGTCTGTGGTCCGCGAGCAGCGCCTGCTCCCCGGCGGGCTGGCCAAGGGCTGCCAGCTTCTGGTCGACGTGCCGAAGGGATGCCCGATCACCTACGACATGGTGTCTTTACCCAGAGACAGCTTTGTGGTCCACCTGCGTGCCATGCAGGACCAGCTGGTGGCCGAATCATTCTTTAAGTCGGACTGCTAAAAGGAGGTTACAGTGACCAATCCACTCCAGAAGATTTTCAAAGAAGTAAAGCCCATTATCGGTATGGTTCATGTTCCCGCCCTGCCCGGGTCCTACCAGTATGACGCGGCCAAAGGCATGCGGGCGATCCGCGAGAAAGCGCGCAAAGACGCGCTGATCATGCAGGAGCACGGTGTGGACGGGGTGATGTTCTGCAATGAGTACGACCGCCCCTACACCTTCAAGATCCACCCGACCTCCATCGCCGCCATGACCGACTGCATCTCGCGGGTGGCCGAGGAGCTCACCATTCCCTACGGCGTGAACATGCTCTGGGACCCGATCGCCACGGTGTCGGTCGCCAACGCGGTGGACGCCCACTTCGTGCGCGAAGTGTTCACCGGCGTCTACGCCAGCGATATGGGCCTGTGGCAGCCGGACATCCACGAAGTGCGGAAGATCCTGCGGGATGTTGGGAACGATAAGCTGGAACTGTTCGCCAACATCGTGCCCGAGTTCTGCGGATCGCTGGATGTGCGCCCGCTGAAGGCGGTTGCCCGCAGCGTGGTGACCTCGAGCCTGTTCAACGTGCTCCTCATTTCCGGTCTGACCGCCGGAATGGAAGCGGACCTGGACATTATCTGCGAGGTCAAGTCGGTGGTTCCTGAGGCGGCCGTGCTGGTCAATACCGGCGTGCGCATCAACACCGTGGAAAAATATCTCTCCGTGGCGGACGGCGGCATCGTCGGGACCTACTTCAAGAAGGACGGCATTACCTGGAACGATGCAGATCCGGAACGCGTCAAGAACTTCATGCAGGTCGTCCGGGACTTCCGGAAAAAACTGGCAGATTCGTCCAGGTAGCGATACATGGAAAACCCGACGCTGGTAATTATCGTTGGCATTCTGGCGGTCTGGCTGCTGCAGGGCGTGTTGGTTTACTGGCAGAGCAGGCAGATATACGGCCATGTCACCCTTCAGAGGCAGCTGGGGCGCCAGTACATCGGCGTTCACCGCTCACTCTGGGGCAGCCGGGAGTACGGCATGCTTATCCTGGACGATCAGGGACAGATCATCCAGGCAGAGCTGCTGAAAGGGTTTACCATCTTTGCCCGCTTCCGCCCGGTTGCCCCTCTGGTGGGCATGAGCGCTCACGATATCCTGGCGCTGCCCGAAGGCCAGACCATTGCAGATCTATCCAAAGGCTCGATGATGGCCTTCAGACAGGCCGCCACCAAAGCGGCGGACGATCCAGCCGGGAAAGAATAACCGTACGTACAGACAGCTTACAGGTATTCGAAAACCGGGCAGCCTTGGGCTGCCCGGTTCCCTTTCCCGCGTATCCCCTGCTGCCGCGGGCGGTAAAACCTACTTCGCCGCCCAGTTCAGCCGCCAGGGGCCGGTGACGATCACCTGCATGTCGTAGAACTCCACCCGGGCCTCGCCTCCCTGGCCGGTGTAGGCGCTGCCCAGATCCAGGAAGGCGGTAAAAGTGGTCCCCACCTTCACCAGGCTGCTGGCTTCGGTATAGGTCTCGCCGCCGGGGCCGGTGATGCTCATCCGGCCAATTACAATTTGCTGCACGGGCAGGTCGGACTGCTCCACCACTTCGCCCTCCAGACGCAGCAGGAAGCGGTTGGGCCGCTGGCTGTCGCCGCTCAGGCTGGCCCGGTAAAAGTGCAGCTTCATCCCGCCGGCCTGGATGCTGATGTCCACCGGCCATCTGCCGGAGGAATGCACCGCATTGCAGTACTCGAAGGCCCCCAGCTGCTCGTCGACCCCGCGGGCTTCGATGATCTCCATGGCCATCTCGCCGCGGTCCGGCAGGGAAAGGGTGAAGGCGGCCTGGCCCGGCGCGGCGAGCGTCAGGGCCTGCACTTCCAGGCTGGCCTGGCGGCCGGGGATCAGCTGACCGGCGAAGGCAGCCTCCTCCGGCCGAGCGGGGCTCAGCTGCGGGTCACGGTACACCACGGGCAGCGGCTCGAGCGGCCCGGCGGGCGATTCCCGGGCGAGCAGCGCTTCGGGCGGCGACCAGCCCACCAGCCGGTAGCCCTCCGGCAGACCCGAGACGCCCAGGCGCACCCGGGTCAGGAAGTCGCTGCGCTCCACCCGCTCGGCGCGCACGGTCAGGCCGTCCTGTTCGGCCACGGCTTCATCCGGGGTGTAGGCGCTGGTCTCGACCGCCGGAGCGGGCAGGCGGGAAGGCCAGCGCACCTCCCAGGGGCCGGCGGCGGTGAAGGTGACCTGGTGCAGCCGCACCTCCACCGGGCCTTCGAAGGGGGAGAAGGAGGAGATTTCCAGGTCGAAGCGGCTGCCCATCACCGGGGTTTCCACCCCGCGCAGGGTGCCGGCGTCGCCCAGCGAGTAGATCATGCGGCTGATCTGCAGGCCCTCCTCCAGCACGTACAGCTCCAGGCGGTACTGGTACAGGCGTCCGCGCCGCCGCCCGCCGCGAATCTCGTCCTCGTAATAGCCGACGCGGCGCAGCTCCACCGGAACGCCGCCCAGGTCCAGGATCCGGCCGGATTCCCAGGCACCTCCGGACTGGGGATCCGCGCCCGCGGGCAGCAGCTCGTCGATGCGCAGCCGGAGGTCCAGGTCGGCCGAGGCGGACACTTTGCCCATGCGCAGGGTCAGCTCGCCGCCGGGGGGCAGCGGGCCGGGGAAGCGGTAGGTGCGGGCGTCGTCGGGCAGCTGCTCTTCCGGCGTGCCGCTGATGACCATGCCAAAGGGGCCGATGATCCAATCTGCCCGGGGGCGGACCACCAGCTCGCCGGCCGGGCGGCCCGAGCGCGAGTCATAGACCTGCCCGTTCGTATCGACCAGCTCCACCCGGGGCGGCAGGCTGGTCAGCCGCCAGCCGGGGCGCTCCAGGTTTACCCGGGCCAGCACGGCGGTCTCGCCGTAGGACTCTTCCGCCTGCAGCACGTCCAGAGTGATGCCTTGGCGGCTTTCACCCTCGACCTCGGGCCGGTAGACCAGCGGGGGGCGCTCGGCCGGGTCGGCGGCGTTGGCCTTGCGCAGCGGCAGGGGCACCTCCCAGTTTTCCGGCCGCTGGCCGCTCTTCATCAGCGGCAGCCGGTCGATGGTCAGGGTGACTTCCATTACGTCCAGCGGCAGGCGGGGGAAGACGGCGTAGGCCCCGCCGGGCGCCACCTCCAGATACAGCGGGCGCAGCATGGTGCCGTCGGGCAGGCGCAGGTGGATGGCGCTGCTGTAATCCTCCGTGCCAGCCGCTGCGCTGGCCTCCAGGCCCTGCGCCTGGAAGCGCACCAGCGTGCCGTCCTGGTGGGCGATCACCTGAGAAACGGTCAGTTCGACGGCGGCGGTGTGGGTGGGGCTGGCGTGGCCGGTGCGCATCTCCTGGCTGACGGTGACCGGTTCGTCGAGCACGCGGGCGCCGTCCAGGTTGACGTAGCTCAGCCCGGCGGCCACCAGCGCGTCCTGAGCGGCAGCCAGCACGCGGGGTGGACCCAGCCAGAGCACGGCGGCGGTCAGCGCCAGGCTGCCGGCCAGCGCCAGGGTCCCCAGCCGGAGGCGGGCGGAGAAGACCCCGGCGAGCCGTTCACCCCATGAAGGCCGCGGGGCGGAGGCCGCCTGCAGCCCCGCCCACAGCTCGTTTTCCAGCTCCAGGGCGAAGCGCGGGTCTGGGTCCACCCGTGCATAGTACTGGGTGAGCTGGCCGGAAAGCCAGCCGGCGGCGTTCTCGGGCGGCTGCAGGCCAAAGTCGGCCAGCCCCTCCAGCATAGTCTGCAGGCTGGCACGCAGGCTGCGCTCGGCCATGCCGGCCGGGCGGCGGATGACTGCGGAGATCTCCGGCAGGGTCAGCTCGGCGGCGTAGCGCAGGCGGAGCAGCTCACGCCCGGCCGGGGCGGCCTTCTGCAGCAGGTGCGGGGCCAGCTCGCCGTTGACCGGCGGGGCCGGTTCGCGGGCCAGGTCGGCGGCCGCCGGGCGCGAAAGCGCCAGCGCCCAGGCCGAAAAGGTGCTCTTCTGCGGACGGGCCGAAAGACGGGCGCAGGCTTTCTGCAGGGCGGCGCGGGTCAGCGCCTCGGCCCGGCCGGTCTCGCCGGCCAGGTCGTAATAGTAGCGGTACAGGCGGGGGAGAACGTGGCGGTACAGCAGGTGGAAGGCGGCCGGATCGCTCCCGGCGGCTCGGGCCAGCTGACCTTCATCTTCCGGGTAGACGCGGGGTGAAGCTGGATTTTCAAACATCGATCATCCTCTTCAAGGGCGACCGCTAAAGGGGCGAGGAAGCAGCAGCGGTGATCCAATCGTTCGGCGTCAACCAGTGTTTCCCAAGTTTACCTGATATTTAAGGGTACGCAAACTTCTCCCCGGCGGATGCATGCCGCCGGAATCCGTACCGGCCCATGATATAATTTCGCCGAACGGTGATCCCATGAATAAACATACTCTCGCACTCCTGCTCATCCTGGCCGGCCTGGCGGCGGTGCTGTTTGTGCCGGCCCTGGCCGCCCAGGCCCGCTCCGCTGACCCGCAGGTGAGCTATGCCACCCCCACGGCCGGACCCGACGGCCGCATTCTCTACGAGGTCCAGCCCGGCGACACCTGCACCAGCATTTCGCTGCGCATGGGCATCAGCATCGAGGACATTGTGCTGCTCAACGGCATGCGCGGCGGCGAGTGCGCTCCCATCGCGGGTACCATGCTGATCGTCGGCACGGCGGCCCCCACCATCACCCCCAGCGGGCCGACGCCCACCCCCACCGACGTGATCCAGGGCACGCCCTTCGCCGGCACCGGCGAGGTGTGCATCCGCCTGTACAACGACGTGGACGGCAACGCCATGGCCGAGGACGGCGAGGAATCCATCCCCGGCGGCGCGGTCTCGCTGACCGACCGCACGGGCAAGGTCTCGAAGACGGGCAGCACCGGCCCCGCGCCGACCTGCTTCACCGAGCTACCCGAGGGCGACTATTCCATCTCGCTGGCCGTGCCCGAAGGCTACAACCCGACCACCCGCACCACCTACGAACTGCGCGTGCGCGCCGGGGACCAGTCGCTGCTGGAGTTCGGCGCCCAGCTGAGCTCATCCGCCGAGCCGCTGCCGGTCAGCGAGGGCGGGCGCTCTCCGCTGCTGGGCATCCTGGGTGCCGGGGTGCTGCTGCTGGGGATCGCGCTGGGGGTTTACGCCCGCTTCGTGTTCCGCCGCTAGCGCTCAGGCGTAGCGCTGCTCCTTCCACACGTCGGCTTCATTGTGGTAGCCGGCCTGCTCCCAGAACCCTAAACGGTCCTGGGCCATGAACTCCAGGCCGCGCAGCCATTTGGCGCCCTTCCAGAAGTAGGGCGTCACCAGGCCGTCCTTATCGGGGATGTGGCCGATGATGCCGCGCAGCGGGAAGCCGTGATCGGGTGTGAGGGGTTCGCCCTCGTAGTGGGTGGCCAGCAGGAAGTTGTCCTGCAGCACCACTTCGAGGGGCAGGTTAACGGTAAAGCCGTACTCGGCGTGCTGCATGACGTAGCGGGCCGTGGGCAGGGGCTTGATCAGGCCCTGCTCGATCAGCGTTCGCACCGAGACGCCCTCCCAGCGGGTGTCCAGTTTGCTCCAGCGGGTGACGCAGTGTATGTCGATTTTCAGTGTGGTGCGGGGCAGCTGGTTGAACTCCTCCCAGCTCAGCCGCAGGGGAGATTCCACCTCACCCCAGACGCGGAAATCCCAGGTTTCGGGGTCGAACCGGGGGATGGGGCCGTAGTGCAGCACCGGGAATTTGCTGGTCAGGGCCTGGCCGGGCGGCACGCGGTCCTCCGGGCCGGACGATTCAGGTCTGCCGAAAAAACGATCAAACATAATTTGCGGTCTCCTGGTAGATATTATAGGGGCAAATCGCCGCACGGAAGGAGAATGCGCCGCCGGGATGCGCCCCGGCTGGCCAGGTTGAGGGGTGATGCGGGGCGGCGGAGCGGGCCGCGGCCCGCGCAGCCGGGAGAAGGACGGCAGGGCGCCTGCGGTCCGCCGGGGAGTCGGAAACCGCGCAGAGGCTTTCCGCTGCGCGGTGTGTGATTCGGGTGCCGGAGCGCGGGGTCAACCACCTGCCTCGTGCCCCTGATAAAATCAGGCAGTCTTCTTTTCGGACAGCTGGCGCTGCAGCTCGGCGCGCACCACCTGCGGGTTGGCCCGCCCGCCGGCCAGGCGCATCACCTGGCCGAAGAACCACTGCGAGAGGGTCTCCTTGCCGGCCAGGTAGCTGGAAAGCTCGCGCGGGTTCTCGGCGATCACCTTCGCCACCAGCCCGGCGATGTAGTCCGCGTCCGAAATCTGCGCCAGGCCGCGTTCGGCGATGATCTCGCCGGCTGACCGGCCGGACTGGAGCATTTCAGCCAGCACGGCCTTGCCGGTGGCGGCGTTGATTTGCTGGCTCTGCACCGCGTGCAGCAGCTCGCCCAGCCCGGCCGGGGGCACCTTGATGGACTCGATGCGCTCGCCGGAGGTGTTCAGCCAGGCGAAGATCTCGCCCAGGATCCAGTTGGCGGCCAGGCGCGGGGGCAGGTCGGGCGCGGCAGCCAGCACCTGCTCGAAATAATCGCCGGTGGCGCGGTCCTCCACCAGCAGGCGGGCATCGGCGCGGCTGAGGCCGTGCTCGCGCTCGAAGCGCTCCACCCGGGCGCGGGGCAGCTCGGGCAGGCCGGCGGCCACCCGCTCCACCCATTCCGGCTCCACCACCAGGGGAGGCAGGTCCGGCTCGGGGAAGTAGCGGTAGTCGTGGGCTTCCTCTTTGGAGCGCTGCACGTAGGTCACCCCGCGGGCCTCGTCCCAGCCCAGGGTCTCCTGGTCCACGGGCAGGCCCTGGTCCAGGCGGCGGGCCTGCTGCTCGATCTGGTAGGCCACCGAGCGCTCCAGGGCGCGGAAGCTGTTCAGGTTCTTGATCTCCACCCGGGTGCCCAGTTCGGTCGAGCCAACCGGGCGGATGGAGACGTTGGCCTCGAAGCGGATGACGCCCTTTTCCATGTCGCCCGAGTTGACGCCCAGGTAGCGCAGGATGGCGCGCAGCTCCTCGGCGTAGGCACGCACCTCCTCCACGGAGTGCATGTCCGGCTCGGAGACGATCTCCAGCAGGGGCACGCCGGCGCGGTTGAGATCCACCAGCGAATAGCTCTCGCCGTTTTCGCTCACGTGGGTGAGCTTGCCGGTGTCCTCTTCCAGGTGGGCGCGGCGGATGCGGATGTCGCGCTCGCCGGAGGGGGTGTCGATGCGCAGGACGCCGTTCTCGGCCAGCGGAGCTTCGTACTGCGAAATCTGGTAGCCTTTGGGCAAATCGGGGTAGAAATAATTCTTGCGGGCGAAGATGCTGGTGCGGGCGATGCTGCAGTTGAGCGCCAGGGCCACGCGAATGGCGTACTCCACCGCCTGCTGGTTGACCACCGGCAGCACACCCGGCATGCCGGTGCACACCGGGCACACGGCCGTGTTGGGCTGGCTCAGGGTGGCATCCACCACCGGGCAGCCGCAGAACATCTTCGATGCGGTTGATAATTCGGCGTGTACTTCCAGTCCAATAACTGCTTCGTACTTCATCCCGGAATCCTTCATGAGCGAATGGGGTCATTGTACCATGATCGCTCGAGGGGAGAGATACCGCCCATCCCCCCGGGGCCTTCGTGATACAATCATCGGGGGGACCTCTCCCGCACGCCGCTCCGCCGAGGCGAGTATGCAGCCCATTCCCTTCCGACCCGCACAATCCTGGTCCTTCGACCCCGACCGCGCCGCGCTCACCGTCGACTTTGGCGGGCCGCGCCTGGCGGTGACCGCGCTCACCCCGCACATCATCCGCGTGCGCTTCGCCGCGGACGGTTCCTTCGCCCCGCGCCGGCCCTGGGCCGTCACCCGGCCCGAGAAGGACTTCCCGCCCGCCGCCGCGCGTCTGGCCGAAAGCGAGCAGGCCCTGGCGCTCGACGCGGGGGCCTTCAGCGCGGTGATCGACCGCGAGAGCGGCCGGGTGTCCTTCCGTGACCCGCGCGGCTGGATCTTCTGCGCCGACCTGCAGCCGCCCGATCTGCGCCCCGGCGGGGGCTTCCGTCTGGTCAAGCATACCGCGCCCGAAGAGCATTTCTACGGCTTCGGCCAGCGCGCCGGGCCGCTGGAAAAGTCCCTCCGCCGCATGGAAAACTGGACCACCGACCCCGCCCGGCCGCACGGCGAGGGGGTGGACCCGCTGTACATCGCCGTGCCGCTCTACCAGTCGGTGCAGCCGCCCCGCAGCGGCGAGGAGAGCGGGCTGGTCTACGGGCTGTACCTGAACAGCACCTTCCGCTCCAGCTTCGATCTGAACGAAGCGGGCCGGATGGTGCTGCAGGCGGAGGGCGGCGAGCTGGATTATTACGTCTTCTACGGGCCATCCCCGGCCGGGGTCAGCGCGGGCATTGCCGAGCTGCTGGGGACCATGCCGCTGCCACCCCGCTGGGCGCTGGGCTTTCACCAGAGCCGCTGGTCCTACGGCGACGAGAAGACCGTGCGCGCCATCGCTGCCGGGTTCCGCCGCCGCGGGCTGCCCTGCGACTGCATCCACCTGGACATCGACTACATGCGCGGCTACCGCGTGTTCACCTGGAATCAGGAGCGCTTCCCCGACCCGGCCCGCATGGCCGCCGACCTGGCCGCGCAGGGCTTTCACCTCACCGCCATCGTCGACCCGGGCGTCAAGGTGGACCCGGAGTTCGACGTCTACCGCGAGGGGCTGGAGCGCGGCTGTTTCGTCGCCGGGCCGGACGGCGAGCCGGTGAAGGCCTACTGCTGGCCGGACCTGTCGGTGTGGCCCGATTTCGCCCGCCCCGAGGTGCGCCGCTGGTGGGGCCAGCTGCAGGCCCGCCTGGTGAACTGCGGCGTGCGCGGCATCTGGAACGACATGAACGAGCCGGCCACCTTCAGCCGGCCCTTCAGCGAGGGCGGCGGTCAGGTGGGCACGCTCCCCGAAGACGCCGTGCAGGGCCCGCCCGACCAGCGCGCCGCGCACGCCGAGGTGCACAACCTGTACGCCTCGGGGATGGCGCAGGCCTCCTACGAGGGGCTGCGCGAGCTGCTGGGCGATGAGCGCCCCTTCGTGCTCTGCCGCAGCGGCTTCGCCGGGCTGCAGCGCTGGACCGCCTCCTGGATGGGCGACAACCACGCCTGGTGGAGCCACCTGGAGATGGCCCTGCCGCAGCTGCTCAACATGGGCCTCTCGGGCCAGCCCTTTGTGGGCGTGGACGTCGGCGGGTTCAACGCCAACGCCAGCCCCGAACTGTATGCCCGCTGGATTCAGGCGGGGATGCTCTTCCCCTTCTACCGGGTGCACTCCGAGATGAACACCGGCCCGCACGAGCCCTGGGCCTTCGGCGAGGAGGTGGAGGAGATCGCCCGGTGTTATCTGCGGCTGCGCTACCGGCTGCTGCCCTATCTCTACAGCCTGTTTGAGCAGGCCAGCCGCACCGGCGCGCCCATCCTGCGCCCGCTGCTGTACCACTTCCCCTGGGACGAACAGACCTATCACCTGCACGACCAGGTGATGCTCGGTCCCTGGCTGATGGCCGCGCCCGTCTACCAGCCCGGCCGCCGCCACCGCACGGTCTACCTGCCCGCCGGCGAGTGGTACGACCTGTGGACCGGAGAGCGCCTGCGCGGCCCGGCGACCATCCTGGCCCCGGCCCCGCTCGACCGCCTGCCGCTGTATATCCGCGCCGGGGCGGTGCTGCCGCTGGGGCCGGAGATGCAGCATACCGGCGAAAAACCGCTCGACCCGCTCACCTGGGAGGTCTTCCCCGGCGAGGGCGAGTTCAGCCTGTACGAGGACGACGGGCTGACCTACGGCTACGCCCGCGGCGAACTTGCCCGCACCCGGCTGCGCCAGCACCTGGACCCGGCCGGCCTGACGCTGGAATGGGACGCCAGCGAAGGCGATTACCGCCCGCCCGAGCGCGAGGCCATCGTGCGCGTCCACGGCGTGGACCGCCTCCCTCCCGGGCTGGACCTGCCCGCCGATTACGACCCCGACCGCCGCATCCTCACCCTGCGCTTCCCCGACCGGGGCGGCGCGCAGCGCATCTTCCTGCCCCTCCAGGCTGCCTCATGAAGATAACGCGCGGATTTCTCCTGCTGGCCCTGTTCGCCGCCTGGCTGCTGTTCCCGCAGCAGGCCGGCGCAGTTCTGTACCAGGACTCCACCGAACCGTCCAACCCGCTGACCGAGGAAGCCGGCATCGCGCTGACCGACCAGGCGCTGACCGCCACGGCCGAGGCCAGCGCCACCGGGGAAACGGAAGAGACAGAGGCGGTCACCCCCTCCCCGCCGACTGCCGGCCCGACCCCGACCCCGACGCGCACGCCCACCCGTCCCGCCGGCACGGTGACGATCGGCGCGGCCACGCCCACCCGGCCTGCCGCCGCGGCGGAGGGCGGCCGCATCTCCTGCCTGTTTGAGCAGCGGCAGGTCAGCGAGGGCGCGGGGGTGGTGCTCAATTTGATGGCCTGGGACGTGCGCGGCCTGTACGCCTACCAGGCCGAGCTGTCCCTGGACCCCTCGGTGGCGCGCGTGGTGGACGCCGACCCGCAGCGCGAGGGCATCAACGGGCTGTTCAAGGACTTCTTCACCCCCGACCTGATCATCTACAACACCGCCGACCCGACCGCCGGGCGCATTTCGCTGGGCGCGAGCAAGTCCTTCCCCGCCGACCCGGTCAGCGGCTCGGGGCTGCTGGCCCAGGTGCTGCTGCGCGCGGCCGGGCCCGGCACGCTCGAGGTGGCATTCACCAGCCTGACGCTGCTCGACCAGCAGGCCGCCCCGCTGGAAGTGGACGTTGAAGGCTGCACGCTGGAAATCCTGCCGGCCGGAGAGCCAACCGATGCCCCGCCCCCGGCGGGCGAGGGGCGGGAGGACGTGCCGCCTTCGGTGGCCACCGCCGTGGCTCAGGTGGCCGGCTCGCTGGCACCCAGCGAGACCTTTTCGCTGACCCGGCAGGGCGAGCTGACCAGCGCCGCCCGGACCCCCTCTCCGGAAGCGGCGGAGGAGACGCCCGCGGCCCCCTCGGAAGCCGCCCGCTTTGGCCGCGGGGTGCTTTACGGCCTGGCCGCCGCGCTGCTGCTGGGCCTGCTGGGCCTGGGCGGGCTGTGGCTGTGGTGGCGCACCGGCCAGTAGCCGGCCGCCGCGCTTTTTAAGACAGACCGGTCCGTTGGTATAATGAAACCCATGACTGCCGTTTCCCCCCAACCCGTCCCGGACCGGGTGGCCATTATTACCCACCCGGCGCTCGCCGCGGCCCCGGCCGAAGCCGAGCGCATCAGCGCCTCGCTGCGCCAGGCCGGGCTGGGCTGCGTGCTCTGGGGGCCGTACTCCGACCAGAAGCTGCGCCAGCGGGTGGCCTCCGGCGGGTTCGACCTGCTCATCGCCCTGGGCGGGGACGGCACCATGCTGCGCACCGGTCACCTGGCCGCCCCGCTGGGCATCCCGGTGCTGGGTGTCAACCTGGGGCGCTTCGGCTTCCTGATGGAGCTGCAGCCCGAACAGTGGGACGAGCGCCTGCCCGATCTGCTGGCCGGGCGTTACTGGCTGGAGGAGCGCATGCTGCTGACGGCCGGGCATGTGCGCGGCGAGGAGTGGATCGGCCGCTGGGACGTGATCAACGACGTGGTGGTCACCCGCGGGCAGTACGTGCGCCCCATCGGGCTGGAAGTGCGGGTGGACGGCCAGCTGCTGGCCCGCTACGTGGCCGACGGGCTGATCGCGGCCACCCCGACCGGCTCCTCGGCCTACGCCCTGGCCGCCGGCGGGCCGATCCTGCCGCCCGAGCTGCGCAACATCCTGATTGTCCCGGTGGCCCCGCATCTGTCGCTGGACCGGGCGGTGATCCTCTCGGAGGGGGCCAGCGTGTCCATCCAGCCGTTCAGCGAGCACGAGGTGGTCTTCAGCGTGGACGGGCAGGCGGCCGTGCACCTGCAGCCCGGCGACCGGGTGCAGGTGGTCCACAACCCGGCCAGTGTGCGCTTCGTGCGCTTCCAGGACCGGGGCTATTTCTACCGGAATATTACCAAGTACATGGAGCAAAACCCCGCCGCAGGTGATTTTAATGACTCAGGTAACGCCAACCACTGACGTGCTGCACTGTTACGTCCATCCCAACCGGGAAACCATGCTGCGCTGCAACCGCTGCGACCGGCCCATCTGCAGCCAGTGCGCCGTGCAAACCCCCACCGGCTACCGCTGCCGGGAGTGCGTGCGCGGCCAGCAGCGCACCTTCGACACCTCCAAACCGCAGGATTACGTCTTCGGGGCGCTGGTGGCCGGAGTGTTGGGGCTGGCCGGGAGCTTTCTGGCCGGCTTTCTGGGGATTTTCACCCTGTTCGTGGCCCCTGTGGTCGGGGCGATCATCGCCGAGGCGGTGCGCTTCGTGGTGCGCCGCCGGCGCTCGAAGCTGCTCTTTCAGGTGGCCACCGGCGCGGCGGTGATCGGCGCCCTGGCCCGGCCGGTGTACTTTCTGCTTCTGGCCGGGGCGGGCTTTTCGCTGCTGTGGGGCGCGCTGTTCGCCGCGCTGATGGCCTCCAGCCTGTATTATCGCCTGAGCGGTATCCGCATCCTGCGTTAGCGGACCTGGAAAAGCGACATTATGCTGCTTGAGCTGCGCATCGAGAATTTTGCCATTATCGATCATCTGGACCTGGAGTTCGGCCCGGGGCTGATCACCTTCACCGGTGAGACCGGCGCGGGCAAGTCCATCATCCTGGACGCGGTGGAAGCCGTGCTGGGCGGGCATACCGATCCGGGCATGATCCGCGCCGGGGCCGAGCGGGCCTACGTGGAGGCCGTGCTGGAAGTGCCCGAACACCTGCGCGAGCCGGTGCGCCGGATTCTGGAAAACGAGGACCTGCTGGAGGAGCCGGACGCGCGCTATTTGACGCTCTCCCGCGAGATCCGCTCCAGCGGGCGCAGCCTGGCGCGCATCAACGGGCGCAGCGCCAGCGCGGCCCTGCAGCGCGAGCTGGGCGGCTACCTGGTGGACATTCACGGCCAGTCCGAGCACCTCTCGCTGCTCAACACCCGCCAGCACCTGCGCCTTTTGGACCAGTACGCCGGCGTGGAGGCCGAGCGGGCCGCCTACGCCGCCACCTACCACGAGCTGCGCGCCGTGCGCCGCGAGCTGGAGGAGCTGCGCGCCGCCGAGCGCGACGCCGCCCGGCGCACAGACCTGCTCACCTACCAGGCCGACGAAATCGAAGCCGCCGGCCTTCGCCCCGGCGAGGAGGAGGAGCTGCGCCAGGAGCGCACCCGCCTGGCCAACGCCGAGACGCTGGCTTCCTCCGCCCAGCTGGCCGTGACCCTGCTGGACGAGGAGGACCCCGAAACCCGCCCCGTCAGCGACCTGCTGGGCGAGGTGGTGGAAGCGCTGGCCAGTCTGAGCCGCATCGACCCGACCCAGGAGCCGCTCTACGAGCAGGCCGAGCAGGCCGCCGACCTGGTGGCCGAGCTGGCCCGCCAGCTGCGCGTCTATCTGGAGGAGATCGAGTTCAACCCGAAGCGGCTGGAGCAGATTGAGGAGCGCGTCGACCTGATCAACAACCTCAAGCGCAAGTACGGCGGCACGATCGAGGCCGTGCTGGCCTTCGCCGCGCAGGCCCGCGCCGAGCTGGACACCATCGCCCATGCCACCGAGCGCATCGCCGAGTTGGAAGGGAAGGAAGCCCGCCTGCTGGAGCGCCTGGCAGAACAGGGCCTGGCCCTTTCGGAGCTGCGCCGCCAGGCCGCCGGCCGGCTGGCCCAGGCCGTGGAGCGCGAGCTGGACGATCTGCGCATGGCCGGGGCGCGCTTCGCCGTCGACCAGCGCCTGCAGCCCGACCCGCAGGGCGTGCCCCTGCCCGACGGCAGCCGGGCCGCCTTCGACGAGAGCGGGCTGGACCAGGTGGAGTTCCTCATCGCCCCCAACCCGGGCGAGGGGCTCAAGCCGCTGGTCAAGATCGCCTCGGGCGGCGAGACCTCGCGGCTGATGCTGGCCCTCAAGAAGGTGCTGGCCTCGGCCGACGACATCCCCAGCCTGATCTTTGACGAGATCGACCAGGGCATCGGCGGCCGGGTGGGCACGGTGGTGGGCGAGAAGCTGTGGCAGCTGGCCCGCCGCCACCAGGTGATGTGCATCACCCACCTGCCCCAGCTGGCCGCCTTCGGCGAGCGCCATTACCGGGTGCGCAAACTGGTTCAGGGCGGGCGCACCGCCACCCAGGTGGAGGAGCTGCAGGGGGATGAGCGCCTGGACGAGCTGGCGCTGATGATGGGCGGCGTCACCGAGGCCAACCGCGAGGCCGCCCGCGAGACGCTGGCCACCGCCCGCCAGCGCACCGCGCACCTGCTGCAGCGCCAGGAACTGGACCAGCCCTGAGAGGAGGGCCCGGGCCGATAATGCCGTCCGCCAGCCCCGACCCCCAGCTGAGAATTCTGCTGCTCGGCCCGCCGGCTGTGTTTGCCGGCGAGCGGCCTCACACTGTCCAGCGGCGGGCGCTGCGCCAGATGCTGTATTACCTGGCCGCCCATCCCGGCCCCATCAGCCGGGCGCGCCTGGTGGCCCTCTTCTGGCCGGATGAGGGCGAGGAGATGGGGCGCAAGCGGCTGCGCGAGGCCCTCTCGCGGCTGCGCCATGAGCTGCCCTCCCCGGATTTGCTGATCACCTTTCAGGACCAGGTCTCGCTGGACCCGGCCCGGGTGTACGTGGACGTGCGCGAGTTCCAGGCGCTGAACGATCAGACGGCCCGGGCGGTGATGCTGCACACCGGCCGCCCGCTGCCCGAGGTGGTCTTCCAGCAGCTGGTCAAGGCCGCCCGGCTGTGGCGCTCGCCGCGCTTTCTGGCCGGGGCCACCTTCGACCACTCCTCCGAGCTGGACGAGTGGATGCTCAACACCGGGCGGGCGCTGGAGCTGAGCCTGCAGAACATTCAGGTGCGCCTGGCCGAGCACCTGGCCCTGCGCGGCGATCTGTCCTCGGCGCTGCAGTGGCTGCTGCGGGCCGTGGAGCTGGACCCCTTCAACGACGATTATCACGCCCGCGTGCTGCGCTGGATGCGCGACCTGGGCCGGCGGGGCGAGGCACGGCGCTATTACCAGGACCTGGCCGGCCGCTACCGCGACGAGGGGATGCCGCTTTCCGCCCGCCTGGTGGAGCTGGGCCAGCAGCTTCAGCAGAACGGCCTGCCGGAAACCGCCGTTCCGGCCTTTACGCCCGGGGCCACGCTGCGGCTGCCCCTGGTGGGGCGCGACATCCTGCTGCAGCACCTGCGCCAGGCCTATTTGCGCGGCGGGCTGCAGGTGATTGAAGGCGAGGCCGGCTCGGGCAAGAGCCGCCTGGCGGCCGAGCTGTTCCAGGCGCTGGAACCAGGCCCGCGCCTGCTGCTGGCCGTCTGCCACCCCTCCGAGCGGCACATGCCCGCCCAGCCGCTGGCCGACCTGCTGCGCCAGTCGGTCTCCCCCGCCGAATGGCAGCGGCTGGAGCCGCTGTGGGCCGGGGCGCTGGCCAGCCTGCTGCCCGAGCTGCGCCAGCTGCGCCCCGATCTGGGCGGCGAGCCAGGCCCCGACATTCGCCTGGAGCGCCAGCTGTTCTACGAGGCCCTGCGCCAGCTGCTGTTCCAGCTGGCCGAGCCGCAGCGGCTGCTGTTTATTCTGGACAACGCCCAGTGGGCCGACGAGGAAACCCGCGGGGCGCTGCAGTACCTGCTCAACCGCGGCTTCTTCCGCCAGCACGGCCTGCTGCTGATGCTGGCCCGCACGGGCGAGTGCGGGATGGCGGGCCGCCTGCCGCTGGGCGGTGCGCACACCGGCACCCCGCAGGAGCGCGTCTATCTGGAACCGCTGGATAAGGCCGCCGTGGGCGAGCTGGCCCGCATGGTGCTGGGCCGCGAAGCGCCCGATTCCTTCACCGAGCAGCTGCTGGCGGACAGCGGCGGCAACCCCTTCTACGTGCTGGAGACGCTGCGGGTGATGGTGGAGCTTTCGCAGCACAGCGACAGCACGCCGGAGCAGTGGGCCGGCCCGCTGCCGCTGCCGGCCAGCGTGCACACCCTGTGCCGCGAGCGCCTCAGCGGGCTGCCCCCGCTCGACCGCCAGACGCTGACCGCCGCGGCCATGCTGGGGACGGTCTTCTCGCAGCCGGTGCTGGAGGCGGCAGTCAGCCTCGGCCCCGAGGAGCTCACCCAGGCGCTGGAGAATCTGGAGCGCTGCCGGCTGATCCGCCCGGCCGGCGGGCAGGAGTGGGCCTTTGTGCACGGCAAGACACGTGCGGTGCTGCTGCAGGACCTCAGCCAGGCGCGCAAGCGCCAGATGCACCTGCAGGTGGCCCGCGCGCTGGAAATATCCGGCGGCCCGGAGCCGGAAGCCGCCCGCGAGCTGGCCAACCATTACAAGGCCGCCGGGCAGCTGGTCTCGGCCTACCACCACTGGCTGCGCTATGCCGAGGACTGTGTCGAGCGGCTGGAGCACACCGCCGCCTACGAGGCCTTCCAGCGGGCCGAAAGCCTGCTGCTGCGCCTGGGTCCCCGGCTGCCCGACCAGGAAGTCTACCGCCTGTACCGCCGCTGGGGGCTGTGCGCCTGCGACGGCGAGGACATCGAAAGCGCCGAACGCTGCTTCCAGATGATGCTGCGCTCCGGGCGCGAGCGCCATTCCTCGCTGCTGATCGGCGGCGGGCTGAACGGCCTTGCCCGCGTGCACCTGCAGGAAGGCCAGGTGGAGCTCGGGCTGGAGCGCAGCGCCCAGTCGTACCGCCTGCTGGAGCACGCCGGGTACACCGCCGAGCAGGTGGAGTGGTTCAACATTCAGGCTGGTCTGCGCATGTACCAGCGCCGGCTGGAGGAGGCCGATCACCTGCTGGAGGAGGCGCTGGCCGCCAGCGAAGGGGCCGTGGCCGAGCTGGACTGGGAAGCCCGCGTGCACGCGCTGGCGCTCAAGGGACGGCTGCTCTCGCTGGGGGGCTACCCGGAGAAGGCCTATGCCGTGGGCCGCGAGGCGCTCTCCTCCGCCTACCGGCTGCGCCGCCCGATTCAGATCGCCGTGGTGCGCCAGTACCTGTGCGTATCGGCGCTGCAGTCGGGGCATTACCGGGATGCGCTGGAGCAGGCCCGGCTGGGGCAGGAGGTGGCCCGGCGGGCGAAGACCGGGCGGCTGGGCAGCGCGCTGCTGGGCCTGGGGGCCACGGCGGCGTTCCTGCTGGGCAATCTGGACGAGGCCTGGCTGAACGCCCAGACCGGGCTGCAGCTGTCCACCATGCAGGGGCACATGGACACGGCCGCACTGGCCCACGGGGTGATGGGCGATATCCTGCGCGCGCTGGGCGACCTGGACGGGGCCGTGGAGCTGTACCGGCTGGGCGTTTCCGAAGATCTGGAATCCCGCGGCGCGCGGCTGGAAAACCAGTACCGCCTGGGCCGGGCGCTGGCAGAAAAGGGATATCTGGAGGACGGGCTGGCGCTGATGGAGCAGGCCCTGCAGGCCCTCAACCGCCCGGGCGCCTGGCTGCTGGCCCAGCCGGAGCCGATGGCGCGCGCCTGGATGGCGCTGGTCCGGGGAGATGCCGCCCGGGCGCTGGAGCTGGCCGGGCAGGCCTGCCGGGATTCGGCGGGGCGCGGGCTGCCCCTGCTGGAGCCCTGGCGGGACTGGATGGCCGGCGTGCTGGCCCTGCGCGAAGGGAACCCGGCCGCCGCGGCGGAGAAGGCCGCCGCCGTCGACGAGGCCGCCCGCCGGCTGGGGCACTTCTGGCTGCGCTTCGACGCCGCCCGGCTCAATTACCGGGCCGTGCTGGCCGCCGGCGGCGACGCCGCCCCGGCCTACGACCGCATGGTCGATCTGCTGGAGGGCCTGCGGGCCGAGACCCATTCCCCCGAGATGAGCGCGCGGCTGCAGCGCTACATCCGCAACCGGCAGTGGGAGGAATTATGACCGGTTGCACCCCTTTGTCAACGTTTCGGCAACGCCCTAGCGGTATAAATGGATCATCTCATCGCCGTCGGAGGGTAGAACAAAGGGGATCTACCCGGAGAGATCAGTAGTGCATCGGGGACAAGCACTGCTGATCTTTCATTTAATCCCCTAACTCCCTTCGGGCGGGCGGCGGCGCAGCACGGCCGCGGCGACCAGCGCGGCGGCGGCCGCACAGGTGAGAATCCCGGTCAGTGTGACCAGGGCGCTGATGACCAGCGCCTCGCCGCGGGCCGAGGGGTTGGTTTCGGGCGCGGTGACCAGCGCGGCGGTGAACAGCACCCCCATCAGCAGGCCCAGGAAGCCCCCGGCCAGGCCGGCTTCGCCCAGCCGCATCCCGCCGATGGGGCTCTGGCTTTCGTCCACCACGCGCTTGCCCACGGGCAGGGCCAGCAGCCAGCCGATGGGCGTGGTGCAGATCACCCCCGGGTAGCCGAACAGGGTGACGATCACCAGCGAGAGAATCCAGTAAAAGGCGGGCAGGCGCACGGCCACCAGTATGGCGCGCCAGTCAATCCGCTGCAGCAGGTCTGGCATATGGGCGGGAAAGCTGGGGTTCAAGCCCGCTTGCCGGCCAGCTGGCGGGCCTGCTCAATCCAGCTCTCCGGGTTGGCCAGGGTATAGTCCCGGGCCTCGAGCAGCGAGCGCAGCTCATCCGGCGAGGCGGCGGACAGCTGCGCGAAGGTGCGGATGCCCGCCTGGTGCAGAAGCCGCTCGAACACCGGGCCGATGCCGTTGATCGCCTTGAGGTCGTCGGTGGGTCGGTCAGCGGAGGGGGCCGGGCTGGTGGCGCTCAGCGGCGGGGGAAAATCGGCCACCGAGGCCTGCGGTTCGCCCAGGGGGATTTCGGCGGTGTAGCGGGTTACCGATTGGGCTTCGTCGTCTTCGCTGCGCTCCCGGAGGAGCAGGAGAATGGTGAGCAGGAAACCGAACAAAAAGGCCAGCAGCCAGACCGGGGCGCGCCGGCTGCGCGAAGAAGTGAGAGAGTCTGGGTTTGGCACCGTGCCTCCTTTACGGTTAATCGGGTGCGTGTACACCAAGTATAGCCCAAACCCGCCCGCGGGCGTCTTAAAAGGTGCGGGCAGAGGTGCGTGTTCCGGGTGGATCCGGCAAGATCAGGCCCGGATGCGGCTTAATAAGTCTCCCAGCGCACCAGCTCGTCCAGCGGGCGGCGGCCGCCGGCGCGCGGCCTGGCCCGCAGCAGCGATTCGTCGGCCGGGTAGCCGAACGAAATCACGGCATGCAGGTGCAGATCGGGCGGGTAGCCCAGCGCCTCGCGGGCCACGTCGGGGTAGTGCACGGCGGCGAGAACCGAGCCGATGCCCAGCTCCCAGGCGGCCAGCTGCATGTAGGCGGCGGCCTGCCCGGCGTCGAACAGGATGGACCATTTCTCTGCCGGGTCGGGCGTCAGGATGGCCACAGCAAAGGCCGCCCCGGCCAGGTGACCGGCGTAGCGGCCGGATTTGGAGAGCGCCTGCAGCGTCTCGCGCCGGGTGATGGCCAGGAAGGTCCACGGCTGGGTGTTCTTGCTCGACTGGGCGCGCCGGCCGGCCTCCAGAATGGCGCGCATTTCCTCCGGCTTGAGCGGCCGCGGCTGAAACTCGCGCACGGCCCGCTTGTAGCGAATGGCTTCGGATACGTCCATAAGCAGTACCTCCCGGATTAAGTATAGCCCGGGAGGGATGGTCACTGGCCGCGCGCGGGGGAGTCAGTCCCCCAGCGGAGCAGCCTGCGGCGTATCCTTCGCGGCTTCAGCCGCAGCTTCAGCCGGGCGCGGCAGGCGGAATTTGGTCCACACGAAGGGCAGCAGCAGGGTCATGAAGAAGATGGGCACGATGAAGGGCGCCTGCGGGGCGATGTGCTGCCAGAGCAGCCCGCCGATGTAGGGCATGGGCAGGGCCACCACCCCGATGGAGGTGGAGAACAGGCCGAAGGCCGTGCCGCGCAGCTTCTGTGGGACGGCTTTGGAGATCAGCGAGTTGTGCGCCGGGGCGATCAGCGCCGAGCCAGCCCCGTAGAGCAGCCAGGCCAGGACGAAGCCGTAGAAGGAGCGCGCCAGCAGGAAGGTGATCAGCCCGGTGATGATCAGCAGAAAGCCCCCGGCGATGCCCACCCGCTCGCCGTGCTTATCGGAAAGCGCCCCGGCCCAGCCGGTCAGCAGGATCATTACCACCGAGGCCAGCGAGGAGAGCCAGCCGATCTGGGTGTTGGTCAGCCCGTACAGGTTCTGCATGTACAGCGGCTCGAACTGGTAGGAGGTGTTGAAGGCAATGTCGGTGAGGCCGTCGGAGATGAAAATCCAGGTGACCACGCCTCCGGCGGTCAGCAGGCCCAGCAGACCGCGCAGCGACGCCGCCAGCCCCTTCAGGCTGGGCTTTTCACGCTTCGCGGCGCCCGCAGAGACGGCTTCGCGCTCCTGGCGGCGGGCGGTCAGCGCCATCATCACTCGGTGCACCGTGGCCGCCCCGTACAGCGCCCCGGCCACCAGGAACATGGTGTGGAAGCCGTATTGCTCGGATAAGAACCCGCCCAGCGGCGGCCCGATGATGCCCACCAGGGTGAAGATGGCTTCGGAGAGGCCGTACACCTTGCCGAGGTTGGCCTCGTCGGTCTGCTCGGCCACGTAGGCCTGGTAAGAGGGGCTGACGAAGGAATAGGCGATGGCCCCGAACACGCTGGCCAGCAGCAGCCATCCCCAGGTGGGCGCGAACAGGTAGACGGCGTAGCTCAGCAGCCCGCCCAGCGAGCCGATGGCCACGGCCTGCAGCCGGCCCAGGCTGTCGGACATCCAGCCGCCCAACAGCTGGAAGAGCAGCGGGGCCACCGCCGAGAGGGTGAAAAACAGGCCCACCTCCTCGACGCTGGCGCCCTTCTGCTGGACGTAGAGCGGCATCAACGAGCGGTACATGGCGCCGGCGGTGTTGGCCACCACCATGTTGAGCATGAAGAAGAGCAGGGGACGGCTCATCAGCCGGAAGTTGCGGAACATCATGGCGGCTCGATTATACCGGGTGGCGGTCAGAAATGGAGGATTCTGCGCGTGGCGAAAAAGGCCGCGCGGTGTGTCCCCCCGCGCGGCCGTGCTGCCCGGACGGGAGGGGTTCAGGCCCGGGCAGCCGTGAACGACTGCAGCGCGCGAATGAGCTTATTCGGCGGACTGCCCTTGGAGATGAAAAGGTCCGCCCCGGCTTTGAGCGCCGGCTGGCGGGCCTCCATGTGACTGCTCAGGGCCACCACCCGCATATGCGGGGAAA
>DGEO01000048.1:0-5288 GCA_002385985.1 Anaerolineaceae bacterium UBA3924 | reverse complement strand
CCGCAGCGAGCTGATCAGTTCCTGCTGGCTGAGCGAATGAGGCAGCTCCCAGTCCAGCAGCAGCAGGTCGGGCAGCTGGCCCCAGACCTGGGTAAACAATTCTTTCATACCGGCGGCCTCGCCCACCACGCGCATCTGCTGGCTTTCCAGCAGCAGGCGCAGGGCCAGGCGGACCTCGGTCTGATCATCGGCAACGACAACACGCATGAAACTTACTCCCAATCAGATCGGTACGATCATACCGGGAGCAAGCCTGTCTGCCGACCGTCGCCCGGCCGGTTTTCTCCCTGGTCAGCAGGCCAGTCCTCGTGTGAGACCGGTCTCACACAGGGGCACATCCCGCAGGGGCGGGTCTCAGCCGAGGCGCGGGGTCAGGTTGGAGTGGGGGCCGCGCTCCACTTCCCAGGGGTAGACGATGTAGGCGTCGGTGATGGCGGCGTAGTAATCCGGGCGCACGGTGCCGAACAGGTTGCGGTAGGGGTTGAAGTGCAGCACGCAGGTGGAGGGGAAGCCCCCGGCCCCGTTGACGCGGTTCTTGACCGCGGTGATGGTGCGCCCCGAGCCCCACACATCGTCCACGATGAGCAGGCGTTTTTCCTGCAGCAGCGAGTTGTCGGGGAACTGGAGGAACTTGGGCCAGGCCAGCAGGCGGGTTTTCTCGCGCTCTTTTTCCAGCTCGGCCTCGTAGGGGAAGTCGACAGCGGCCGTCAGCAGGCTGGTGATGCCCATCGCCTCGGCCAGCAGCCCGCCCGGGATGATCCCCCCACGCGAAATGAGGATCATGGCGTCAAACTCGATTTCAAATTGAGGCAGAAGGTGATCGATCAGCTTTTCGACATCGTTCCAGGTGAGCAGTTCACGCCGCATGGGGGGACGGTCCTCGTATAAGAGAAGAGATATCCTTATTATTATAACAAAGGATATACCGTCCCGGCGGGATGGAAAAAAGGTGCGGGTGGGAACTCGTCCCCCTGTACTCTGCTGAGGTGTTCCCTGAGGGAGTAGCCGCTCCCCGCACCACCCTCCGCGGGGCGGCCCCGCAATCACGTATAATGAAGCATGGCAGCGGGAAGCCGCCCGATTGACGGAGACGAAACGAGGCAAACATGCCGGATGTGACGGGGATGGCGCTGGACGAGATCGCCGAGCAGGCAGCCGCGCCCGGGCTGGGCGAGGGCCTGGTGCGCCCGCACTACAGCGGCTGGGGGGTGAACAGCCTGCCAGCCAGCGCGGCCTACTGGCTGGAGCTGCCGCCCATGAACGGCCAGCAGGCCCTGGCCGACGCGCTGCTCGACCGGCTGCCCGGGCCGTACACCCACGTCATCCACCTGCTGCTCGACGGGCTGGGCTACCGGCTCTTCCGCTCCCTGCAGCAGTTCGATCCCTGGCCTGAGCTGCTCGACCAGGGCCTGCTGGCGGCGCTGACCTCCGTGGCCCCCTCCACCACCTCGGCCGCGCTGACCACGCTGTGGACCGGGGCCTGCCCGGCCGAGCACGGCGTGGCCGGCTACGAGCTGTTCCTGCGCGAGTACTCGCTGGTGGCCAATATGATCACCCACACCCCTGCCGCCTTCCAGGGGGACACGGGCGGGCTGCGCCGGGCAGGCTTCCGGCCTGAGGCCTTCCTGCCGGTGTCCACCTTCGGCCCGTACCTGCGCCGCCACGGGGTCACGCCCTACGCCTTCCAGCCGGCCTACATCTCCGGCTCGGGCCTGTCGCAGATGCTGCTGTCCGAAGTGGAGCCGCTGCCCTACCGCACGCTGAGCGACCTGACCATCTCGCTGCGCGATCTGCTGCACGCCCGGCCGCGCGAGCGCAGCTATATTTACCTCTACTGGCCCGAGATCGACTCCCTCTCGCACCGCTTCGGCCCCGACGACGAGCGCGTGGCGCTGGAGTTCCGCCAGTTCAGCTACCAGCTGGCCCGCCTGCTGGAGCTGCTGCGCGCCGGCGCCCCCTCCGGAACGCTGTTTTTAATGACCGCCGACCACGGGCAGATCGCCACCCCGCGAGATCCCAACCTGGAGCTGCGCAATCACCTGCCGTTTGTGGAGATGCTGGCCATGCTGCCCAGCGGCGAGCAGCGCCTGCCCTATTTATTCCTGCGCCCTGGCCGGCAGGAGGAGGCAGCCGCTTACGTGGAGGAGCACTGGCCCGGTCAGTTCCGCATGGTCAGCGCCGAACGCCTGCTGGCCAGCGGGCTGCTCGGCCCGGGGGAGGTCTACTCGCGACTGCCCTCCCGCCTGGGGGACGCGGTGCTGATCCCGCAGGGGAACGCCTACCTGTGGTGGGGCCAGGGCGACAACCCGCTGCTGGGCCGCCACGGGGCCTTCAGCCCCGAGGAGATGCTGGTGCCCTTCTTCGCGCTGGAGATGTAATACCGGGCAAAGAAAAACGCCCTGCTGGCGGTCGCTGACAGGGCGGATCAGGATGATCGGATCACGGTTTTCCGCGCGCTAGAGCTTCTGCAGCTTGGCCAGCGAGGCCATGACCCGCTTGATGCCCACGCTCTCGAAGACCACGTCGACGATCTCGTCGCCGTCCATCAGGCGGCTCTCGATCACCATGCCCTCGCCCCAGCTGGCGTGGCTGACGCGCATGCCCGGGGTGAACTGGCGTTCCTGCGCGGCTGCCGGGCGGGCCGGCGGGGGAACGGTGTAGGGCTCGCGGGCGCGGCCCCAGTTCGAGCCGCCGCCGTCCCACTGGGAGTCGCGGCGGTAGGCGCGGTACGCCCGGCTGCTGGCCCGGCTGGAGGCCGGCCCCCGGCGCTCGACCAGGTCTTCGGGCAGGTCGTCCAGGAAGGAGGAGGCTATCTGCTCTTCGTAGCCGCGGAAGCCGCCGCGCCGGTCGGCACGCACCAGATACAGGCGCTCCTTGGCGCGGGTGATGCCCACGTAAAACAGGCGGCGTTCTTCGGCCATCTCCTCGGCGTCGCCGCTCTCGATGGCCCGGATGTGCGGCAGCACCCCTTCGTCCAGCCCGACGATGATCACCTGGGGGAACTCCAGCCCCTTGGCGGCGTGCAGCGTCAGCAGGGTGGGCGCGTCGCCCGATTCAGTCAGCGTGTCTTGATCGGAGACCAGCGCGATCTGCTCCAGGAATCCGGCCAGGGTGCCCTGCTCTTGCTGGTAAGCCAGGCGGCGAAGCTCCTGCACGTTCTCCCAGCGGTCCTCGCCCTCGTCGGTGCCGTCGTCGATGAACTCCTGGTAGCGGATGTCAGACAGAATGCGGTCGAACAGGGCCGGAACCGCCTCGGAATCGCGCAGGTCGATCCAGGCGGCCAGCTGCGCGCCGAAATCGGCCAGGGCGGTGGCGGCGCGGGAGTCAAAGCGGCCCCAGTGCGGCGAGGCGGGACCGGAGCGGCCCAGGCTGAGCAGGATCTCTCCCGGGCTGGTCTCCAGGTCGGCGGCGGTGAACTGCAGCATCCCCACCGTCTTGTCGCCGATTTTACGGGGCGGGGTGTTGATCACCCGCAGCAGCGAGACGGTGTCGCCGGGGTTCTGGATCAGCCGCAAATAGGCGATCAGGTCTTTGACCTCGCGCCGGCCGTAGAAGCGCTGCGCCCCGACCAGGCGGTAGGGCATGCCCGCGCTCAGGAAGGCCTCTTCCAGCAGGCGGGACTGGGCGTTGGTGCGGTACATGACCGCGAAATCGCCCGGCGAGATCTTGCCTCTGGCGGTCTCGCGGATGGTGTCGACCACAAACTCGGCCTCCTGGCGGTCGTCCTCGGCTTCGTAGAGCGTCAGGCGGGTGCCGCGGCCCAGCTGGGTGAACAGGCGCTTGGCGGTGCGGTTGGGGTTGCGGCGGATGACGGCCATGGCGGCGTCCAGCACCGTCTGGGTGGAGCGGTAGTTCTGTTCCAGCAGGATCTTCTGGTGATCGGGGTAATCTTTGGTGAAGCGCAGGATGTTGTGGTAATCGGCCCCGCGCCAGCGGTAGATGGACTGGTCCTCGTCGCCGACCACGAACAGGTTGTGATGATAGGAAGACAGCAGCCGCACCAGCTCGTACTGGGGGCGGTTGGTATCCTGGAACTCGTCGACCAGCACGTGCTCGAAGCGCCGGGCGTACTGCTCGCGGATCGAGGGCTTGCCGCTCAGCAGCAAGTAGGTGCGCATGAGCAGGTCGTCGAAGTCGACGGCCTGGTTGCGGTCCAGCTCGGCCTGGTAGCGCTGGTAGACCTTGGCGTAGACCTCGTCGTACTTGCGGCTGCGCAGGCCAATGGGGTAATCCTCCGGCAGGATCAGGTCGTTCTTGGCCCGTGAGATGGCCGCGTGCACCGCGTAGGCGGAAAGGCGCGGGTCTTTGAGTTTGTCGATGCCCAGATCGCGCAGGATGGCCTTGACGATGGCCAGCTGGTCGTCGCTGTCGAAGATGACAAAGGAGCGGCTCAGCCCGGCATCGGCGGCTTCGCGGCGCAGGATGCGGGCGCACACGCCGTGGAAGGTGCCCAGCCACAGGCCGCCGGCCCGCCCGGGCAGCAGTTTGTTGACGCGCTCCTCCATCTCGCGGGCGGCCTTGTTGGTGAAGGTCACCGCCAGAATGGCGGAGGGGCGCACGCCCATGGCGTCGATCAGGTAGGCCACCCGCTGGGTGAGCACGCGGGTTTTGCCCGAGCCGGGGCCGGCCAGCACCAGAACCTGCCCGGTTCCGGCGGTCACGGCCTGATACTGCTGTGAGTTGAGTGAGTTTAAGTAGTCCATTTGTTCAGGGTCTCATTGTACCATGCCCGCCGGGCGGCCCCGGGGAATGCCCTTCATCACCTGTGGGGATTATCTTCCTCATATTGACGCCGGGGTGCGGTTGCGATAAGCTTGAACCAGGAGCAGCCTGCCCCGGGCCTGTCCGCCTGTCTGCTGGCCGCCCCTCTCAAGGCAGTTGAGTTCGTTAATATCCATTCCCAATTTCATCAGGAGAGAGCATATCATGTCTGAGACGACTAATGCGTTTGAGATGGCGCAGCGTCAGTTCGACCATGTCGCTGAACTGCTCAACCTGGATCCCCAGGTGCGCGAGATTCTCCGCTGGCCGATGCGCGAGTTCCATTTCCGCATCCCGGTGCGCATGGATGACGGCACCATCCGCGTTTTTGAGGGCTTCCGCGTGCAGCATAACGACGCCCGCGGCCCCAACAAGGGCGGGCTGCGCTTCCACCCGGCCGAAACGTTTGAAACCGTTCGCGCCCTGGCCACCTGGATGACCTGGAAGTGCGCCGTGGCCGACATCCCCCTGGGCGGCGGTAAGGGCGGCGTTGTGGACGACCCGGCAACCCTCTCTGACGGCGAGAA
>DGEO01000009.1:27650-28839 GCA_002385985.1 Anaerolineaceae bacterium UBA3924 | reverse complement strand
ATAAGAGACAGCGCCTGCCCTGCGCGTCGGCCAGCTGGTAGACGCTGGACTGCGATCCAAACCGGCTCCCCACCTGCTGCGGGTGTTGTGGATCGGCGCAGAACGTCAGCACCACCTGATCCATTTCGATCTGGTCACCAGGGTTGGGTCGAAAAGCCACATTACCTCCAATAGTTACAGTTCAAGTCCACTGCTTTCAATACTGCCCGCTGACTGAGACTAATTCGGGCACAGAAAATATGGGTCCACCGCATCACCGCCCTCGGACATCCAGCCGGTCTCGCCGCCGGGCAGCTCCACTTCCCAGTAGGACCAGTCATCGGCGCATTTCGGCCCGCCGATCACATCGACAATGGTTCCAGGCCGCACCCGTTCGAGCACCTCATATCTGCGGCCCGGCCCCTTTCGCAGGAAGACGGAGTCCACAAGTGTACACACTCTGGCGTCCTCGCCGACCTCCAGGCGCTGCTCAGGCGCGCCCGGGCAGGCCGTCACCGCCCGGGTGGGGGTCAGAGAAGGCTCCGGCGTGGCGGTGATGATCACCACCCGTGCGGTCGGGGTGTTCTTTTGCGGAGTCCAGGTGGGAGCGGCTGATATTGACGGCCGGGTCGGTTCGGGCGTCTGTGCGGTGTACGCTTCCCAAGGGTCTGTCGGGGATGAAAACCCGGCACTGACCCCGGAACGAGAATTTTCCCCTCCGCCCGCATCACCCATCAACCAGATCACACCGGCGACCAGCACCACCAGCAGTGCCGCCCCAACGGCCCAGGGCAGCCATTTCGCCCGCGCCGGGACGGGAGCGGGAACCGGCGGCGGGAATGCTGCCGGTACGCCTGCGAATGGGTCAGGGATATACGTCCCGCACTGTGCGCAGTACAGGTTGAGCCCCGGGGAGGGATGCCCGCAGTTCGGGCAGTAAGCCCCCGCTGGAGGACGAGCCGGCGGCTGCCCGCTGTCCTCTAAACCGCGATATCCTTTCAGAGGCTCGTCACCCTGCATCGTCAATATGTCCTTTTCTGCCTTTCCTGTAAATCTTGCGGCCAGTGCCGGCGCAGCCACAACCGGATCCGGTTTATCCATTCACCTGAATTAGGTTCATCATCAAGGGGAGAGACTGTCTCCACATTTTCAGGCAACACCGTCCCATCCTTAGCCTGGTTGACGCTGTCTTCAACTACAGTCAGCTTCG
>DGEO01000009.1:23888-27441 GCA_002385985.1 Anaerolineaceae bacterium UBA3924 | reverse complement strand
ATCGTCACCCCTACCAGAGCGGCGAGGCCCAGCGCCAGCAGCACCGTCCGCCAGCTCCTTCGCCGGGTGACTGCGGGAGGGACCTCCATCTCCATTGGAGTCTGTACACGCAGAGGTTCTGCAGGCAGGCCAGCTGTTGATCTGCTGGAGGATTGCTCCTGCCGGTGGACGGTGAATTGATTGAGCGAGACTTCGCGGCTCCACAGCCCGGCTTCCTCCTCCACCCAGCAGCGCACTGCTAATGATTCGGCTCCCGGGGGGAGTTGATCCAGTGTACATGTCCAGCCTGTCTCGTCCGCCGGATAAATCCGCCAGCCGGATGGAGAGATCAAAGCGACTTCGTATCCGGATGCCCGGGGCACAGACCGCCAGCTGACTGCCAGGCGACCATCACCCGATTTCGATTTCATATGAACACGCGCCGGCGGTTTGGGCCGGTTTTTTGACCAGCGCGGCGCCGCACCAGGCCAGACTTCCAATAGAGAGATGTCATCGCTGGCCGGCAGCTTCTGGCTTTCAGAGATCACCTGCTCGAGCGTGGCAGGACTGGGTGAACGAGACCCGACACGCCGGTCAAGTCGAGCCAGACCATCCGAATAGGTCAGCAGCCGGGTGATCTCATCAGCCGGCAGCACCACGGTGTGCAGCGTGCCGATTCGCCCCCGGTGGGTTGACCAGCGCTCGCGGGTCTGGAAATTGTCCAGCCCCAGCAGAAGATCCGTTCGCTCCTGCATATCCCGCCAGATCCTCAGGCGGGAATCCCCCATCCAGGCCAGCCAGACCCGTCCTTGAGCCTGATCCAGGCAGCCCGCCATGAAGGTTGTCTCGCTTCCCAGAGAGCGTTTACGATCCAGTACCGTCCGCAGCATGGGCGCCAGGTCCGCAGGCAGGGTGAAATTCTCCACCTCTGCGTGGGCTGTCAGGTTGAGCTGGTCGAGAAAAACCTCCAATGCCTGCTCAAAGTTCGCCCTCTCCGGGGGCAGATCCCCGGCCCACAGCCAGTCTACCAGTGAGCCGCCGAGAATCCGCGCAGCCAGATCCCCGTAGAATGACTGACTGACCCCATCACACAGTACGAACGCCAACCGCTTGCCCTCAGCGATGACAGTAAGGTAGTCCTGTCCGGGCGCACCTGCCTTTTGTGAGTCAGCCGAGCGGTCAAAAGCATAGCGAAAGGTGAACCCTGGCATGGACTGCTGCGTGACCGGGATTCTCCCGGATTGATCTACGCGGAGTTGAAATCGATCCATTCGCTAATACAGGGAAACCGGAGTCGACATGGACATTACGAATCCCATTTCAACGAGTTCGGGGGTCATCCCTGGCAGCATCATCACCGCATCGGGCGCCAGGTTATATCCACTCTCGGCCATCATGACTCGATAGCTGGCGGGCAGCGGCGAAGACATTGAGCGCAGCGTCATGGCATATTTGTTTCGCAGCTGCGTGGACGGAGTTACCCCCTGCCAGGTAGACGGGTCAATCACCGGATCCGGCAGCAAATTGTCCGAGATGAAGATGTTTTCCACCAACACGTTACCATCCGGATTGCGCATGTTCATGATGCGCCGCACCACCGGTTCGGGGTTACCGCCGGTGTACTCTCCGTCGGTCATATGGCAGACCAGCGGAGCAGGGCAGTTGCCCAGCATGGGCAGTTCCCGCTGCAGCAGCTTTTCCACTTCCAAAAAGGCCTGCTCGGTGTCCGTGGCTCGCATGGTGGAAAGAACCGGCACGCCCAGGTTGGCAACCTGGTCAATGGTCATTACCCCGCCCAGCAGGTCGTAGACCTTATCACTGTAGGCAAACATGGCGATACGGTAACGGGGGGAGATTTGACTGCCTTTCGTGCATCGGAAAACCATCTGCTGCAAAGTGACCGTCAGCGCATCCATGACCACGTGAATACGCTGCTGGCCGTTGAGCGGGTACTGCATGGAACCGCTGACGTCCAGCACATAGATGATCAGGGCAGGGGTCTGACTGGTTGCCAGGATGTCGTATGCCATTGCGTTCTCCTTGATCTCATTATTTCTTGATACTCAGGGCACCGAAAACCAATAAACCAATCCGTATGCCCGGATTCTGAAGAATGGGTGGAGCGCCTGAAAAATGACTGCCCCCGCATGCACCTGCATATCCGCGGGGGCAGTCAATAGCGTTATTCCTTTTTGAAACTGCCAAAGCCAACGCCGATAAACCCGAGCAGCATGGCCCAGAACCCGGCGCCGTTGTTTAGATTGATGATCGAATCGGCCACGCCCAGGCCGTAGGTCAGGCTGTCAAGGTCGCCCACCACCTTCTCGAACGATGCGCCGGCCACAACGGTAATCACAATCACCATCAACGCGCCGATCACGCCGGCCAGCAGGCCCGCCCAGCGGCCCAGGCCGCCTTTCCTCGAGAAGGTCAGCAGGGCCAGCGCCAGCCCGGCCAGGGCCAGAACGCCTAGCAGAAGCATCAGCACACGAACCATCAGTATTCCCGCCTCGATTTGCGGATCACCGGTCAGGGCGATTAAATCCGCCAGGCTCTGCCCGCCCGTCATGCCCATCAGGCCGGAAGCGGCGGCCATGAACCCGTCCATGGTCGGCATGGAAAGAGTCAGCATCTGCCAGGGGCTCATAGAAATGGAACCCCACAGATTTTCACCGCTGCCGCCAAACAGGACCGAAAGACCGCCGGTGGGGATTTCCAGCACCAGCCTCAGCAGCGGCAGGAAAAAGCCGACCACCGCCAGCAAAGCTCCAGCCACAGTCACTGCCGGCCAGAGGATGGAACCGGAAGCGGCCTTCTTCCTGGCCGGCGCATACGCGGCTGCAGAGGCCACTGGCGTCGCCGTCACATAGGTGCGAGCAGCTGGAGCCGGCAGGACGGCGGGAGCGGACACAGCTCCGCCCTGCTCCTGCTGCGGAACGCGGTAACCGCAGTAAATGCAGAACTGCGCGCCTGGCTGGATGGGGGCGGTGCACTGCGGGCAGACAGTAGCTGCAGCCGCCGCGACCGGCTGCGGGGCCGAGACGGGTGTGCCGCAGTTGACGCAGAAGACCGAACCCGGCGGGTTGATGGTCCGGCAGTTCGTGCAAACCGGACCGGGTGCAGCCGGCGCTGAATAAGCAGGCACGGCCGCCGGTGGTGTTTGCGGAACTGGAGCCGGGTCAGGCACGGGTTGTCCCTGCGGAGTGACCGGGCTTCCGGGAGGAGTGTTGAGGGGCCGAAAACCTTTGATGGGGCCCTGTTGATCAGACATGATGCGCTCCTTGTGTCGTACAGGTAGTTAGCAAGAAAAACGCGCCCTACTGGCAGAAGGCGCGAACGAAAACATAGAGCACCCGGGACCGGACCCGGTGACCGCGGGAAACAGCGCATGCCGGGCAACCCGCGCGAAAGGGGCGCATCAGCGGCTTTCCCCACCTGAACTGTCCTGAGTCTGACGGGAATGCGACGGCGACCAGGAAACAACTTCTGGCTCCATTCTCAATGGTTCCAGGCCCATTGGCTATGCGGAAGAATTAACGACTCTGGGATTATCCTGCGGATACCATCCTGCGGA
>DGEO01000009.1:17189-23716 GCA_002385985.1 Anaerolineaceae bacterium UBA3924 | reverse complement strand
CCTGCGGATACCATCCTGCGGATAAATCATTCTAGCACGTTTACCAGGGGGCCAACAGGCCATTTTCTTTGAACTTGCTGTGATTTTCTCGAGAGCCTGGTTCTGTTTTTCCTTGCATATTCCGTGCCCGCCGCCCCGGCCGGCGCGGCCGCTAGAACACCATCGTCAGGTAGACCACGCTGACGGCCAGCGTGACCAGGGTGATCAGGAACCCCGGCTTGAAGTACTCCCAGAAACTCAGGTCCACCCGCCACAACGCGGCGGTTTCCGCCACCAGCAGATTGGCCACCGAGCCCAGCAGGGTCAGGTTGCCGGCCAGGGTCGAGGCGGCCGCCACGGTCAGCCAGCCAACCCGCGGATCGGCCAGGTTCACCACCACCGGCCGCAGCAGCATCACCGCCGGCACGTTGGAGATCAGGTTACTCAACGCCGCGGTGAGCAGCGTCAGGTTGAGCGTGTCCGCCTGACGGGCCAGGTCATCCAGCGGGATCAGTGCGCGGGTCACCCCGCTGGTCTCCAGCGAGCCGGTCACCACAAACAGCGCGGAGAAAAACACCAGCAGGCTCCAGTCGATCTCGGCAAACACCTGCTGGGGCTTGTGCCGCCGGGTGGCCAGCAGCAGGCTGGCGGCCAGAAAAGCAGCCGCCGCCACCGGCACGCCTGCCAGGAAGGCCACCACCAGCCCGGCGGTGATCGACAGGGATTTGATCAGCAGCGGCCGGTTGACCGGTTTTTCGGCTATTTCAGACAGCTCGAAACGCTGGTCGGGCAGGAACTCGTAGCGGTACATCCGCACCAGCACCAGCCAGATCACCCCCAGACCCAGGGCGGCCACCGGCAGCAGTGCCGCGGTGAACTCCAGGTAGGGAATGCCCGAAGCCACGCCGATGATCATGTTCTGCGGGTTGCCGGTGAACGTGGCCACCGATCCGACGTTGGCCGCCGTGGCCAGCGCGATCAGGTACGGGATGGGGTTGCGTTTGAGCGCGTCCATCAGGCTGAGCAGCAGCGGGGCGAACATAAGGCACACGGTGTCGTTGAGCAGCAGGGCCGAAAGCACACCCACCAGCACGATCTCCACCGCCAGAAATGCCCGCGGCGTGCGCGCCATCCGCGCCAGGCCCTGACCGGCCAGATCGAAGAAGCCGGCCAGCTTCAGGTTGGCGTTGAGTATCATCATGCTGAACAGCAGCACGAGGGTGTCAAAGTCCAGATAATCGGGAATGGCGTCGAAGGGCACCTGACCGACCGCCACCAGCAGCGCCATGCCAATCAGCGCCACAGTGGTCCGGTTGGAGCGGATCACCGGGAAGCGCCCGGCGGCGACGCCGATCAGGGTGAGGACGACAATGACCAGAGTAGTCCAGGGGTTCGGAGACATGCGGGCGATTGTATCACTCTCCGTGCCCGCGGGCGGGCCGGGTTTTTCGGCTGTTGTCGCCGGGATTTCTCTTCACCCTCGCCAGACCTTGCCGGCCGGACCGGTTTCAGGTAAGATGCCTCACCTCATATTCCGCCCGGCACATGCCGGCGCTACGAGCAGATCATGGACCCTTCCTCACCTCACTATCCCCGGATCGACTTTCGCCGCCTGTACGACCGCTTCGACGCCCCCGTCACCGAGTTCGACTGCGGCCTGCTGTGCGCGCCGCACAACCCCTCCGGGCTGCCCTTCTGCTGTGACATCTGCCAGGCTGTTCCGGTAGCCTACCGGCAGGAATGGGAATACCTGCGACAGAACACCGGCCTGTGGCATCCCTGGCAGGGCAGCGAGTGCCCCGCCGACCCGGCCGATCCGGCGGATCTGCGCGAGCAAACCCCGGACCACATGGTGCTGCTGGCCTGTCAGGGGCCGGCGCACTGCCAGCGGAACTTCCGGGCGGTCTCCTGCCGGCAGTTCCCCTTTTTCCCCTACATCACCGCCGACGACCGCTTCCTGGGGCTGGCCTGCGAGTGGGAGTTCGAAAACATGTGCTGGGTGATCAGTCACCTGGAGACGGTCACCCGGCAGTTCCGGCAGGCCTTCATCCAGGTCTATGATGAGATCCTGGCTCTCTGGCCGGAGGACTACGAAAGCTACGCCGGTACCTCGGAGCAGCTTCGGGCCGAATACGCTTCTCGAGGCCGGCGCATCCCGCTGCTGCACCGCAACGGCGGCTACTATCTGCTCAGCCCGCGCTCCGAACGGCTGTACCGCGTCCCGCCGGAGCGCCTGCCGCGCCACGGCCCGTACCGTGAGGATCGCCGGGCCTGATCTCGCCGGGGCAGTTATTCCCGGGAACGCGCCCGCTCTGCCGGACGGTGATATAATCCGCCCGGCAAGCAATCTTTAAACGAAGAACCCCCATGTCACTTACCGCTGCACTGAGACGCCTCCCCCGGGAGTTGTGGCTGTACGCCGCCGCCACCGTGTTTTTCGGCATGGCGAGCAGCATTTTCGACTCCACCTTCAACAACTTCCTCGACGACCGCTTCATGCTGAGCGGCTTCGAGCGCTCCTTCCTCGAATTCCCCCGCGAGATGCCCGGGTTCCTGACGGTGTTCTTCTCGGCCGCGCTGTGGTTTCTGCCCAGCCGGCGCATGGCCGCGGTGGCCATGCTGTCCTGCGCACTGGGCGCGGCACTGCTGGGGTTCTATTCGCCCACCTACATCATCATGGTGTTCTGGCTGTTCTTCTACAGCCTGGGACAGCACCTGTTTCTCCCGCTGCAGCAGTTCATCGGCATGGAGCTGGCCGAAAAAGGCAAGGAAGGCGAGCGGCTGGGGCAGCTCAACTCCCTGCGCAATGTGGCCATCATCCTGGGCAGCCTGCTGGTCTTTGTCGGCTTTCGCTATCTGAACTTCAACTTCAGCACCACCTTTGTGCTGACCTCGGTCAGCATGGTGCTGGCCGCACTGATGCTGTTCGCCATGAAGCCGGCCAGGTCGACCAAAAGGCCGGTCTTTTTGCGCCTGCACCGCGAATACAGCCTGTATTACGTGCTCGCCATCCTTTACGGCTCGCGCAAGCAGATCTTCATCACCTTCGCCCCCTGGGTGATCGTGACCGTCTTCAACCAGCCGACCCAGACCCTGGCCACGCTGATGACCATCGGCGGGGTGATCGGAGTCCTTTTCCAGCCCATCCTGGGCAAAGCCATTGACCGCCTGGGCGAGAAGACCGTCATCTGCATGGAGGCCATCCTGCTGATGCTTGTCTGCCTGGGGTACGGCTTCGTGAAGTTCATCTTCCCAGAAGCGGTGGCCTTTCTGCTGACCTGCATCTTCTACCTGCTGGATCAGATCCTGATGTCCGTCAATATGGCCCGGGCGACCTACATGAAGAAGATCGCCCGCTACCCGGAGGACATCCAGCCCGCGCTCACGGCTTCGGTGACCATCGACCACATCTTCTCGATCGCAGTCGCGCTGCTCGGCGGCCTGATCTGGAACCAGTTCGGCTTCCAGTATGTCTTCCTGCTGGGCATGGGCATCGCCGCCATCAACCTGATGGCCGCCCTGCGCATCCGCCTGCCGTTAGCCGAGGCTGCACCCTCGCTGGAAGCGGCGAAAGCCGGCAGCCCGGACTAGCGCTCCTCAGCTCACCGGGAGAACCAGCGGCTCGCCCCGCTCTGGCGCCAGCTCCAGCTGGATGGCTTTGGCCGGGCAGCGCCGCAGGCAGATTCCGCAGCCCATGCAGGCAGCCGGGTCAATCACCGCCCGCCCGTTGACGCTCACCGCGTCGAAAAGGCAGGCACGTTTACAGCTGCCGCAGCCGGTGCAGTCCTCCCCCACCCGGGCCACATAGCCGGAGGAGGCCAGCATGGGTATGCCGTTCCGCTGGGCGTGCATCGCCCCGCAGCAGCACGAGCAGCAGTTGCAGATGGCGTAGAAGCGGCCCAGCATGGCGTCCTTGAAGAAGGCGTGATGCACATGCCCGCGCTTATCCTCGGCCTCCAGAATGGCCTGGGCCTCCTCCGCGCTGATCCGCCTGGCCCGGTCCGGCCGGTGTTCGACGATGAAGCTGGCGAACGGCTCGCCCACAATCAGGCACACGTCCAGCGGCAGGCAGGGGTGCTCGGCGGCCGCCCGGCAGGGGCAGTCCAGCACGGCGATGTGTTCGGGGTGCTGCAGGATCAGATCGCGCGCCAGCCGGTAGGGGATCACCTTCTCCAGGTCGCCCATGCGCAGGTCTTCTTTGACGCTCACCAGCTGGCGGGCAGTCTCCAGCGGAACCGCCTTGCCGTGATAGCTGTCGGCCAGGTCCGGCTCGCCTTCGGGGGTGCGCGGGAGCATGGCACGGGCCAGCCAGCCCACCAGCGGAGCGAGCCGGCGCGACAGCGGGTGCCGCCCGGTGCCCAGGGAGATGTACAGGTACGGCCAGCGCCCGTAGACATACCCGTGCAGGAAGTCCAGCAGCGAGTAGCCCGGCAGCGACCTGGCTTCGCGCCAGAACGCCCGGGTGGAGGGTTTGATCAGGTTGATTTTCGCCATGAAGGGTTCCGCCTGGTTTCATTATAGCGGCGCAGAAGGCGTTTCGCTCAACCGGTTTTCCCTCCCGCCGTGCTAAAATGAGTGAACCTCACCCTGCCAGATCAGGATTCCCCGGATGAACATCACCACCTACCAGCCTGCCTATCTGGCGGAAGCTGCCGGTCTCTTCGTCCAGTCCTTCCGCCGGCTGCGCGCGGCCGTGCCCACCCTCCCGAACCGTTTCGAGCAGCCCGAAGAAGTGAGCCGCTTTCTCGAGCGCCTGTTCTCGCAGTGCCCGGGCGTGTTCGCCTTCGATCACGGCCGCCTGGCCGGCTACCTGGGCTGGTACGAAGCGGACGACTTCCGCGGCGCAAACCGGCGGGCCGCTTTTGTCCCCGTGTGGGCGCAGGCCGCATCCCCGGAGGGGGGACGCCGGGTGGACCAGGCCCTGTACACCGCCGCTGCGCGCCAGTGGCTGGCTTCCGGCTGCGAGGTGCACTGCCTGACGCTGCTGGCCGATCAGGCAGAGCGCCTGCAGATCTGGTTCTGGCAGGGGTTCGGGTTGGCCGTGGTGGACGCCGTCCGGCCGGTGCAGCCGCTGAACCGGGCGGTTCCGTCCGGGATCACCATCCGCCGGGCCAGCCTGGCGGACGCCCCGCATCTGGCGGAAATTGAAGCCGAGCATGCCGTGCACTATGCGCAGCCGCCGGTGCTGATGGCGCCCATCCCCGCCAACACACCCGAAGAGTTTGAAACCCTGCTCAGCCAGCCGTCCAACACGGTCTGGCTGGCGCTGGATGGGGAACACACCGCCGGCTACCTGCGCCTGGAAATGGAATCCTTCGGCGCCGCCGCCATCGTCGCCGCACCGGACACCATCGCCATCACCGGCGTGTACGTCCGTCCGGCGTACCGCGGGCGGGGCATCGCCGCCAGCCTGCTGGACGCTGCCCTGCGACACTATTCAGCCCTGGGCTTTGCCCGCTGCTCGGTGGACTTCGAGTCCTTCAACCCGGACGCGGCCAACTTCTGGCCGCGCTACTTCCAGCCAGTCTGCTTCTCGCTCATGCGCGTGCCCGAGCTCGGCCCCGGGCGCTGATCGATAAAACCGGGGAAGGTTCAGGACCAATCTCCCCAAAAGAGGCCGATTTGAAGTATCATCAGGGTGGTTACCAAACCATCCGCGACGATCTTTCCAATCAAAGACTGTGCCCGCCCGGTCCGGACCAGCCCCGGCCCGGACAGGACGCGCGGAAACTTGATCTTATTGTTGATCGCGGCAGTGAAACCGCCGCCTGGAGGAGCGTATGCATTTGAGGGTATCCAGACCCGTCGCCCGACTGTTGATCAGCCTGCTGCTGGTGGGCATCGCGGCCGCCGGCCTTTGGCAGACCGCCCTGGCGCAGGACCAGCCCCCGGCCAACCCGGTCTACATTTACTTCTTCTGGGGCGAAGGCTGCCCGCACTGCGCCGCGGCCAAGCCTTTCCTCGAGGACCTGGCCGAACGCTACCCGGGTGTGGAAATCAAGGCCTACGAGGTCTTCAATAACCTGGAAAACAGGAAGCTGTGGGACAAAATGGGCGCAGCCTACGGCTTTGAGCCCTCTGGCGTGCCCACCATTTTCATCGGTGACCAATACTGGGTAGGCTACGGGGACAACACGCCCACCGCCGCCGGGATTGAGCAGGCTGTGGCTTACTGCGTCGAAAACGGCTGCCCGGACCCCATGGACCGCCTGGCCAGCGCTGTCACACCTGCTCCGCAGCCCACCCCCGTCGCTCCCAACGAGAACGAGCTGGTGCTGCCCATCATCGGCAAGGTCGATTTGAGCCATCAGTCCCTGGCGATCTCCACTGCGCTGATTGCCTTCGTGGACGGCTTCAACCCCTGTTCGCTGTGGGTGCTGAGCATGCTCCTGGCGCTGACGCTGCACACCGGCTCGCGCAAGAAGGTGCTGATCATCGGCCTGATCTTCCTCACCGTCACCGCGCTGATCTATGCCCTGTTCATCGCCGGGCTGTTCACCGTGTTAACCGTGCTCTCCATCTCCAAATGGGTGCAGGTCCTGGTCGGG
>DGEO01000009.1:4076-16881 GCA_002385985.1 Anaerolineaceae bacterium UBA3924 | reverse complement strand
CTGCTGCTCATGTACATGATCATCTACCAGCTGGATGAGCTGGTGATCTTCACTGGCGCAGTGGTCAGTATGAAGGCCAGCCGGGTGGAGGAAAAGCACGGGCGCATCCTGAAGCTGATTTCCGGCACGCTGATGCTCGCCCTGGCGATTGTGATGCTGGTCAACCCGTCGCTGATGAACCAGATGTCCAGCGCGCTGTGGATTTTCGCCGCGGCCTTCGCCGCCGTCGGGCTGATCCTGCTGGTGCACCGGGTGATCCTGCCCTCCTTCGGTATCTGGATCGGCACCGAGAAGCAAACCCACTCCGGGCGCCGCAAGGCGAAAAAGGTGGTCAAGGCCCGCCAGCGCTAAGCGCCTGCACAGACAACCACATTCGCCCCGGGCGGTGCGTCCCGGGGCGTTTTTTGTCCAGACAACCTTGCAGTTTCATTACGAATCCCCGTTTTTCGGTCTTGTAGACCAGATTTCGCGGAATTGACCTATTGACAAACCGCTCGCAGGTCGTTATATTCTTGCAAGTTATGCGCAATTCCCCCTTCCACGCCATTGCCCTTATTGCCTTTTATTACCTTCGACCGGATGCCGGTGGAGGCGAGCGGGCTTTGGGTTAAGGCGAAACCCAGCAAACGTTGAAACACTCCCCGGCAGTCACACCGGGGAGTTTTTATTTTTCTTATGATTGGAGCGCAATCATGACCACTACCGCCCGTTCTGAGACATTGGCTGTCAAGACCGCAGCCAAACCGAGCGTCACCCCGGACCGGTTCGCCACCAGTCTCGGCGTGCTGACGGCCACCCTGGGCTCTGCCGTGGGCCTGGGGAATATCTGGAAGTTCCCTTACCTGACCGGTGAAAACGGCGGGGCTGCCTTCCTGCTGATTTACCTGGCCTGCACCCTGCTGGTGGGGCTTCCCATTATCGTCACCGAGCACATGATCGGCCGCAAGGGCCGCGGTGATGCCATCACCAGCCTGCGCCGCCTGGCTCCCAACGGCCCCTGGTGGCTGATCGGCGCGTCAGGTGTGCTGGCGGCTTTTCTGATTATGGCCTTCTACTCCGAAGTGGCCGGCTGGGTTTTCGCCTACATCTTCAAGTCCGCCTCGGCCGGCGCGCTGTCCACTGACCCGGCGACCACCTCCGCCGCCTTCGACAGCCTGGTGACCAACCCCGTCCTCTCCCTGTTCTGGCAGTGGTTTGTCCTCATCCTGGTGGGTATCATCATCATGATCGGGGTGTCCAAAGGCATCGAAGCCACCACCAAGCGGCTCATGCCGGTCCTGTTCGGCCTGCTGCTGGTGCTGTGCGTCCGCAGCCTGACGCTGCCCGGCGCGGCAGAGGGCCTGACCTTCCTCTTCAAACCGGATTTTAGCAAGGTGACCGGTGAAGTCATCCTGGTGGCCCTGGGCCTGGCCTTCTTCAAGCTCTCCATCGGCATGGGCACCATGATCACCTACGGCAGCTACTACGGCGACGACCAGAACATCCCCGTGAACGCATCGCGGGTGGTCTTCGCCGACCTGGCCGTCTCCCTGCTGGCCGGCATCGCCATCTTCCCCGCCGTGTTCGCCTTCGGCTTCCAGCCGGAAGCCGGCCCCTCGCTGCTGTTCATCACCATCCCGGCCGTGTTCGCCTCCATGCCCGCCGGGCAGGTGTTCATGGCGCTGTTCTTCGTGCTGACCGGCATCGCCTCACTCGGCGCGCAGCTCTCCCTGATCGAAGTGCCCACCGCCTACCTGATCCACCGCTTCAAGATGAGCCGCAAGTGGGCCACTATCATCACCATTTCCTCGCTGATGGTGGTCGGCTCGACGGCGGCCCTCTCGAACAGCCTGCTGTCGCATGTCAAGCTGTTCGGCAAGTCTCCATTCGACCTGTTCGACTACGTCTCCTCCAACATCCTGCTGCCGGTCGGCGGGCTGTTCCTGGCCCTCCTGGCCGGCTGGGTGCTGCGCTACGACTTTTTCAAGGAAGCCCTGAGCAACGGCGGCAAGCTGAAGAACGAACGCTTCGTGCGCTTCCTGTATATCATCGTGGCCTTCGTCACCCCGCTGCTGGTATTCCTCATCCTGCTCAACAGCCTGAACCTGTTCTGATCCCATTCTGGTTCTCCTCTCGAGAAAACCCTCCTCCTCCCGGGAGGGTTTTCTCATTTCCGCAGGGCATGCGAAATGTTAAGGAATGAGGTACAATAAGCTTGTTACAGGCTTCACAAATGGATTGGTATACCACCTCACCCACACGTCCCGCCATGGAAGAGCAGGCCTCATCCCTGCTGGATATCACCGGCGCGGACCAGATTTTTGTCTACACCAGCAGCGAAGAATCCGAAGCGCTTGACCCGCTGCTGGCCTTCGGGACTCTCTCGCTGTCCGAAAAACAGGCCTTCTGGTCGACCCAGGTGGAGCCTTCCACCGACGTGCTGGTGGGTGAGCTGGTCACGCTGCGCCGCCCTATCGAGGTCAACAACCCCGAAGCGCGCAAGCACTACACCGCCTCACTGATCACCCAGTTCCAGGCGCAGTCCTGGCAGGCTTACCCGCTGATGAACCACGACAACCTGCTGGGCATGGTGCTGCTCAGCTGGATGCAGGACGGGCACACCCTGCCGCAAAAGGAGACCCGCCTGGTGACTGCCGTGGTGCGCTCCATGGCCCTGGCGCTGGAAAACTCGCGCCTGTACGCCTCCACCAGCCGGCAGCTGCAGCAGACCAAGGTGCTGCAGGAGATCACCCAGGCCATCCTGCAGAAGCTGGACCTGCACGAAGTGCTGCAGATCATCGCCGAGCAGGCCACCCGGCTGACCGACGCGCTGGGCTGCGCCATCCGCCTGGTGGACGAGCGCGGGCAGCTCTACGTGGCCCTGGAAAGCGGCCGCTCGCTGGCGGACCGCTTCGCCCCGCTGCTGCCGGCCGACCTGATGCAGCGCCGCGAGCCGGTGCTGTTCAACCTGGACCCCGACGACGCCGTCCTGGCGGTTCCCCTGGTCACCGGCGAAGAGGCCGCCGGCGTGCTGGAGATCTATCACCGCAGGGCCTACTTTCTGCCGCACCACGCCACCATTGCCCGCGGCTTTGCCGGGCAGGCCGCCGTGGCGATCGAGCATGCCAAGCTGTACCGGCGGGTGCAGCAGGCCGCCGCCGCCGATGAGCGCGCCCGCCTGGCCCGCGACCTGCATGACTCACTCAACCAGTCGCTCTACGCGCTCACCCTGTACACCCGTGCAGCCCAGCGCCAGCTGGCCGCCGGCAACCTGGAGGCGGTGAACCAGCATCTGGAAGACCTGTACCAGTCGGCCCGCACCGGCCTGGGGGAAATTCGCCTGCTGATTTACGAGCTGCGCCCGCCAATTCTGGAGGCTCACGGCCTGCAGGGCGCGCTGGAGCGCCGCCTGCGCACCGTGGAAGAGCGCTCCGGGCTGAAGGTGACCTTTGAGCCATCCCTGCCCGGCCCGCTGGACGCGGACCTGGAGGAAAACCTGTACCGCCTGGCCGAGGAGGCGCTCAACAACGTGATCAAGCACGCCCGCGCCAGCCAGGTCACCCTGCGGCTGGGCGAGGACGGGGGCGTGGTGCGCCTGGAGGTAATCGACGACGGGCGCGGCTTCGACCCGGAGAAGCTGGCCGCCGGCGGTCAGGGCCTGCACAACATGCGCGAGCGGGCCGCCCTGCTTGATGGTAAACTCATCCTGGAAAGCCGCCCCGGCGGCGGCACCCGGATCATTGTGGAGGTACCCAATGGAGAAAATTCGCGTTCTGCTGGTGGATGATCACCCCGTCGTCCGGCGCGGAATGGCTGCCATGCTGGGCACTGAGACGGACATTGAAGTGGTCGGCGAGTGCTCCAACGGCCAGGAAGCCGTGGACCGCTACCCCGCCCTGCAGCCGGACGTGGTCCTGATGGACCTGGTTATGCCGGTCATGGACGGGGTGGAAGCCATCCGCCGCCTGCTGGCGATGGACTCGCGGGCACGCATCCTGGTGCTGACCAGCTTCACCAGCGACGACAAGGTGTTCGCCGCCATCAACGCCGGGGCCGCCGGTTACCTGCTCAAAGACTCCGACCCCGAAGACCTGATCCGCGCCATCCACCAGGTCCACCGCGGCGAATCCTCCCTGCACCCGGCCATCGCCCGCAAGCTGCTGGCCGAGCTTTCGCAGCCCCCGGCCCCGAAGGAAAAGGGCGATGAGCTGACCGAGCGCGAAAAGGAAGTGCTCACCTATATCGCCCAGGGCCTGAGCAACCAGGAGATCGCCGAAAAGCTGGTGGTCTCGCGCGCCACAGTGCACTCGCACGTCAGCCGCATCCTGGCCAAGCTTCAACTGGACAGCCGCACCCAGGCCGCCCTGTACGCCATTCGCGAGGGCTACATCACCATCAACCCCGGTTCCGGTCGATCCGGCTAGATTCCTTCACAATCTCATGGCAGTCAATATAAATAATGAAAGTGGCCCTACTGCTTTCATTATTTTAAATTAGAGCAGTTCAAGTCTCGGAGGATGAAAAAACTGCCGGCAGGCGCTACAGTTAAGGTGCAAACAGACTGTGGAGGCAGACATGAAACGTTCTCTGGTCCGACATTGGATGACCAAACAAGTCATCAGCACCAGCCCGCACACGCGCCTGCATGACGCCCTGAGAATCATGAACCGCAGTCAGGTCCGCTCCCTGCCGGTGGTGGAGGACGACCATCTGGTGGGCATTGTGACCAAGCGCGACCTGCTGCGTGCCGACCTGACCACCGTGATGAAGGACGCCTGGGACCAGTACCGCATCGTGGGCAACCAGCCGCTGGAGAAGATCATGACCAGCGGAGTGATCACCGTGCTGGTAGGCTCCAGCGCCGGCGTGGCCGCCCGCGTCATGCTGGAGAACAAGATCAACGCTTTGCCGGTGGTCGACGAAGAGAACAACATGGTCGGCATTCTGACCTCCTCCGACCTGTTCCGCATGGTGATGGAAGAGCTGCCTCTGACCGGCAAGGACATCCGGGTGCGTGATTACATGACCTACGACCTGGAGACGATCGACCCCAACGCCTCCATGCTCGATGCCCAGCGCCTGATGGCGACCAAGCGCATCCGCGCCCTGCCGGTGGTGCAGGAAGACGAGCTGATCGGCATTCTGACCCGCACCGACCTGCTCAGCGCCGCCCCCAACGTGGCCGTCACCCAGGGCCGCCTTGAGGTCACCCAGCAGGTGCTCTCCACCCCGGTACGCTTCATCATGACCAGCTCGCCGATCACCATCCAGGACGATGCCCCCATCACCGAGGCGGCGCAAATCATGCTGAAGCACAAAATTCACTGTCTGCCCGTGATGAGCAGCCGCCATAAGCTGATCGGCATCATCACCGAAACCGATATCTTCAACCTGATCGTCAAGCACTTTCTCTAGTCCTCGTTCAGGCCCGAAGATACGGTTTCTCACGAACTGCCCGGAACTGGCGCCGTGCAGAACCCTCTTCGCTGGCCTGAACACGGACTCAGGCTGCAGCCCTAATCTCGTTAACGAAGAGGAACTCCCATGACACTCACTGCCGTCCCCGAAACCAAAAGGATCGAAGTCGATCAGACCGACAAGCGCTGGAAGCTGGTGCGCATCACCATGCAGAAGCACAATTATTCGCCCCGCGCCCTGATTGAGACCCTGCACGTCATCCAGGACTCATTTGGCTTTATCGATAACGAGGCCATGCAGTACGTTTCCCAGGAACTGCGCGTGCCGCTCTCCAAGGTCTACGGCGTGGCGACCTTCTATAACAACTTCACCAGCAAACCGGCCGGCGAGCACTCCCTGGTGCTGTGCACCGGCACGGCCTGCTACGTCAAGGGCAACGACCAGATTGTCGAGTGGATGAAAGAGCGGTTCGGCCTCAACCCGAACGAGACCACACCCGACAACCGCCTGTCCTTCATGACCGCCCGCTGTGTGGGCGCCTGCGGTATGGCCCCGGTAATGATTTTGGACGGGCACATTATGGGTAAGATGAGCCCGGACGAGATGAAACAACGCATCGAGGAGTGGTTGAGCAATGACAGCAATTAACGTTGACGCGCTCGAGAAGATTCGCCAGCAGGAAGAGGAGGCTCTGAGCGGCTACCGCCACATTATCCATATCTGCGCCGGCACTGGCTGCGTTTCTTCCGACAGCCCGCTGGTGATGGCCGCCTTTAATAAAGAAGTCAAGGCCCGCGGACTGGAAGACCAGATCCTGGTCAAGCAGGTGGGCTGCATGGGCCTGTGCGCCGCCGGCCCGGTGGTCTCCATCAAACCAGACGGCATCCTGTACCGCAGCGTCACCCCCGACGATGTGCCTGAAATCATGGACCACATCGACGGCGAGCCGGTGGAACACAAACTGATCGACACCTCCACCCCCTTCTTCACCCGCCAGCACAAGGTCACCCTGAAGTTCTCCGGCAACATCAACCCGGAGCGCATCGAGGACTACATTCGCGTCAAGGGCTACCTGGGCCTGATCAAGGCCATCACCTCCATGACGCCGCAGGGCGTGATCGACGAGATCAAGATCAGCGGCCTGCGCGGCCGCGGCGGCGGCGGCTTCCCCACCCACCAGAAGTGGCAGTTCGTCCACGACGCAAAGGGTGACATGAAATACGTCATCTGCAACGCCGACGAAGGCGACCCGGGCGCGTTCATGGACCGTTCCATTCTGGAAAGCGACCCCCACGCGGTGGTTGAGGGCATGACCATCGCCGCGTATGCAGTCGGCGCCCGCCAGGGCTACGTTTACGTGCGCGCCGAGTACCCGCTGGCGGTCAAGCGCCTGCGCACCGCCATCCGCCAGGCCGAGCGCAACGGCCTGCTGGGCGAAAACATCGCCGGGACGGGTTTCTCCTTCAACATCGACCTCCGCCTGGGCGCCGGCGCCTTCGTGTGCGGCGAGGAAACCGCCCTGCTCAACTCCATCGAAGGCGACCGCGGCACCCCGCGCCCCCGCCCGCCCTTCCCCGCCATCAGTGGCCTGGAAGGCAAGCCGACCCTGATCAACAACGTGGAGACCTTCGCCAACGTCCCGCACATCCTGCTCCACGGCGGTGAAGAGTTCGCCTCCATCGGCACCGAAAAGAGCAAGGGCACCAAGGTGTTCGCCATTACCGGTAAGATCGAAAACACCGGGCTGATCGAAGTGCCCATGGGCATCACCCTGCGCGAAATCGTCTATGACATCGGCGGCGGCATCCCCGGCGGGCGGCAGTTCAAAGCCGTGCAGACCGGCGGCCCCTCCGGCGGCTGCATCCCCGAAGAACTGCTGGACACTCCGGTGGACTACGAGAACCTGAGCCGCATCGGCTCCATCATGGGCTCGGGCGGTCTGATTGTCATGGACGAAGCCTCGAACATGGTGGACGTGGCCAAGTTCTTTATGGAATTCTGCATGGACGAGTCCTGCGGCAAGTGCGCCCCCTGCCGGGTGGGAACCACCAAGATCTACCAGATTCTGAAGAAGTTCTCCGAACGCAAGGCGACCGAAGAAGACCTGGCCATGCTGGAAGAGCTGTGCGAGATGGTCTCCAGCACCAGCCTGTGCGGCCTGGGCAAGACCGCCCCGAACCCGGTCATCACCTCGCTCAAGTACTTCCGCCACGAATACCTGGAGCGCATGCAGAGCGCCAACCAGCCTGTGCCGGTGGAACTGCCGGAAAAAGCCGATCTGGCCTGAACCGGAGAGCCTCCGTTCGAACCCCCGGGCATGCTCGGGGGTTTTTTCTACCCTTATTCCGTCCGCTTCCGGACCAGAGTGCATGCCAGGCATTGAAGAATAGTTGATTCTTCAAAAAAACCGGATCGGGCGGAACTTTTCCGATCAGCCGGCCGTCTTTGATCCATAGGCGAAAGCAAACAACCCACCTCTCACAGGTATGTACAAGGAAGGGATCAAAATGTCGAAGTTACACCGCATTCTCATCGTTTTCACCGTGATGGCCCTGGTCGCCATGGCGCTGCCGCAGGCAGTGCAGGCCGCAGCCGGCCCATCGTTCGAGATCGTCTCCGTCAAAGCTGACGAGTCGGTCACCGTTCGCACCAAGGATTTCCCGGCCAACCGCGTCTTCCTGGTCATGATGGACAAGGCTGGCAACATGGGCATTGACGGCATCGTCGTCGCCGAGACCAATTCCGGTCCGGGCGGCAGCTTCGAGGCCACCTACAAAATCCCGGCCGAGCTGAAGGGCGTGCGCACCATCGCCATCCGCTTCGAGTCCACCACCGGCGGGTACTACACCTACAACTGGTTCAACAACCGCAGCCAGACCAGCGAGCCCGCGGTCCTGCCGGCGACATCCATCAAACCCGCGTTGAGCGTGATCGCCGTGGACGCCGGTAACACCGCCAAAGTGCGCGTCACGGGCTTCCCGGCCAACACCACCTTCCGCATCCGCGTGGGACCCTTCTTCACCTTCGCCCGCGAGTATGTCGTGGTGGGCACCATCGACTCGGGCAAGGGCGGCAGCTTTGACTTCACCATCAACCTGCCGGACAACCTCAAGGAAGGCGTCCTGGCGGCCATCCGCCTGGACAGCACCACCGGTTCCACCCACTACTACGCCTACAACGCTTTCTGGAACCGCGACCTGGAGGAAAAGACCTCCACGGGCTCCTCGGAGCTCCCGCAGGCACTCAACACCTGCTCCCTGGTCAAGACCGAGCCGTCCAATGCCCGCTTCTCCCCCCGCTGGGACTTCGACGCTGTGTGGACCATCAAGAACGTTTCTAACAAAGACTTTGAGCTGGGCCACGTGGACATCAAGTTCATCAGCGGCACCAAAATGCAGAAGTACGGCGACCTCTTCGACGTGAGCAAGGCGGTCAAGCCCGGCGAGGAGGTCAAGATCAGCGTGGACATGCTCGCCCCGTCCAACCCCGGCACCTACACCGCCAACTGGGCGCTGGTAAACAGCGACGGCAAGGTGATGTGCTACCTGCCGATCACCGTCACAGTCCGGTAAACAGACACCAATTGTCCATCTGCAAGACAGCGGCGGAGCCACCCGGCTCCGCCGTCTGGTTTAACCGGCCGCTTCCGGCTAATCCGCCGGCAGAGTGCCAAAGACCACGTCCCACAGCGGCGAGCTGACCCCGAAGCGCTGGTTGGGGGTCTTGTAGTGGTGCTTCATGTGATGCCGCTTGAGCTCGCGCAGCGCCTTTTGACGCATGGGGAAGTGATGGGTGGCGTAATGGGTCAGGTCGTAGGCCAGGTAGCCGCTCAGGAAGCCCGACATCAGCGGCAGCACCCACTCCGGGTGGCCCATCCAGAAGCCGACCAGCAGCGAAAACAGCCCGTAGAACAGCACCCCCATGGGTATGGAGACCGCCGGGGGCATCACCAGGCGGGTCTGGCACTGCGGCTGGGCATGGTGCACCCCGTGAAAGAGGAAGAAAATGCGCTTCTGGCGCGGGGTGCGGGCCGGAAAGTGGAATAAAAAGCGGTGCAGGGTGTACTCGGCGAAGGTCCACAGGAACAGGCCGGCGGCGAAGGCCACCGGAATGAACCCCCCGGAGGACCCCACGGGAAGGTGCGCGGCTGGCCAGACCAGCATGAAGACTGCCGGCGGCAGCCACAGCGCGACCACCACGGCCGGGTGGATGTGGGTGAAGAACTCGAGGAAATCGGACTTGAAAAGGCGAATCGGCTCGCTGCTGTGATCAATTTCGTTGATATTCATCCTGTCCCCCGGGCGGGTATCAGTGGATACCAGCATTGTAGCAAAATCCGCCGCACCGCGGGGACCGGCGGGCGGCTGCGTTCGCGAGGGCATTCGCCTCTATAATTGGAAAAGCGGCCGGACCGCTCCGCCGTGGGAATGATACCGGATGGAAACGATCAGCATTTCTTTTATCGATGCACAGCAGTACCTGGCCCTGCAGGACCAGATTGTGGACGTTTACCGGCAGGCTTTTGCCGATGCCCCCTACTACCGCACCGAAGCCGACGTGATCGGCTTTGCCCAGTTCATCCCCCGCCACGTGCAGCGCGCCGACTTCCGCGCCGCGGTGGCCCTCTCCCTGCCGGAAAACCGGGTGGTCGGCATGGCCTACGGCTACCGCTCCGGACCGGGGCAGTGGTGGTACGACGTGGTCAGCCAGGCGCTCGGCCCCTCGCGGACCGCGGAATGGCTGGCGGACGCCTTCCAGCTGGTGGAGCTGGCCGTGCACCCGGACGCACAGGGCCGCCGGCTGGGCAGCCGCCTGCACGACAGCCTGCTGACCGGCCTGCCGCACCGTCGGGCGGTGCTCTCGACCATGCAGGCTGAGACCGTGGCTTACCGGCTGTACCTGCGGCGAGGCTGGGTCTCTCTGATCGAGCCTTTCACCTTCCCGGGAGTGTCCCGGCCCTACCGCATCATGGGGCTGCGGCTGCCCTTTAAGCCGCCGCCCAGCCACGATCTGCCGGCCAGTCCCGGTTAATCCCGGATGATGACCGAGTTGGACTCGCCGTTCACGCTGGCCGAAATCAGCCGGCCGCCCCGGACCAGGTAGCCCCGGTACGGGCGCTCGCCGGCCACCGCCAGCCAGCCGCCCAGCTCGAAGGGAAGCGGCCCGTCAGCGGCCAGCCACTCGCCGTTGTACTTGCGCGCCAAGTGCACGTGCGTCCCGGTGGCGCTGCCCCCCTCGCAGGAGGGGTGGCCGATGGGGTCGTCAAAGTTGACCACCGACCCGGCCGGGATGCGCTCCTGCTCCGAGACGTGCATGTACACCAGCACCCAGCCGGTCTGCTCCCAGCCGTCCCCGTCCAGGTCCAGCGCCACCACGCCGCGGTCGGCGCGGGTGATCACGCCGGGGGCGGCCGCATGCACCCAGGCCCGCGAAACGGCGCAGCGGCTCTCGCCGGTGATGGGGGCGAAGTCCAGCGAGGCCAGCGGCGTGCCCACGCCCCAGGCCAGGTGCGGCCCGCCGGTGAACGCCCAGCGCTCCCCGACGGTGAAGGGCAGCGCCAGCTCCGGCTGGGCCAGCCCGTCCGGCAGCAGCGGACCCATCGCCGCGGCCGCCGCCCAGGGGTCGCCGAACATCTGCGCGTACAGCGCGGCGAAGCTGCGCTCGCCGTAAAGCGCCTGCTGCCAGGAGGACTCGTACAGCAGCCGCGAGAACAGGTACTGCACCGCCACCGTGCCGGCGTTCAGCCCGGGGGCGATGCGCGCTGACCCGCCGTCGCCGAAGGTCAGTTCAGTCAGGGAACCGTCCCGCCAGCCGTAATACCCCAGATTCAACTGGCGCACGGCCAGCGAGAGCTCCTTGCTCAGCCCGCGGTATTCGCTCATCTGAAAGCCGATGGGATAGTCCGTCGGGGTGATCTCGCCCGGCAGCCCGTATACCCAGTGCGAGCGGTACTCCAGCAGCGCCAGCAGCAGCCGCGGGTTGATCGAGTTCTCCACCGCTGCGCGCTGGACGATCTGGACGCCGCTCAGGGTGATCCCGTCCACCTGCTCCTGGTAGCTGTTCAGGTAGCCGCCGGCCTGCTGGACGAAGGCCTGGATGTCGAAGCCGGCCGCGGTGGGCGAATACACCACTTCGCTGTCCGGCAGCAGCGGCAGCAGGTAAGGCGCCGGGTCCAGGCTGTCCGGGATCACCAGCTGCAGCCCAACCGGCAGGAAGCCCCGCTCCGGCAGCGGGTGTTCGGCCTGGATCTGGTGCTTCTCCACGCCGAAGCGGCGGGCCAGAGCGCCCAGCGTGTCGCCCGGCTGCACGGTGTACAGCAGCCCGTCCGGGACGGCCGCCGGGGGCGGCACGGGCGTGGACGGGTCCACCCCGGGCGGCTGCGTGGGCAGCAGCGTGCCCTGGGCCTGCGGCGTGGCGGCCAGCTGAGTGGTCATCGCCTGCACGGTGGCCAGCACCGCCTGCTGGATGGCGGCCTCGGTGGCCGCCTGACGCGCCCGCAGGCGCGCCTGGGTGGGCAGGCTGCAGGCCAGCGCCGTCAGGATCCAGACAACGATCAGCAGCGCCGGTCCCCGGCGAATGCGGTGAGAGGAGGATGGTTTCATACGTCAGCGTGCGCCAGACCGGCGCGGAGTAATGCTACCACAAAGCGAAGGGGTTTAATGTTCTATTTTTGACCTGTTTTAACAATAATGAAAGGTCCCCTTCCGCCGGCGGACCGGGGTGCTATAATCGCCCGCGGTCGTGAAAGGAGGACCGGATTAATGGACAACTGCAGCCACGTGAGCATCTTCTTGAGCCTGATCGCCCGGAAACTGCTGTCCCTGCAGGACCTGGTGGCAGTGCTGCCGAACGGCTCCGCCTGGTTGAACGCCTCCTTCGGGCTGGTCATTGCTCTGATGACCTTGATCAACGACGACCTCAACGCCCTCCAGACGGCCCGCAGGCGCTTTGCCGCGGTCATCGCGAGATAATCCCCGCCCCCGGCACGCGCCGGGGGTTTTTCTTGCTCGGGCGCTGGCCGCAAAAGCGGGTAGAATGGAAGCAGCTCTGCCCCGTGGCGAGCGGTAAATCACCCCTTGATGGCGAGCGTCCTGTGAGCTATTTTGAAATCGGCATCTACCAGCCCCGCCGCAGCGACAACCTGGGCACGCTGTGGCGCTCGGCCTACCAGCTGGGCGCGGCGGGCATCTTCACCATCGGCCGGCAGTACCGCCGCCAGTCCTCAGACACCGAGCACACCGAGACCCTGATCCCCCTGCGGCACTACCTGACGCTGGAGGAGTTCCTGGCCGCCCGGCCGCTCGGCGCGCAGCTGGTCGGGGTGGAAATGGGCGGCCAGCCCCTGGCGTCCTTTCAGCATCCCCCGCAGGCGATCTACCTGCTCGGCTCGGAAAACAACGGCCTGCCC
>DGEO01000009.1:0-3845 GCA_002385985.1 Anaerolineaceae bacterium UBA3924 | reverse complement strand
GATGCCCACCTGCACCGCCTCTGCCCGGTTGAGCGCCTGCAGCTTGGAATATATCGAAGAGATGTGATATTTGACCGTGTGCTCGCTGATCCCCAGCCGCACGGCGATCTGGCGGTTGGTCAGCCCGCCGGCCAGCTGCTGCAGCACCTCCTGCTCGCGCGGGGTCAGCGGCTCCACCAGCTCCTCGAACTCCTCCCAGTCATCCTGCGAACCGGTCTGACGCGGCGAGAGGAAGGCCGGGTGAAAGACCGACAGCCCTTCGGCCAGCGCGCGCACGGCTGCCCGGATCTCCTCCGGAGAAGCCTGCACCGGAAGCAGGCCCCGCGGCGCGCCGCCAGCAGTAACCAGGCGAATCACCGGGCTAGAAAGGACTTCGTCCACCAGCCACAGCCAGGCCGCGTCCGGGCAGCGGCGCATGATCCGCTCCGCCTGGCCCCATGAATCCGCCCCTGCGGCGTAGACGACCACGTCCACACCGCAGGAGCGATCCAGCTCATCAAGGGAGGCCTTGGACACCACCACCTCCAGGCCCGGCTCGTATTCCAGCAGGGTTTGCAGGCCGGCCCGTGTGACCGGCCCGGCGGCCACCACGGCGATGGTGATTTCGTCGTCCATTTCTCCCCCGGAAGTTTGACTCAGCGGCTTTCTCCAATTGTAACGGTGATCTGCTGCGGCTGCCCGCCGCGCACCACCTGCACCTGAGACGGCTGGCCGGCCCGGCTCGAGGTCAGGCGCACCGCCAGATCGTCGGAAGTGGCCACCGGCTCGCCGTCCAGCCCCACCAGGATGTCACCCACCAGCAAGCCGCCCCGAGAAGCAGGCGACTCCGGCTCGATGTTGACCAGCAGCAGCCCGGTGTACTGTTTCCGTCCCAGGGAGGTGCGCACCGCATCGCTCAGTTCCACCACCTGGCTGCGCACCCCCAGGTATCCGCGGGGAATGCGCCCGTGCTCCAGCAGCACATCGGCAATGCGCACCGCTTCCTGGATGGGGATGGCAATCAGCACGCCATGTGCCATTCCGGAAGTGTTCAAGCCGATCACCTCGCCGGTCCCGTTCACCAGCGGACCGCCCGAGAAACCGGGCATCGGAATGGCATCGGTGCGCAGGACCTTCTCCAGCGTGCCGCCACGGCCGCGCATTGGCCTGCGGATCGCGCTGATTATCCCCAGCGAAGCCTGAACCCCGTCCTCGGCCGGGCGGCCCAGCGCCAGCGCCATCTGCCCCACCCGGGGCTCACCCGAAGCCAGCTTCGCGGCGGGCCCGGCGTCCTCGCTCAGGCGCAGTACGGCCAGGTCGGTGCCAGGATCGCGCCCCGCCAGACGGGCAGTCATCTCCCGCCCGCCGCTCAGCAGCACCCGGATGCCCTCTTCACGCTCCACCGTGTGGTCCGCCGTCAGGATGACACCCGGGCGGATCAGCACGCCGCTGGCCGGGCGCCGCCGGCGGGCATCCACCAGCGCCACCGCTTCACCAGCGGACTGGACTGTGTCGGCCAGCGCGTCTGAAAGCTGCAATAAAGTTACATTTCCATTCATGCAAGATCTCCTGAAATTTCTGTTAACTGGCGAAGGAGCTTCCCCCGCCCTACTTGTGTGTATTAAGCATACCTGCCCGCCGCCCGGTGCGCATCACCCGAACAGGCAGGCCGGACCCGCCGGTTCCTCCAGGCCGATAGGAGAATCCCTACCTCCGCTTCTCGGAAGTCCCGACTTGTCAGCTCCCGGAGGCCTCGCTAGGCTTAGCGTACGAGCGCCTGTTCAGAACTAAAGGTATAGGAGACAACCCATGGGTAAGATGAAACAGCGTCCATTTGTGGCTTTCAGCCTGGTGCTGGCCCTGATCCTGCTGGTGACCGCCTGCGTGCCGGGAGGGCAGCTCCCCGTCACCGGAGGACCCACGCCGACCTCGGCGGTCAGCGAAAACGTCGAGGACAGCGGCATCCCGGTGACGGGTGAGGTGGCCCAGCCAACTCCGGGGGACACCAGCGGGCTGCAGCACGGCGGTGAGGTGAGCCAGCCCGTCGCCCGGCTGACCGTCACGGATGACCTGGCCGTCCCGGGCGGGGAGATTGTGGTGCAGGGCCAGGGTTTTGAGCCGGGAGCCGCCATCCGCATCTTCGCCGGCAGGCCGGATGCCGAGGGGGACAGGCTTCCGCTGGTCACCACCAGCGCCGGGGAGGACGGTCGCTTCAGCGCCCATCTGGTGCTGCCGGTTGATCTCCCCGCGGATGCCGTCACCGCCGGGCAGCTGCTGCTGACCGCCACCGCCAGAGAAGGGACAGAGATTATCGCCATGACCATCGTCCAGACCTCCGGGATGGGGCCTTCCGGCGGCGAACCCACGCGGGAAGCCGCTGAAGAAGCCGGCGGCTCCGCGGAGGACACAGACGGGCTGGCCGCGCTGACGTTTGACGCCTACGTCGCCATCCTGCCCGTGCTGATCAACAGCCTGGGCGGCGACTTTGACCAGGAATCGGTGGTGATCACGGCCGTGGAGGAGCGCGAGTGGGGCAACGGCTGCCTGGGGCTGGCCGAAGAAGATGAGATCTGCACCCAGCAGATCGTTCCCGGGTACCTGCTGACCGTCAAGGTGGAGGGGCGCGAATACCACCTGCGCACCAACCAGGACGGTACGCAGGTGCGCCTGGAACGGGACCTGGGCGGCTCTTACAACCCGTAGGCCCGCGACCCACACAGCCGGTATCACCGTATCACCACCGGAGGACAGTACATTTCGCAGCACTCACCTTCCCTGGTAAGGGGAAGGTGAGCATTTTCCCACCGGGGCCGCCGGGGGTTTTCAGCTACAATTACCTCATGCCCTCTATCCGCCCCACCCGAGCCGAAATTCAGGCGGCCGCCAACCGGACCGTGCCCGACGTGATCACCCCCGGCCTGACACTGCTGTTCTGCGGCATCAACCCCGGGCTGTACACCGCCGCGGTGCAGCACCATTTTGCCCGGCCGGGCAACCGCTTCTGGCCGGCGCTGCACCTGGCCGGCATCACCCCCCGCCTGCTCGATCCATCCGAGGAGCGCCTGCTGCTGGAGTACGGCTTCGGTATCACCAACCTGGCTGCGCGGGCCACGGCCACCGCAGCCGAGCTCACCCGCGAGGAACTGGCCGCCGGCGCGCGCATTCTGGAGGAAAAAGTCCGACGCTACCAGCCCGGCTGCCTGGCGGTGCTGGGGATCAGCGCCTACCGGACCGCCTTCGCCCGCCCAGAAGCGCAGCTCGGCCTGCAGCCGGAGACCATCGGCGGGCGGCCGGTCTGGGTGCTGCCCAACCCCAGCGGTCTGAACGCGCACTACCGTCTGGAAGACCTGGCCGATCTATTCAGACAGGCCCGCCTGGCCGCCGAAACCCGCCGTCCCGAGGCCGGGCATGGATAGGACCGGCATGCGGGAGCAGGTGTCCGCCGGCGGGGTGGTCTTCCGCCGGTCGGACGATGGAGTGCAGGTGGTGCTGATCTCGGTTGGCCCGCTCGGCCGCTGGCAGCTGCCCAAAGGACTGGTGGAGCCGGGCGAGCAGCCTCAGACGGCCGCCCTGCGCGAGGTGCGCGAGGAGACCGGCCTGGCCGCCGAGCTGGTCGAGCCGCTGGAGACCATCGAGTACTGGTTTCTCGCCGGTCCCGCCGACCAGCGGGTACGCTATCACAAATACGTGCATTTCTTCCTGCTGCGCTACCTCTCCGGGCAGGTGAGCGACCACGATCAGGAAGTGAACGAAGCCCGCTGGTTCCGCATCGACGAAGCGGAAACCGTGCTGGCCTTCGAAAACGAGCGCCGCGTGGTGAACCTGGCCCGCCAGCGCATTGAAGAACAGAACCTCTGAACCGGCGA
>DGEO01000004.1:5868-42124 GCA_002385985.1 Anaerolineaceae bacterium UBA3924 | reverse complement strand
ACACCCGTGGGGATGGACCTTCATAAAGCGAGGACGGTCCTGGTGGTTTCTCTTATAAGTCCCGACCGGAATTCTTAGCAAAGATCTTTCCTCAGCCGGTTGGAGATAGAGAAAAAGAGCGGCTCAGCGAGCCGCTCTTTTTCTCTTCACACATATCAATAATTTGTACCAGTTTTTCCCCTGCATCTGGCGCCCCCGGCGGGGGTCGAACCCACAACCTACTGATTCGAAGTCAGGCGCTCTGTCCATTGAGCTACGGGGGCGTTGGCGAAATTATACCATTATTATCCCCGACGCCCTCAGCCCACCAGCATGTGATCCACCGCCTCCGAAAGCTGCTCCAGGTTGCTCACCTGGAACACTTTGTTCACCAGCGGGGCGTACTTGAGCATGTCGCTGTCGCCGCGGCCCCACAGGGTCATCGCCTCGGGGTTGAGCCAGATGCTGCTGCGGCTGCGGCGCACGATCTCGCGGAAGAGGGGCAGCCGCGGGTCGTTGTAATTGTTGCGCCCGTCCCCGACGATGATAAAGGTGGTGCGGTGATCGATCATGCCCAGGTAGTCAGAGGTGAAGTTCTCCAGGCTGTAGCCCAGGTCGGTGTTGTAGTGCCCGGAGGGCATCTTTTCCAGGATGGTCGAGACCGCCTGGTGCGGCTCGCTGCTCTGGAAGAACTCCGAGATGTACTCCAGGTGATCGATGTAGGCGAAGGCGTGGGTCTTGCTGATCTGGTCCTGGATGGCCGAAAGGAAGCTGAGCATCAGCTCCGAGACGTGGCGCATGGAGGTGCTGACGTCGCACAGGATGACGATCTTGGGCTTGAGCGCCCGGTCGCGGTGGCGCAGCTCGATGGGCACGCTGCCGTGCTTCAGATTGGCGCGCAGCGTGGCCTTGACGTCCAGCTGCCCGGTGCGCGCCCGCTTGTGGCGCAGTGCCAGGCGGGTGCGCAGGGCCGCCGCCATCCGGGTGACCTCTTTTCGCAGGATCTGCAGGTCCTCGTCGCTGAGCGAGTCGAAGGCCTTGTTGTAGAGCGAATCGGCCCGGCGGCGGTACTCAGTGTCGCTCAGCTTCTCGGCGATCCGCTGCCCGGTGTACTGCTGGATCTGCTCGCGCATGGCCTGGGCGTTGGCCTGCAGCTCTTCCATCAGCTGCTGCAGGCGCTGCTCGTCCATGCCCATCTGCTGCAGCATTTCCATCAGCTCCTGGAGCGCCTTGCGCACCTCGTCGAAGCGAAGCGCCTGGGCCATGCGCTTGGACAGCCAGTCGCGGTATTTGGGATCGGCCATGGCGTCGAAGTTGATCTGCTCGGCGATCTGGTTCAGCTCCTCCGGGGTCAGCGGGCGGCCTTCGAGCAGCTTCTCCAGCAGCTTGCGCAGCTGCTCGGTGAACTGGCGCATGGCATCGGCGATCATGCGCGCTTCCTGCTCGGTGAGCTGCTCGGAGGGGTTGAACATGCGCGGCGGCTCACTGCCGCTGAAGAACAGCGGGAAGAGCTCCTCAAAAATGGGGATATCGTCGGCGTTCTTGATCAGCGTGGTCCGCAGCGAGATTTTGAACACCTCTCGTTCCTTGATGCCCAGCGCCTGAATGGCCTGAAAGGCGTCGATGCTCTCGGCCAGGCTGACACGCACACCTCGATTGCGCAGGGCGTTGACAAATTGCACAATTCGCAAATCCATTATGACCACCTGTCAGTCGTGAACGGCAGTTATCCTGAGGACCGTTTCGAGCGGTAGTCGCTCTCGTAACGGGTACCGCCGGGCGGGGTGAAGACCAGCTGGCGCCGGGCGCGCAGCAGGTCCTGTTCGTGTTTCAGCAGCACGTTGAGCGTGTTTTCCAGCGTGGTGTTGTCGATGTGCTCCACGTTCAGGGCGACCAGCGCGCGTGCCCAGTCGAGCGTTTCGCTGATGGAGGGGGACTTGCGCAGGTCCAGCGTGCGCAGCTGCTGGACGATTTCGACAGCCTGCCGGGCCAGCTTCTGGGGCAGCTCGGGCACCTTCAGCTGCACCACGGCCAGCTCCTGCTCCATGGAGGGGTAATCGATGAACAGGTACAGGCAGCGGCGTTTGAGCGCTTCGCTCAGCTCGCGGGTGTTGTTGCTGGTCAGCACCACCATCGGGCGGTGCACGGCCTTGAGCGTGCCCAGCTCGGGCACCGAGACCTGGAAGTCACTGAGCACTTCCAGCAGGAAGGCCTCAAATTCCGCGTCGGCGCGGTCAATTTCGTCGATCAGCAGCACGGTGGGCTTTTCGGAAAGAATGGCGCGCAGCAGGGGCCGCTGCAGCAGGAAGCGCATGGAGAAGAAGACGTCCTCCTCCGCCGCCAGCCGGTCGGCGGCGCTGCTCAGGCTGTCTGCCTGGGCCAGGGTGTCCTGGATCTTGTCCCGCAGCAGCTGGGTATAGAGCAGCTGCTTGGCGTATTCCCACTCATACAGTGCCTTGCTTTCGTCCAGGCCTTCGTAGCACTGCAGGCGGATCAGTTCCCGCCCGGTGGCTCCGGCCAGGGCCTTGGAAAGCTCGGTTTTTCCCACCCCCGCGGGGCCTTCGGTCAGCAGGGGTTTGCCCAGCTGCTGCGAAAGGTACAGGATGGTGGCGATCTCGTCGCTGGGGATGTAGCTCTGCTGGTGGAGCGCTTTTTTCAACTCCTCCGTGTTTTTAAATACTACGTTTTCAAGCTGTTCAGCCATGATAGCTCCTCTGTATCTCTGATTATTTACGCCTGAGGCTGAAACGAGTGAGGGCTGAGGCTGCGGCGGTCTGTCACGGGACAGGCGGTATCTGCCTGAAAGCAGATAACTATGATAAGTATACTAAACAAACCTGTCAACCTGCATTGGGGAATTACCCACCTCCCCTGCCGGAATTGGAGCGGTTGAAAACGGCTATAATGGGGATGATCAAACTCACCAATGCTGGCGAAAACCCATGAACCTTGAGGATTACAAGGCCTTTACTCAGGCGCTGCTGGAAGGCTTTCAGGCGGACCCGCGCGTCACCGGCCTGGTGGCGCTCGGCTCGATGACCGGCGGTGACTACACCCCCGACGACTGGTCGGATCACGATTTCTTTGTGATCACCGCCCCCGGTGAACAGGACGGTTTTCGCGCCAGCCCGGGCTGGCTGCCGGACGCGCGCGACATTGTCTACCACTATCAGGACACGGCGCACGGCGCCAAGGCGCTTTACCGCAGCGGTCACCTGCTGGAGTACGCGGTGTTTGACCTGGAGGAGCTGCGCCAGATCCGCATCAACCGCAGCCGGGTGCTGCTGGACCGGGGCGGGGTGCGCCGGGCAGTGGAAGAGCAAACCGTCGAAACCCTGCGCTGGAGCGCCCGCCAGCGGGAGCGCACCGGCGTGCTGTTGGGCGATTTCCTGGTCCAGCTGCTGGTGGGCAGCGGGCGATACGCCCGCGGTGAAAAGCTGAGCGGGCGCCAGCTGGTGAAGGGTTACGGGCTGCAGTCGCTGCTGCAGCTGATTCAGGCCTGCGTGCCGCCCACCGGGCCCAACCGGCTGGACAATCTGGACCCTTTCCGCCGCTTCGAGCAGAGCTACCCGGCCCTGGGCGAGGAGATCAACGCCATTCTGGAAATGCCCACCCCGACCGCCGCGCGCCTGTTTCTGACACTGGCCAAGCGCGAGCTGGCCGGGTGCTTCCCCGGCGGGCTGCCCGTGGAGGCGATTGAGACCGTTCGCCAGGCGCTGCTCCGGGCCGAGCGGCAGACCGCCGCCCCCGGCATGCCCTGGCTGTAGAGTCGTGACCCGCAGCGCGTTGCGTTTTTCTCCCGGCCGGTCAATAATTATTGATATGACCGGTCACCAAAATGAGGAGGAAATGCAATGGCTGTGGTCAAGGTAATTGAACTTCTGGCTCAATCCGAAAAATCCTGGGAAGACGCGGCGCAGGTCGCGGTGACGGAAGCGGCAAAGACCCTGCGCGGGATCCAGTCGGTGTACGTCAAGGAAATGCAGGCCATCGTCGAGAACAACCGGATCACGCAGTACCGGGTGAATGTAAAGATCTCGTTCATCCTCGAAGAAAACCGCGCGTAAGGGTCTGCCGCCGGTTTTTATTTCCCCCTGGTGGTAGAATAACTCTGTCCCGGGTAGTTTTGGCTGCCGGCAGCCAGCCCGGGAATAACCTTACCATGTCCGCCGCCAGCGGCCTAGAAAAGTGAGCGCATATGAAACCAGCAGACCGGAATAAGGCTGAAGGCATTTTATATACCGACATGTACCAGCTGACCATGGCGCAGGTGTATTTCCGCCTGGGCCTGCATGAACGGCCGGTGCAGTTTGAGCATTTCTTCCGCAGCTATCCAGACTACGGGTCGCACAAATCCGGCTACTGTGTCAACGCCGGGCTGGAGACCCTGCTGGACTGGATGATGACCTCCCGCTTCACCGAGGAGGACATCGAGTACCTGCGGGCGCAGAAAACCCGCGCCGGTACGCCGGTGTTTCATGATGACTTCCTGGCCTGGCTGCTGGAAAACGGCAATTTTGAGGGTATTACCCTGTGCGCCATCCCGGAAGGGCGTGTGGTGCACCCGACCGTGCCGCTGACCCTGGTGCAGGGGCCTTTCGCCATGGCGCAGATCCTGGAAACCGCGCTGCTGAACATGCTCAACTTCCAGACGCTGATCGCCACCAAGGCGGCCCGCATTCACGAGGCCGGGCGCGGCCGGCTGCTGATGGAGTTCGGCCTGCGGCGGGCGCAGGGGCGGGCGTCGACCGAAGGCGTGCGCGCGGCGCTGATCGGCGGGGCGGACTATTCCTCCTACGTGGGCGCCTCGCGGGTGCTGGGCTACCCGCCCAAGGGCACGCACGCCCACAGCATCGTGCAGGCCTTCATGGCCCTGGGCGAGGGCGAGCTGGGCGCTTTCCGCGCTTATGCCGAAATCTACCCAGACGACTGCCTGCTGCTGGTGGACACGATCAACGTGCTGGAGAGCGGCGTGCCCAACGCCATCCGCGTCTTCGAAGAGCTGCGCGCCAAGGGCCATGAACCCATCGGCATCCGCCTGGATTCGGGCGACCTGGCCTATCTGTCCATCCAGGCAGCCAAAATGCTGGACGAAGCCGGCTTCCCGGATACTTCCATCACCCTGTCCAACAACCTGGACGAGCTGGTCATCTGGCAGATCATCACCCAGATCCAGCAGGAAGCCCCGCGCTACGGGATGGACCCCGACAAGATCATCAACCGGCTCACTTACGGCGTGGGCACCAAGCTGATCACCTCCGCCGGTGACCCCGCGCTGGACGGCGTTTACAAACTGGTGGCCGTGCAGAACGGCACGGAGTGGGTGCCGGCCATCAAGGTGTCCGAGTCGCCGGACAAGGTGCTCAACCCGGGCCAGAAGTCGGTCTGGCGGCTGTACGATAAGCGCGGCAAGGCCACCGCCGACCTGCTGGCGCTGGAGGACGAGGACCCGCGCACGATGCCGCGCGTGCTGCTGCATCACCCGGTGATGGACAGCAAGTGGCGCGTGGTGGATCAGAAGGACCTCTCGGAGGCCGAGCCGCTGCTGGTCAAGGTGCTGGACGAGGGGCGGCTGGTGTACGACCTGCCCACCATCGAGGACATCCGCCGGCAGCGCGAGGAGGACGTCGAGCGGCTGGACGCGGGCGTCAAGCGGCTGCTGGCTCCGCACCGCTACCACGTGTCCCTCTCGCGGCGGCTGTGGGACCTCAAGCAGAGCCTGATTCACGCCCTGCAGCAGAACACGCAGTAAGTCATACCGGGTCATACTGCCGGAAGGCAGGAGAAATAGGACCATGGACGGATGAGCCCCGCTGTCCTTTCGGGTACAGTATGGGGGTGAGGCTTCTGTAAAAAGAGGCCAAACAGGGGGTAAGGACAAATAATCCGGGAGGTATGCCTGATGCGCACCGTTCATGTGGTCACCGACAGCTGTGCCAGCATCCCTGAGCCTCTGATGGCTGACCTGCCGATCAAAACTGTGGCTTACTACATCCACCGCGGCAAGGAAGTGCTGCGTGATCTGGTCACCATCCAGCGGGAAGAATTCATCGAATGGCTGAGAACAGCTGAGACCCTGCCCACCACCGCAAGCCCCGGTCCGGGGGATTATTACGCGGCGGTGGAGGAGCTGGTGGCCACCGGCATTAAGGATATTGTCAGCATTCACATCACCTCAAAGGGCAGCGGGGCCTATCAGGCGGCCTCGGTGGCCCGGGAAATGGCGCTGGAGCGCATCCCCGGCCTGCGCTGGGAGGTGATCGATACGCTGAACGTTTCCATGTGCCAGGGCTGGATGGTGCTGGAGGCGGCCCGCGCCGCGCTGGCCGGCTGCACGCTGGAGGAGATCGTCGCCCTGGTGAAGAACCTGATCCCTCGAGCGCGCATGATCCAGACCGCGGACACGCTGAAATACCTGTATAAAGGCGGCCGCATCGGCAAGGCCCAGCACCTGGTGGGCAGTATGTTCAACATCAAGCCGCTGATCAGCCTGAAGGACGGGGTGGTCGTGGCTTTAGGCGTGGAGCGCTCGCGCCCGCGGGCTTACCGCCGCATCGCCGAGCTGGTGGAACGGGACGCCGGGCCGGGCGGGCGCATCAAGGCCGCCTTCGTGCACGCCGGGGCGCGCGAGGAGGTGGAAGAACTGCGCGCGCTGGTGGAATCCCGCGTCGAATGTGTGGAAAGCATCATCGCCGAGCTGTCCCCGGTGCTGTCGGTGCACAGCGGGCCGGGAACGGCCGGTGTCTGCTATTACACGCTCCCCTGAGCCGAAGAAACCTTTGAAAGCGCAGTCCCCGTGAGCTTGATCGCCCCACGGGGACTGGTTGATTAATGGTCGTGCTCGCCGGGGGTGATGCGCTCCGCTCCGGGGAGCTTGCCGGCTAGCATCTGCGGCCGGTGAATCAGGGTGGGGAAGTCCTTCGTGCAGATCCAGTAGGTCTGGCCCTGGTACTGGAAGCGCACCAGCGGGGCCTGGCTGTCGTCCATGCCGCATAAGACACAGGTAGGCTGAGTTGAGGTCATGCGTACTCCCTTCGCTAAATCGGACAATTAGCGCCTATTTTAGCATAACCCCGCCCGGGCCGGGTTTACTCAAGAAGCACTTTTTTCAGCTCATAGGCCCACACCCGCACGGCGGCCCAGTCGCGGAAGTTTCCCCGCGGCATGTCTTTGGAGGCGGCCATCATCTTGTTGAGCGGGAAGGACAGCCGCTCGGGGATCATCACGCCGGCGAACAGGCCGGTGGCCAGCGGCTGGACTTCAGGCGCCTGCCGTCGGACGATGTCCAGGTAGGACTCGGCTGTGCAGCGGTTGTCCGGGGTGTCTTTCATCATGGTCAGGCAGACAATAAAGAAGGCCGTCCGGATGGAGGCCAGGGGCTGGCGGAAGCGCCGCAGGAATGCCAGGGCGTCGTTGTGGGGCTTTCCCAGACGCACCGGCGTGCCGAGCACCACGGCCTGGTAGACGTCCACCGTCTCGACTGCCCGGACGGGCAGCACGTCCACGCCGGTGCCGCCGGCGCGCATTGTTTCGCCCACCGCTTCGGCCACTTCACCGGTCGACCCGGACCAGGTGGCGTACGTGACCAGAACTCGAGGGTTCATGACAGCCTCCTTGCTGCCGGTCGGGCAGCCATGCATGTGTGCGGGCGTCAGTTGATGAAACACAGGGGGAGTGCGATTTCATTGTACCACCCGCCCGGCGCGAGGAAAAGAGGGGGTATCCAGAGGCGCCATCGGTTCCCGGCGGCGGGGGCGCCGGATGATCTGGGCGGTTCCCCTGAGGTTAGATAATATTAATTACCAGTTTAAGGTAGAATGACTGTATTAGTCTGTCCAGCTCGGTACGGCTCAACTGGACATTCCGGTCATCTTATGACAGAATGAGTGACACGGATCGTCGTGAGGTCAGCGGCGGCTGGTTCCCGCGCCAGCCCCGCCGGAGGTGAACGCGGATGGGTATTACTGGATCGTTTCAGGGCAGGACAGAAAGGGGGAACAATTCGCCGGAACGGGATAGCGTTTACCAGCAGCTTTTCAGGAGCAAACTCGAAGCCCAGGTTCTGGTTGAAGCGCTGCGTGATTCACAGGGCCAGGTGCAGGACTGGATCTTCCGGGACGTCAACGAGGCCTTTCTGGCGTACTTCAAGCTGAAGCTTGACCAGCTGTTAAACGTGAGAGCCAGTGAACTGGCCCAGCCGCCGGAACAGCTGACCTTCCTGATGGAAAAAATGCGCAGCGTCGACCGGTCGGGCAAACCGCTGCGGTTGGAAGACTTCTTCCCCAACGACGACCGCCTGTATCTGTTCACCATCTATCCCCTCGACGGGGATATGTTCGCCGGCTCGATCCTCGATATCACTTCCTATAAAAAAGCGCAGGACGAACTGCGCGCCAGCCGGGAGCGGCTGGCCTTCACCACCCAGGCGGCGGAAGTGGGCCTGTGGGACTGGAACCTGGAGCGCAACCACATGGAGTGGAACGAGCAGATGCGCTCCCTGGTGGGGGTAGGGCCGGACCAGCCGGTCTCCTTCGACCTGTTTTACGAGCGGGTACATCCAGAGGACCGCGACGCGCTGGACGACAGCATCCGCCGCGTGATGGAAGGAATCGGGCGGGATTTTGAGACCGAGCTGCGCGTGGTGCATCCGGACGAGTCCATCCGCTGGCTGCAGGCGCTGGGCAGCGCCGAAGTGGGCGCGGACGGGCAGCCGGCGATCATCCGCGGGCTGGTGGTGGATATCACCCGGCGCCGCCTGGCCGAACTGGAGCGCGAGCGCATCGCCTTTGAGCACTACCGCCAGACGGAGCTGCTGCAGCGTCTGGTGCGTGAGGCGCCCTTTGCCATCGCGCTCACCACCGGGCCGCAGCACCGCTTCCTGCTGGCCAACCCGGCCTTCCAGGCGCTGCGGGACCGACCGGGGCGCATCATTGGCCGTCCGATTGCCAGGATCTGGCCCGGGGCGGCCGCGCAAATCGTCCCCCTGCTGGACCGGGTGTACCAGAACGGCGACCCGGTCAGCGCGCTGGCGATGCCGCTGTGGATGCAGCGCGACGGGGTGCTGGAGCTGGCCTTCTTCAACATCACCATCAACCCGACCTTCGACGAGGCCGGGGCGATCGACGGCACCATCCTGCTGCTGCACGAGACCACCCAGGAGGTGCTGGCCAACCGCCAGGCCGACCTGGAGCAGAAGCGGCTGGAAGTGATCGTGCAGTACGCGCCCATCGGCATCATTCTGGTGGATGAGGCCGGCCAGCCGGTGCGCATCAATCCCATCGCCGCGCAGCTGCTGGGCGACCTCGCGGAGGATAAACCCTTCGATCCGGACAGGATCGCCGCCTGGTTCTCCTATGCGGACGGCGGCCGGGTGAAGGCGGACGACCTGCCGCCCTTCTGCTCCGCGCTGCGGGGCGAGACCGTCCAGAACCTGGAGATGGTCATCCGCCGGCCGGGCAGCCCGGTGGTGCAGGTGCTGGCCAGCAGCGCGCCGGTGATCAACCGCGAGGGCGTGATCACCGGGGCGGTGGGTGTGCTGCAGGACATCACCGAGAGCAAGCGCGCCGAGGTGGAGCGCAGTCAGGCGGCCGCTCAGATTGAAATACACCACCACCTGATGGAAAGCCGCGAGATGGAGCGCCTGCAGATCGCCCATCACCTGCACGAGGGCCTGCTGCAGGAGCTGATCGGGCTGCAGTTCTCCATCGGCGAGGCGCTGGATAAGCCCCAGAGAGCCGAGCGGCTGAAGCAGATGGACACCATCCGGCGCACGCTTTCCGAGGTGACCGACGACCTGCGCGACTACTGCTACAGCCTGCGACCGCCGGCGCTGGCCCCCTTCGGGCTGGAGAAGGCCATCCGCTCGCACGTGGAAAGCTACCGCCAGAAGTATGCCGGGCTGGAAGTTCACCTGGAGCTGCTGCCCGACGCCCAGCTGCTGCCCGAGCCGATCCGCCTGGTGCTGTTCCGCGTGTACCAGGAAGTGATGAACAACATCGCCAAGCACTCCAACGCCACGGACGCCTTCGTGCGCTTCGTGTTCAACAGCCGCGAGGCACAGCTGGAGATCCGCGACAACGGCGTGGGCTTTGCCGTGCCCAAGACCTGGGTGGAAAGCGCGCGCAGCGGCCGGATCGGGCTGGTGGCCGCCCAGGAGCGGGTTGAATCCGTGGGCGGGGCACTGGAAATCCAGTCCGCGCCGGGGGAAGGCACGCTGGTGCGGGTGCGCGTGCCGCTGAACTCTAGGGACGCGGACGGCGCGGCGGAGAGACCTGCCGGCGGGGACTCGGTCGCCCCGGCCCAGGCCTGATTCCCCCGCAGTCCAGCACAAACCCCGGGCAGATCCCGGGGTTGTGAATGAAGGGAAGCATCTCGCGGAGAGATGCCAGCCCAGACTCGCGCCAGCCAGGGAATGCAGCCGGCGCGGGCCGCCTGTTAACCCTACTATAACGCGAATCGGGCAAAAGGCAAGACCGGCAGCTACATCAACCGCTTGCGCCGGTCAAGGCGGTTGAGGCCCAGCTCATGGGCCAGCTGCACGGCGTGCTGGTATTCGCCGGAGTTGATGCGGCGGTTGATTTCCGGGTACCGCGGCGCGTTGTAGACCGGCTGGTACTGGTCCATGATGTTCAGGTAGGTGTTTTTGGAGACCTCATCGGCGAGGAAGCGGAACACTTCTTCCGCGCCGGAGACGCCGCCGGGCAGCAGCAGGTGTCGCACCAGCAGGCCGCTCTGGGCCAGCCCGTCCTGGCCGATGTACAGGTCGCCGACCTGGCGGTGCATCTCCTTGACCGCCTCCTGGTTGGTGCGGGTGTAGTGCGGCGCGCCCGAAAACCGCAGCGCGGCCTCGTCATCGCCGTATTTCATGTCGGGCATGTAGATGTCGATCACGCCGTCGAGCAGCCGCAGCGACTCGAGCGAATCATACCCGCCGGTGTTGTACACCAGGGGGATGGAGAGGCCCTTCTGGACGGCTAACTCCACGGCGGAGAGGATCTGCGCCACCACGTGGGAGGGGGAGACCAGGTTGATGTTGTGGCAGCCCTCGGCCTGCAGCTCGAGCATGATGGCCGCCAGCTGCGGCGCGGTCACCTCGACCCCGGCCGGGGCCTGGCTGATGGAGTGGTTCTGGCAGTAGACACAGCGCAGGTTGCAGCGGGTGAAGAAAATGGTGCCGGACCCGCGCCAGCCGCGCAGCGGGTCTTCTTCGCCCAGGTGCGGGCCGTAGGTGCTGATCATGGCGCGCATGCCCATGCGGCACCGGCCGGTCGCACCGCTGAAGCGGTTGACCCCGCAGGCCCAGCCGCAGCCGTTGCAGGCTGCCAGATTGGCGTTCGCCTCGGCCACCCGCTGGCGCAGCTCCCCTGTGCGGGCCAGTTCCAGATAACCGGGCTCGTTCCGCGCCGTGTTTGCCATCGACATCATTCCTCTGATCTTATTGTATGAGCGCCTCGGGCTTGTTTCCAGTAACGTTATTAACCTTCTCCGGGTGATGATGGACGGTCTGGAGGTGAGGATTGGCAGGCGAGGCGGGGTTTTGTTTATAATCAAACCACACGGCAGGTCTGGAATTAAGGAAACCCACGGATGAAGCTGAAAACCCTCCTCACTGCGGCGGCGCTGCTGGGGCTGGCGGCAGGATGCGCCCCGGCGGGCGCGGTTCCGCTGCCCACCGAGACCGCCGCGGCCCGCGCTACCGGCCTGCCGGAGGCGGCTCCGACGCCCACCGCACGGCCCGGTGACCCGTTTGAGCTGATCTCGCGGGGCGCCATGCTGGCCAATCTGGAGGACCTGACCGCTATTCAGGCCTATTCCGGCTGGCGCAGTCCGGCCAGCAGCGGCGAGGCCGAAGCGCTGGACTACATCGCCGCCGAGCTGCAGGGCTTTGCCGGGCTGAACGACCTGGGGCTGGAGCTGGAGCGCCAGTCCTTCCAGGTGTACACCGCCACCGAGCTCTGGGAGGAGCGCCTGCTGCTCACGGTTGGCGGGGCGGAGGTGGAAGTGCCCGCCGAGGCCATCCTCGGGCACCGCGACTGGGTGTCGGCGGCGCTGCGCTATGATTCCGACGGCCAGCTGAACGATTCGCAGCGCAATCCGGTGCGGGTCAGCGGGTCGGCGGCTTTTGCGCTCTCACCCGGGGAGCTGGAAGCGCTGGAGCCGGGCCAGGCGGAGGGCCGGGTGCTCATCGCCGCCTACGCGCTGATCGATCCGGTTCTGCAGGACCCGGCCGCCGCGCTGGAGAACGCCCGGCGGCTGGTCTCGCTCCGCCCGGCCGGGCTGGTCATCGTCACCCGCTATTCCAACCTCCCGGGCGAAAGCCACGGCACCTACCTGGGCGACAGCTCCGTCCTGACCTATCTGGAGACCGGGCTGCCCCGGGTGCCCACGCTGTTTTTTCGCCTGGAAGACCTGGCGCCGGCGGGCGTCGCAGATTGGGAGGACCTGCGGAATGTGAGCCAGGTCTCGCTGATCTGGGACGCGGACGTATTCTCCCCGGCCGAATCGGGCAACCTGATCGCCCGCATCCCGGGGACTGAGTCCTCGCTGGCGGTGATCATCACCGCCGGGATCGACAGCGCGAACTCGCCGGGCGCGCTGGACAGCGGCAGCGGCAGCGCGGCGCTGCTCGAGGTCGCCCGGGTGCTGAACGAAACCGGCCGCCAGCCGCCGGTGGACCTGTACCTGGCCTGGTTGGGCGCAGAGAAACCGGGCCTTTGGGGCTCGGGGCATTTCGCCGCCACGCACCAGGCGCTGCTGGACCAGACCGTGGGCATGCTCTCGCTGGACGGCCTCTCTTACCCGCTGGAGGGGATTGACGCCGCCTTCAGCCTGAAAGTCTGGGACCCCGGCTGGACGGACGGCCCCTCAGTCGGGCAGGCCTGGGCCGATCATCTGGCCCGGCAGGCGGCCGTGCGCGGCCTGCGCGTGAGCGTGGAGACGTACGCCGGTGTAACCTCCGCGCACAACAGCCTGGCCGGGTTCGGCGTGCCCGCCGCCCGGCTGACCTACGGGAACACGGAGCAGATGGCAGCTTACGGCGGTCACTGGGCGGCCGGGCACCTGCACGAGCCGTACGACAGCGTGGAGCTGGCCCGCGAGATGGGCGAGGAGCTGGAGCAGATGGCCGCCATCGCCCTCTCGGCGGCGCTTTCCCCGCCTGCCGAGCCTGAAGCGCTGCGCACCCTCCCCCGGGCGGATAAGCGCGCCCTGGTGATCGCCAGCCGCACCGAAATCCCGCACCTGACTCCGGCGGAGCAGGCCGGTTTTGGCCTGGCGCTAAGGCTGGCCGGCTTTGACGTGGACCTGCTTCCCTACGGCAGCGCCGTCACGCCCCAGGCTTTACGCGGGACGGATCTGGTGATCGTGCCGCCGGTCTTTGACCTGCCCTCGCTGGACGGAAATGTGACCCTGTATGACACCGGCTGGACGGCCGACGAGGCCGGCCTGCTGGCCGGCTACGTCTACGACGGCGGGCTGCTGGTGCTGGCCAACTCCGCCAACCGCCTCAAGCACGACCGCACCGCCTGGGAGCCCAACGACGACCTGCTGGACCTCAACGACCTGGGTGCGTATTTCGGGGTTTCCTTCCTGCGCGAGACGGTGAGCGGAGACACCGCCGTGGTCACGGACGAGCACCCGCTGGTGGAGGGCATTTCCACCCTGCGGCTGGTGGAGGAGAACGGAGTGCCCTTCACCCTGCCGGAGGGCGCCCGGGTGCTGGCCCGCTCGCTGGGCGGGCAGCCGCTGGCCGCGCTGGTGTCCTACGGCGAGGGCGAGGTACTGGTGCTGGCGGATGCCGGTCTGCTGGCCGGCAGGGGAGAGATGGAAGAAAACCTGCGCCTGTGGCAGAACCTGGCCGCCTACGCCGCCGGGCGGTAAACGCTCCCCGTGTACTGGCTGCAGTTGGGCCGGGTTCTCACGCCGGTCGGGTGGCCGGTTCCGGGCAGGCCCTCGAGGGAGCTTTGCCCGGCTGGAACGGGGAAAAAGACCAATTCCAACCTGTAACAGAAAAATCGGACAAAAGTAAGATTCGTTGGTAAAATAGGACTATCGTATCCTAACCGTCAGGTGAACCCCGGATCGTAAGGGCGCGCTGTCAAGAGACGGGACCCGTTCACCTGACCTGAATCATCAACACGGTACATTATTAACTGCATCACAGCACCAGGCCAGCTTACAGTTCGCTTTAGGATTTCGATGGTATGAAGAAAGCCGGGGAAGCCTGGGACAGGCTAGGGGGAGTTCAATCGATCAGCAAGTCGGATGCGGTTAGATCGACTGCTTTGCTTATCGCCCGCAAGGGGCGGGTTCAATACGCCAGTTTACCGGCTGCCCGGTTCGCCGGCCTTTCCGTGGACGATTTCATCGGCCGCGACCTGCGCGATGTGCTGCAGGCGGAGGAAGGCGACCTTGATTTTCGCTACCTCCGTCCCGAGGACGGTCAGCAGCATTTCTATGCCCGGCTGCGCTCCGGGCAGGGGGAGGCCCACCGCCTGCTGGTGGAGCTCACCTGGATGGCCGGCGAGGAGGAACCCCTGGCGCTGCTGACCCTGATTCCGCTGGAGGAAGTGCTCTCCGGGCCCGGTCAGGGGCAGGACCCGTTCCACACCCCTGAAGGCTCCCTGAGCCACATCGACGAGCTGAACGCCATCATCCAGTCCATGGCTGAGGCGGTGATCATCTGTGACGCCAGAGGCACGCCGGTGCTGGTGAACCCGGTCTCGCGCGACCTGCTGGGCGTGGACCTGACCGGCGAGCTGCCCGCCTGGGTTGAAGGGACCGTGTTCCGCTCGCAGGACGGGAAGCAGCTGTCATGGAACGAGCTGCCCCATGTGCGGGCGCTGCGCGGCGAGCGGGTCACCGGCATGCGCCTGCGCTATCACCGGTCCGACGGGCAGGAGGTGACCATCGAGACCTCCGCCTCGCCGCTGTATGTGGGCAAGGAAATCAGCGGGGCGGTGGTGGTCTGCCGCGACGTGACCGAGCGCGAGGAGCTGCTCGACCAGCTGGAGGCGGAGCGCGCCCGGCTGAGCACGGTCATCACACACGCGCCCGAGGCCATCCTGGTGGCCGACGACCAGGCCCGCATTATTCTGGCCAACAGGGCCGCCGAACAGCTGTACGGCCAGGCCATTCCCATCGGCGAGCCGTACGAATCTCACGCCCGCATGAAGTTCATTCGGCTGGACGGCACGCCGTACGATCCGCGCCAGCTGCCGCTGACCCGTTCCGCGCTGGACGGGGAGGTGATCGTCAACGAAGAGGTGCTGCTGCAGCTCGAGGACGGTACGCGGCGGGAGCTGCTGATCAACTCCGCGCCAATCTACGACCGCAGCGGCCACCTGACCGGGGCGATCGCCATTTCGCAGGACATCGGCGGGCGCAAGCGCATCGAAGAGCAGATGCGCCGCAACGCCGCCCGCTCCGAGGTGCTGGCAGCCCTGTCGCAGGCCTTTGCCGAGGCCGGCCTGTATTACGCGGCGGTGCTGTCCACCATCACCCACCAGATCACCGACAAAATCGGGGACGCCTCCCTCATCCGCCTGACCTCGGACGACAGCAAGTGGCTGGACGTGGTCGCCGTGCACCATCCGGACGGCGAATCTCTGGCCCGGCTGCGCAAGGTGCTGCGAATGCGCCGGCTGCGCGTGGAAGAGGGGCTTTCGGGCAAGGTGCTGCAGAACCGGCGTCCCATTCTCATTTCCGATCCCGAGAAACATCCCGACCAGCTGCTGCTGGAGCAGGAGTTTGGCGACTGGCTGCGCCAGGAGAAAACCGCCAGCCTGCTGTGCATTCCGCTGCAGGCTCAGGGCAGCCTGATCGGCACGCTGACGGTGATCCGCCCGGCCGGCGGGGAGCCGTACACCTCCGACGACCAGATCTTCTTCATGAGCCTGGCCGACCGCGCCGCCCTGGCGATTGAAAACGCCATGCTCTATGCCGACGAGGCCCGCCGGGCCCGTGAGCTGGACGCGCTGCACAGCGCCACGGCCGTGCTGCTGAGCACGCTGGACCTGAACACCCTGCTCTCCCAGATCCTGGATGCGGCTCAGAGCGCCATTCCAGCCGCGGAAAAGGGCACGCTGCACCTGGTCGGCTCGCAGAGCGGGCAGCTGGAGATCCGCGCCACGCTCAATTACGAGGACCCGCGCATCGCCCAGATCTCGCATCCCAACGGCAGCGATTACCCCTCCGTGGTGGTGCGCAACCGCAAGCCGCTGCTGGTGCACGATGCGCTTTCCGGCGCGTTCAACGGGCCGGGGACGGATGAGCGGCCCGAAGAAGAGACCTTCCGCTCGCTGATCATTGCGCCGCTGTTTATGAACGACGAGGTCATTGGTACGCTGTCGCTGACGGCCGCGCGCCCGTTTGCCTTCACCAAGGAGGACCTGCGGCTGCTGACCAGCTTCGCCACGACGACGTCGGCGGCTATTCAGAACGCGCTGCTGCACGCCCGGGTGCAGACCCTGGCCATCACCGACCCGCTCACCGAGCAGTACAACCGGCGCGGGTTCTTCGACCTGGCCCAGCGGGAAATCGAGCGCTTCTCGCGCTACCAGTACCCGCTGACGGCCATGATGGTCGATATTGACCACTTCAAAGAAGTGAACGACACCTTCGGACACCGGGCCGGCGACCGGGTGCTGCGCGCCCTGGCCGACCGGATTGACCAGAACATCCGCCAGGTGGATATTCTGGGGCGCTACGGCGGCGAGGAGTTTGCCATTCTGCTGCCTGAAACAGACCTGGACCAGGCCTGTGAAATCGCCGAACGTATTCGCGCGGCGGTGGCCGCAGAGCCAATCGTGGAATCCGAACAGGGGCCTATCTGGGTGTCCATCAGCGTGGGGGTCACGCAGGCAGCCAGCCCCAACATTACGCTGGCCGAGCTGCTGGAAAAGGCCGACCAGGCCCTGTACCAGGCCAAGCAAAACGGCCGCAATCGAGTAGAAATTCTGTAAACGACGAGGATATTATGAGCCAAAGCAAGCAGACCAATCACAAGAAAATTCGCGTGGTTCTGGCTGACGACCATGCCGTCCTGCGCATGGGAATTCGCAGCCTGTTAAACCAGTCCGAGGATATCCAGGTGATTGGTGAGGCCAGCACAGGGGTGGAAGCCATCCGCGCCGTCAAGGATCTGAAGCCGGACGTGCTGCTGTTGGATATGGAAATGCCGGAAATGGACGGTGTGGAAGTGACCCGGCGGCTGCAGGAAGAGAAGGCCCCGGTGCGGATACTGGTGCTCAGCGCTTACAACGACCGCGAGTATATTCAGGAAACGCTGGAGATGGGGGTGGCCGGTTATTTAATCAAGGACGAGGCACCCAGCAGCATTGTGGACGCGGTGCGCGGGGTGGCCCGCGGCCAGCAGGGCTGGTTGAGCCGCAAGGTCAGCCAGCAGCTCAATTACCGGCATACATAAACCCGGGCGAGCTAAACCACAGGAAACGGATCAGGCTCGGATGGTCTGATCCGTTTTTTCGTCCCCGGCCTGACGCCCGGCCAGAATCTCGCGCTTTTTGGCGTGCAGCGCCAGCAGCTCTTCCTGCACCTGGCGCAGGTAGCCGCCCTTCAGGGGGTAAACACTCAGGATCAGCGCGCCCAGCAGCATGGCCGCGCCCGGGATCAGGCCGCTGACCATGCGGATGGCCCCTTCGACCGCGGCGGGCTGGTCGAGTACGAGCACCCCGGCGTTGGCTTCCCGGGGGATGAACCCGGCCGAGGACAGCAGCAGCGCGACCACGGCCGGGGCGATCTGCTGGGCGGGCTTGGTCAGCAGAGCGTTGATGCCAAAGAAGGCCCCCTCGCGGCGGGCGAAGGTGCGCAGCTCGTCCTCGTCGATCACCTGGGCGAAGAGCAGGTTGGTCAGCGTCTGCGGGCCGGCCAGGCCGAACCCGGCCACAGACAGGCAGGGCAGGATCAGCTCGCGCGGGGCCAGCCACACCCCGATCAGACCGGCGGCGGTGATCACCAGGAAGATCTGCTCGGCGCGGGCCACCCCCACGCGGCGCCGCACGTAGGTGGTGCAGATCACCCCGATGATCAGGGGCACGAAAATGGACGCGTACAGGATCATGGTGTTGATGCGCAGCACGTAATCGGCCAGGTAGAGCAGCGAGCCGATCACCATGGTCGAGACCAGGATGCTCATCCAGTTGGCTGCCACCAGGATCAGGAAGGATTTGCTCGTCAGCGTGTGACGGATGGAAGCGCCGAGCTTCATGGGCGGGTCCACCTGGACGAACTCAGGCCGCTCGCGCACGTTGGCCGCGGTGATCCACACTGCCAGCATGGCGAACACCCCCAGCGCGCCCATGGCCAGGTAGAAAGGCAGCAGGGACTCGTCGCCCTGCTTGGGGCGGAACAGGTCCGGCAGCACGAAGCCTATGAGCGTGCCCAGCAGCCCGAAGAGCGAGAAGGAAATCTGCAGGCCGCTGCGCTCGTTCTCCGCCTCGCTCAGCTCGGGGACCAGGGCGGAGTAGACCAGCCCGATGACGGTGTAGGCCGCGTCGAAGAGCAGCATGGCGACCAGCATCCAGGCGAAGATCACCCCGTCGCTGGCGCCGGGCGGCGCCAGCCAGATCAGGAAGAAGCTGAAGGCCAGCACCGGGGCGGCATAGCGCATGTAGGGCAGGCGCCGGCCGCGGCTGGAGCGGGTGTTGTCGGTCAGGTAGCCGAACCAGGGGTCGTTGATCGCGTTCCAGATGGAGTAGATCACCATGGCCGCGGTGAACCAGCCCGCCCCCAGGCCCAGGTAGTCCTGGAAGAAGATGGTCTGCATCACCAGGAAGGCGTTCAGCACCGTGTTGGTGCCCAGGGCAGCGAACCCGAACAGCACTTTGGTTTTCTGCGAGAGGACGGCGCCTTCATCGCCGGTGGGCAGCGGGCGGGCAGGCGCGGCGGCTTTGGATCGGGTGGCGCTCATGGTGACTCCTGGGGCGGGATGGTGTTTTAATTATACGGCAGGCCAATTGGAGGCAGGACTCAGGACAAAGGCGGGGTTTTCATTTATACTTGAATGCAGGCAAATGCCCGCTGGATGCCAACCTATCGTTTTCTCAACACAAACGGTGACCGCCATGACATTGACTCAACTGCTCAATACGCGCTACGGGGTGATCATCGCCCTGGCCATCGCCAAGGGGACGCCGCCCTGGCTGGGCTACCGCATTGGCAACTGGATCGCGGCCTTTTTCGGCCGCCGGCGGCGCGCCGACCTGATGAAGAACCTCTGCCTGAACCAGTGGGTCATCAGCGGGAAGAAAAAGAACGCCTACGAGCTGGACCATGCCGCGCGAACCGTGCTGCGATCGGTGGCGCGCAATTATTACGACTTCTACCACAACATGGACCGCCCTGAAGAGGTGCTGCGCCTGGTCAAGATCCCGCCGGAGTTCGAGGAAGCGCTGCAGAAGCGCATCGATTCCGGCCAGGGCACCATGATCGTCATGCCGCACATCGGCAATTTCGACCTGGCCGGGCGCGCGCTGGCCCTGCGGGGCTACAAATTCCAGGTTCTGACCCATCCCGACGCGGTGGGCGGGTACGTGCTGCAGAACCGCCTGCGCACCGAGCGCGGCCTGGAAGCCACCCCCATGAACCTGGAGTCGCTCCAGAGGGCCAAGCACCGCCTGCTCGACGGCGGCTTTGTGCTCACCGGGATGGACCGGCCCATGGTCAATTCCAATTACCCGGTGACCTTTTTCGGCCACAAGGCGCTGCTGCCGGTCACCTATATCCGCATGGCCATGCAGACCGGCGTGCCGGTGATGGTGGTGGCCTGCTACCGCGACACGGACGGGCGCTACAATCTGGAGGCCCACGAGCCGATCCCCATGCTGACGGAGGGGAAATTGAGTGACCTGATCGTCTGCAACGCAGAGCGCGTGCTGGCCCACGCCGAGCAGCTGATCCAGCGCTTCCCCGGGCAGTGGGCCATGTTCTACCCGGTCTGGCCGCAGCTGTGGGACGAAGTGCCCAAGTGGTGGGAGCGGCGCAAGGCTGTCACCACGGCCACCGGGTAGACCTGAGCCAGCCCGGGCCTGCCGGCCGGCGGAGACCGCATGTCCCAGTTTGACGCGCTGCTGAAGAAGCTGCCCCCCGAAACCCGGGCGGTGATCCAGGCCCTGTGGGACTCCGTGCCTGCCTCGCAGCGCGGAAACCTGATCTCGCTGCTGCGCAGCATGCCGGACGATGCCAGCCTGATGCGCCTGCTGCTGAGCCTGTCGGCGCAGCAGTGGAAGCAGTCCTTCGGCGCCAAGCAGCGTGTGGCCATCATCGGGCCGGCCAACACGGGCAAATCCACCCTGTACAACCAGCTGGTGCAGAGTAAAGAGGATAAGGCGCTGGTCAGCCCGGTGCCGGGCACCACCCGGGTGACACAGCAGGCCGACGCCGGCCTGTTTCAGGTGATCGACACGCCCGGGGCGGACGCGGCCGGCGAAACCGGCCGGCTGGAACGCGAGCTGGCCCTGGCCGCGGCCGCCGGGGCGGACATCCTCATCCTGCTCTTCGACGCCGTTCAGGGGATCAAGCAGGCCGAGCTGGACCTGTACGGGCAGGTTGCCGCGCTGGGCAAGCCCTTTGTGGTGGCGCTGAACAAAATCGACCTGGTGCGGCGGGAAAAGGCGGCCGTGATTCAGAATGCCGCCGGGACGCTCGGGCTGGAAGCGGAGCAGGTGATCCCCATCTCGGCCAGCAGGGGCGAAAACCTGGGCCAGCTGATCACGGCGGTGGCCGTGGCCGAGCCTGCCCTGGTGACCGCGCTGGGCGTGGCCCTGCCGCAGTACCGCTGGCAGCTGGCCTGGCGCAATATCGCCAGCTCGGCTTCCATCGCGGCGGTGATCGCGCTGACCCCGCTGCCGGTGATCGACTTCGCCCCGCTGCTGGTCACCCAGACGGTGATGGTGCTGGGCATCGCCCGCATCTACGCCTACCAGATCACGCTGGAGCGGGCCAGAGAGCTGGCGGTCACCTTTGGGCTGGGGCTGATCGGGCGCACGCTGTTTGCCCAGCTGAGCAAGCTGGGCGGGGTGCCGGGCTGGCTGCTGGCCTCCGCCATCGCCGCCTCGACCACGGTGGTCATGGGCGTGGCTGCGGCGGCCTGGTTTGAGCGCGGCGAGCGCCTCTCCCGCGACCGGCTGGACCGCATGACCCGCGCGCTAACCGCCCAGCTGCTGGACATGCTGCGCCATCTGGGCCGGCGGCGGCCCGGCCGCGAGGCCCTGCGCCGCAGCGTGGAAGAGGCCTTGAATAAGCTGGACCTGGACGAGGACACTCCGCCCGCCGGTTAACTGAAAAGAGCCGGGAACGCCGGCCCGGGCTCTTTTCGAAGGAGGAGAAAGATGTCCAGTTGTTGGCATCATTCTAGCTCCTTCAGGGCGGGGCTGCTGGACGCATAACCCACGCCCAGCCTACGCTTACCCTTCGATACAGGGCAGTTCGGTGACCAAGTTGAGGAACTCGGCGGCCACTTCCGGGTCGAAGTGCCGCCCGGACTCGTTGTAGATGTACTCCAGCACCTGGTGTCTGGGCCAGGCCGGGCGGTAAGGGCGGTCGGAGTTGAGCGCGTCCCACACGTCCACCACGGCGAACACCCGGGCCGCCAGAGGGATTTCCTTTCCCTTCAGCCCGCGCGGGTAGCCGGTGCCGTCCCACTTCTCGTGGTGGCAGTAGGGGATGTCCACAATGTCGCGGAACTGCGGGAAGGGCCGGAGCATCTCGTAGGCGTACACCGGGTGCCGGCGCATCACCGCCCATTCCTCCTCGGTCAGCGGACCGGGTTTGAACAGAATCTGGTCGGGGATGCCCATCTTGCCGATATCATGCAGCTGAGCGCCCCGGCGGACGTTCTCCAGCTGTTCATTGTCCATGCCGAGCCGCCGGCCCAGCTGCACGGCCAGCTCGGCGACCCGGTCGGTGTGGCCCTGGGTTTCGTGATCGCGCAGCTCCAGCGCGCGGGACCAGCCGTCCAGAATGGCTTCATAGGCCTGGTTCAGGTTCTGGTTGGACTGCTGCAGCTGTTCGCACAGGCTGGCGCTGTGGATGGAGACCGCGGCGGTGTTGCACAGCCAGGTCAGCAGGGCGGCGTTGGCGTCCGACAGCGGCCGGGGCCAGCGGGTTTGAATCTGTACCGCCCCGATCACCTCGCCCTTGGCCTGCATGGGGATCACCCAGCCGGGAAAGGTTTCCTGCAGCTCGAGCACGGCCTGCTTCGGTCCGCGCCTGGTCGCCACGGGCAGGGTGAGCGTGGCCAGGCCCACCGGCTGCGGCACGCGGACCGGGTAGTGGAACTGGCCGTAGACGGGTTTGAGGCAGTCCTCCTCCGGGTCATAGAGCGACACCGACACCGAGCTGACCTCGGGGAGCAAATGGTGGATGGTCATCTCCAGCCGTTCGTACACCTGGGGCGGCTCGAGCGCGTCGGTGAGGGTGCGGGTCATCTCCCCGGTGCCGTAGAGGATGTTCTCCCGCTCGAGCAGCAGCTGTTCGATGCGGCGGCGCTCGGTCACGTCCACCAGCGAGATCAGCACGTGGTCCTGCCCCTGGTAATCAAAGCACTCGGCGGCCACCTGCACAATGATGGTGCGCCCGCTGCGGGTGTTCAGCTGCGATTCGAAATTCTGCACCCAGCGCTCTTTCTGCAGCCGGGCCTCCAGCAGCTCGAAGCGCCTGTGATCGGCCCACAGGTTCAGCTCGCACACGGTGCGGCCGATCAGGTCGTTCTGGTCATATTCCAGCAGGCTCCAGAACTTGCGGTTGGCGGCTAGGAAGCGGCCCTCCGGCAGCTGGATCACGCTCAGGGGGAAGGGAATGTGGTGAACAAAATCCTGCAGCGATTTCTGGCGGCCCCAGAACCCTTTCTGGCCGGGTCGGCCGGGTGCGGGCTGCCGTTTGCGAGGTGGGTAGCATTGTTTGTGCATGGATGGTTTGTTCGCTCCGGTGACCAGTTAGTTGATGTGATAAACAGTACCGCTCTCAGAAAGGTCATACCCGCCGAGCTGGCGGATCCACTGCCGCGGCTCCGCACCGGAAAGCCACTCCAGGAAGGCGCTGGCCGGGAGGCGTTCAGCCGTCTCGCGCAGCAGAACCAGGTCGTAGCGCTCGCGGGTGAGGAAGATAAAATCCAGCCCGTAGGCCAGGGCGGCGGCTTCCAGCCCCAGGCCGGCGTCCGCCTGCCCGGCGGCCACGGCGCGGGCCACCTCGGTGTGGGTGGCGGTTTCGGCGCCGTAGCCGCGGATGCTCGCCGGAGAGATGCCCAGGCGCTGCAGCTGCGCCTCGAGCCAGACGCGGGTGCCCGAGCCGGGCTGGCGGTTGATGAAGGTCAGCCCGGGCCGGGTCAGGTCGGCCAGGCCGGTGAGGCCCCGCGGGTTGCCGGGGGGAACGATCAGTCCCAGGCGGCGGTGGGCCAGGGTGAGCAAAGTGACCGGCCGGCCGGGCAGGATGCGCCGGATGAAAGGCTCGTTGTAGCTGTCGGTCTCGGCGTCCCACAGGTGGCAGCCGGCCAGGTCGGCGCGGCCTTCGGCCAGGGCCATCAGGCCGCTCAGGCTGCCGGCGAAGCGCAGCTCGATGGAGATCTGCGGGTGCGCTTCGGTGAACCCGGCGGTCAGGCGGGCCAGGGCCGGGTCATGGCTGCCGGTGAAGCGCAGGCGGTCCGGTTCGGCGGCCGGTTCGGGGGGCTCGATGGACCGCCAGCGGTCGGCGGCCTGGTGCAGCGCATCGATCACCTCCTCGGGGTTATAGCCGCCGGCCAGCGCCTCGAGCAGGAAGGCTTCGGCCTGGTTGACCAGCCGGGCGCGGCGAATGGGCGTATCGGCAGGTCGGCTCCCCGTTCCGGCGGACCCGGCGACACGCGTGCCCTGCCCGGGGCGCGAGGTGACCAGCCCCTGGCGGGCCAGTTCCTGGTAGGCGCGCTGCACCGTGCCCGTGTTGCAGTTCCACTGCCGGGTCATCTGGCGCAGCGAGGGCAGCCGGTCACCCGGGCGCAGTGCGCCGTCCAGGATCTGCTGGCGGATGTGCGCGGCGATTTGCTGGTAGAGGGGGGTGTCTTCCAAGGTCCTGTTCCCAATCCGTCGTGTGGTGCCGGTGGGTTTGTTGCAAGTTTTATTCCTCGTTCGCAGAGCACACAGAAAAATGGGCGGCGCATCCGCTTACGGCGCGCCGCCCGAAGACAGGCCGAAGTATGGGACCGCCCCGGCAGGGATTAGAACAATATCGCCCCGCCCAGCAGCGCCAGAATAATCAGGACAATGGCGATCAGCAAGAACAGGCCGAACAGCACCTTGGCGACGGTGGCCGCGCCAGAGGCGACGCCGGAAAAGCCCAGCAGCCCGGCGATGACCGACACCACAAAAGCGACAATTGCCCAGGTCAATAGATCCATCTCATCCTCCTCGCAATAACCGGCAACCGGTAAAACGTACTCGCAGCCCGCGGCTGTAATCTGAGTATAGAGGTCAGGAGGGAAGGGGAAAATGGGGGATTAACGCCCTGCCCGGTGGGGATTTCCCTGTACCTGGCCAGGCTGGCGAGACAGGGCGTAAAGAAAACAGCCTCTCCCTGATCGGAGAGGCTGAGTTTGCCGTATAGAGTGGTGCTTAGACCCGCGTGACGGTGACGAAGACCATCGGGCGGCGGCGGGTTTCACCATAGAGGTAGTTGCCCACGGCCCGCTCGACGTCTCGCTGCAGATTGCCGTTGGCTTTGGCCACCGTGTCGGCGATCTGCTTGCCCGTCTGGGCCAGCACCGGCTCGATCTCGCGGCTCATCATGAAGCCGCGCGAGATGATCTCCGGATCGCTGATCAGACGACCGGTCTGGCGGTCCAGCGTCAGGTGCACCAGCACGATGCCGTCCCGCGAGAGGGCCTCGCGCTCGCGCATGATCTCGGGGTCCACGTCGCCCACGCCGGAGCCGTCCACGAAGACGTAGGAGGCGGGCACGCGCTCGCCCAGGCTCATCCTGCCGTTGTGGAACTCCACCACCTGACCGTTGGTGATCACGGCGATGTTCTGTTCCGGCACGCCGACCATCTGGGCCAGCCGAGCGTGCTGCTTGAGCTGGCGGATCTCGCCGTGGATGGGGATGACGTAGCGCGGGCGGGTCAGGTGGAGCATCATCTTAAGCTCCTCCTGGCTGGCGTGACCGGAGACATGCACCGGGGCCAGCATCTCGTAGATCACGTTGGCGCCGCGCTCGAACAGGCGGTTGATGGTGCGGTAGACGTTCTCCTCGTTGCCCGGGATGGGGTGCGAGGAGAGGATCACGGTGTCGCCGGGTTTGAGGTCAAACAGGCGGTTGGTCCCGGTAGAAAGGCGCCCCAGGATGGAGGTGGGCTCGCCCTGCGAGCCGGTGCACATGATGGTCACCTGCGAGTCGGGCAGGTGCAGGGCCTGGTCGATGGGCACTACGAGGGAATCGGGGAAGTCCAGATACCCCAGCTTCATGGCGATCTTGAAGTTATCCTGCATGGAGGTGCCCACGAAAGCCAGCTTGCGCCCGTAGCGCTGGGTCGCCTCGGCCACCTGCTGCATGCGGGAGATGAGCGAGGCGAAGCTGGCGATGATCACCCGGCCTTTGGCCTCGCGGAAAACGCTGTCGAAGGCCTGGTCGATCACCCGCTCGGAGGGTGTCCAGCCGGCGCGTTCGGCGTTGGTCGAGTCGCCCAGCAGGGCCAGCACGCCCTGTTCGGAGAAGGCCGCCAGCGAAGCGTAGTCGCTGGGCCAGTTGTCCACCGGGGTGTTGTCGAACTTGTAGTCCGAGGTGTGCACGACCAGCCCCTGAGGGGTGTCGATGCCCAGCCCCACGCCGTCGGGGATGGAGTGGCATACGTGGAAGAACTTGACCTTGAACGGGCCAATTTGCTCCGTGGCGCCGGCGTTGATGGTGCGCAGGTCGGCTTTCCCGGCCATGCCGTTGCGAGCCAGCTTTGCCTCCAGCATGCCGATGGTCAGCGGGGTGGCGTAGATGGGCGCCTGGATTTCTTCCAGCACGTGACGCACGGCGCCGGTGTGGTCCTCGTGGCCGTGGGTAATGATGATGCCGCGCACCTTGTCGCGGTTTTGGATCAGGTATGTCAGGTCGGGAATGATATAGTCAATCCCGATCATATCGTTTTCGGGGAACATGAGGCCGGCGTCAACGACCAGAATATTGTCGTTGTACTCGTACAGCATCATGTTTCGCCCGACCTCCCCCAGTCCTCCCAGGGGAATGATTCGCAGCGTATTTCTTTTCTTCATTGAAGCAATAACCTACCTTTGTTGTACTCTTCGTTCAAAAAACACAGAAAAACTGTGTATCAGTTCTATTTCAGGGTAAACCGAGTTTTGCATTCCCCCTTGTATCGGTCGAGCTCCCGGAAAGCGTTGACTTTCTGGCGGGAGAATGAACAATAACCCGGTGCGGATCTACCGACCGGGCTCCAAGGGTCTTCCATGATGGACTTTTCCACTCTTACCTGCGGCCGGATCTCCGGCTTGATAATAACGGATTCATTCTAACACGTGCGGGGCGGTTTGTCAAAAAAGTCACAGGTGCAAAAAGTGGATTGTGCCAGAGTCAGATATTTTTTCCGGATTAATGGAGGGCCGGGGTGGGGTTGACCAGCGGCGGCTGGTGGCGGGCCAGGAACAGGTCCCACCAGGCGGCGGAGGTGGCCAGCAGCTCGCGCCCGTAGCGGAAGAGGATCTGCCGCAGCGCGTCGGTCTCCCGGTCGGCGCTCAGGCCGACTGATTCGACGCCCATCTGGTTGCACAAAAAGAGCGCCCGCGGCAGCTGAAAGCCCTGGGTGACCAGCACCGCCCGGCGCAGGCCGAACAGCTCCCCGGCCCGGTAGCAGGTGTCGTAGGTGCTCAGGCCCAGATAATCCAGCAGCAGGTCCTCGGGCGGCACGCCCAGCTCGATGGCCAGGGCCTGCATGGCGCCCGGCTCGTTGTAATAGACCGAGCGGCCGTCCCCGCTGAGCAGAAGCTTTTCCACCCGCCCGGCCCGGTACAGCTCGACGGCGGTGGTCACCCGGTTGGCCAGCACCGATGAGGGCGCGCCGGAAGGCGTCAGCCCGGCGCCGAACACCACCGCCGCCGGGGAGGGGTCCACCTCTTCCGGGCGGGCGTGGATCTGCCGGGCGTGCGCGGTCCAGGAGTACAGCCAGGGGAACAGCAGCGCCGCCAGCAGCAGGGCGGCCGCGGCCAGACACAGGCCGGCGGGCAGGCGCAGCCAGAGGGGCTTATCCGCCTCGACCACCAGGTGGAAGACGCGCATGGCCGCCCGCCAGACCAGCAGTCCGCCCAGCCAGGGCAAACCGACCGCCAGAATCAGGTCCAGGCCCGGGAGGGGGAAAGAGAAGGCCGCCAGCCCGGCGCGCGCCAGCAGCTGACTGAGCAGCGAGCGGGCCAGCAGCCCGGGCGGCAGGCTGATCAGCGCGGCAAGCGCCGTCCGCGCCAGCAGCGAGTGCGGCGGCTGGACCAGCCGGAAGGCGCCCAGCAGCGCGGCAGCCAGCACCCACAGCAGCACCAGCGGCCCCAGGCTCCAAAGCGCCAGGAAGGCCAGCTGATCCGGCTCGAGCGGCGGGGGCGAGAGCGGGCTGAGGGCAAACAGCAGCAGCACGATGAGCAGATCACCGGCCAGCAGCAGCCCGGTGACCCAGATGCTCGTTGCGAAGCGGCCCGCCCTCGGGGTGGTCATGTCCCCATCATACCAGAGATGGGGACCGGGCGGTGCAGGTTCAGGCGGCCAGCTGGCGCCCGAAGAGCTGCTCGCGGATCTGCATCACCTGCCGGCGCAGGCGGTCGTCCCGCTCGATCTGGTCGGCGATTTTCTCGCAGGCGTACATGACCGTGGTGTGGTCGCGCCCGCCCAGCGCTTCGCCGATCTGCGGCAGCGAGACGTTGATCTCTTCGCGCAGCAGGTACATGGCCACCTGCCGGGGCAGGGCCACCTCGCGGGAGCGCTCGCGGCCCAGCATGCGGCTTTTTTCCACGCCGAAGACCGAGGCGACCACGTTGACCACCTCCTGCGGCTCGACCGAGGTGCGCTGGGGAAGCATGTCGGCCAGGGCCACCTCGACCAGGTGCAGGGTGATGGGCTGGTTGCTCAGGTCGGCGAAGGCGATCACCCGGGTCAGCGCGCCTTCCAGCTCGCGGATGTTGGACTGGATGGAGCGGGCGATGGCTTCCAGCACGTCGTCGCTCACTTCCCGCCCGGCGCGCTCGGCCTTGGAGCGCAGGATGGCGATGCGGGTTTCTAGATCAGGCGCCTGAATGTCGGCGGTCAGGCCCCACTCGAAGCGCGAGCGCAGCCGCTCCTCCAGGGTGACCAGCGCCTTGGGCGGGCGGTCCGAGGTCATCACAATCTGCTTATCCTGCCCGTGGAGGGTGTTGAAGGTGTGGAAGAACTCCTCCTGGGTGGATTCCTTGCCGGCGATGAACTGGATGTCGTCGATGAGCAGCACGTCGATGGTGCGGTAGCGCTCGCGGAAGGCGGCGGTGTTATGCCCGCGGATGGAGTTGATCAGGTCGTTGGTGAACTCCTCCGAAGAGACGTACAGCACCCGCAGGCCCTGCTGCAGGGCGGCGTTGCCGATGGCGTAGAGCAGGTGGGTTTTGCCCAGCCCGACGCCCCCGTAGAGGAACAGCGGGTTGTAGGCGCGGGCGGGGTTCTCGGCCACCGCCTGACAGGCCGCGTAAGCCAGCCGGTTGCTCGGCCCGACCACGAAGTTGTCAAAGCGGTAGCGGGAATTGATGTTCGAGCCTTCCCGCGGCTCCGGCTGGGTCACCGGGCGGGCTGGCTCCAGCTCGGGCTGGGTGTAATCGCGGTGAAAGACGATGAAATTGACCTTCTGGGGCGCGTTCATCAACCCGCTCAGCAGGCGGGTGATTGTGCTTGAAAGGCGGCTGTCCAGCCAGTCGCGCGCGTAGGTGTTGTGCACGCCGATGGTGAAGGTGTTGTCTTCGTAACCGACCAGCTCAGCATTGCGCACCCAGGTGTCGAAAGCCGCCTTCGACATCTCGGCTTGCAGTTCTCCCACGGCGGATTGCCAGGCTTGTTGAGGATTCATGAACGCGTCTCCCTAGTAATTCTGCGCGGGGCCGGCCAGCCACCGGGTATACGGATAGAAGCCCACTGCCGCAGCAGTGGGAAGGAAATACGTATTGGGCGCTGGCGATTAGAACCGAAAGGGTTTTCGGTAATAAGATAATGCCCCGTAGCTGATCCGATTCTAACAAAAAGGCCGGGCAGAGACAAGTTCTACAGCCCGCACCAGCTTAAAAATATGCGATTCTTTAAGGCGGCGTACCTTAAGGAATCCCGCGAATAGCGCGGCGAATTTTTAGGATTTGAACTCCTGTTCTAAACCCTACACATGGCATTTCTTCCGGATTTTGACCCCCATATATGGCGTTTTTCAGGTTTTCGGGGTTACTCAGGCCATTACTGGACAGGGCCGGTTAACGGACCGCCGGGGCGATGAATCGCCCCGGCTGGACCGGCAACGGCTTTTTTTTTGAATCTCCCCTCAATGGAAGCGCGAATTTCTTTTAATATCGGTCAGATGTTCTGTTAAGCTGCACCGCTTTCGGCCAGCATGCGCCGGGCGGTGCGGCGGGCGATCTGCACGGCAAAGTTGGTCCCGCGGTCCCAGGGGTAAACCTGGCTCATCGAGGCGAAGTACAGGCCGGGCAGCGGCGTGCGCGTATCCGGGATGTTGGCCGAGTGGTTGACCAGCGGGATGGGCTGGGCGTAGGGGGTGCGGTACAGCCAGGAACCGGTAATCCACTCGGGGGTGAAGTCGGGGTTGAAGCGCTTCAGCGAGGGCAGGAAGCGCTCCAAAAGCTCTTCCTTGCTCAGCTGGAAGTACTCGTGGTCCGGGTCCAGGTAGTCGCCCAGGTAGACGATATGCTCGCCGCCGAAATTCTCGGGCGAAACGAAGTTGGTGTGCTCCACCAGCGCCAGGAAGGGATAACCGGCGGACTTGGGCAGGTTGAACCAGTAGTAGCCCTCGCGTGAGAGCTGGTGCTTGAGCGAGAGGGTCAGGACGACCGCGCCCATGCTCTTCAGGCTGAGCAGCCCCTGCAGGTATTCCTGCGGCAGGTCCGGGGCCATGCGGGCCAGCAGGCCCGGCGAGATGGTCGCCAGCACCTGGTCGTAGCGGGCGGTTCCGCCGGCGGTGGTCACCTCCAGGCCGCCCTCCGCGGCCGGGCGGATGCTCTGCACCGGGGTCGAGAGGCAGATGATGGCCCCCAGGCGGCGCAGCTCTTCAGCCAGGTAATCCGAGAAAGCCTGGAACCCGCCCTGGAAGGTGCCCAGGCGCGTGCTGCGGGCTTTCAACCGCGCCCACATCCAGGCCATGTTGACCTCCTGGTAGTGCGGGCCAAACTTGCCCACCAGCAGCGGCTTGAACATGGTCTCGTACAGGCGCGGGCCATACCAGCGGTGCATCCACTCGTCGGCGTGATGCTTTTCCAGGTCCTGCCAGCGGGCCAGGTAGCGCAGGTAAACGGTGACCAGGCCGAAGCGCACCATGTCGAAGAAGTTGAAGCCGGGGAAGGTCAGCGCCGCGGCGGGGGAGTCGAGCGGGTAGAACTTGCCGTTGTAGTGCACCACGCTCTTGGGACGCGGGAAGATGACCCGGTCGCGCACGCCCAGCTCGTCGATCAACCCGAGCATGTCACGGTCGGTCTGGAACCAGTGATGGTAGAAATACTCCACCGACCAGTCCCAGTGCGGCTGCTTGAACCCGGCGGCCAGCCCGCCGACCCGGTCGGCGGCTTCGTACAGGGTCACTTTGTGGCCGGCTTTGAGAAAATCGTAGGCGGCGGCCATGCCGCCGATACCTGCTCCAATTACTGCAATCTGCATGGCATCCTCTAGTTGTTGGCTGTGCTCTCCGCCTGCTCACTGCGCAGGCGCTGCACCTGTTCGCCCCAGCGCAGCGGCTGCCGCAGGTAGTAGTAAGCGCCCAGCAGGGTGATGGGCACCCACAGGGCGGCGTGCAGCAGCAGGGTGTATCCGGCGGCAATCTCACCGGGAACGCCGAAGGCCTGCAGCACCGCGATGCCGGGGGCGTCGAAGGTGCCGATGTAGCCAGGCGCCGAGGGAATGGTGGTGGCGATGTTGACGATGCCGTTCATCAGCATCAGGGCGTAGAAGCTGACTTCAAACGGGAAGGCGTGCATCACGAACCAGTATTTGGCCGTTTCCATCAGCCAGATCACGACGGTGGTGAAGAAGACCATCAGCGCTTCGCGCGGCGAGGCCAGCGACTCCAGCCCCGAAAGAAAGCGGAAGGTCAGGCCGCGCACTTTTTCCCGCAGACGCTCCGGGACGAAGCGGTCGATCAGCATGGTCACCAGCCGCTCGGTGCGGCGGGGGAACATGGCCATCAGCAGGAAGACTGCCAGCGCGCCGATGAAGATCACCGCCCCGGCGATGGAGATCTGGTAGATGTTCAGCCCGCCGAAGCCGGCGTCCTGGGTCAGCCGGCCCAGCTGCGGCAGGTTGAGGAAGATGAAGCCGAGCATGACCACGGCGTCGAAGATGCGCTCGACGATGATGGTGGCCAGCGAAGCGGAAATGGACACATCCTCGCGGTGGCGCAGCACGGCGGCGCGCAGCAGCTCGCCGGCGCGGGCCGGGTAGATATTGTTGCCCATGTAGCCAATGTTGACGATGGGGAACATGGTGCGGGTGGGGATGCGTTTTAGCGGGCGCAGCAGGTAATGCCAGCGCCAGGCCCGGAACCACACGCCGATGAAATAGACCCCGATGCCGGGGATGAGCCACCACAGGTTGGCCGTCTGCATCACCCGCCAGACCTCCGGCAGATGGAGGCCCCTGAGCGCCAGATACAAAAAAACGGCGCTGACGACGATGCCGGCCCAGAATTGCCAACGTTTTAGCATCAAGTATTATCCGGTGAAAGTGGAATCAGGGATGGTTGGGCTGCGGGCAGCTGCGCCCTGGACGGATCAGCGCTACCAGGGTTTAGAGCACAGCGATGATCGAGACGATCATGGAAAGGATCACCAGAATGCCGACGACGGCGAAGACGATCCGCTGCGTTTGCAGCCGCCGCTGTTCCCGGTCCTGTGGTCTGGGTTTCCTGGTTTTACTGACTTTGGCCATCATACCTCCTGTAGTTACAGCGCCAATTGTACCCTTGAAAGGGGAGCGTGTCGAGTGCGCTGGCGCCGGGCGGGTGGTGCAGGTCATTAACACTTAAAAAGAGAAGCCCGGCGGGGCCGGGCTCGCCTTTATATAATCTGGCCGGAGCGGCTCAGCTCTTGTCGCTGCTGGCGGTCGTGCTGCTGGAGCTGCTGCCGGTCGATGTGGACGCAGCTGGCGTCTCCTTTGCCGCCGAAGCGGTGGTTTCGGTTGTGGTTGATTTGTGTTCTTTGTCGGTGGTGCGGCCGGCCCCCGACGGAGAACGGTTATCAGTGGCGTAGAAGCCAGAGCCTTTGAAGATGATTCCGACGGGCGTGTAGACCTTCCGGAGCGATTCTTTGCCGCATTCCGGACACCAGCGCAGCGGTTCATCCGAAAATTTTTGAGTCCGGTCGAACTGCACGCCACAGTTTTGGCACCTGTATGTGTAAACTGGCATGGTTCGTTCCCTCGTTCGTACGTGATATTGCTGGCGTTTCCACCAAACAATCATTTTACGCCTTAGTCATCATTTTGGCAAGGTGCGTTCGCAGAGGGGGCTGCTTCATCGCTGTTGAGTGGTGGTTTTTCCACGAGGTGTTCCCTGCAAGTGAGGAAAGAGTACCAACCCAACCTCTTGCCTGTCCCCGTGGGATACCCTCCATCTTACGCGTTCAGGGGAGTCAACCACCCATCCCCCACCTGGCGGAAGAGTGAGGCTATTCATGGGAGTTCATCCCCGGGAAGAAGGCATCTCACAGGTTACCGGCTGGTAGCGCTCCCGGCAGCCCGGCTGCCGGGGTATACTAGTTTTCGACATCCCTGTTCTCTGGAGGCCGTCATGAAACTGCTCATTGCCTGTGATATGGAAGGAATTTCCGGCGTGTGCAATTGGGACCACGTGAACCCGGCCCATGCGGAGTACCATCGTTTTCGCCGGGTGATGACCGGCGATGTCAACGCCGCCATTCGGGGCGCGGCGGAAGCCGCGGGCGAGCGGCTGGAGGAGATTCTGGTGGCGGACGGCCACTGGAACGGGACCAACATTCTGGTCGAGGAGCTGGACAACCGGGCGCGGCTGAACGCTTCCTCCCCGTCGCCGCTTTCAATGGTGGAGGGCGTGCAGTACGGGGTGGACGCGGCTCTGTTCATCGGCTATCACGCCCGGGCAGGCTCGCTGCACGCCGTGCTCGACCACACCTGGTCCTCAACGCGGGTAGCGAACCTGTGGATCAACGACCGGGTGACCGGCGAGTTCGGCCTGAACGCCTCGGTGTGCGGGCATTTCGGCGTGCCGGTGCTGATGATCTCTGGCGACCAGACGGTGACGGCCGAGGCGCGCGAGTGGTCCCCGAAAATCCGCACGGCGGTGGTCAAGCGGGCCAGCGGGCGCTACAGCGCCTCCTGCCTGCCGCTGGAGAAGGCGCAGGCGCTGATCCGCCAGACGGCCTTCGAAGCAGTGAGCGCTTACCTGCGGGATGACTGCCCCGAGCCGCTGAAGATGGAAACGCCGGTGCAGGTCACGCTGGAGTTCTTCAACAGCAATATGGCCGACAGCGCCGAACTGCTGCCCGGCGCCGAGCGGCTGGACGGGCGGCGCATCCGCTTCACCGCGCCGGACATGCTGGCGGCCTACCGCAGCGCCCGGGCGGCGGTCAACCTGGCCGGGTAGCGAGCGAATGGCGGATCGACTGGCCGGCTTTCCCGGCGGGCGGACGGTGGCGCTGATCCTGGCCAGCATGCTGCTGAGCCTGTGCCTGCTTGCGGCCGCTCTGCTGGCCGGGGTGGGGGTGATCCGCCGCAACTGCCTGCAGGAAATGGCCCGCACCGCCGGAGTGCCGGCCAGTCAGGCGGATCTGCTGGCTTACCTGGACGGCGCCTTTCCCCCGGGCCTGACGCCCGACGAGGTGCAGGCCGGGCTGGAGCGCTTCGGGCCGGTAGAGCAGCAGACAGCCGGCGGGGAGCCGGCCGGTGTGTATTACGAAGTGCAGACCTGCCTGCTGCCGAGATACAATCTGGAGGCTTTCGCGCGCTACGAGCAGGGGCGGTTAATGCAGATCGAGTTTGATCTGGATTAGGTATTACGGAACCCGCAGTGGAGGGGAGATGCCTGCCCCTTCCTAACCTGACCTCATTGGTGAAACCAATGAGGTTTCTCCCTTCCCATGAAGTTGGGGGTGGAAAACAACCCGGCCCCTACGGGAACACCCACTTTGTGGGTGCAGGTAGGGGGTACCCCCATGGGCTTCGCCCATGGGGGCAGGTGGGGGATGGGTGGACGACCTCCCTTTTATGCCGGGGAAAAGCGAATTATGCTCCCTGCGCGGCCTGCAGGGCACTGTAGTAATCGCACAGATCGGACAGGAAACAGCTCTCGCAGCGCGGCCGGCGCGCGTGGCACACTTCGCGCCCGTGACGGATGATGTTCAGGTGGCCCGGGCCGTACTGCTCCGGGTCGAACAGCCTTGCCAGGTGCACATGCGCCTGCTCCACGCTCATCTTCTCCGGGCGCAGGCCCAGCCGGCCGGTCACGCGGTAGATATGGGTGTCCACCGGGAAGGCCGGGTGGCCCAGCGAGAACTGCAGCACGATCGAAGCCGTCTTGGGGCCGACTCCGTCGAAGCGCATCAGCCAGGCCAGGGCTTCATCGGCCGGGAGGTCGCGCAGGAAATCCAGGTCCAGCGCGCCGCGCTCGGCGGTGATGGCGCGCAGCACCTGCTGGATGCGCGGCCCCTTCTGGTTGGCCAGGCCGGCCGGGCGGATGGCTTCCTGCACTTCATCAGGCGGGGCGTCGCGCACGGCTTCCCAGGTGCCGAACCGTTCGCACAGGCGGTGGAAGGCAATGTCGCGGTTGCGGTCGTTGGTGTTCTGCGACAGGATGGTGGACACAAGCTCGTCGATCGGCGGGTAGGGATCGCGCCATTCCGGCTCGCCGTAGGCGGCCAGCAGACGGGCGTACACCTCCTGGGCTTTGGCGCGCAGATCGCTCACTGGATGCTCCAGGTCAGGCTGCCCTGCAGCTGGAAGGCAGGGCGCAGTTCGCCGACGGAGATGCCGCGCCAGTTGCACACCGGGCGGGCAGCCAGGTTCTTCAGCGCGGCGAGGTCATCCTCGCCCAGCAGGCCCATCTGGCGCAGAACTTCCACGGCGGCGACCGTGCGGGCGCGCCCGCTGCCGTCACCGTCGGCGATCTTCATGGTGATACCGATGCCCGGGCTGCCCGCATAGAGCGCGTCCGGCAGCAGGGCCATTCCCTGGTAGGCCTCCGCGCCGCCCTTGGCCACGATCTTCCCCTTGCCCAGCTCCATGATCAGCGTGTCGAACTGCTCCGGCCCGGCGACCATGTCAGGGTTGGAGGTCATGGCAGCGGTGACCTTGCGGCAGGCCGCGGCGCGCTTTTCGGGCAGGCCGGCAGGATCGGCCAGGCGGGCGAAGGACAGAGCGGCGTTGTAAAGCGGCAGGGCGAAGACCGGCGCTGAGCAGCCGTCGATGCCGATGGCGATGCGCCTGGCGGGGATGTCGCTCATCTCGGCCACCGCCTGCAGGATGGTCTGCTGGATGGGGTGCTCCGGATCGAGGTAGGTTTCCAGCGGCTCGCCGCGCAGCAGGCAGTAAGCCAGGAAGCCGGTGTGCTTGCCCGAGCAGTTGTGCCGGATGGGGGTTGGTCCTTCGCCGCGCTCGCGCATGGCCCGGGCGGTCTCTTTATGGCGGATGGGGTGCACGCCGCACTGCAGCATGTCCTCCGTCACCCCGGCCTTGGCCTGGGCGCTGCGGATGACACGCACGTGCTCGTCGGTACCCTCGTGTGAAGCGCACATCACTGCCAGCTCGCGCGGGGTCAGCCCGAAATGCTCCACGCCGCCGGCTTCCACAAAGGGCAGCACCTGAATAGGTTTTGAGGTGGAACGCAGGAAAACCGGCGTCTGCGGGTCACCGACATTGGCCAGCAGGCGCCCCTGGCTGTCGACCACGGCGATGGCGCCGTAATGCACGGACTCGACCAGAGGTCCGCGAGTCACTTCGACAAGAGGAGTGTAAGCGTAGGGGTTCAATGCGTGTGCCTTGTGGGTTATTCTTCTTCCGGCTGAAGCGCGCTGGGCCGGTAATGGCGGATGAAATACTGCTGCAGGCC
>DGEO01000004.1:0-5592 GCA_002385985.1 Anaerolineaceae bacterium UBA3924 | reverse complement strand
GGTTGGCCTGGGTGCTGCCCAGCTCTTCCAGGCGGGACTGGACCAGGACCAGGAACTCCAGTAATTCGCGCACCTGGCCCAGGGTCACCAGGCCGTTGCGCCCGCCGACGATCAGGTAATTCTGAAATTCGGGGTGCAGCAGCGTCTCCAGGCTTTCGATCCAGGCGGGCAGGTCGGCCTGAGAGAGAATCGGGGGCTGGTGGGCCACCACCGCGTCACCGACGAAGAGCACGTGCTGGTCGGGCAGGTGCACCCAGATGGCCCCCTGCTCCGGGCCGGGGTGGTGCTCCAGCAGCAGGGGCGACTGGTTCCAGTGGATTTCCATGGTGTCGCTAAAGGTGATCTCCGGCGGCGCCCAGCGCACGCTGCCCAGGTTGTTGTGCAGCTCCCATTCCGCGCCGGTGTCCACAGAGGGGGGACGGTAATTCACCGGCCGGTTGCGGAACACCTGGAGCATCTTCTCGTGCCCGATCACGGTGCATTCCATGCCTTTGGCGCCCAGGGTGCGGTCGGGGTGGGCGTCCAGCTGGACCAGCACCCGGTCGACGCCGCCGCCCAGGTTCAGCAGGGCGGAGCGCCAGGAGCGGGTGTCTTCCGGCCGGAAGGGCGCGTCGATCAGCACCAGCCCGTGGGGCCAGTTGATGGCGCCCAGGGTCACGCCGGCATAGCCTGTCTCAATATAAACGTTGGGGACGATTTCCTGCATCAGCCGTTCCTCGAGTTGGTATCGGTTGTGTCCGGCTCGCCTGCTCCGGCCGGCAGATAGAAGATAAAGCGGCTGCCGGCGACCGGCCGGTCTTCCACCCAGATTCTACCACCATGCGCTTCCACCGCCAGCCGGCAGAAGGCCAGCCCCAGCCCCATGCCCTTGGGCGAGCCGGTGGCCTGCAGCCGGCTGAATTTCTGGAAGACCACCTCGCGGGCCTCCTCCGGGATGCCGGGGCCGGTGTCATCCACCCACATCACCAGGCGGCCGTTTTCCGCCCGCGCTCCGGCGGTCAGGCTGCCCTGGGGCGGGGTGAACTTGGAGGCGTTCTCCAGCAGGTTGATCAGCACGCGGCGCAGCATGTCGCCGTCGGCGAGCACAGTGGGCAGCGCTTCGGGGACTTCCAGGGTGAGCTGCTGGCGCTTGCCCTGCACGGCGGCGCGGACCGCTTCCGCGGCCTCTTCCAGCAGCGCCTTCGGATCGACCGGCTTCTTGTTGGAGATGGGCTGCCCGGCCTCCAGGCGGTTGATGTCCAGCAGCGAGCTGATCAGCCGGTGCATGCGGTCGGCGGAGCGCAGGGCGATCTGGAAAATCGGCTCCAGCTCGTCCCGTTCGGCCGGGGGCAGCATGGAATCGAGGATATCCAGGCTGGACTGGATGTTGGCCAGCGGGGAGCGCAGGTCGTGGTAAATCATGGCGGCCAGGTCTTCGCGCAGCGAGTCGAGCTCCTTGCGCTCGCTGATGTCGCGTAGCAGCCACTGCAGGGCGCTGTTTTCACCGGCCGCCACCAGGCGCACGTTCACCTGCACCGGGCGGGCAGGCAGGGTCCCCAGGTGCACCTGGGACTCGTAAGTGACCGTCTGGCCGCCCCGCAAATTGCGAAAGCCCGGGCCGACCCGGTCCCACTGCACCTCGTGCAGGTCGGCAATGTTGCGGCCGATGAGCTCCTCCACCGGGGTTTCGGTGAAGCGGCCCATCTGGCGGTTGGCCTCCTGGATGACTCCGTTCCAGCCGGTAAGCACAATCGGGTCGATGCTGTCCTCGAACAGCTCGTGGTATCGCTGGCGGGCTTCCTGGTTGGACTGGTACAGCTGGGCGTTGCGCACGGCAATGCCGGCGATGTCGGCGATGGCCTGCACCAGCTCCACATGCTCGCGGGTGAAAAAGCCCGGCTGGGGGTGCACCAGGGTCAGCACCCCGACGATGTCCTCCTGCGCCTTGAGGGGGACGCAAATGGCGGACTTTGCCCCGGTCCGCTCGGCGCGGTCGTCCTCGCGCCGCTCCCAGCGCTCGTCGCGGCTGGTGTCGGGCACGTGGATGGTCTGGCGGTGGCGCAGCGCCCATCCGGCCAGCCCGGTGGTGACCAGCCCCTCCATCTGGTCGACGGTGTGGGGGTGCAGCCGGCCGTCGGTGATGATGGCGGCGTCGGCGGCTTTGCCGTCGTCCCCCAGCACGATCAGGCTGGCGCGCTCGGCCCCCACATGCCGTGTGGACAGGACCAGGACCCGCTCCAGCACAGTGTGCAGATCCAGCGAGGAGGCCAGCTCGCGGCTGATGTTGAGCAGCAGCTCTAAGGAGGAACGGGTGCGGTCTATACTCATCGGAAGGTCCTGTGGGGTAGGGGAGGCGCGGGCATCGATGGGACGGGCGGGGCTTTGCGGGCATCCCGATCCACCGCCCGGGCAGCAGATTCCGTGCCAGATCGGGCACAGAACAGCTTTTGTTCACGCGCGTGCTAAATAATTATACGCCATATCCCATCCCCGGTCTGCTCCCGGGGAGACGGGGCTGATTCAGCCGGTCGTTTCGCTGTCAGGACCCGGGCAGAGCGGGATCTCGTCCGTGTTCTCGGCCGCGTTCAGCGGCAGGTTGAAATAGGGGGACGGGTCCAGCGTGTTGCTGATGTCCAGCTCGTTAAGGAAGCTGCCCTCGCCGTTATCCCGGACGATGGAGAAATGCAGGTGCACGCCGGTGGGGGAGCCGGGCGTTCCGGAGTAGTTGCCCTGGTAGCCCAGGAAGGTTCCGGCGGTGACGAAGACCTCGCCGGTGCCGGGCGGGAAGTCCGCGGCGATATAGGACCTGCCCTCCGGGTCGGCCAGATGGGTGTAGTAAGTCCAGATCTGGCGGCCGGGCTGCAGCGGGTCCGACGGGATGCGGATGATCAGGCTGGATTTCCACTCGGGCAGGCGGGTCAGGTAGCCGTCGTGGGCAGCGTAGACGGGCGTCAGGCCGGGCTGCTCGCCGCCGAAGATGTCGATGCCCTGGTGGCGATGGCCGGGGCGGAAGGAATCGCCCCACAGGTAGCCGATGTAGCCGTCCGTGGGCAGCTGGAAGGGCGCCTTTCCGCAGCGCTCGCCGGCGTGCACGGCCCATTCGGGGTGCTCGCCGGGCTGGCGGATCCACTGGATCACGCGACGGTCCCGGGGGTTATCCAGACGGGTGAACGCGTACCAGCCGCCCAGACCCAGGGCGGCAATGACGACAAGCGCGGCGGTGAAGAGCAGCAGTCGTTTCAAGCGGGGGTGTCAGGCGGTCAGCTGGCCCAGCATGGACCACGGGCCGGTCCAGGTGATTTTCACCGGCAGTTCCTGGCCTGTCAGGTCCTCGTCGCATTCCACAAAGACCAGCTTGTTGGTGGGGGTGCGGCCCTTCCAGCGCTGCTTGACCTTCTCCTCAAACAGAACCGGCACCGTCTTGCCCCAGTAGGTGGCGTGGATCTCGGCGGCGATGCCTTCCTGCAGCTCCTCGAGCATGCGGAAGCGGCGCCACTTTTCCTCGTCGCTGACGTCGTCGGGCATGCGCCGGGCGGAAACCGTGCCCGGCCGGGGGGAATAGCGGGCCAGGTGAGCCACGTCCAGCTTGAGCTCGGCCAGCAGCTCGTAGGTGCGCATGAACTGTTCCTCGGTCTCGCCGGGGAAGCCGACGATGATGTCGGTGGCGATGGACACGCCCGGGATGCGCTCGCGAATGCGCTGCACCAGCGCGCGGTACTGGTCGGCGGTGTAGCCGCGGCGCATGTTGGCCAGCACGGTGTCATCACCGGCCTGGATGGGCACCTCGATATGCGGCATCACCTTCGGCAGGGTGGCGACGGCGTCCAGCAGCTCGTCGGTCATCCAGTTGGGGTGCGAGGTCAGGAAGCGGATGCGCTTCAGGCCGTCGATCTGGTTCAGGCGGATCAGCAGGCCGGCCAGGTTGGGGTAGTCGGGCCGGTCTTTGCCGTAGCGGTCGACGATCTGACCCAGCAGGGTGATCTCTTTGACGCCCTGGTCGACCAGCGCGCGGGCCTCGGCCAGGATCTCCTCCGGCGGGCGGCTGCGCTCTACCCCGCGGCGGTAGGGGATGATGCAGTAGGTGCAGGCGTGCGAGCAGCCGTAGACCACCGGGATGAAGCCTGAGACCAGCCTTCCGCGCTGCTCGGAAGGCAGCAGCAGGTCGCCGATCTCTTCGTCCAACATCAGGTTGCGGGCCGTTGTGGCGTTTTCCTCCAGCAGGCGGCTTTCATCCTGGGTCAGGTAGGCCAGCAGCGGGCGCGGGTCGGAAGGCGGCGAGAACACGTCCACGAAGGGGAAGCGCTCCTTGAGCGCCTTCGGCTCCCGGACGCCCACCAGGCAGCCCATCAGGTTGATCACCAGGTTGGGATTCTGTTTTTTCAGCGGGTGAAGCGAGTGCAGCCTGCCGTAGGCTTTATCCTCGGCACTCTGGCGCACCACGCAGGTGTTCAGCACGATCACATCGGCCTCTTCCGGGCGTCGGACGGCCTGGTAGCCCAGGTGCTCCAGCGCGGAGGCCACGCGCTGCGAGTCGGCCACATTCATTTGGCAGCCTTCCGTCCAGATGTGGTACTTCATGCGGCTGATTATAACGCGAATCGAACTGATATTAGTACTATGTTTATCCGATTAACATCCCGCTGACTACCGGATTCTCCTAAGTCCTGCGGGGGAAATCCCCACTTGCATCACCCGCTAGGGGAGATAGGATATAAAGAGGACAATTAAGGTCAACATTATTGGCTGTGGACTTATTTGTAGGAGGGCCGGGGTGTCTATCGGTGGTTCATCGTGGGATGTGAGACTTCCTGCCGGCGGGCGGCGGCGCCGGGGGAATTTCTTTATCGAGCTGCTGCAGACGGTGCTGCTGGCGCTGCTGCTTTACGGCGGGGTGAGCCTGGCGACCGACCGCGTTCGGGTGGAGAACATCAGCATGCAGCCCACACTGTACGAGGATCACCTGCTGCTGGTGAACAAGCTGGTCTACAAGGTGCGCCAGCCGACCTACGGGGAAGTGATCATCTTCCATCACACCGACAACCCTCCGGAGGATTACGTCAAGCGGGTGATCGGGCTGCCGGGCGACGAGGTCTGGGTTAAGGACGGACGAGTGTATGTCAACGGCGTCCGGCTGAACGAACCTTACATTAAAGAAGCGCCGAATTATGAGGACCGCTGGATTGTCCCCGAGGACCATTATTTCGTGCTGGGGGACAACCGAAACAACTCCTCGGATTCGCACATCTGGGGGTTTGTGCACAGGGACAAAATCATCGGGCGGGCCGATTTTATATACTGGCCTTTGCAGCGGGCCGGCAGCCTGCTGCCGCCGGACACGGTGCTGGCCGCGCCCTGAAAGGGGAGGTTGACGCTTTCCCCACCTGCCCCCATGGGCGGAACTTATGGTGGTGGCCCCATTACCTTGTAGGTCGGGGAGTCATCTACCCATTCCCCCTTACCCCCACCTGCGCCCACAAAGTGGGTGTTCCCATAGGGGCCGGGCATTCCATCCCCGGCTCCGTCACTGGGAAGGGGGGAGTTCTTTTCGTGGAGGAAGGCGCGAAACCTGCCAGGGTTTGCGCCTTCCTCCACACCTGTCTCTTATACACATCT
>DGEO01000043.1 GCA_002385985.1 Anaerolineaceae bacterium UBA3924 | reverse complement strand
AGATGTGTATAAGAGACAGAGCTAGAGCAATCTGAACTTCGACCGGCCCGTCTGGTAACGGTTCAGGGTTGACTGCAGCCAGTGCGCTGCGAATACCTTCTTTCCATTCTCTTTTCTCAGCGCTGCCGGTCGCGTGATATGAGAAGCTTTGCCAGTTGGAGAAATGGTCAAAATCGCAGTCGATTTCTGCAATTCCAATCGTGAGCACCGTGCCGCCTCCGACTCGCTTACTTGCCTTTACCAGAGGGAATCGGCGGGCATCAAGCCATTGCTTTCCAAAGAGTGGGGTCAGATAGTTCTCCAGGTCTCGGTTGACGAGCAAGCGAGCTGTATCCTTCACATCGACGCATAACTCAACAAAAAGGGGAATATCTGAAGGCAGAGGGTTAATTTGTGTTATCAAGTGTTCTAAGTATGAACGCAACTTGACCTGGTCGGGATGGTCAGCTTGATTCCAACTGGCTAACCTGGGCTCAATCCCTTCAACTCGCTTGAGGACTTCGCCCTGTTTCCATAACAACAATTTATCATTCATTTTCCCTCCGAAACACGCCTAAGCTCATTGTGAACCATTGAAGCATGAGGGAACGAGTAAAGTGTGCATCTATCTCCCCTTGTTGCGTTGTCTAGTGTCCCAAGAGTCGTTTCAATGGGTAACAACAGTCACACATACCAACCAAAACAACGATGTAAGCAGGCTATAGTCGGGGCGAAAGGATTTGAACCTTCGACCTCTTGCACCCCATGCAAGCGCGCTAGCCGGGCTGCGCCACGCCCCGAACGTTTATGATTATACCCCCAAACCCGGGCTGCCGCAAGCCATGGCGGCTCAGGGGACGGTGCCCCAGGCGTAGAAGGTGGGCACGAACAGCACCCGGCTGCCGGTCTGCCAGGCCTGCCAGTCGGCTTCCTGCAGCGCGGCCAGCCGGTCCACCGGGAGGGCGCTGCCCACGTCGCGGCGCAGCACTTCCCATTCAAGCTCGAAGTCCTCGCGGGCCGGCGGGCTGGACCAGTAGCCCCCGACCAGGCCGGCCTGCACATCCACCAGCCCGGCCCGGTGAAAGGCCTCCCGCAGCCTGCGGCCTGCCCGGGTGTCCGCACCCTGCCCCTCCAGCGCTTCCCGCTGCAGGCGGCCGAGGATTTCAAGCGGCTCCGGGTAGTCGATGCGCGCGGCGTAATCGGGTTCGGCCAGCGCCAGCACCACGCCGCCAGAACGGGTTACCCGCCGGGCTTCGGCGAGCACATCCGGGATGGAGGTCACCCAGAGCAGCAGGAAATGGCACAGGACGGCGTCAAAGGCCCCGTCGGGAAAGGGGAGCCGGTGCGTGTCCGCTGCGGCCAGACGTGCGGCGGGCTGCTGATCCCGGGCGAAGCGAACCGCCGGGTGCAGCAGGTCGATGCCGAACACCTCCCCCTGCGTATAGCCGGGAAGCTCGGAGAGGATCGCTCCGGTTCCGCAGCCTATTTCCAGCACGCGACCAGCCCGGGCCAGATCCACCTGCCGGTAGGTATGGCGCCGGATCTCCGCGGTCCAGCGGGCCTGCTGGAGGTAGCGCCGGTGCCAGGCGGCCAGATCCGCAGGGTTCATCCCGAATGGGCCCGGCTCCAGATCGCGTCCCAGTCCTCTTCCAGCAGGTTGCCCAGCGGCCGGTTGATGCCCTGCCCGGGCAGCACGTCACCGTCAGGCTCCACATACAGCCAGGCCTTCCCGGCGCCCACCGGCGCTTCCTCAGTCGACTCCAGCTCAACGCTGACCGGGTTCATGTCTGAATAGGGCACCGGCAGGTCCCAGACTAGGTTCAGGTCATGCGCGGCGACCTGCTCCCGGGCGGCCAGCAGGGCAGGTTTCAACTCGGCGCTGCTGGCTGAGAGCGAGACATGGGTCACGCCGAGGGTTTTGAGCCGGTCCATCTGGAAGGAGAAGTCCTTGACCAGCCGCGGGGTGAGGGTCAGGTGCACGGTGACGAATATGTCCTCGGCGAGCAGGTCCTTCAGCGCTTCCCAGCTGATTTCGTTGTCGGGATCCAGGGTCAGCATGATATGGTCCAGCCCGCTGTAGAGCACGTCGTGCATGTACTGCGGGTCGGTCAGGCGGTCGCCGTTGGAGAGCAGACCGGTCACCTGGCCCAGTTCTTCCGCGTAGCGGATCAGTTCGGGCAGGTCGGGGCGCAGCGTGGGCTCGCCGCCGGTGAAGATGACCTGCGGGACGCCTGCGTCCCAGACCTTCTTCAGGATGGACTTCCATTCCCCGGTAGTCATCTCCCGCCTGACCCGATCGACTGGAGCGGCGGCCTGGTTTTCGCCGCTGGTCTTGTAAGTCAGGGCGCAGTCGATGCGGTAAGGCGCCTGGAGGATATCGGTGTACGGCTCGGAGCGGTCGAAGCCCAGGAAGGTGACCGGCTCCAGGTCCGGGGTTTCGATCAGCGTCTGGATCTGCTCCATCAGGGTGGTGTAATCGCCGCGGGCCTGCTCCTCGCTGACGTTGTAGCGGCTGGAGACCGCCTTGGCGACTTCCTCGACCGGGTCCTGCCGCACCAGGTGATAGGCGTACTCGGCCGCCGTCTGGTTGAGGTGCAGCACGGTGCTTGCGTTGAGGATCAGCGTACCCCGCCCTTCTCTGTCAATGCGCAGGTGCAGGCGGTAAGGATTGGGCTGGTCCTGGGGAGAGGTGTACTGGTAAACCCCGGGTTCAATGGTCTGCTGCTCGGTGCCGAAAAGCCGTTCGTACCAGAGACGGAAACGTTCCTTCATGCTTGTCTCCTCTTGATCAAAACCAGATTAGACGGGGCGCAGGTCGGTTTGATGAGCGCGGGCCAGCGGGCACCCGCCGCCGCACTCGGCCAGCAGGCTGCACTGCCGGCACTCGGACGGCAGGCTGCGACGCTCGCGCAGGTCCAGCGCCAGATCGTGATTCCAGATGCGATCCCAGGGGTCCTGCAGCAGGTGTCCCAGCGGCTGGTAATAGGACTGGCAGGGGATGACCTGCCCGTCCGGCTCGACACACATATTGTACAGTGCGGCGGTGCAGCCCTTCACCCCCAGCTCCATCTGTACCGGATCGAAATGGCAGTACTGGGTGGGGGTGTACCAGATCAGCCGCTGGCCGCTGGCCTGTGTCTTCTCGCGGGCCAGTTCCAGCAGCGCCGGCAGGCTGGATTCCGGCAGCCCGGTGCCCACCTGCTCGCCCCGGCCGGAGTAGATCAGCGCGTTCAGTCCCACGGTCGGCACTCCGGTCTCCGCCAGGAAGTCGAGCGTCTCAGCGAGACGATGGGCGTTGTTGGTCAGCAGCGTGGTATTGGTCATGACGAACAGGCGGGTCTGCAGCACATTGCGCAGGCCGGCGACGGTGTCCTGCCAGGCGCCGGGTGCGGCCACCATTTCGTCGTGAATGGCCGGGTCGTGGGATTCGAGGGTGATCTGCACGTGGTCCAGGCCGGCATCTACCAGCCGCTGGACGAACTCCGGGTCTTTCAGGCGGCGGCCGTTGGTGTTGATGCCGGTGATCTGGCCATTGCGTTCCGCGTGGGCGATCAGCTCGGGCAGGTGGCGCACCAGGGTCGGCTCTCCGCCGGTGAAGACGATGTGCGGGATTCCAATTTCCCACAGCCTGTCGATGACCTGATGCCACTCTTCCACGCTCAGCTCGGGATACTGTCGCGGGCGGGCGTTGTAGCAGTGGCTGCACTGGTTGTTGCAGCGGTAGGTGAGCGCCAGGTCCATGCGGTAAGGCGCGGATGGCTGGGTGGAGAAGGGACGGGTGATTTCCAGATCCAGCTCGCAGACCGGGCAGGCCCCGTCCGGCGAGGTGAGCGCGTCGATCTGGGCCTGAATAACCTGGAAATCCTGCAGGGCCTGGTCACGGCTGACCTGAAAATAGCGCGCCAGCGCCGCGGCTGCCTGCTGCTCGGGCAGCTTTTCCAGCGCCAGGTAGGCCATCACCGCGGCGGTGGGGTTAAGCTGGTACATGCGGGCGGCGTTGACCATCAGCAGGCCGCTGCCGCCCGGCTCCAGACGCAGGTGGATGCGGGCTTTGCCGCCCTGCTCCTCGCGGACGTAGTGATAGACTCCCGCCGCGGGCAGCGGGTGTTCGCGGCCGCGCAGCGGGAGTTTCTCCAGCAGGCTAGCAAAGCGCATGAACACCCACCTTTAGCGCCCGCCGCCAGCGCAGGCACAGGCGCAGCCGGCGCAGGCGCAGGCGCACGCACAGGCACAGGAGCGGCCCCCACCGCCGCCGCTAGAACCGCCGCGGTAGCTGCTGGTCGGTTTGGGGGGCGGGTTGGTAGTCTGGGTGACGCCGCCGGTGAAGCTGGTCAGGTCGCCGACCACCTTGGAGGCGAAATCTTGCACGCCGTTGACCACCGAGGCGGCAAACGCGGACCCCGGCAGGTTGGGCATCTGGATGGTGCGGCTGCCGCCGGTGCCGCTGGGAGCACGCGTGGTGGACACGGTGCTTGTGGTCGCCGGGCCGGTGGTGGTGCCGCGGAAGGTCGGGTCAAAGCGCCACCACCAGGTGGGAACGAACACCGGGCCGGTGCCGAAGGTCTGCGAGGTGCGCTCCTCGAAGCGTCGGTCGAGCATGGTCCAGGGCATCTGCTCTTCGTAGGCCTCGCCCTTGACTTCCGGCGTATCGGCCGACTCGACCTGCTGCCAGGCTCGCTGGATGATGCTCTCGTAGTATTCCAGGGTTTCCTTCAGGCTGAAGCCCTTCATCTTCTGGGACACCGAGCGCACCAGATTGACCATCACATCCTGGAGCTTGGCGCGGCGCTCGCGAGGGTTTTTCTGCTTGAAGGCCTGCAGGAACTCAACTTCATACGGCTCCAGGCCCTCAGGCAGCGGCTCGGCGACGTCCAGCTCCAGCGGATCGCGGGTGATGACCGTCGCGGCCTCTTTTCTCAGCGTGGCAAAGAGTATCATGGTCAGGATGCGGTCCATGGGCTGTTCCATGAGGATGGCCGCTTCGACTGCGGTCAGCCCGCGCTTGATGCCGTGACCTTCCACCGAGATTTTTGGCGGCAGGTACTGCAGCTTGCGCTTGCGTTCCGCACGCACGGCCGCCCAGATGATCACCCCGACCAGGCCGATTATGCCGATGACAAACAGGCATAAGCACAGCGTGCCTGTGTCAAAACGCACCCCGCCTGAACCGGACGGCGGGAATTCTTCAGTCGGGAAAGGCTCCTGGACGACTGCACCGGGGACCAGACGGGCCGGGAAGGCGGCGCCGAAGATGTACATATCGGCAGAGCTGGCGCGGTCCGATTCCCAGGTGTAGAAAATACGACCGTCGTCCTGCACGCCTGCGCCGGGGGCAGTTTCACCGGGCCAGTTCCGCGGCGGGAAGTAGACCGGCTCCTCCGACTCCAGGCCGGGCGGCAGCACCAGCGTCACGGCCAGATCGGTCCGGCCTCTGACGAACTCACTGCCGAAATAGTTGGGCTCGAACTGGAAGCTGAGGTACTCCTCCTCGGCCTCGACTTCGCCGGGGAAGAAGTCCACCTGCACGTTCTCTGCCCGCATGTGCACCGTACCGCTGGCGCCGGCCGGGATGGCACGGCTCCCCAGGGCGACGGCCACGCCGCTGACGAACTCACTGCGCTCGACGTCGACGGGCGTGCCGTCCACATCGGCGGTGATGTCGCTCAGCGAGTAGCTGGACCCCAGCGGCATGCCGATGTCGACATAATCAATTTCATGGGCGCCGGGCTGGTTTTCGAAGAAGTAGGTGTAGTCGATGTTGACCGTGCCGTCGTCTTCGATCTCCACGACAACGTCCGCCCGGGGGACTGCGAACAAGTAATCCTGGGCTGAGACCGGGGTGATGATCCCCGCGAGCAGAACCAGGACTAGAACCAATGCTAGCCAGCGAGGTGATTTCATTGTCAATTTCCGGGAAAAGGTGTCAGCTTACCACTTGGGCTCTTCGGTGATCTGGTACACCGTGCCGCAGTACGGGCAGGTGACCACGGGCGCGCCGGAGACCATCTTGATGTCGTCCTTGGACAGCACGCCGCCGCAGGACTCGCATTTCAGGGTGTCCATGTTGACGTTGGCGGGCAGGTCCACCTGGTAGGTGACGTTGGTCTCCACAACTTGAGGCGGTTTGCGGGCGACGAAGAAGATGATGACCAGCCCGATGAGGATGAACACCAGACCGATGGGCAGCCAGATGATCTGGCCAGCCTGGTCGGTGGCCCCGAGCACCATCAGGGCGCCAAAGAGAATCAGCAGAGCAGCGACGATGAATCCGATGATTTTTCCAGCGCTCATACAGCCTCCAATGTGAATACAATAAGTGTAACATCTTCTGCGGATTGCGACAATTGAACCGCCGCAGCCGGCATGATCGCGTTGATATAATTCATCCTAGGGAAAACGCCATGGATAGCATTTCACTCCAGCAAGAAGTCGAACGCCTGCGCCAGGAAATCGAATACCACAACCACCGCTACCACGTGCTGGACTCGCCGGTGATCAGCGACGCCGAGTTTGACCGCCTGATGGCCCGCCTGAGAGAAATTGAAGAGGCCCATCCCGAACTGGTCACGCCGGAATCGCCGACGCAGCGGGCAGGCGCGCCGCCGGCATCCCGCTTCCGCAAGGTGAGACACCCCGGCAGCGTGCTCAGTCTGGCGAATGCGTTCAATGAGCAGGACCTGCGCGCCTGGTACGAGCGCCTGGTGCGCCTGGATGACCGCGTGGAAAAGGCTGACTTCGTCGTCGAGCCGAAAATCGACGGGCTGACCGTACTGCTGCACTATGAGAACGGGCGCTTCGTGCTGGGAGCCACCCGCGGCAACGGCGAGGTGGGGGAGGATGTCACCGCCAACCTGCGCACGGTGCGGGCTGTGCCGCTGCGCATCCCGGTTGACCCGAAAGGTCCGAAGCCGCCGGAGAAGCTGATCGTGCGCGGCGAGGTGTTCATGTACGTAAAGGATTTTGAGGCGCTCAACGAGCGGCTGATTGCCAGCGGGGAGCGGCCCTACCTGAACCCCCGCAACACCGCCGCCGGTTCGCTGCGCCAGCTGGACCCGGCGCTGACCGCCACCCGGCCGCTGACCCTGCTGGCATACTGGATTGTGGACGGCCGGGCCGAATCTCCGCACACCCAGTGGGAGACGCTGCAGTACCTGCGCGATCTGGGCTTCCCGGTGTCCAGAGACGTGGATTACTGCCGCGATATCGAGGAAGTCATCCAGGTGAGCCGGACCTGGGCGGAGCGGCGCGACCAGCTGCCCTATGAGGTCGACGGAATCGTGATCAAAATTAACGATCGACGCCTGTACGAAGACCTGGGGGCGGTGGGCAAGGACCCGCGCGGGGCGATTGCGCTGAAATTCCCGGCACGCGAGGTAACCACCCGCCTGAACGACGTGGTGGTGAATGTCGGGCGGACCGGTGTGCTGACTCCCAATGCCGTGCTGGAGCCGGTGGAGATCGGCGGCGTGGTGGTCGGCAAGGCCACGCTGCACAACTTTGACTACATCGCCGAGAAGGATATTCGCATCGGCGACCGGGTGCTGGTCAAGCGCTCGGGTGACGTGATTCCCTACATCATCGGGCCGATCGTCGAAGCCCGCACCGGTGAGGAGCAGGTCTACCAGCCGCCGAAGACCTGCCCGTCCTGCGGGACCGAGGTCGAGCGGCTGCCGGGCGAGGTGGCCACCTACTGCCCGAACACCAGCTGCCCGGCACAGCTGATTCGCAACCTGGAGCACTTCGTATCGCGCGGGGCGATGGATATCGTCGGGTTGGGGATCAAGATCGTCGAGCAGCTGATCCGCCAGGGGCTGGTGCGAGATGTGGCGGATCTGTATGCCCTCACCAGGGAGCAGCTGCTCACGCTGGAAGGCTTTGGTGAGAAGAAGGCAGAAAACCTGCTGGCTGCCATCCAGGCCTCGAAGGACCGGCCGCTGGCCCGGGTGATCAACGCCCTGGGCATTCGCGGCGTGGGCGAGGTGATGGCGGAGGACCTGAGCAAGCATTACCGCAGCCTGGACGAGCTGAGCAACGCAAGCGCCCTGGAGCTGCAGGGGATCAGCGGAATTGGACCCAACATTGCCCTGGCCATCTCCGAGTGGTTCCAGCGCCCGGCCAACCAGCACCTGCTGGAGAAGCTGCGCGCCGCCGGCGTGTGGCCGGTGGAGGAGCGCCAGCCGGCCGCGGCGGAGCAGAACAGAGTCCTCTCGGGGCTGACTTTTGTGGTCACCGGCACGCTGCCCAACTACACCCGTGATGGCATCAAGGAGCTGATCCAGTCCTGCGGCGGCAAGGTGACTGACAGTGTGAGCAAGAAGACCAGCTACGTGGTGGCCGGGGAGAATGCCGGCTCCAAGCTGGATAAAGCGCGCGAGCTGGGCGTCACGGTGATCGACGAAGCCGGGCTGCTGAAGATGATTTCCGGCGACTGACGGGCCGGCGAAAAGGGAAGCATGGAAAAGATACTGCAGTTGAAGGGCGGGCGCGATAAAGCCGTCCGCCAGATGCACCCGTGGATCTTTTCTGGCGCGGTGGAAAGCGTACAGGGTGACCCGCAGATCGGGGAAACGGTGCGTGTAGTCAGCGCCAGTGGCGAAGGCCTGGGGTGGGCGGGTTATAGCCCGCACTCGCAGATCCGCGCGAGGATGTGGACCTGGGACCCGGATCAGGCGGTGAACGAGGCGTTCATCCACGAGCGCATTCGCAGGGCGGTGGAGATGCGCCGCTTCTGGGTGCCGGCGCAGGTGAGCGACGCCGTGCGGCTGGTGCATGCCGAGTCCGACGGGCTGCCGGGGCTGGTGGTGGACCGCTACGCGGATTGGCTGGTGGTCCAGTTCCTGACGGCAGGGGCAGAATACTGGCGGGAGACCATTCTGGACGCGCTGCGCTCGCTGACCGGGCTTTCGCAGATCTACGAACGCTCGGATGTGGAAGCTCGCCGATTGGAGGGACTGCCGGGCCGCACCGGGCTGCTCAGCGGGAGCGGCGAGCCGGGGCCAGTGCGCATTCAGGAGCACGGGCTGCAGTTCGATGTGGATGTGAAATCCGGGCAGAAGACCGGCTTTTACCTGGACCAGCGCGACAACCGCCGCCTGGTGGGAGAGATCACCGCCGGCTGCCAGGTACTCAACTGCTTCTCCTACACAGGCGGGTTCACCCTGTATGCGCTGCGCGGGGGGGCGGAATCGGTCCTCTCGGTCGACTCCTCGGCCGAAGCGCTGGAGCAGGGCGCGGCGCATGTGCGTCTCAACGGACTCGACCCGAACCGGGCCGAATGGCTGGCCGGCGATGTGTTCCAGGTGCTGCGTAAGTTTCGCGACCAGGGCCGCTCCTTTAACCGCATCATCCTGGACCCGCCCAAGTTCGCCCAGACGGCGGCGCAGGCCCAGCGGGCGGCGCGCGGGTACAAGGACATCAACCTGCTGGCCTTCAAGCTGCTGCGCCCGGGCGGGATTCTGGTCACATTTTCCTGCTCCGGCGGTGTGACCGCGGAGCTGTTCCAGAAGATCGTGGCCGGGGCGGCGCTTGACGCCGGTGTGGAAGCCCGCATCGTGCGTACGCTGACTCAGGCGCCGGATCACCCGGTGGCGATGCATTTCCCCGAGGGCGCGTACCTCAAGGGGCTGGTCTGCCAGGTATAACAAAAAGAAACCCGGCGCGTTAGCGCCGGGTGAGTGGAGATGGCGGGAATTGAACCCGCGTCCGAAAGATTAGGCCCTCGAACATCTACGAGCGTAGTCTCGTTTTGGTTCTCGCTGGCGGTTGAGAAACGGACAAAATCAGCCGCCAGCCAGTCGTTTGGACCCGAAAGCCCTCTTTTACGCCGCTCACGACGCTGCGGCGCAGCACCTTGACTTTGTTGCGCCTATCCCACCTCCGGTCAAGGAGCGGGGTGAGTAGACGTGACCTGCATTGAGGTCAGTTTGCTGATGCCCGGGCTTAGGCAGCCAGAGGCAGAGCAGCGTAAGTGCGGTTGTTGGCACTTGTTTTTTGTACTGATTTTACGAGGTCGGTACCTCTCGGCTCGCCGTCCGGGACCAGCCTCCTCCGTCGAAGCCTGTCATCCCCTCAGGACAATTGAATTTTACCAGATTCTCGAGGATATGTGAGGAATCAAGGAATAATCTGATAAAAGATTAAGAAAGGGGGTACAATCATACAGGAATTCCTGCTCGAGTGAGCGTCATATCCCCCTTTGCGGAGATGCTGGATGATCACAATTTACCGCACCATCGACAACCGGCTGGAAACCCTGAACGAAGTGGTGGATGGGGCCTGGATTAACGTCATCGACCCGACCAGCGATGAGATCGAGCAGCTTTCATTCCTGGGCATCCCGCAGGATTTCATCACCTATCCGCTCGACCTGGACGAACGCGCCCGCACCGAACGCGAGGACGACGGGACGCTGCTGATCATTATCCGCATCCCCTTCTATCAGGGCCAGAAGGTGGACGTGCCCTACATCACCATCCCGCTTGGGGTGATTGTGACCCAGAACCTGGTCATCACCATCTGCCGGCGGCAGAATGACATCATCCAGGACCTGGCCTCGGGGCGCATCCGCGGGTTTTCGACCGCCAAGCGCAACCGGTTTATCCTGCGCCTGCTGCTTTCCACTGCCACGCGCTTCCTGACCTACCTGCGCGAGATCAACCGCACTGTGGAGGCGCTGGAGGACTCCATCCAGGTGTCGCAGCAGAACAAGGACATGTTCGAGCTGCTCAAGTACCAGAAGAGCCTGGTTTATTTCGCCACCGCGCTTAAAACCAACGAGCTGATGCTCGAACGCCTGCGCCGCTCGCAGATATTCCACCAGTATCCGGACGACGAGGACCTGCTGGAGGACGTGATCACCGAGAACCAGCAGGCTATCGAAATGGTCAACATCTCCGCCAACATTTTGACCAGCATGGCGGATGCGTTTGCCTCCATCATCTCCAACAATCTGAACGTGGTGATGAAATTTTTGGCCTCCATCACCATTGTGATGAGCATCCCCACCATCGTGACCAGCTTCTACGGCATGAATGTTGCGCTGCCCTTCCAGAACACCTCCTGGGCGCCGGCGTTTGTGGTGCTGGTTTCGGTCTTCCTGATGGCGCTGGTGATCATGGTGTTCTCGCGGCGGAACTGGTTCTGAGGCCGGACCCCCGGCTTTGCCTGATCCAGCGGCCTGGTTTTACATTTCCCGCCTTCTCCCCTAGAATCGAAGGGATTGAGATCAATCTGGAAAGGGCGGCGGGATGAAGAGTCGTTTGAAGGAGCAGGAACAGACACAGGAGAAGCAGCAGGGGGAGGTGTTCCTGCGCCTGGAGAACCTGAGCAAGGGGTATATGGAAGGCGGGCAGCGCCGGGAGGTGCTGCGCGGCGCTTCGCTCTCCATTCGCAAGGGGGAATCGGTCGCCATCCTGGGGATGAGCGGCTCGGGAAAGACCACGCTGCTCAACCTGATCAGCGGGATTGACCGGCCAGACGGCGGGGCGATTTACCTGGGAGAGACGGACCTGGCTGCGCTGGATGACCGGCAGCGCACCCTCTTCCGGCGGCAGCGCGTCGGTTTTATTTTCCAGTTTTTCAACCTGATTCCCACTCTGACAGTGGCGGAAAACGTGGCCCTGCCGCTGGAGTTGAACGGCTGGGCGGTCGAACAGCGCACGGAGGCGGTGGCTGAGATTCTGACCAGGGTGGGGCTGCAGGACCGGGCTGCCACCTATCCGGACCGGCTCTCGGGCGGTGAGCAGCAGCGCGTGGCGATTGCCCGGGCGCTGGTGCACCGGCCTGACGTGGTCCTGGCGGACGAACCCACCGGCAACCTGGATGAAGAGACCGGCCGGTCGGTGCTGGCCCTGCTCGACCAGCTCACCCGACAGTCCGGGAACAACCTGATCATGGTGACTCACAGCCGGGAAGCAGCCAGCTACGCCGACCGGGTGCTGACACTCAAAGACGGGCAGCTGGTGGAACTGAAGCGATGATGCAGGGGACGGTGTTTCTGCCCGCAGGGCTGCGCCGCGTCGGCTGGCGCTATTTCGTCCTGCGCTGGCGGCAGAGCCTGTTCATGGTGCTGGGGATCATGCTGGGTGTGGCCATGATGGTTTCCATCGACCTGGCCAACGCCAGCGCGGAGGAGGCCTTCGTGCTCTCCAGTGAGGCCGTTACCGGAAAGGCCACCCACCAGATCACCGGCGGAGGGCCGGGCGTGCCCGAGGAGGTCTACACCCACCTGCGCCGGGAGGGGCTGGAGGTACCGCTGGCGCCGGTGGTCACCCGCTACGTCTCTTCACCCCGCCTGGGAGACCGCCCCATGCAGCTGCTGGGGCTGGATGTGTTCGCTGATGCGCCCTTCCGCGGCTACATGGGCGAGCAGGCTTCCGGCGGGGAGCAGGGGTTGATCGCCTTCCTGACCCGGCCGGGAGCGGTGGCCCTTTCGGAAGAGAACGCCGCCCGCTACGGCCTGCGGCCGGGGGACACGTTTGAAATTGAGCTGGAGGGGCGGCGGAAGGAAGTCTTCCTGGCCGGCATTGTGCAGCCGCCGGATGACCTCTCCCGCCGGACGATGGAAGGGCTGATCCTGGCAGACATCGCCGCAGCGCAGGAGGTGGCCGGGCGCGAGGGCTGGCTGGACCGCATCGACCTGATCCTGCCGGAGGACAGCCAGGCATTGGAGGAGCGCATTCGCGATCTGCTGCCGGAAGGGCTTCAGCTGGCTCCGGTGGAGGCGCGCGGCGGGGCGGTGGCCGAGATGACCGAGGCGTTCCGGGTGAACCTCTCGGCGTTGTCGATGCTGGCGCTGGTGGTGGGCCTGTTCTTGATCTACAACACCATGACCTTTTCAGTCCTGCAGCGGCGGCCGCTGTTCGGCACGCTGCGCTGTCTGGGTGTCACCCGCGGGGAGGTCTTCGGTCTGGTGCTTACGGAAGCGCTCTGGGTGGGGCTGCTCGGCTCGCTGCTCGGGGTCGCGCTGGGCATCGCTCTGGGGCGCAGCACGGTGGGCATGGTCACCCGGACGGTGAACGACCTGTACTTCACCACAACCGTGCAGGCGGTCGGCATTCCGGTGGGGAGCCTGATCAAAGGTGGGGCGGCCGGGCTGCTGGCGACGCTGATTACCGCGGCGCTGCCCGCCTGGGAGGCCGCCTCGGTGCCGCCGAACACAGCGCTGGTCCGCTCGGTGCTGGAGACAAAGGTGAAAGGGCTGGTTAAATGGTCCGCACTGGGCGGGGCGGGCCTGATCGGCTCTGCGGTGGGGCTGTTCAGCCTGCCGGAGCAGTCTCTGGGGCTGGGGTTCGGGGGCACCTTTCTGGTGCTGATCGGCTTTGCGCTGCTATCGGCGGTGCTGCTGGCGGCGCTGATGCGCGCGGTGGAGCCGTTCAGCCGGCGGCTGGTAGGTTTGATCGGCCGGCTGGCACCGCGCGGACTGGTGAGTTCGCTCAGCCGCACCTCGGTGGCGGTGGCCGCACTGATGGTTGCCGTGGCGGTGGCCATCGGGGTGGGCTTAATGATCGACTCCTTCCGCTACACGGTCACCGTCTGGCTGGACCAGACGCTGCAGGGGGATGTGTACATCTCCGCGCCTTCGTTTTCGGCCAACGCCTCGCTGAGCGAGATTGATCTACGGGTGGTGGAGTGGATCCAGAGCCAGGAGCACCTGGGCGAGCTGTACATACTGCGCTCGACTAGGGTGGAGTCGAGAAGTGGGCCGGTGCAGCTTTCCGCCAGCAGCAACCTGGAGGTGGCGGAAGAGCGGCTCTACGCACAGCGGATTGGCGGCAGCGATACCGTCAACCGCGCGCTGAGCCAGGGAGCGGTATTGATCTCTGAGCCGCTGGCCAACCGGATGGGCCTGAACGCGGGCGATTCGCTGGAGCTGCTGACCGGCCGGGGCTGGCGGTCTATCCCGATTGCCGGCGTGTACTACGACTATTCCTCCAGCGAGGGCGGCATGCTGATGCTGCTGCCGGTCTACCGCAGCCTGTGGCAGGATACAGCCGTGACTGCGCTGGCGCTGCGCCTGCCGCCCGGCATGGACGCGGACCTCATCTCCAGGCAGCTGGAGGAGGAAACCTCCTCTCTGCAGCGCCTGAACATCCGCCCCAACCGGCAGCTGCGCGCCGAGGTGATGCAGGTGTTCGAACGCACCTTCGCCATCACCGCTGCGCTCCGCATCCTGGCGCTGCTGGTGGCGTTCGTCGGGGTGCTGGGCTCGCTGCTTCTGCTGCAGCTGGAGCGGCAGCGCGAAACGGGCATTCTGCGGGCGCTGGGGCTGACCGGCCGGCAGCTGTGGGGCATAGTGATGCTGGAGACCGGGCTGATGGGCCTGGCGGCCGGCCTGCTGGCCATCCCCACCGGATACACGCTGGCGCTGATCCTGGTGTACATCATCAACCTGCGCTCGTTCGGCTGGACGCTGCAGATGTCCATCCAGCCGTCGGTTTTCGCGCAGGCGGTCGGGCTGGCGCTGCTGGCCGCCCTGCTGGCGGGCGTGTACCCGGCCTGGCGTATCAGCCGCATGCCGGCGGCGGAGGCGGTGCGCTATGAGTAAGCGTGGATGGATCCTGGTTTTCCTTGTTGCCATTGGGCTGGTGGTCTGGGCGGCGCTCTTGCTGCGCAGTCCGGAGCCGCAGGCCAGCCAGGCCGCGCCGGTTTTCCGAGGGGTGCAGGTCGAGCCGCAGGGAGCTTTCCGGATGGTCGACGGCCCGGCGCAGATTAGCTTCCCCCGCGATCACGGCCCGCATCCCGATTACCTGACCGAGTGGTGGTATTACACCGGCAACCTGTTCACCGCGGAGGGACAGCACTTCGGCTACCAGCTGACCTTCTTCCGCCGGGCGCTGCTGCCGCCGGAGGACCGGGCAGAGCGCACCTCGAGCTGGGCGGCTGACCAGGTTTACATGGCTCACTTCGCGCTGACCGACACCGGCGCGGGGACGTTTTCATCCTTTGAACGCTTCAGCCGCGGGGCTGCCGGGCTGGCCGGCGCGCAGGCGGAGCCGGTCTACCAGGTCTGGCTGGAGGACTGGCAGGTGACGGAAGTCTCAGCGGGCCGCTACCGCCTGGAGGCGAAATCCGGCGAGGTGAGCATTGCGCTGGACCTGGTCGACATCAAGGGGCCGGTGCTGCAGGGGGAGGGAGGATACTCGCCGAAGGGAGCGCAGCCCGGCAATGCGTCCATCTACAACAGCCAGACCCGCCTGGGGTCGGCCGGGACGATCACGGTCGGTGAGGAGCAGTACGCGGTCAGCGGGCTGAGCTGGATGGACCACGAGTACTCCACCAGCGCGCTGGGCGAGGGTCTGGTCGGCTGGGACTGGTTTTCGCTTCAGCTGGACGACGGCAGCGAGCTGATGCTCTTCCTGCTCCGGCACGAGGATGGCACGCTGGACCCGTACTCGAGCGGCACGCTGATCCAGTCGGACGGCTCCACCCGGCCGCTGGCGGCGGAGGAGTTTGAGATCACCCCGACCGGAACCTGGACCAGCCCGCACACCGGCGCTCGCTACCCGGCGGCATGGGAAATCCGCGTGCCGGGCGAGGAGATAGCGCTGGCGGTGCGGCCGCGGTTGGCGGACCAGGAGATGCGGCTGTCCTTCGTCTACTGGGAGGGCGCGGTGAGGGTGGAGGGCCAGCGGCAGGGCGGGCCGGTGAGCGGGAACGGGTACGTGGAGCTGACCGGGTACGCCCACTCCATGCAGGGGGAGTTCTAGCCCCGGGGTCAGGACACCCGTTCGAAGCGGTAGCTGCCCCGGACCTCGGCTTCGTAATAGCGGCCGATGGATTCGGCGGTGATCAGCGCCTGGTGGATTTCCGGAGGGACATCGTAATACCGGTACACCGCGCCGCGCTGGAACTCGATCTCCAGCAGCTGCTGCTCAGGGTCGTACCCGATGGATTGTATGGCCGAGGAAGAAACCGGTAACCGTTCCATGACTCACCTTTCCCTGCTGCGGCCGGCGGCGATGGAACGTTGTGCCCGCTTACCTGTGGGCGGAACAGGACTCGAACCTGCGACCCCATCCTTGTAAGGGATGTGCTCTAACCAGCTGAGCTATCCGCCCGGATGCGATCCTAATATTACCACTATTTTGTGGTAGGGAGGGTGGATTTAGGTTTCCCCTCGGGTGCGAGATGCCTGTTTCACCGGATGCATAATCGACTTAGCGACATTTTTTCCGGCAGAGAAATCTGTTTACGATAGCATGCAGAATGATCCGGTCAATCGGTTAGAACTGGATGTGTTTTCACAGGTAGATTTTGGGGATTTTCATTTCCATTCTATCCAGCTGTTCCAGACCGGAGCGGCCACATCTTGATTAGTAATATTTCACATCCGCCGCCAACCGTGATAGACTTCCATCATCCCCTCGAGAGGTGATCACGATGCGATTTGTGCGCTTTGAAACCCGAACGCTGCCCCCGCAGTACGGCTGGCTGCTGGACAACGCCCTCGGCCCGGTGGAGGGCGATATCTTCAGCGAGTACCGCCGCCTGGAAGCCAGCATTCCCCTCGAGATCGCACGGCTGCTGGCGCCGGTTGCCCCCGGCAAGATCATCTGCGTGGGGCGCAACTACGTCGAGCACGCCCGCGAGCAGGGTGTGGAACCGCCGGATATCCCGCTGCTGTTCCTCAAGCCGCCCTCCAGCGTCATCGGGCCGGGGGAGGCCATTCTGCTGCCGCCGCAGTCCCGGCAGGTGGAGCACGAAGCCGAGCTGGCGGTGGTGATCGGCCGGCTGGGGCGCTGGATCCCGCCCGAAGCGGCGCTGGACTATGTTTTCGGCTACACCGTCGCCAACGACGTGACCGCCCGCGACCTGCAGCGGCGCGACGGGCAGTGGACCCGCGGGAAAGGGTTTGACACCTTCTGCCCGCTTGGTCCATGGATCGAAACCGATTACGACCCGTACGATAACCTGATCACCTGCCGGGTGAACGGAGAAATCCGGCAGATGGCTTCCACCCGGGATATGATCTTCCCCGTTCAGCAGCTGGTGGCCTTCGCTTCCTCGGTAATGACCCTGGAGCCGGGGGACGTGATCCTGACCGGAACGCCGGCGGGGATTGGCCCGCTGCTCGACGGGGATGAGGTTGCGGTGGATATCGAGGGAATCGGCGAGCTGCGCAATCCGGTCAAGGCGGATGTGCGCCAGCTGTCAGTCTAAGCGCCTGCTTCTAAGGATTCTATAAGAAAGTTCCAAAGTTTGTTGAGCGGTTATTTATTGACAAACCAAAGTCGAATCAGTAACATCAGTCTGTAATAAGGAAATTTACTTTCCTGAAACTGAACAAAATAAACGTGTGGAGACAGTGATCTGAACGCCCAATTTGGTCGCTTCTCTCGGTAACGAGGAAGGCGTTCAGGGAGTCGAGTAGCGAAACCGGCCCGATCAGGTGTTACTGGGCCGGTTATCTTTTTTAACCGAGGGGACAAGATGATGCTTTCCGTCGCAGAAAAGGGTTGGACTACAACAGACGCTCGGTTTTCAATCGGTGCAGATCTCGACGATTTGTACGAACAGCGGCGACCAAAGATCATGGTCGTGGAAGACGAAGGAGACACCGTGATGCTGTTGAAGCAGATTCTGCGCACGGGCGGCTTCGACGTCTTCAGCGCCTGGAACGGCAAGGAAGCGCTGGAAAAGGGCGCGACCATGAACCCTGATCTTGTGGTGCTGGACCTGATGATGCCCGAGATGGACGGATGGGATACCCTGAAGGCCCTGCGAAAAACCAGCAATGTGCCGGTGATCATCATCTCCGCGCTGAATTCCAAAGAGACTATCGTCCAGGGCCTCCATATGGGGGCGGACGATTATCTAACCAAACCATTTTTCAAGGAGGAGGTTGTTGCCCGCGTGCATGCCGTCTTGCGGCGAACCGGGAAGCGGTCCGAAGAGACCACGCTGAGCATTCCCGGTATCGATCTGCATATGGACACGCAGTCTCGCGAGGTCCGTTTCCGGGGGCAGTCCATCGAGCTCACCAGCAAGGAGTTTGCCGTGCTGGCGATCCTGATGAAGAACGCGCCCGCGGTTGTGCAGTACGCCCAGATCTCGCAAGGCGTCTGGGGGCGTGATTTCGACCGTGCCCGCCAGCGAATCAAGTACCTGATCTTCCTGCTTCGTCAGAAATTTGCCCAGATAGCTCCCGGCGAGGACATCATCCTGAACGTGGATCGTCTCGGGTACAAGCTGCAGACCGAATCATAGAACGTCATATTAGGGAGTATCCATCATGAAGCCTTCCACCTTCCGTATCGTAAAAGCACTCAATCACCTGATCTACAGCATGGGTGTTGTGATGCTGGTTTTGGGCCTGGTGCTCTCCACCTTTGTATCACCGGTGTCTGCCATGAACCCGCAGGACCAGCCCTCGGGTTGGGACAAAAGCTCCCTTTCGTTCAAGGGCAGCTGCACC
>DGEO01000040.1:2376-36557 GCA_002385985.1 Anaerolineaceae bacterium UBA3924 | reverse complement strand
GTCTACACCATGCGCCTGGTGAAGGACGCGGAAGAGATCGCCATCCTGGAGAAGGCCGGCGTGTTTGCCGACTACATGGTGGAAATGGCCCGCGAGGCCATCATCGCCGGGCTGAGCGAGACGGACGCCTTCGCCTACGCCCGCGAGAAGACCGTGGAGCGCATGCAGAAGGACCTGGGCGAGCTGGTCTTCGTCAACGCCGGGCTGGTCAACGGCGCGGTGCTGTACGGCGAGCGCTCTGCCTACCCGCACGGGTTAATGACCGACCGCAAGCCCCGCCCCGGGGACGTGATTGAGTGCGGCTTCGGCGCGCTGGTGGCCACCTACGAGTCCGAATCGGAGCACACCTTCCTGTACGGCGAGCCGGACAAGCAGACCGAGGCTTACTTCCAGGCCATGTACGGCGCCTGGAAGGCCGGCATGGAAGCGGCCAAACCGGGCGTGAAGTGCAGCGAGGTCAATGAAGCTTCGCTGAGCGTCATCCGCGAGGCCGGCTACGAGCAGTTCCTGCGCCACCGCATGGGTCACGGCAAGGGCCTGCAGGAGCACGAGGCGCCCTGGGTGGCGGCCGGTGACGACACCATCCTGCTGCCGGGCATGGTCATCAGCGACGAGCCGGGCCTGTATGTGCCCGGGTTCGGCGGCTTCCGCCACTCCGACACCCTGGTGATCACCGAGACCGGCTGCCGCCGGCTGACCAACTACCCGCGCGAGCTGGAAACCTGCATTATCCCGGTCAAGTAACGAAGGCAGTGGAATAACCATCCATGGATCGACCCACAGACCTGCGGCGCGAGTTCATCACCTGCCTGATCGTGATGCTGTTTTTCGCGATGGGCGGCGGATCGTTCCTGCTGCTGATTGTCGGCTACCAGGAAACGCACGGCGCGACGGTAACCGAGATCGGCTCGGTGATGTCGCTGCATTCCATCGTGGAAGGCACCGTCTGCCTGCTGGTTGGGCACCTGTACCGCGGAAAATGGACCAGGGAGATCCTGCTGGGGGCGCTGGTCATCTCGGTGGCCAGCTCCCTCCTGATGGCCCCGCAGCCGTGGGATGTGCGTGTGTGGCTGGCGGCCGTGCTGATGGGCGCGGCCTTCGGCGTTTTCACCGTGATCATGTATGTGGCTGCCCTGCAGCGCCGCCCGCCGTCACTCAACCTGGGGCTGGCGGTGGGACTGTACACCGCCACCATCGCCGGGGGCAACGGCCTGGGAGCGCTGCTGGGCGGCTGGCTGACCGACCTGTTCAGCTTCACCGTATCCTTCCTTTTTAATGTAGCCTGCTTCTCGGTGGCCTTCCTGGGCACGCTGACGCTCAGCCGGCGCTTTGTGCAGCCGGAAGCGCAGCCCGAGGCCGTCGAGGAGGGCGAAACGGCATCGCGTCCGGCAGTCTGGCCGGTGGCCCTGCTGAGCGCCTTCATCCTGTCCTCGACCAACATGGCCTACGACATCCTCTTCCCCGTCTACAGCCTGCGGACCGGGTTGAACTTCACCCTGATCGGCACGTTTTCGGGGGCCAAGATGGTGCTGGCGGCTGTGGTGCGTCCCTTCGCCGGGCACATGATGTCGCGGCGCCACCCGGTGCGGCTGAACAACCTCTCGCTGGCCGGCCTGGCCGGCGGCACGGCGCTGATCCCCTTCGCAGGCAGCGGCTTCGGGCTGATGGCGGTGATCGCCTGGATGGGCGTAACCTTCGGCTCGGCGCGCACCACCTCGGCCACGCTGGCGGTCCGGGATGAAACCCGCCCGCAGGTGGTCAGCCGGCGGGTCAGCTATTACAATACCATGCTCACGCTGGGGCAGACGCTCTCGCCCTGGTTTGTGGGCGTGATTGCCGACAAAGTCGATGTGACGGTGGCGCTGGTGATTGCGCCGCTGACCTATATCGGCCTGTTCGGCCTGGGGCTGCTGGGGCTGAAGTGGTTTACCGCCCGGCGGCTCAACCTTAGCGCAAGGAGAAGCCAGGGATGAAATCTGTTCCCGAAGAACTGCAGCGAGTTTTTGACTGGATTGACGCCCACCAGGAAGAGGCTGTGGCGGATCTGCAGCGCCTGGTGCGGCAGCCCTCCGTCAGCGCCCAGAAGCTGGGGCTGGAAGAATGCGCCGCCCTGGTGGTGGAAATGATGCACGCTGACGGGCTGGACGCCACTGCTTACCCGCTGGCAGGCGGCCCGCCGGTGGTGATCGGCGACATGACCGGGCGCAGCCCGAAGACCATGCTGGCCTACGCCCACTACGATGTGCAGCCGCCCGAGCCGCTGGAAAAGTGGAACTACCCGCCGTTTGGGGGCGTGCTGGCCGAGGGTCGTGTCTGGGGCCGCGGCGCCACCGACAACAAGGGCGGGGTGATCGCCTTCGTCAAGGCGGCCAAAGCCTGGCTGCAGGCCGGCGGCGGTCTGCCGGTGCGAATGAAGTTCATCATCGAGGGCGAGGAAGAGATCGGCTCTCCGCACCTGGGGCCGTTCGTTGAGGCCAACCCCGAGCTGCTGCGCGCTGACGCCATGCACTGCCTGGACGGCGGGCTGAACCATTCCGAGCTGGTGCCGGATATCGACCTGGGCCTGAAGAGCGTGCTGTACGTGGAGCTGGTGGCCCGCGGGGCCAACAGCGACATCCACAGCCTGAACGCTCCTCTGGTGCCCCAGCCGGCCTGGGATCTGGTGCGAGCGCTCAACACCCTGGTGGATGAGAACCGCCATATCCTGATCGAGGACTGGTATGAGGACCTGTGGGAGCTGGGCGAAGAGGAGATGCAGCAGCTGGAAGAGAACGCCCGCCGGGTGGATCTGGAAGGGCTCAAGAAGGAATGGGGCCTGAAGGAGTTCGCCCTGGGCCGCGACGGCATCGAGGCGCTCAAGGCGCGGGCTTACGAACCGACCTGCAACATCTGCGGGCTGGTCTCGGGCTACACCGGCGAGGGCTCCAAGACGATCGTGCCCAACGAGGCGCGCGCCAAGATCGACTTCCGCCTGCCGCCGCTGATCGACCCGGATAAGGCGGTGGCGAAGCTGCGCCGCCACCTGGACAAACACGGCTTTGCCCACATCGAGATCAACCTGGCCGGCCGGCAGATGCCCGAGCCGCCCTACAAGATCAGCGTCAAAGAGGACATCAGCCAGGCGATCATCCGCGCGGCCGAGCTGGTCTACGGCAAGCCGCCGGTGGTCAACGGGGTGAGCGCGGAAGGCACTATCCTCAAGCATGTCTGGATGCCCACCGTGCTGACCGGGTTTGCTTCACCGGACTGCAACCTGCACGCGCCGAATGAGAACATCGGCGTGGATACGCTGGTGCAGGGCATCAAGTACGCCGCGGCTATTCTCTGGGAGTACAGCAAGAGCGCATAAACTGGCCTGGCAGCAAGGAGGACGCAGTGGCTGAGGTGGAGTACCGCTGTTACAGCGAGCCGTTCCTGCGGCAGTTTGTCACCGACTACTTTCTGGCCCTGGGCGAAAGCGAGGAGTATGCCGCCATCAACGCCGACGCGGTGATCAGCGGCGCGCTGCGCTGGTACCCGGCACAGGGACAGGGGCTGGAAAAGCTCTTCCGCCACACGCGCCAGATGCTGGAAGGCGGCATTGTCCCCAATGCGCCGATGAGCTTTGTGATCGACCGGCCGGCCACAGCCGTGCTGGACGCGGCCCGCGGGTCGGGCTTTGTTGCCGGAACCCGGGCCATGCGCAAGGCCATCGAGAAGGCCCGCGCTTACGGCATCGGCTGCGTGCTGGTGCGCCGCTCCAACCACTACGGCACCTCGGGCTACTACGCCAACATGGCCGCCGAAGCGGGCCTGATTGGCATCGCCTTCACCAACGCCGGGCCGGAGATGGCTCCCTGGGGGGCGAAAACGGCCGTGCTGGGCACCAATCCCTGGGGCATCGCCGTGCCCCGCCGCGACGGGCCGCCGGTGGTGCTGGACATGGCCCTGACCATGAGCGGGCAGGGGATGATCCGCTGGGCCTATGAGGAAGGCCGGCAGGTGCCCATCACCTGGGCGCTGACCCGCGACGGGCGGCGCACCACGGACCCGGCTGAGCTGCTGGAGGGCGCCACCCAGCTGCCCATCGGCGACTTCAAGGGCTACGGGCTGAGCTTCATGACCGACGCCATTGCCGGGGTGCTGAGCGGGGCCAAATTCGGGCTGGACGCCTACGCTGACCTCAAGGACCTGGGCGTGGGCCACTGCCTGCTGGCGCTGGATATCGAGGCCTACATGCCCCGCGACGAGTTTGAATCCCGCCTGGAGCAGCTGATTGCCCAGGTCAAGGCCGCGGAGCCCATCCAGCCGGGCGCGGAGATCCTGCTGCCCGGCGAGCTGGAGCTGCGCCGCATGGAGCAGCGCTTGCGTGAGGGCATCCCGGTGGCCGTTTCGACGGTCGAACGGGTGCGCGCGCTGTGTGCTGAAATCGGGTTCGAGTGCCCGTTATAGGATAGAAGAGGCCCGGGCGGAAAGCCCGGGCTTTTTTCTCAGCGTATCAGCGCGGCAGCCAGCGCTTCGACCTCGCGGAGCACCTGCAGCACCGGCAGGCGATGCTCTTCGGCGATGCGGGCGCAGTCGTCGTACTCGGGCGCGGCCTGCACCGGGCGGCCTTCGAGCAGCTTGAGCTTGACCCGCACCGGGCCGTAGGGCGTGTCGATGGTGCGCATCTCCCGGCAGGCTTCGTGGCGGCGCAGCGGGGTGACGCGCACACCCAGCGTGCTGGTTTCGGCCAGCAGCAGGGCGCACAGCCGCTCTTCGTCCTCGCGGCGGGCGATGACCGACAGGCGTACCGCCGGGCGCAGCTTCTTCATGGTGATGGGGGTCAGGTACACGTCCAGCGCCCCGGCCTGGAACAGGCGGGCCATGACAGCGCCGTAGACCTGCGGGTTCATGTCGTCGATGTTGGTCTCAATTTCCACGTGGCTGCCGGCGGCTGCGTCCGCCTCGCCCAGCAGCACGCGCATCACGTTGGGCCACTCCAGGTCGCGCCGCCCCGCGCCGGTGCCGGTGCGAACCAGGCGCATGGCGGGCTGGGTAAACCCGGCCAGGGCGGCCAGCAGGGCTGCGCCGGTGGGGGTGACCAGCTCGCAGCGGGCCGGGGAGGGGATCACCGGCGCGCCGGCGGCGGTGAGCAGTTCGAGCGTGGCCGGGGCCGGGACGGGCAGCCGGCCGTGGCGGGTGTCCACCGTCCCGCTGCCCAGCGGCAGGGGCGAGGAATAGACCTTCTCCACGCCAAAATACTCCAAACCGGCTGCGGCCCCGACAATGTCCAGAATGGAATCGGCCGCGCCGACCTCGTGGAAGTGCACCTGCTCGGGCGTGGTGCCGTGCACGCGCGCCTCGGCCTCGGCCAGCTTCTGAAAGACGGCCAGGCTGAGCTCCTTCACCCGCGCGGGCAGCGCGCTGGTCTCGATCAGGGCGCGGATGTCTGCATAGCTGCGGTCATGGTCGTGATCATGGCCATGCTCATGTTCATGATCGTGCGAGTGAGTGTGATCATGCCCGTGTTCGTGCAGATGCAGCTCGAGCAGGGTGGCCGCCAGGGCGCCTTTCTGCACCCTTCGGGCGCTCACGCCCGCGAACTCGGGCAGCCCCAGCTGGCGGAAGCGCGCTTCCAGATGCTCGAGCGGCAATCCGGCGTCCAGCAGGGCGCCCAGGAACATGTCGCCGCTGATGCCGGAAAAACAGTCGCAGTACAGCAGGGTCATTGAGACAATCCTTCGTTCATGGAGCCGGTGCGGTAGCCCTGCAGGTCCAGGGTCACATAGTGGAAGCCCAGCTGCTTGAAGACCGCCACCAGCTGCTCGCGCCCTTCCAGCAGCTCGGCCAGCCGGTCCGGGGGGACTTCGATGCGGGCGGTGTCGCCGTGCCAGCGCACCCGCACGATCGGAAAGCCGCGCGTGTGCAGGTAGGTTTCAGCCCGGGCGATTTGCTCCAGCATGGGCCGGGTGATGGTCGTGCCGTAGGGGATGCGGGTGGCCAGGCAGGGGCTGGAGGGCCGGTCCCAGATGGAAAGCCCCAGCGCGCGGGCCAGGCGGCGGATTTCAGGCTTGGTCAGCCCGGTGGCGGCCAGCGGGCTGAGCGTGCCGGTTTCGGCCACGGCGCGGCGGCCGGGGCGGTAATCACCGGCGTCGTCGGCGTTCTGGCCTTCGATCACCACAGCGCAGCCGCGCGCCCGGGCCAGGTTCCACAGGGCGGTCAGTATGGCCAGCTTGCAGTGGTAGCAGCGGTCGGGCGGGTTGCCTGCCACAGCCGGGTTCCCCAGGGGGTTGATCGGCAGGGACAGGTGGGCGATGTTGTGCCGGGCGGCGAATCCGGCAGCCGCCAGGTCCGCGCCGGGCGGGTCGAAGGGCGAGATGGCGGTGACGGCCAGCACCCGCCCGGGCAGGGCCAGAGAGGCGGCGTAAGCCAGAAAGCCGCTGTCCACCCCGCCGGAATAGGCCACCAGTGCGGAGGGAAGGGCGCTCAGCCCGTCCAGCAGGGCCTGCCATTTGGCTTCCAGTTCGGCGGGCAGGCCGGCGGCGGCGATTTTGGCCCGGGCAGTCTCAAGCGTGCTCATGCTCACCTGCCAGAGCGTTGATGCGGGCCGCCAGGCAGCCGGCGCCGAAGCCGTTGTCGATGTTGACCACCGCCACGCCGGCCGCGCAGGAGTTGAGCATGGCCAGCAGGGCGGCCAGGCCGCCAAAGCTGGCCCCGTAGCCCACGCTGGTGGGCAGGGCGATCACCGGGCAGGAAACCAGCCCGGCGACCACGCTGGGCAGCGCGCCTTCCATGCCGGCGGCGACCACGATCACCCGCGCCTTCTGCAGGGCGGGCAGGTGGGCCAGGAGCCGGTGCAGCCCCGAGACGCCCACGTCGTAGATGCACTCCACCTGATGGCCCATCAGGCTGGCGGTCAGGGCGGCCTCTTCGGCGGCGGGCAGGTCGGCCGTTCCGGCGGAAACCACCAGCACGCCGGGGCGCTTCTTGCGGTCCGGTTCGCGGTCCAGGTACAGGGCGCGGGCGGTGGGGTGATAGGTGGCTTCAGGCAGGCGCGGCTGGATGAGCGCGTACATTTCCGGGGTGACCCGGGTGGCCAGCACCTGTTTGCTGCGCTGCTGCAGCCGCTGGAAGATTTCGGCCACGTGGTCGGGGGATTTGTTCTGGGCGAAGATCACCTCGGGGAAGCCGGTGCGCAGCGCGCGGTGGTGATCCAGGTGAGCGAAGCCGTCCAGGCTCTCAAAGGGCAGGGCCTTCAACCGCTGCAAGACATCGTCGACCGTGTGCTCGCCCTGGCTCAGGCCGTCCAGCAGGGCGCGCAGTTCTTCTTGATCCATGCTACCTCGTCCTATGGATAATGATGGGCCGGCGGGGCCGGGGGTTGAAAAATACCACAGATTCGCCTTCCGCGCCACCGCGAAATTTCAGGGGCAGCCAGGGCGGGAGGATGAAAAAAGGGCCCTGAGGGTGCACCGTCAGGGCCCTGGCGTTCAGCCATAAAGCAAAACCGCGGAACCGGACTAGACCACAACCGGGTCCAGCCGCTCGCCGGTGGTGGGCATGAACTGGCCGCAGCCCGGCTCGGCGACGATCTCGCCGTTCTCGAGCACCGGGCGGCCGCGCTGGAAGCTCATCTCCGGCCAGCCGAGCACCTTGCGGTTCTCGTACAGGGTGTAGCCAACTTTGGAGTGCTGGTTTTCGGCGGTGATGGTGTACTCGCGGCACGGGTCGTAGACGACGATATCGGCGTCGGAGCCGACCTGCAGCGTGCCCTTGCGCGGGTACAGGCCGAAGATGCGGGCCGGGTTCTCGGACAGCACCTGGGCCAGGCGCACCAGGCTCAGCCGGCCGGTGTTGATGGCCGCATCGTAGGTGATGGGCATCAGCGTCTCGACCTGGGGCGAGCCGAAGCCCTGCATCAGGAAGTCGCCGTTGACGTCCTTCTTCTTGGCGGCATGGTCCGAGGCAACCACGTTGAGGATGCCGTCCTTGAGGCCCTGCCAGAGGGCGTCCTGGTCTTCCTGGGTGCGGATGGGCGGGCCGATCTTGGCCAGCGCGCCGCGCTCGTCGATGATCTTCTGGGTCAGGGTCAGGTACTGCGGGCAGGTCTCGCCGAAGATGCGCAGGCCGTCTTCCATCGCCAGGCGGATGGCGCGAACCGCACGGGCGGCGGTCACATGCGGGATGTAGAGCGGGGTCTTGAAGACTTCGGCCAGGCGGGCGGCGCGGAAGATGGCCTCTTCCTCAAAGGCCGCCGGGCGCGAGGTGTTGAAGTAGCGCGCGTGGGCGTTGGGCCCCTTGAGGTACTTGTCCTCCAGGTAGTCGATGCCGCCGCCGTTCTCCGCGTGCACCATGGCCATGCCGCCGTGCTCGGCCAGGATGTCCATGGCCTTGATCAGCTGGTAGTCGTCGGTGTACCAGCCCTGCTTCAGGTAGGTCATGAAGAACTTGAAGGTGGTCACACCCAGCTTCATGGTCTCGACGATCTCGGGAACCTGCACGGCCGCTTCCCAGATACCGCCGTGCACGCCGAAGTCGAGCAGGGAATGGGCCTGGCCGTCCTCGATCATCTCGGTCACCTTCTGCAGCAGGCTGTCGCCCTGTTTGGCGTAGGCGAAGTGCAGCACGGAGGTGGTGCCGCCGTAAGCGGCGATGCGCGAGCAGTCTTCCACGTTATCTTCGTAGACCGGGTGCACGTGCACATCGATGGTGCCGGGGAAGATGTACTTGCCGCGGGCGTCGATGACGCGCCGGGCGTTTTCAACCGGCAGATCCGGAGCGATGGCGGTGATTTTCTCGCCGCGTACGCCCAGATCCGCCCGCTGGATGCCCGACCCGGTGATCAGCAGCCCGTTCTTGAAAAGGAGGTCAAACTGTTCTGACATAACGGCTCCTTTCTGCTGAAAAAAGGGACGGCGGGACACCGCTTGCGCGGCTGTCCCGCCTGAAAAGCCAGGGATGGACTAGATAACCCCGAGAACCAGGGCAATCAGGGCCATGCGGACGTAGACACCGTTGCCGGCCTGGCGGAAGAAGGCAGCGCCGGGCAGGTCGTCCACGTCGGTGGTGATTTCGTTGACGCGCGGCAGCGGGTGCATGACGGTCAGGTTCGGGTTCAGCCGCTCGATCATCTCGCGGGTGAGGATGTAGGAGCCCTTGAGGCGCTCGTACTCGGCCACGTCCGCGAAGCGTTCCTTCTGGATGCGGGTCATGTAGAGGATGTCGGCGTCTTTGATGGCGTCTTCCAGGCTGGTGGTCTCGACCACGGTCTTGCCCTGAGCGCGCAGCTTCTCGACGATTTCGCGGGGCATGGCCAGCTGCTCGGGGGCCACGAAGACCAGCTTGGTGTCGAAGTGCTTGTAAATGTCCACGCCGGAATGCACGGTGCGGCCGTTCTTCAGGTCACCGCACAGGACGATGGTGGCGCCGTCCACCTTGCCGCACTCGTTGTAGATGGTGAACAGGTCGAGCAGGGCCTGGGTGGGGTGCTGGCCGGCGCCGTCACCGCCGTTGAGGACCGGGTGGGTGGCCACTTCGGCGGCACGTTTGGCCGAGCCGATGGCCGGGTGGCGCATGGCGAACAGGTCGACGTACTGGTCGACGGTGCGGATGGTGTCTTCCAGGGTCTCACCCTTGGAGATGGAGGTGGACTCGGCGGAGGAGAAGCCGATCACGGAGCCGCCCAGGCGGTGCATGGCGGTCTCGAAGGACAGGCGGGTGCGGGTGGAGGGCTCGAAGAACAGGGCAGCCATCACGTAACCGCGCAGCAGGTCCAGCCCGCCGGGTTTTTCGGCCAGTTTCTTCTTGAAATCCTTGGCCACTTCCATAATCAGGTCGATCTCTTCGCGGCTGAACTGCGCGCCGTCCAGAATGTCTTTGCCTTTCAAGCTAACCATAGTGGAACTCCTGTGCAGATGGAATAAGGTGAGAAATTCTCTTCACCGGCGCGCCGGGCGCATCAGCGCGGGGCGCTCGCGGCGCGCCGGATATGGACGGAAGGAAACTAACGAACCGCGGAGGAACGCGGAGCGGCGGCCAGCACCTCTTCGGACACGTACGGCTCGTACTGGACGAAGTTCTCGCGGAAGCGGGCGGCCAGCTTCTCGGCGGCCGCATCGTAGGCGGCCGGGTCGGCCCAGGTGGCGCGCGGCGAGAGCACCTCGGCGGTCACGTCCGGGCAGGAGGCGGGGACGGCCAGACCGAAGACCGGGTCCGCCTGGAAGGAGACGCTGTCCAGATCGCCGTTCAGGGCGGCGCGGATCATGGCGCGGGTGTAGGGCAGGTACATGCGCTTGCCCACGCCGTAGGGGCCGCCGGTCCAGCCGGTGTTGACCAGCCAGACGTTGGCATTGTGGCGCTCAATCTGCTCGCCCAGCAGTTTGGCGTACACGTTGGGGTTGAGCGGCAGGAAGGGGGCGCCGAAGCAGGTGGAGAAGGTGGCCTGCGGCTCCTTGCCCAGCTCCTTCTCGGTGCCGGCCACCTTGGAGGTGTAGCCGGAGAGGAAGTAGTACTGGGCCTGGGCCGGGGTCAGGCGGGAGATGGGCGGCAGCACGCCGGAGGCGTCAGCGGTCAGGAAGAAGATGTTGCGCGGGTGACCGGCGCGGCCTTCGTCCACAATGTCGGGCACGTGGAAGAGCGGGTAGGAAACGCGGGTGTTTTCGGTCAGCGAGGCGTCGTCGAAGTCGGCGATGCGAGTCTCCGGGTCGATGACCACGTTTTCCATCACGGCGCCGAAGCGGTGGGTGGCGGCCCAGATGAGCGGCTCCAGCTCCTGGCGCAGGTGGATGGCCTTGGCGTAGCAGCCGCCTTCGATGTTGAACACGCCGTCTTCGCCCCAGCCGTGCTCGTCGTCGCCGATCAGCTTGCGCTCGGGGTCGGAGGACAGGGTGGTCTTGCCCGTGCCGGAGAGGCCGAAGAACAGGGCCACGTCGCCGTCCTTGCCCACGTTGGCCGAGCAGTGCATGGACATCACCCCGCGCAGCGGCAGCAGGTAGTTCATCACGGTGAAGATGGACTTCTTGATCTCACCGGCGTAGCGCGTGCCGCCGATCAGCAGGATGTTGGACTTGAGGTCCAGCACGATGAAGGTGCCGGTGCGGGTGCCGTCGGTGGCCGGGTCGGCCTGCAGGCCGGGCACGGCGATGATGGTGAACTCCGGTTTGTGGTCGGCCAGGGTCGCCGGGTCCGGGCGCAGGAACATGTTGTAGGCGAACAGGCTCTGGTAGGGGGATTCGGTCACCAGGCGGATGGGCAGCACGTAGTCGGGGTGGGCGCCGGCCAGCGCATCGCGGACGAAGACATCCTTGCCCTTGAGGTACTCGATCGCTTTGGCGTACAGCTTCTGGTAGTTTTCCGGGCTGAGCGGCTGGTTGACTTCACCCCAGAAGATGGGGTCTTCCCCGCTGGTGGGGTACTGCACGATGAATTTGTCCTTGGGGGAGCGGCCGGTGTAGGGGCGGGTGTCCACCACCAGCGCGCCGTGGGCGCTCAGGCGGCCTTCCCCGCGGCGAACCGATTCCTCGACCAGGGCGGCCGGGCTGAGGTTCCAGTACTCCGCTTTAACGCCGCTGATTCCGTGTAGTTCCAGACCGTACTTACTCTTTACAGGCATTTCATTCTCCCTCTTTGACTTGCTTTTTCTTGATTTCGCACAGCGCGTCCACAGCGCGCACCCCCCGTCCGGCGGGAAGCACCATCAGGGGGTTGATTTCCAGAGCGGCGATGTAATCGCCCAGGTCAACAGCAAGCTGAGACAGGCGCACCAGCGTGTCGGCCAGCGCGTCGATATCGGCCGCGGGCTTGCCGCGGTAGCCGGTGAGCAGTTTCTTGCCCCGGATCTGGTCGATCATGGCCAGCGCCTGCGATTTGCTGAGCGGCGGCAGCTGCACCACCGAATCCTTGACCAGCTCCACCAGGATGCCGCCCGAGCCGAAGACCAGCACCGGGCCGAAGGAGGAATCGCGCAGAATACCCAGGATTACCTCGACTGAATCGGCCGGTATCATTTCCTGAAGTATAACGCCTTCCAGCCGGGCATCGGGTTTGTATTTGCGGGCGGCGGCCATGACTTCGCGGAAGGCCGTGCGCACGGCCTGCTCGTCGGCCAGGCCCAGGCGCACCCCGCCGATTTCCGTCTTGTGCTGGATGTCGGGGGATAGGATTTTGAGCACCACCGGGAAGCCGATTTCCGCGGCCAGGCGGGCGGCGGAGTCTTCATCGGCGGCGGCCGCTTCGCGCGGGCCGAGGATGCCGTAGTCGGCCAGCAGCTTGCGGCCTTCCATCTCGTCCAGCGTGCCGCCGGAGCCTGCCAGGCGCTCGCGCCACTGGCTGAGCGTGGCCGGCGAAGGGATGCCTGCCGGTTCGTCAGAGGGCGGCGTGTTCCGGTTCACCGCGAAGCGCACAAAGCCCTGCAGGGCCTTGAGGGTCTCATGCGTGCCGCGCAGGTAGGGGATGTTGTGCTCTTCCAGCATGGTTTCGATTTCGGCTTCCACGCCGCTGGCGAAGTTGGAGTAGATCACCACCGGCTTGCCGGTTTCCTGCCGGGCGCGGATGGCGGCCTCGGCCACCTTGCGGGACTGCTCCACCTCGCGCTCCGCCACGCCGGGAGGCGTATCGCGGGACATGACCACCAGGTCGATGTTCGGGTCGCGGCACACGGCGGCGGCGCTGGCCGGGTACATTTTCTCCAGGTCGCCGTTGCCCCAGGCGTCCAGCGGGTTGTGGATGCCGGAGAAGGGCGGCAGGATCTCACGCAGCTCGGCCACAGTCTCCTCGGAGAGGGGGGCGAAGTTCAGGTCCAGGCCCTGGGCCAGGTCGGCCAGCAGGCCGATCTGGCCGCCGGAGAGGCTGAGCAGGCCGATGCCGTCGCCTTTCGGCAGGTCGGCGATGGAGAACAGGCGGGCGGTCTCCACCAGCTCGTCCAGGGAGTCCACGCGGATGACGCCTTCGCGCTTGAAGACGGTGTCCAGCACGATGTCCGAGCCGGCCAGCGAGCCGGTGTGGGCCTGCACGGCCTTCTGCGCGGCCTCCGAGCGGCCCACTTTGAGCGTGATTACGGGCTTGCCGGCCGCACGGGCGGCGCGCAGGGCGGCGACGAACTTGTCCGCGTCGTGGATGCCTTCCAGGAAGGCCACGATCACTTTTGTCTTCGGGTCGCCGGCGAAGTAGTGGATGTAATCAGCGTTGTCCAGCACGGCGTTGTTGCCGCTGGAGACCAGGTAGCGGAAGCCAAAGGGGGCCGAGTTGGCCAGGCCCATCAGAATGGCCCCGGACTGCATCACCACCGACACGTTGCCGGCTTTGGTGCGCGGGCTGAGGGCCACGGAGTAGGTGGCCGAGCAGTCGACCAGGTTGGCCACGCCCACGCAGTTGGGTCCGCACAGCAGCAGGCCGTGCTCGCGGGCGTAGGCGGTCAGCTCGGCCTGGCGGGCCTTGCCCTCGGGGCCGGCTTCGCCAAAACCGGCCGCCAGCGCCCAGGCCGCCGGGATGCCCAGCTTCACCATGGTCTGCAGGGTGGGCAGGACCTTGTCGGCGCCCAGCAGGATGGCGACCATGTCCACCGGGGCGGGGATGGCTTCCAGGCTCGGGTAGCAGCGCATGCCGAACAGCTGCTCGAATTTCGGGTTGATGGGGTAAATTTTGCCGGGGTAGCGCAGGTTGATCAGGTTTTCCATCACCAGCCGGCCGGCGCTGCCGGGCCGCTCAGAGGCGCCCACCACGGCGATGCTCCCGGGGTTGAGCAGGGGCCCCAGATCACGGAATTGTCCAGATACCATAGCAGTATATTCTTTCATCTATCGATATTCGGGCGCCCCGCATCGGGGCGGTAAACAAAGAACAGGGGGCATACGGCCCGCGGGCCGTATGCCCCCTGAAGAGCTGGATTACTTCACCGCCAGGTTTTCGTAAATTACCGGCTGGAGGGCTTTCATCGCGTCTTCGATCTCTTCCGGCGTCAGGCTGCAGAAGGGCAGGCGCAGGAAACGCTCGCCTTCGGCCGGGTTGATGTAGAAGCCGCGGCCGTCGGTGAGCTTGAGACCGGCTTCAGCCGCCCGCGGCAGCAGCACGTCCATCTTCGTGCCTTCGGGCAGGGTGACGCCGATGAAGAAGCCGCCTTCGGGGCGCGGGAAGGTGGTGCCGGGCAGGTAGCGGTCGATCGCGTCCAGCATGGCCTTCAGGCGCGGGCGGTACAGATTGCGCAGCTTCTCCAGGTTGGCGGGCAGCAGGCCGGCCTTGAGGTACTCGTAGACCATGCCCTGGGTCGGGGTGACGGGGCCAATGTAGGTGTTATTGGCGTACTTGGTCACGCTCTTGATCACAGCGGCGTCACCGATCACGTAACCCATGCGCAGGCCCGGGGCCAGGATCTTGGAGAAGGAGGACAGCTGCAGCACGCGCTCGGGTGCCAGCTCGCGCAGGGAGGGGATGTCCTCGCCGAAGTAGCGCAGCGGGCGGTAGGGCGAGTCTTCAACGATCCAGAAGTTGTACTGGCGGGCCCATTCAGCAATCTTCTGGCGCTTGGCCAGGCTGGTGGTGGTGCCCATGGGGTTCTGGAAGTCGGCGATGATGTAGAACAGGGTGGGGGCGCCGCGCTTGAGCTCGGCTTCGAAGGCGTTCAGGTCCACACCGTCGACCTCGAGCGGGATGGGGACCACTTCGGCGCCGGAGCGCTGCAGCAGCAGATTGGCCCGGTCGTAGGAGGGGGACTCAACGAAGGCGCGCAGGCCCGGTTTGAGCAGAACCGTGGTCAGGAAGGCGAAAATTTCCAGCGAGCTGTTGCCCATGAAGACTTCTTCGGGCTTCACGCCGTTGTCCTGAGCCAGCCACTCGAGCAGGGGGCGGTAGCCAGGGGCCTGAACATACTGAAGCACAGTTTTGCCGTCCGCGCGCATATTGCGCTCTGCCGCGCTGATGAGATCTTCGGTGGGGAAAACATCAACAGGGGGCACGCCACGAGTCAGATTGATCATTTGGTTCCTCTCTTGCTGTGGTGACAGTCCTATTATAGATGCTTACAGGCGCTTATTTGATTTCCTTTTTGGGCGGGTAGGAGAAGCGCCCGGCCTTGGAGTGATGCAGGCCCAGGTCGGCCATGGCTTCGGCCACCTTGAAGGCCACCGAGGTCGGGTCCAGCACCACCACGCCCAGCTCGCGCTCGATGTCGGCGGAGTAGCCGGCCAGCCCGGCGCAGCCGAGGATGATCACTTCGGCGCGGTCCTCTTCGACAGCCTTGCGGGCCTTTTCCATGATGCGGGCTTTGGCCGTAACCGGGTCCGAGTCCATTTCCAGCACCGACATTTCCAGCGCCGGGGAGGAGGCGTAGCTGCTCTCCAGGCCGCGGTGGGCCACATGCCACTCGCGGGTGGGGATACGGCGGCGCATGCCGGTCATGATGGAGAACTTGTGCCCCAGCATGGCGGCCATGTGCAGGGTGGCTTCTTCAATGCCGACCACCGGGATGTCGGAGATTTCTTTGGCGGCATCCAGGCCGGGGTCCGAGAAGCAGGCCAGCACGATGGCGTCGAAGCCTTCCTCGTTGGCCCATTTGACCAGCTCGAGGGTGGGCGGGGTGGCCAGGGCCTCGTCGTAGGCCGATTCGATGGAGACCGGGCCGTGTTCCGGGTTGATGACGCACAGCTCGGTGTCCTCACGCTTGATGGCTTCCAGAGTATGGCGGATGTGGTCCGTCACGCTGGAGGAGGAGTTGGGGTTGATGACGCAGATACGCATATTACAACTGTCCTTTCATCCAGTCGCGTCCGGCATGGAACGCCTTGAGGTTGGTTTGCGTGTGCTTTTTGGGAACGCGCTCGGTCAGCACCTGCTCCCAGATTTCGGGCGCCACGTCCAGCAGGCCGGAGAGCGCGCCCAGCAGCACCACGTTGAGCACTTTGGAGGTGCCCAGCTCGAGCGCCAGGTCGATGGCGGGCACTTTGTAATAGGCGGGGGTGGCCACCGCCACGGCGGCGTCGATGCGCTCGTCGGAGGGGTACTCGGCCAGCCCGCTGGAAACCACCACCGGCAGGATGCGCTGCTGGTTGATGAGCACTTTGCCGGTGGGGCGCAGCTGGTCCAGCCAGCGCATGCCTTCCAGCAGCTCGAAGGCCAGCAGGAAGTCGGCCTTGCCTTCGGGGACGATGGGGGAGTAGACCTTCTCGCCCCAGCGCACGTGACCGATCACGCCGCCGCCGCGAACCGAAAGGCCGAGAATGTCTGACTTCTTGACGTCGTAGCCGGCCGCCACGCCGACCGCAGCCATAATATCGCTGGCCAGCACAGTCCCCTGGCCGCCCACACCGGTAATTAAGAAGTTCATCGTTTCCATGACAGCATTACTCCTAAGCGATTATCCAGCCGTGCCGCAGCCGGCGCAGGGTTTGGATCCGTTGCCCGAAGCCGGTTTCGCTTCGGTGACCACCGGCCCGATGGCGTGCCGCGGGCAGATCTGGGCGCACATGTCGCAGCCGACGCACAGCACCGGGTCAATCCAGGCCTTGGGACGGCCGGTCTTCTCATCCAGCTCGTCGGACTGCACGATGGCCGGGCAGCCAAGGCGGAAGCACAGGGTGCAGCCGTTGCAGGTGGCGGTGTCCACTTCGTAGACCGGGCCGGAGCCCTGGCCGACGAAGAAGCAGGGGCCTTCCACCACGATGAAGGAGGGGCCTTCATAGGCCAGGCCTTCTTTGATGGCCTTTTCCACGCCCTTCACGTCGAAGGCGTTCACTTTGATCACGTGCTCCACGCCGCAGGCGCGGGCCAGGTTGGCGATGTCCACCCGCTTGCCGGGGCCGTGCAGGGTCTTGTCCAGGCCGGGATGGTCCTGGTGACCGGTCATGGCGGTGGTGCCGTTGTCGAGCACCATCAGGGTGGAGTTGCCGCCGTTGTGCACCACGTTGAGCAGCGGGGTCACGCCGTTGTGGAAGAAGGTCGAGTCGCCGACGATGCCGAGCACCTTCTGGCCGGTCTTCTTGATGTCGCCGATCTCAAAGCCGTGGGCCACGCCGAAGCCGGCGCCCATCGAGCCCATGAAGTCGGTGGCGAAGAAGGGGGCCAGCGCGCCCAGGTTGTAACAGCCGATGTCGCTGACGATGATCAGGTCCTTCATCTTCGCCAGGTTGTAGAAGGTGGAGCGGTGCGGGCAGCCCGGGCAGAGCACCGGGGAGCGGCCGGGCAGGTCCTTCGGGGCGATTTCGCGCTTGACGGTGACTTTCTCTTTCGGCAGCAGCCCGGCTTCGGCGCAGTAGTGCTCGATGTCGGCCGGCAGCAGCTCGCCGTAGGCGGGGAAGATGTCCTTGCCGCGGCAGGGGATGCCCATGGCCTTGACCTGGTCCTCGATGAAGGGGTCCAGCTCTTCAATGACCAGCAGTGTTTCCACGCCGGCGGCCAGTTCGCGCACCAGACCTTTGGCCAGGGGGAAGGTCATGCCCAGTTTGAGGAAGGAGGCGTTGGGGAAGACCTCGCGGGCGTAATAATAGGCCGGGCCGGAAGCAATAATACCCAGCTTGCGGTCGCCCCATTCCAGGCGGTTGATGGGCATGGTGTCGGCCAGCTCGCTCAGCTTGACCAGGCGCTCCTCGATCATCGGGCGCTTTTTCTTGGCCCACATGGCGGTGCAGACGTACTTTTCCTGGTTGCGCACCCATTTGGGCGGAAGGGCTTCGTCATCCCAGTTGCGCTCGCCCAGCTCCACCGGGGAGGCCGAGTGGGAGACGCGCATGCAGGTGCGCAGCAGCACCGGCACGTCCCATTTTTCCGACAGCTCCAGCCCGAGGCCAACGAAATCCTTGGCTTCCTGGCTGTCGCCCGGCTCGAGCATGGGCATCTTGGCGAAGCGGGCGTAATGGCGGTTGTCCTGCTCGTTCTGCGAGGAGAACATGCCCGGGTCGTCCGCGGCGACAATGAGCAGCCCGGCGCGCATTCCGGTGTAGACCGCGAAGAAGAACGCGTCCGAAGCCACGTTCATGCCCACCTGCTTCATGGTGGTGATGGCACGCCGGCCGGCGTAGGCCGCGCCGATGGCCGCCTCGGTGGCTACCTTTTCGTTCGTGGACCACTCGGAGTAGATCTCCTTGTACTGGGTGATGTTTTCCAGGATCTCAGAACTTGGGGTGCCGGGGTAACCGGTGGCGACTTTGACGCCGTACTCGTAGGCGCCGCGTGCGATCGCTTCGTTACCAGTCATGATTTTTTTCACTGTACACCTCGTATGGATAGCGTTTAAAGACAGGAACGGCGGCGCTTAATCGCGGCCGCCGGCCGGTTTCATGTAAATCTGCCCTTCCATCACCTTGACCGCCGGTCCGGATACGCGCACGGCTGTGATGCGGCCGTTCTCCTGAGTCACATCGACCACGCCCAGGCCGGGGCGGTCGACAAAGTGACCCTGCTCGGCGTGCATCGGGCCGGCCGGGCGGAGGGCATACTGCACCAGGTAAGCGCCCATGGCCCCGGCTGCCGAGCCGGTGAAGGGGTCCTCGCCCGGGTTTTTGGGGTCCATCAGGCGGGCGTGGGTGTCGGCGAGGGGGCCGTAGCCGCCCAGGCTGAAGACGTAGGCGGCGCTCACCCCGGCATCGGCCAGCAGGGCGGCCAGCCGCTCGCGGTCCATGCGCAGGCGCTCCAGCACCTGGCGGTTGGCCACCGGGACCATGAGGAAGGGGGTGCCGGTGGAGACCACCTGCACCGGGCAGCCGCCGCGCAGGCCGGCCAGGGGCACGCCGAAGCAGGCGGCCGTCTCTTCGGTGGAGACAATCTTGCCGAAGGTGGGCAGCTGCTGGGTCATGGTGGCCATCACCGGGCGGCCGCCGCTCACCTGGACTTCGACCGGCAGCACGCCGATGTTGAACTCCAGGGTCAGCCGGGTGACCGGCTCGACCAGCGGGACGCGGCCTTCCTGGGCCAGCAAAAAGACGGTTGCGATTGTGGGATGCCCGGCGAAGGGAATCTCACTGCGGGGGGTGTAATAGCGCACGCGGAAATCGGCTTGCTCGGAGGGGAATATAAAGGCCGTTTCCGGTGCGTTGGTTTCGCGGGCAATCTTCTGCATCTCATCGTCCGTCAGCCCGGCGGCTTCGGGTATCACTGCGCAGGGATTGCCGGCGAAGGGCGTGGAGGTGAAGGCGTCCAGGGTGACAAACCGGTAACTACCCATAATCACCTCCCGGCAATGAGTTCGACTTCGACCAGGGCATCCCGGTCCGGCAGCGCGCTGACCTCCACGCAGGTGCGCGCTGGTAAACCCTCAGGGAAGAAGGGAGCGTAGGCCTCGTTGACCTGGCTGAAGAAGCCCATGTCGGTCACAAACAGGGTGACCTTGAGGGCCTTATCCAGCGAGGTGCCGGCCAGCTCGAGCGCCCGCGCGGCGTTCTGCAGCGCCTGGCGGGTCTGCGCCGCCGGGTCACCCAGGGCGATCTCGCCGGTGTCGGGATTGCGCCCGACCATACCGGAGATGAACACCAGGCCCTGGTAAGCGACCGCGGCGGAGAAGGGCAGTTTGTTGGCAGTATTGGAGAAAAGTTCGCGTTGTGAGGAGTCCATGGGGTAAAGGCACCGGTTAAAGGAATTTCTGGATTTCGATCACGTAGCCTTCGGGATCCTGCAGCAGGAACATGCGCACGCCGATCTGGTCAAGGGTGCGCGGCTCGGACAGGGTGGGCACGCCCATGGCGCGGATGCGCCCGTACCAGGCGTCCACATCGTCGACCAGCAGGGTGATTTCCACCGGCTTGATGGGGCTGGCGCGGTGGTAGCCGCGGGTCTCGTCGACCAGGCCCAGGTGAGCCACCCCGGCGGCGCGGTAGATCTTCGCCCAGCCCTGGTCAATAACCAGCTGCAGGCCCAGCACCTCTTCATAAAAGCGGGCCACGGTGGGCAGGTCTTTGTAATACAGGAAGGTGATAGCGCCTTCGAAGGCAGGGGCGGGCGGAATGGGGTTGAGCTCGGCAGGGTCCATGGAAAGGCTGCTCCTGGTCAATGGCCGGCGGGATGGAGAATGGGAGGGAACTGCTAAGCCGATTATACTCGAAAAATTGTCGAATATCAGAATATCTGATATTTGCAACTATGTTAACCGTTTCCCCGGCGGGAAACAATGGACAAACGTCACAAGCCTGTCACCTCAGCCCTTTTCAGGGGGGATGGCGGTAGTGAGACTCTACCGCCATCCCTGGGGACAGAAAAAGGATAAACGCGGAGGTCTACTTGATCTCGTAATACCAGTTTTCAGGGTACAGGTCGGGGCGGATGCCAGCCAGCCAGTCGGGCGGGTACTGGACTTCGATGCCCTTGATTTCGGTGATGAACAGTTCCACCACACCCTTGACGATGGTACCCGGGTTCAGGTGACCGCCGACGGTCGGGGCGTTCCAGGAGCCGCCGGTCACGAAGTGGATGGCCGGGAAGGGCTCTTCCTCGCCGGGCTGGCCGCCGATCTTGGGGCGCGGGTGGATCATGCCGCCCAGGGCCAGCAGCATGGAGAGGTTGTCCAGCCGGTACTCGCACTCGTTGTGCCAGTTGTCGGGGTTCTGGCTGTCCGGCGCCCAGACCAGGAAGCAGGCCGGCTGCAGCCCGCCCATGAAGGCGGTGTGGATCTTGGCGAAGCGGATGCCCTTGTCGATGGCGAACTGCTGGATGGCTTTCCACACATCCGCGCCGGTGGTCAGGCGCAGGATGAACTCGCGCCCGCGCTGAACCTCTACGTCAAAGTAAGCTTCGGGACTGGTGGCGTCCATTTCCCAGGGTGCAGACATGTACTTCTCCTTTAATTAAGAATGGTTATTTGCAGCCGGCCAGTGACTAAACATTGGCCTTGCGCTGGCTCTTCTTCATGCGCTGTTCCAGAATGCTGGACAGGCGCGTGAGCGGCACGAACATGAGCAGGTAAAGTACGAAGCAGAAGATCAGGGGCGAGGGGTTGGCCAGCATGGCCTGCTCGACCAGGGCGGCCTTCATCATCTCGATGACCGAGATGGACGAAGCCAGGGCGGTATCCTTGGCGCTGGCCACGTAGTTGCCCACCAGCGGCGGCATGACCACGCGGATGGCCTGCGGCAGCAGCACCAGGCGCATGGTCTGCCAGGTGTTCAGTCCCAGGGCGCGGGCGGCTTCGATCTGGCCTTTCTTGACCGACATGATGCCGCCGCGGAAGATTTCGGCCACGTAGGCGGCGGAGTTCAGGCCCAGGGCCAGGATGGCCGAGGTCATGGCGTCCAGCGTCAGGCCGACATAGGGCAGGGCGAAGTAGATCACCACCATCAGAACCATGATGGGGATGGCGCGGAACACATCCACATAGGCGATGATGAAGATGTTCAGCACCCGGTTGTCGAAGGCGCGGAACACCGCCAGGAACAGCCCCAGCAGGGTGGAGATCACCCAGGAGCTGATAGCGATCTTCACGGTGATGACCAGGCCCTCCAGCAGGCGCGGCAGGGCCACCTTGATGACCTCCATGTTCATGAACAGGGTCATCATGCGCGACCACTGCGCGGTGGAGTAGCGGTAATAGAGGAAGCCGAACAGGATCAGCAGGGCAAAGGCGGTCAGGGTCTTGCTCCACTCGGGCTTGAGCTCGTCGGAGAAGAAGATGGCCGCCCAGGCAATCGAGCCCACCACCAGCAGCGCGATCACCGCCATCCCCGCCGGGGTCAGCGGGACGGTGCGCGGCAGGAACAGCACGGCGAACACCGCCAGTCCGGCCAGCGAGCCATAGGTGAACTCTTTGCGCCGGATGAAGGGGATGCGCCCGGCTTGCTCGCGCAGATCCTGCAGGCGTGAGGGAACTCGGGTTGGAATGGTTGCTTGAGTCATCAGGTCCTCATTTCATCCGGCTAGAGGATTTTGCTGAGGAAGTCTTTGGTGCGGGCGTGCTGCGGGTTGTTGAAGATCTCCTCCGGCGAGCCTTCCTCGACCAGCAGGCCGTCGGCCAGGAAGAGCACCCGGTCGGCGGCTTTGCGGATAAAGCCCATTTCGTGGCTGACCACCACCATGGTCATGCCTTCGCGGGCCAGCGTGGACATCACGTCCAGCACCTCACCGATCATCTCCGGGTCGAGCGCGCTGGTGGGCTCGTCGAAGAACATGATCTGCGGCTGCATGGCCAGGGCGCGGGCGATGGCCACGCGCTGCTGCTGCCCGCCCGAGAGCTGCTCGGGGTAGGCGTCGGCTTTGTGGGCCAGGCCGACCTTCTCCAGCAGCTTGATGCCGCGCTCGTAGGCTTCGTCTCTGGAGATCTTGCGCACGTGCATCGGGGCCAGCATCACGTTCTGGATGCAGGTCATGTGGGGGAAGAGGTTGAAGCTCTGGAAGACCATGCCCATCTCGGTGCGCAGCTTGTTAATGTCGATGTAGGGCGAGAGGATGTCGACACCTTCAATGTAAATGTGGCCGGAGTTGGGTTCTTCCAGGCGGTTCAGGCAGCGCAGGAAGGTGCTCTTGCCCGAGCCGGAAGGGCCCATCACCGCCACCACCTCTGAGCGCTTCACGGTGGTGCTGATGCCCTTCAAGACGTGCAGGTCCTTGAACCGCTTGTGCAGGTCCACGACTTCAATCATGATTTCGGGGGAGGTTTGATCGCTCATCGGACTTTCTTCATCCTGTGTTCTAGTAAGTTAGCAAGGCGAGTCAGGGGGATGATTACCACGAGATAGATCAACGCCGAGGCCACCAGCGGGGTGGGGCTGGCTTTGGAGGTGTACAGTTCACGGGCGCGCTTGAGCAGTTCGGGCGAAGCCACCAGAGACGCGACCGCGGTGTCTTTCAGCATGGATACGAGGATACCCGTCAGCGAGGGGATGACCACGGGGATGGCCTGCGGCAGCATGATCATGCGCATGCACTGCCAGCGGGACAGGCCCAGGGCGCGGGCGGCCTCGATCTGGCCGTAGTGAATGGCTTCGAACCCGGCGCGGAAGGACTCGGAAGCATACGCGCCGTAACCAATGGAAAGCGCCACCACGGTGGTGGCGATGGAGCCGAAGCTGATCCCCATATACGGCAGCGCAAAGAAGATCACCACCATCAGAACGGCCATGGGGATGGACCGGAAGATGTCAATGTAGGCGGTCAGGAAGAGGTTAAGCGTGGGGCTGCCCAGCGTTCGCAGAATACCCACGGCTGCACCGATCAGGACGCTGAGAAAGGTTGAGATCAGGCCAATGAGCAGGGTGACCTTGAGGCCGTCCAGCAGCAGCCACCAGCTGCCCGACAGACGCCCCCAGTCGAAGAATGCGGCGGCCAGCTTGTCCCAGTGCGCACCGCTGTACCGGTAAAACAGCCAGCCCATCACGCCGACCAGGCCGAAGGCCACAATGCTCTGCAGCCAGTCGGGCCGGTCCCCGTCGGCCAGGATGAGGGCCGACCAGGCCAGGACCAGCACGGTGAAAACGCCAAGGTTCAGCTTGTCTGCCAGCGCGGCCGGGGCGCCGGGGGCCGGCAGCAGGAACAGGGCGTAAAGGATTAAGGCCACCAGCGTTCCGCGCAAGAAGTAGGGATGGCGCACCCAGTGCATCCAGGCCGGATGGGAGCGCATGAACTTCGCGGAAGTATTCGCTTTCGCCGTCGTTGCAGTTGTCATAGGCACTACACTTCTCCTGTAGCAATCCGCTCTGGTCAGGGGTAATCAACGGCTCCCAGAGCCAAAGCCGGTAAACTGCTCCGGTTGGAGCGCACCATCGGGGACGCGCTCCAACCGGCACTTTCAATAAGAAGGTTTATCGGGCCAGAGGGTCTAGAGTTCCGGTTTCTCGTTGGGCATGTAGGGCGGCACTTTGTTGACCGTGGAGCTGTCGGGCAGCGGGTCGGCGCCGAAGTACTTGCGGTGCAGCTCAGCCAGGAAACCGTCCTGCTTCATCTCGTCCTGGACCTCGTTGAAGATCGCGGTCAGCGGGGAGCCCTTCTGGAAGGCGATCGCCTGAGCGTAGTGATAGTCGTCGATGTAGAGCTCCATCATCAGGTTGGAGTCAGGGTGCTGCATCACGTAGTACAGGGCCTGCGGGGCATCCAGGACCACACCGGCCAGGCGGCCAGCTTCCAGGTCCATAATGCCGTCGGTCCAGTAGTCGTAGGACTTGATTTCGTACGGGCCGTAGCGCTCCATGGCTTCCTTCAGCCAGGATTCGTTGGCGGAACCGCCATCAGCGCCGAAGGCCTTGTCCTTCATGTTGCTGAAGTCGCCCAGGGGGGCGTTCTTGTTGGTCAGCATACCGATCTGGGCGTCATAGTACGGATCGGCGAAATCCATGACTTCGGCGCGCTCGGGCTTGATCCAGATGGAGGAGGCGGCCACGTCCCACTGGCCGGACTGCACACCGGTCAGCACGGTGGAGAAGGGAGCGGACTTGAACTCGACTTCGATCCCCTTGCGGCGGCCGAACTCGCGCAGGATGTCCACTTCAAAACCGGCGAAATCACCGTTATCCATGTAGATCCATGGCGGATTTTCGCTGTTGACGCCCACAGTGATCTTCGCGGGCAGCTGGTATTCACCCTCGGCGGCGGGCTCGGACGCCGGCTGGGTGGGCTCGGTGCCGCCGGCTGCCGGGGCGGCGCAGCCAGCCAGCACCATCGCCATCAGAGAAACGAACAGGAACAAACGAACAACCTTGCGCATTCTTTTTCTCCTTTACAGACAGGGGGGTGAGAAATTACGGTACGAAAGGCAACCATGAGCGGTTCCCCGTATCGCCACAAAAAGAGGAGGCGGCCGCGAGGCAGACAAATATACAGGTAAGAGTGTCGCGGACAGCAACCTCCAGGCTGAAGGATAACGACAAGGCTACGGATAAATACGTACTCGTTTGTTGTTAAGGAGCCGGGGGACTTGCCACCCCGAATGGCCCGCGGGTGGCCTGGCTGTTGGAATTACTCGTTAAGGTACTGGCAGATGCGGTAAGCAGAGTTTTTCAGATGGGTTTGCATGAGCTCGGCGGCCCGGTCTGGGTCGCGCTGGCGCACGGCCTCGAGGATGGCGCAGTGCTCGTGGAGTGAGACTTCCAGGTGGGTGCCGGGCTGGCGGAAAGCGAAGTTGCGCACCCGGAAGATGCGGTGGTTGAGTTTGTTGAGGAACTCGTGGATAAGCTGGTTCTGGCAGTGGCGGGTGAAGAGGGCGTGGAAGGACTGGTCGGTGTCCAGCACCTGGCGCTCGGACCACTTGCCGCTGGCGGCGGTCTGCTGCTCGAAGGTCTCCTCGAACTGCAGGATGAGCGCGTCGGGGATGAGCGGCGTAGCCTGGCGCACCACCTCCGGCTCGATCAGCCAGCGGATCTCATACACGTCGTAGATGTCCCGCTGAGAAACGCGCGGGATGAAGGCGCCGCGGTAGGGTAAGATTTCGACGTAGCCCTCGGATGCCAGCACCTTGAGCGCTTCGCGCACGGGGGTGCGGCTGACCTGCAGCTGGGCGGCGATCAAGTCCTGATCCAGTTTTTCGCCCGGTTCAAACTGCCCGTTCAGGATGGCTTCCTGCAGGCTGACGGTGACCCAGTGGGAAAGGCCTTTGTCTTCGGAAGTATCGAGGCGAAGAGATTTCATAAGGGGTTGGCGATACTCAACTGCGGGATGTTGAAAAACTGGGGGGCCTTAAGGAATATATTTTATATTGTATACAAGCCTGTCACGGCAGGCACGTGACAAATGTCACCCGCATGTAATAAGACATGATTCCTCTGTTTTCTATCGACTGTCCAGCCGCCCTGCCGGATCAGGCCGCTGCCCGATCGACCTTCTCCGGGACCCGCCGGGGCCTGCGAAGCCGCCGGGCCGGTGCGCCAGCGCGAACCTGGCCTGGGCAGCCTTCGCCGTCTGGTATCAGTTTCCTCGTCTGCCCCGGCGGCTTTACTGCCCTGCCGGTCCGCCGCAACGGCGTCACACCCCCGTGCTCCCAGGACGGCAGTGCGTCTCGGGTTTGATCAGCCCTCCTCCCCCATCTCCTCCGTCGGGGTGGAGCGCAGCTGGTGCGTGTGCGGGGTGTAGCGGCCCTTGAGCTGGTCCTCCAGCGTGCCTTCCCACAGCGTCACCCCGGAGAGATACGCCGCCCGGCCGAGCACATGTGCGGCGACCGGCGCGGTGATGAAGTAGAACACCACCACCGCCAGCGCCCGGGCGGTGATGTGCACCGCGCCGAAGTGCAGCGACGCGCCCAGCATCAGCAGGGCGAGCCCCAGCGTGGGCGATTTGGTGGAGGCGTGCATGCGCTGGAACAGGTCCGGCATGCGGGCCACGCCGATGGCGGCGACCAGCATCCACAGCGCGCCTAGAAAAACCAGCACGTCACCTACCGCCTGCGCCACGGCATGCCTCCTTTCTCGATGTAGTGGGCATAAGCCACTGTCGCCAGGAAGCTGATCAGCGCCAGCACCACCACCATGTCCAGGTAGAGCGGCTGCCCGGTGGACACGGCGTAGACGGTGATCAGCCCCACCACCAGCGTGGTCGTGAGGTCCAGGGAAAGCACCCGGTCGGGCAGGCTGGGGCCGCGCACCAGGCGGTAAAAGGCCAGCACCAGCGCCAGGCTGATGCACACAAACGCGCCGGTGTGCAGCAGGCTCATGCTGTCTCCTCCTTTTCATCCTGCGGAACGCCGCGCAGCAGCGAAAGCAGCGGCCGCTCCAGGGTCTCGGTGATCCCGGCGATGGCGGCCTCGGGGTCCGGGGCGATCATGTGGTGGATATACAGCACGCGCCGGTCGGTGGAAATGTCGATCACCAGCGTGCCGGGGGTCAGCGAGATCAGGATGACCAGCAGGGTTAGCTCCAGCTCGGTGCGGGAACGCACCGGCACCGCCAGAATGCGCGGCTGGATGTCGAGCCGCGGGCTGAGCACCTCGGCCGCAACTTTGAGGTTGGCCTGCAGGATCTGATAGAAGGCGTAGAGCAGAAAGCCCGCGGCGCGGGTGGATTTGTAGAAGTAGCGCGTCGGCCCCAGCACCCGCCGGGCGGCAAAGAGCACCGCATAGCCCAGCAGAAAGCCGATCAGCAGGTTTTCCAGGGTGAACACACCCGAAAGCAGCGCCCAGATGAAAGCGAGAAAGGCATTGACCAGGAAGTAGTTCACGGCTGGCCTCCCATCACCGCCAGGATGTAGTTGTTGGGGTTCATCAGCTGATGGCCGGCGTCCAGCGCCAGGCTGTAGAACCAGTTTGCGCCCAGACCCATCGCCAGAGTGACCAGGCTGAGCAGGGCAATGGGGACCAGCCAGCGGGCGCGGTCGGGCAGTTCGGCATCCGCGGGGGCGTCTTCAGCGCGGGGCTTCCAGAAGGCCTCGTTCCACAGCTTCATCATCGACAGCAGCGTGAACAGGCTGACCGCCACCGCCACGCCTCCGGCCAGGTACTGCCGGGCGTCGAAGCTGGCCTGGATCAGGCTGAGCTTGGCGAAGAAGCCCGAGAGCGGCGGCAGCCCGGCCAGCGACAGCGCCGGGACCAGGAACAGCCCGGCCAGCAGCGGCTGGGTCACGTACAGGCCCCCCAGCCGCGAGAGCCACTGGCTGCCCTGCAGCCGCTCGACCACCCCGCTGACCAGGAACAGATTGGTCTTGGCGATCATGTTGTGGGCGGTGAAGTAGATGGCCCCGGCAAGCCCCAGCGGGGTGAACAGCCCCAGCCCCAGGATCATGTAGCCGATCTGGCTGATGATGTGGAACGAGAGCACCCGGCGGAACTGGTTCTGGGCCACGGCCCCCAGCACCCCGGTTACCATGGTGGGGATGGAGATCCACAGGATCAGGTTGTGGGTCAGGTCGGGGTTCTGCACGAACAGGATGGTGAACACGCGGATCAGGCTGTAGACGCCCACCTTGGTCAGCAGCCCCGAAAAGAGGGCCGAGACGGCCGCGGGCGGGGTGTGATAGGAGGCCGGCAGCCAGAAAAACAGCGGGAACACGGCGGATTTGATGCCGAAGGCCACCAGCAGGAGCAGCGCCACGGCCATCAGCATGCCCTGAGGCTGGCGTTCGGTGACGCCGCCGATCTTGACGGCCAGGTCGGCCAGGTTGAGCGTGCCCACCAGCCCGTAGAGGATGCCCAGGGCGGCCAGGAAGAAGGCCGAGGCCAGCAGGTTCAGGGTGACGTATTTGATGGCCCCTTCCATCTGGCCGCGCTCGCCGCCCAGGGCCATGAGCACGAAGGAGGCCATCAGCATGACTTCGAACCAGACATACAGGTTGAACAGGTCGCCGGTCAGGAAGGCCCCGCTGACGCCCATGATCAGGAAGTGGTACAGGGTGTGGTAGGCGAAAGATTCCAGCTGCGCGCCGATGGACGCCAGCGAGTAGATTGAGAGGGTGAACGCCAGCAGGCAGGCCGCGGCCAGCAGGAAGGCGCTGAGCAGGTCGGCCACCAGGGTGATGCCGAACGGGGCCGGCCAGCCGCCCACCTGCAGCACCAGCGTGCCCTGCGAGCGCACCGCGGCCAGCAGGGCGACCGCCGCCGCCAGCTCCAGCGCAGCGCCGGTTACGCTGATCCAGCGGTTCAGGCGCGGGCGGCGCACCGCCAGCAGGCACAGCACGCCGGTCAGCATGGGGATGAGGATGGGGGCGACCAGCCAGCGGCTCATGAGATATCGCTCTGCTGAAGATCATCCATATCGCCGCTGCCGGTGGTGTAGTAAACCCGGTAGGCCAGTGCCAGGGCGAAGGCGGTCACCGCGAAGCTGATCACGATGGCTGTCAGGATCAGGGCCTGCGGCAGCGGGTCGGCCTGGGGCAGGGTGGAGGCCTGGCCTTCCAGCGCAACCAGGGGCGGGCCGCCGCGGGTCAGCCCGGCGGCGGTGAAGATGAGCAAATTGGCGGCGTGGCTGAGCAGCGACAGGCCAATCAGCAGCTTGACGATTCCCCGCCGCAGCAGCATGTATACCGCCGCGGCGTACAGCGCTCCGATGACGATGGCCAGCAGGATTTCCATGTCACTCCTCCACTTCCTCCAGGGAAAAAACGATGCCCAGGGTCACCCCGATCACAGTCATGAAGACGCCCAGGTCGAACAGCACCGGCGTGCCCAGGTCGATGTCGCCGAGGCCGGGCACCGGCAGGGAAAACCAGATACCGCTCAGGTAGGACCGCCCGCTGAAGGTGCTGATCAGCCCGCTGGCGAGAATCACCAGCAGCCCTGTGGCGATCAACCGGCGCGGCTCGACGCGAAAGGCGGCCCGGGCGTGGCGCGAATCAAAAGCGATGGCGTACAGCGACCAGGCGGCCGCGGCGGTCAGCCCGGCCACGAACCCGCCGCCCGGCTCGTTGTGCCCGCGCAGGAACAGGTAGATGGAGAACAGCAGCAGCATGGGCAGCAGCACGCGCACGGCGGTGCGCAGGAAGAAGGACCTCATGGCTGCCTCCGCTTGGGGAACTTGAGCAGCGCGAACACGCCGATGGCGGCCAGGGCCAGCACCACGTTCTCCCCCAGGGTGTCAAAGCCGCGGAAGTCCACCAGGATCACGTTGGTGATGTTGCGCCCGTGGGCCTCGGGCAGGGCGGCCTGGGCGTAGTAGCTGGAGATGGTGGGGAAGATCTGGATGCCCACGGCGGAGAGGGTCAGCACGGTCATGAGCACCCCGGCCAGCATGGCCACCAGCATGTCGCGCAGGCGGGTGCGGCGGCTGCTGAAGCGCTCGAAGTCGGGCAGGTGGTAGAAAGCCAGCACGAACAGGATCACGGTCAGCGACTCGATCAGGAACTGGGTCATGGCCAGGTCGGGGGCGCCGAAGAGCAGGAAGATGGCCGCCACGCCGTAGCCGACCACGCCCAGCGCTGCCACCGCGCCCAGCCGCGAGCGGGTGGTGATGGCGAACCCGGCCGCCAGCAGGATCAGCGCGGCGATCAGGACTTCGTAGAAAGTCGCCCCGGGGAAGGCGGCGGGCATGTTCAAGCCGCCGTAGAGCAGCAGCACCGTCCCGACCAGGCCGGTGGCGGCCAGCACGGTCAGGTTCAGGTAGTAGCGCAGGGTGCCGTGCTGCAGCAGGCCGGTCTGCCAGGCGGCCAGGCGGAAGACCCCGGCGTAGGCCAGGTCGTACAGCCGGTCGGGGCCGAAGCCGGCGGTCAGGGCGGCCGCCAGGCGGCGCAGCGGGCGGCGGGCCAGGTAAAGCAGCGCTCCGGCTGCAAAGGTGAGCGCCGAATAGGCCAGCAGCGGGGTCAGCCCGTGCCAGAGCGCCAGACCCGGCTGCAGGGGATGCCCGACCAGCCCGGCGGCGGCCGGGGAGAGGAGAGCACGATCCAGCGGGCCAGGAAGCAGCCCGGCGAGCAGCCCCAGCCCGGCCAGAACCAGCGGGCCCAGGCGCAGGGCGAGGGGCGCTTCGTGCGGCTCGCGGGGCGGCGAGCCGGCCGGGCGTGCCCAGAAAACCTCCACGGCGATCACCGCGGCGGCGAACACCGTCACGGCGGAGGCGGCGAAAACCGCGGCGAAGGCGAAAAGGCCGCTTTCCAGCGCGGCCTCGTAGACCACCTCCTTGGCGATGAAGCCAAAGAGCGGCGGCAGCGCGGCCATGGACAGCCCGGCGGGCAGCGCGGCGGCGGCCGTCTGCGGCATCCGCCGGGCCAGCCCGCCGAGCCGGGTCACGTCGCGGGTGCCGGTCTCGTGGTCGACGGCGCCGGCCACCATGAAGAGGGCGCCCTTATAGAGCGCGTGGGCGAAGAGGAAGACCACCGCCGCTTCCAGCGCCAGGGGGGTGCGCAGGCCGCCCAACAGGGTGAGCAGGCCGAGCATGGAGACGGTCGAATAGGCCAGCAGGCGCTTGAGGTCCGTCTGCGAGAGCGCCATCCAGGCCCCCAGCAGCAGGGTGACTGCGCCGGTCAGGCTCACCAGCGGCGTCCACAGCGGGTGATCGCCCAGCACCGGGCCGAGGCGCAGGATCAGGAAAACGCCGGCCTTGACCATGGTGGCCGAGTGCAGGTAGGCGCTGACCGGCGTGGGCGCGGCCATGGCGTTGGGCAGCCAGAAGTGAAAGGGGAACTGGGCCGATTTCGTGAAGGCCCCCAGCAGGATCAGTGCCGCGGCCGGACCGGCGAGGGGGTGCTTCAGCAGGTCGGGGCTGGAGGCCAGCAGTGCGGGGATGGAGAGCGTCCCGGCGGCCTGGTTGAGCAGCACCAGCCCGGCCAGCATGGCCAGCCCGCCTCCGCCGGTGACCAGCAGGGCCTGCAGGGCTGATTTGCGCGAGGTTTCATCCTTGTGGTCAAAGCCGATCAGCAGGAAGGAGGAGATGCTGGTCAGCTCCCAGAAGAGGAAGGTGGTCAGCAGGTGACCGGAGAGCACCACCCCCAGCATGGCGGACATGAAGACCAGCAGGAAGGCGTACATGCGCCCCAGCTGCGGGTGGCCCTCCAGGTAGCCGCCGGCATAGACCAGCACGAGCGCGCCGATCCCGCTGACCAGCAGCGCCATGAGCAGCCCCAGCCCGTCCAGGTAGAAGGAGAACTCCACCCCCAGGCCCGGCGCCCAGGGCAGGGTTTCCACCAGCGTCCGCCCGGCGGACACCGGTCCCAGAAGGGTGAGGAAGTAAATAAACAGGCCGAGGGGAAGCAGGGCCAGCAGCCAGCCGGCCCGGCGCGGCGCAGTGCGCTGGAGCGGGGCGGCCAGCAGCGAGCCGGCCAGTCCCGACAGGACAGTGATGCTCATCATCCTCCTTTATCGCCTGCGAAGGCGTTTCCCCCAGGTGGACCGTGTGCGCCAGCCGGACCGCGGCGGGTTATGCCGGACCCGGCCAAAAGATCAGCACTAAATTATTATAATGAATACTGAAGTTTGAACCATTGGATTGACAGGTAAAGGCAATCCCATGACCACCACAACCGACCTGACTGCCACCCGGGCGGACTGGCTGCGCCGCTTCAACCGGGTGATCGCCAACCGGCTGGCGGGGCGGTTTGCCGGCCGGGTGATCTACGCCGCCGTGCTGCACACCGGCCGCTGCTCCGGCAGGGCTTATCTGACCCCGGTGGTGGCCGTGCCGGCCCCGGGCGGGTTCATCATCCCGCTGCCCTACGGCCCGGGGACTGACTGGCGGCTGAACGTGCAGGCAGCCGGCGGCTGCCGGCTGCGCTGGCGCGGGCGCGAATTCGAGCTCACCACCCCGCGGCTGGTCGGCCCGGAGGAGGCAGTGCCGCACTTTCCGCGCTGGCTGTACCCGCTGCTGCGGTTTACGCGCATCTACCTGCGGATGGACCTGGCCCCCGGCCCGGACGGTCCGGCGGACCCGCAGGCGCTGCCCGAGGGCGAGCCGGGCCTGCTGCTCAGCCGGGAAGAGCGCCTGGCCGGGGCTCTGCTGCTGGCGGCGCTGGTCGGGCTGGCCGGCTGGCTGATCACCGGACGCAGCCGGGCGCGCCGGTAGCCCTCACCGGGCGGTCTGGTTCAGCCGGCGGCCGCGGCGCGGACCGAGCGCGCCCAGTTTTCCGCGCGCTCCAGCTCGCCCTCGCGCAGGGGGCCTTCGCTGCCGTCCACCAGGAAGCCTTCCGGCTCCGCCACCACGCGGCCGCCCTTTTTCGCCAGCCCGCCGGCGATGGGTTTGGCCGCGTAGCCGAACAGCTTCACCAGGAACTTCAGCAGGGCGGAAGGGGCTTGCTCCGCGTCCAGGCGGGTGTCGAAGGCGGCCACGCTGCGGCCCGCCAGCGCCCCTGCCGGCAGGTTCTTGAGGAAGGCCCGCGTGCCGTCTGAGGGGCGGAAGGCGCGGGTGGGTGAGCCGGCGATCAGCAGATCGGCGGCGGCCAGCTGCTCGGGGACGACTTCGTCGACCCGAATCACGCCCAGGCATTCGCCTGGATCGAAGGCAGCGGCGATGGCCCGGGCGATCTGTTCCGTGTTCCCGAAATAGGAATCGTACACAATCAGGGTTTTCATTTGCTGTCTCCTGTCCGGCGGCGCCGGACGAGTGGGAAATTACGGGAGCCTGGACGCGCTGCCAGGTTGATCACACTATAGCGGGTTTGGATGCAGGTGTAAACAGGCAGTTTAAAGGGGCGTGCCCCCTTCTCCCATGAGGGTTCGCCGATGGGAGTGCCCCTTCCCTGATGGGCATGGGGAGCCTCTCACCCATCCCTCACCTGCCCACCATAAGCGGAGTCACCGGGGTGCCCCCTTTCCTTACAGAAGTAGTTCTCCGCCCATCCCCCCAACCCCCCTTCCCATAGCGGCCGGGTTAGATGTCCCCGACTCCGTCACTGGGAAGGGGGGAGAGTTATTGGTGGAGGACGACTCCCCCTTCCCGGCCAGGGACAAGAGGCGCGGAGACACGCCCCTGCGGGAACACCCACTGCGTGGGTGCAGGTGGGGGCCAGGGGGGATGGGTGAAATGGCTCCTGGGAGGGAAGGCAGGAACTCCAAGGGTGCTGCCCATAGGGCCCAGGGGGTTATGTCCATCCGCCGGCACCCGCCCGCATGGCCCGGGAGGGACGGCTTCGACCCGCCGAAGGGGCGGATGTGCTATGATTTGATTCAGCCCCGCGGCCGGGGCGCACCCCGCACTGATCCTTCACACCTGTTTCCCCGCCGGACCCTCCCGGGTTTACCGGCCGGGAAAACTTTTACCCGTTTGATATACAATTGTCTTACAAATTGAACCATATCCGCGGGGAAAGGAGAGGTGCAGCATGAACCGCTACAAATACCTGATTGTCGGTGGAGGGATGACAGCGGACGCGGCTGTGCGCGGCATCCGCGAACTGGACCCGGATGGCTCGATCGCGGTCATCAGCCGGGAGCCTGACCCGCCCTACAACCGCCCGCCGCTCAGCAAGGGCCTGTGGAAGGGCCGGCCGATCAAGAACATCTGGCGGGGCACCGACCAGAAGGGCGCCGAGCTGATCCTGGGCTGCGAAATCACCGAACTGGACCCGGAAGGCCTGACCGTGCGCGACCGGCAGGGCGAGTCCTACCAGGGCGAAAAGCTGCTGCTGGCCACCGGCGGCGCGCCGCGCCGCCTGCCCTTCGGCGGGGATGAGATCATCTACTACCGCACAGTGCGGGACTATCACCGCCTGGCGGAGCTGAGCGAGACCGGCGCCGACTTCGCCGTGATCGGCGGCGGATTTATCGGGGCGGAGATCGCCGCCGCGCTGGCCATGAACGGCCGCAAGGTGACCATGCTCTTTCCCGAGGAGGGCATCGGCGCGCGCATCTTCCCGCCGGAAGTGGGGCGCTTCCTGAACGATTACTACCGCGAGCAGGGCGTGGAGGTGCTGGCCGGTGAGATGGTCAGCGGGCTGCGGGTGGACGGCCAGCGGCGCGTGCTGACCACGCAGAGCGGGCG
>DGEO01000040.1:0-2220 GCA_002385985.1 Anaerolineaceae bacterium UBA3924 | reverse complement strand
GCGGCCGGGCTGGAGCTGGGCGACGGCATCCGCGTGGATGATCTGCTGCGCACCAGCCGGCCGAACATCTATGCCGCCGGCGACGTGGCCGAGTTCTACAACCCGGCGCTGGACGTGCGGCTGCGCGTGGAGCACGAGGACAACGCCAACAGCATGGGCCGCCAGGCCGGGCGCAACCTGGCCGGCGCGGGCGAGCCGTACCACTACCTGCCCTATTTCTACTCCGACCTGTTCGACCTGGGCTACGAGGCCGTCGGGATGCTGGACTCGCGCCTGCAGGTGATCGCGGACTGGCAGGAGCCCTTCCGCAAAGGCGTGCTGTATTATTTCGACAAAGGACGCGTGCGCGGGGTGCTGCTGTGGAACGTGTGGAAGAAGATTCCGGCCGCGCGGGAGCTGATCGCCAGGCCGGGGCCGCTCCGGCCGGAGGACCTGGCCGGGGATCAGCGGCCGGAGTGGGCCATCCCCTTCGACTAAACGGAGGCATCTATGGGGCTGGAGGGCAAAAGGGTGCTGGTGACCGGCGCCGCCCGGCGGATCGGGCGGGCGCTGGCGCTGGCCGCGGCGCGGGCCGGGGCGGACATCGTGCTGCACTACGGCACTTCGCAGGAAGAAGCGGAGCACACCCGCAGCGAGATCGAGATGATGGGCCGCAGAGTACAGCTGCTGCAGGCCGACCTGGCCGATCCGCAGCAGGCCGCCGGGCTGGTGGAGCGGGCGGCGGAGGCCGGCCCGCTGTACGCGCTGGTCAACAATGCCGCCATCTTCGAACCGCTGGGCTGGGACCAGACCACCCTGGAGGAATGGGACCGCCACCTGCGCGTCAACCTGACCGCGCCCTTTTTGCTCAGCCAGGCCTTCGCCAGGTCGCTGGGAGATGGCGAGCACGGGCGGATCGTCAACCTGCTGGACTGGCGGGCGCTGCGACCTGGCCCCGATCACCTGCCGTACACGATCAGCAAGGCCGCGCTGGCCGGGCTGACCCGCTCGCTGGCCGCCGCGCTGGCCCCGCGGGTGACGGTCAACGGGCTGGCGCTGGGGGCCAGCCTGCCGCCGAGCAGCGGTTCGGCCCCCGCCAACCTGATGGACACCATCCCGGCCGGGCGCTGGGCGGATCTGGAGGAGGTGGCGCAGGCGATGCTCTTCCTGCTGGAAGGGCCGGATTATATCACTGGCGAAATACTGCATGTGGATGGGGGCAGGCATCTGGTGTAGACTGGAGGCAGCATGGACAAAATCTTCATCACCGATCTGCACGCGCGCGGCATCATCGGCCTGAACGAATGGGAGCGCGAAACCCCACAGGACATTTTGATCAGTCTGGAGCTGTACGGCGATTTTGACCTGGCCGGGCGCCGCGACGACATTGAGGCCGGGGTCAACTACCGCACGGTGGCCAAAAAGGCGCTGGCCCATGCCGAAACGGCCCAGCGGCTGACGGTCGAAGCGCTGGCCGTCGACCTGGCGCGCATCAGCCTGCAGGAGCCGGGGGTTCAGAGGGTGCGTGTGCGGGTGGAAAAGCCCGGCGCGGTGCGCTTTTCCCGCACGGTGGGCGTGGAAATCGAGCGCGAAAAGGGCTGGGAGGAGCTGTGAACGGCCGGCTGGCCTGCCTGCTGCTTGGCTCGAACATCCAGCCGGAGCGGAATCTGGCGCTGGGCCTGGAGGCGCTGCGGCGCCATGATCAGCTGCAGGTGGAGCGGGAATCCTCGGTCTGGCGCTCCCCGTCCGAGGGGTTCGCCGGGCCGGATTTTCTGAACATGGCGCTGCTGGTGCGCACGCCGCTTTCGGCGCAGGCGCTCAAGGCGCGGGTGCTGCGCCCGCTGGAGGCCAGCCTGGGACGGGTGCGCACCGCGAACAAGTACGCCCCGCGCACCTTCGACGCGGACGTGATCATCTACGACGGGCAGGTGCTGGACGAAGCCCTGTGGAAGCGGGTGTTCCTGGCCGTGCCGGTGGCCGAGCTGCTGCCGGACCTCGTTTCGCCCGAAGGGGAGCGCCTGTCGGACGCGGCCGGGCGGCTGGCCCGCGCTTACCCCATCCAGCTGCAGCCGGACGCGCTGGCGCGACGCTGACCCGGTTCACTGGCGCAGCCGGTAAAAACGGAAGAAATAATTGTCGATTGGCAGCACCTCCACCCGCTGGAAGCCGGCCTGGCGGGCGGACTTTTTCAGCTGTCTCTTATACACATCTGACGCTGCCGACGGAGAGGGTAGTGGAGGT
>DGEO01000007.1:144293-147926 GCA_002385985.1 Anaerolineaceae bacterium UBA3924 | reverse complement strand
GTCCAGGTCAGTCTATAAGCCGCATTCTGTCCGGCAGAACGGTTTCCTTGCGGACCCTTTCCGCCTGGGCGATCATCTCTCTTGGCCGCCTGTCTCCAGACGGCTCCAGCAGCCTACCCGGCGCTCAAACGAGACGAGCAGCCTCTCGCGCCTGCTTGGCCTTGCTCCTGGCGGCGGTTGCCTGGCCGCTGCATTACTGCAGTCGCCGGTGGTCTCTTACACCACCTTTTCACCCTTGCCAGGGCCTTGCGGCCCGGCGGTATGTCTCTGTGGCCCGTTCCGGCAGGTTTCCCCGCCCCGGGTGTTACCCGGCGCCATGCTCTGTGGAGTGCGGACTTTCCTCATTTGCGCAGTGCGCAAATGCGATCGCCTGACCAACCTGGACAGGCGAATTATACCATTCTTGTCGCGATATTTCAGGACAGAACTGCCTCATCCGTCAAATTGTTTTTAATCTCTGCCGGGGATATAATCAGGAAGAAAAAACTGCCGAATTTCACAGAGCCCCGGCTCTGACATCACTGGAGGTTACATGAGTCGCAAGCCTTTTGTCGCTGGTAACTGGAAAATGAACAAGACCGTCGAAGAGGCCAGACAGCTGGTGGCGGAAATGATGCCCGAACTGACGGAGATCAGCACCGTGGAGCGGGTTCTGTGCCCGCCCTTCACTTCCATCCTGGCCATCTCGGCCATGGTGACTGGCACGGAAATCGGTCTCGGCGCGCAGAACATGCACTGGGAGGAGAAAGGTGCTTTCACCGGTGAGGTGGCCCCAAACATGGTGCGCGAGTTCTGCAATTACGTTATTCTGGGCCACTCGGAGCGCCGCCTGTACTTCGGGGAGACCGATGAGTCGGTGGCGAAGAAGCTGGCCGCCGCTTTCAAAGTCGGGCTGGTGCCCATCGTGTGCGTTGGCGAGACGCTGGAAGAAAACGAAGCCGGCCGGACCGAGGAAGTGGTCACCCGGCAGCTGCGCGAGGGCCTGAGCCTGGTGCCGAAAGAGGAAGCGGACAAGCTGGTTATCGCCTACGAGCCGGTCTGGGCGATCGGCACCGGCCGGGCGGCCAATGTGGAGGATGCCAGCCGGGTGATCGGCGGGGTGATCCGGCCGGTCCTGGCGGACATGTTTGGCGCGGCGACCGAGGAGTCGATCCGCGTGCTGTACGGCGGTTCGGTCAAGGGCTCGAATGCGGCGGAATACTTCCGCGAGCCGGCCATCGACGGCGGCCTGATCGGCGGGGCCAGCCTGAAGAAGGACGATTTCCTGGCGATCGTGCGCGCCGCTGCCGAGACCGCGTAATCCTGATCGCGGCTTGATCGCGTTTCTCCTCTGCCTGCTGCCTTTCTATGCGGCCCAGCGCTGGCTGCATCGAGAGCTGCAGGCAGTTTTCTTAACCCTCACCCGCCGTCCGGACGCGGCGCTGGGGCTTTTCGCCCTGTTCCTGTTCCCCGGCGTGCTGCTGCACGAGGTCAGCCACTGGGCGGCGGCCCGCCTGCTGGGCGTGCCCACGGGGCGCATCTCGCTGATCCCTCGCGCGCTGCCGGGCGGCAGGCTGCGCCTGGGGTACGTGCAGACCGCGCAGACCAACCTGGTGAAGGATGCGCTGATCGGCCTGGCGCCCTTCCTCACCGGCGCGCCGCTGACGGGCTGGATCGCGGGAAGCCGGCTTGGGCTGGCGCCGCTGTGGGATCTGGCCCTGCAGGGGGACTGGGCGGCTGTGCGGGCAGCGCTGCCGCTCGTCACGCAGCAGCCGGACTTCTGGGTGTGGTTCTATCTGGCGGTGTGCATCAGCAGCACCATGCTGCCGTCCCCGTCTGACCGGCGGGCCTGGCTGCCGCTGGCGGGGGCGACCCTGGCCGCCGGTGCGGCTGCAGCCGCGGCCGGCGCGGGGACCTGGATGAGCCTTCACCTGGCCCCCGCGCTGGATACCTTCTTATCCAATCTGGCGGCGGTGCTTGCGGGCAGCCTGCTGGTGCACCTGGCGCTGGCGCTGCCGGTCACCGCCCTGCGGGTCGCGCTCGGCCGGGTTTTCCGCCTGCGCGTGGTTTCCGTCAGTCGCTGACACGCTGCAGCCGCACGGTTTCGATATTTCCGTCGAAGGACTCGAAGGAGAACTCCAGCCGGTCGCCGGAGCAGTCGAAGTCCACATCCAGGCTGGAACCAGCCAGGTCGCGCTCGTTGACGAACGTCTGCAGGCTGCGGTTGAACACAGGCAGGATCAGCACCCTGGCGGTCACGCGCATGTCGCTGGCGTCCTGCAGGGTGAGCGTCAGCCGGCCGGCTTCGTCATCGGCACTGTAGGTACCTGTCGTGCTGCCGTTGACCGTTACCGCCGCCGGAACGCGAACGCCGTTGAAGGGGGCGCGGCCTTCCAGACTGACACCCTGCGCATAGCCAACAAGAGTGCCGTCCGGGAGGAACTGGGCCACCAGATCGCCGCTGAATTCCTCAATAATCAGGTCCTGGCCGGCGGCTTCTTCCGCCAGCTGCTGCAGCGCGGCCAGCTCTTCCTCTTCCAGCGCCCATTCACCGACCAGGCAGGAGGAACCGGTTGCCGGGACGGGCTGCAGTTCGGTCGACCCGGTGGGGAAGGCCGGGATCTCCGGTGTCGGCTCGGCCCTGAAGGGCAGGGCGTCACAGGCGGCCAGCAGGGTGAGGATTAAGCCCCCCAGAACGGTCAGCTTGAGTATCTTCATCGTGTTCGTTCCTTTCACGTCGCGGGATACCCCCGGACTGCGTATTGTAGCAGAAATTGAATGAACCATTCTTCCAGGTCAATTTCGCAGTAAGCACGGGCAGGCCGGCATTGGAATGGGGAAGAACGTCAGTAGACAGGCTTTACTGTCCAGGGTTACAATCATACTCGACATTATCCCTTTCTAAAGGTGAGCCAGCGAATGAACGACTCATGGGGGCGCCAGATCCAGTATCTGCGCATATCCGTCACTGACCGCTGCAATCTGCGCTGCGTGTACTGTATGCCGCCGGAAGGCATCGCATGGCAGCCGCATACCTCCATCCTGACCTATGAGGAAATTGCCGCGGTGGTGCGGGCGGCTGCCGCGCATGGAATCCGCCAGGTGCGGCTGACCGGAGGCGAGCCGCTCATCCGAAAGGGCCTGGAGCGCCTGGTGGAGATGCTGGCCGCCATCCCGGGGATTGAGGACATCGCCCTGACCACCAACGGCTCGCTGCTCGCCGGTCAGGCGGCCCGGCTGGCTTCCGCCGGTCTGCGGCGGGTCAACATCAGCCTGGACACGCTGCGGCCTGAGCGCTACACGCGAATCACCCGCGGCGGGTCGATCGAGCGGGTCTGGGAGGGCATTCAGGCAGCCGAGGACTGCGGGCTGGAGCCGGTCAAGATCAACGTGGTCGCCGCCCGCGGGCTGAACGACGATGAGCTGGAGGACATGGCCGCGCTGGCGCTGCGCCATCCATGGCACGTGCGCTTCATCGAGCTGATGCCGCTGCAGAACCAGCGCCGCTGGGGCGATGACCTGCCCGATCCCGCCAGCGCGTTCATCGGGGTGAATGAGATCCTCGCCCGGCTGGCGCACCTGCATCCCGAGCCGGTGGAGGACACGATCGGGCTGGGGCCGGCCCGGGAGTACCGGCTGCCGGGCGCGCCGGGA
>DGEO01000007.1:123904-143953 GCA_002385985.1 Anaerolineaceae bacterium UBA3924 | reverse complement strand
GTGGAAGGCAAGCCCCGCCAGCATCACCTGGCGGAACACGCCTATCCTACCGGGCGTTTTATGACCCAGATCGGCGGTTAAAGCAGGCAGAAAAAAGGCAGTGAGCGGATGGCTCACTGCCTGTCGATTACGCCGTACCGAATTCGCGGTCGCCCGCGTCTCCCAGACCGGGGAGGATGTAGCCGTGCTCGTTGAGCCGCTCATCGACCGCAGCCAGGTGGATGGGCACGTCGGGATGGTGGCTGTGCAGGTTGTTGATGCCTTCCGGCGCGCCGATCAGCCCGACGAATTTAATCTTGTGCACGCCCCAGCGCTTGAGGATGTCAATAGTGGCAACAGCCGAACCGCCGGTGGCCAGCATCGGGTCCAGCACCAGGCAGACGGAGACGGTCGGCAGGGTGGGCAGCTTGTTGTAGTATTCCACCGGTTTCAGGGTTTTCTCGTCGCGGTACAGCCCGATGTGCCAGACCTCGGCGGAGGGCATCAGCTCCCAGATGCCTTCCACCATGCCCAGTCCGGCCCGCAGGATGGGAACCAGACCGATTTTCTCTTTCAACTCCGCGCCCTGAGTAACCATGAGCGGTGTCTGCACTTCGATGGGTTCGATTGCCAGATCAGAGGTGGCTTCATAGGCCAACAACCCGGCGATCTCGCGGACCAGCTCACGGAACTTCTTGGGCTTGGTGTTGACATCGCGAAGCTTCGTGAGCTTATGCGCCACGAGCGGGTGTTGTGAGACATAGATATTGGACATGCTGATCTCCAGGTCAGGGTTAGCTGCCTGCATTATAGCACGCACTCCAGCGATGGCCGGAATTTGGTCTCATTCTGGTCGATTGTCGCTCGTCCCGGATAAAGGTATAATCGAACACATGAGCGATGGACCTGATCGACTGATTAACCCCGAAGCCAGGCCGGACGATCGGGTGGACCTGGCCCTGCGGCCGCACCGGCTGACCGACATCATCGGGCAGGATCAGATCCGGGAAAATCTGGCCATTTTGATCCAGGCGGCCCGCCAGCGAAAGGAATCGCTGGATCATGTGCTGTTTTATGGCCCTCCCGGCCTGGGCAAGACCACGCTGTCGCATGTGCTGGCCAATGAAATGGGGGTGAACATCAAGATCACCGCCGGCCCGGCTGTGGAGCGCGCCGGAGACCTGGCGGCGATCCTGACCAACCTGCGGGCGGGCGATATTCTCTTCATCGACGAGATTCACCGTCTTGGGCGGGCTGTGGAAGAGGTGCTTTACCCTGCCATGGAGGACTTCGCTCTGGACATCGTCATCGGGAAGGGCCCGTCGGCACGCTCCATCCGGCTCAAGCTGCCGCGCTTCACCGTCATCGGGGCCACCACCCGGCTGGCGCTGGTCAGCGCGCCGCTGCGCGCCCGCTTCGGGGCGGTCTATCGCCTGGATTATTACGACCACCCTGCCATGGAGAAAATCGTTCGCCGGGCGGCGAGCCTGCTCAACGTGGAGACTGTGCCGGACGGCATCACCGAAATCGCCCGCCGGGCACGGGGAACGCCCCGCGTGGCGCTGCGGCTGCTGCGGCGGGTGCGCGATTATGCCCAGGTCCGCGCGGACGGGGTGATCACCCGGGAAGTGGCCGAGGAAGCGCTCAACCTGCTCAATGTCGATCCTCTTGGACTGGATGAGGTGGACCTGCGCGTGCTGCACACCATTATTGAGAAGTACCGCGGCGGTCCGGTGGGCCTGAACACCATCGCTGCGTCCATCGGCGAAGAGCCGGACACTATCATGGATGTGGTCGAGCCCTACCTGCTGCAGCTGGGTTTTCTGGACCGCACCCCGCAGGGCCGGGTGGCCACCCGCCTGGCCTATGATCACCTCCACCTGGCTTACCCGGCGGAGCAGGAACAAAACCAGCAGCCCCGATTACTTTAGCCGTGAGAACAGAGGATTTCGATTACGAGCTCCCTCCGGAGCGCATTGCCCAGACGCCGGTGGAGCCGCGCCATAATTCGCGCCTGATGGTGCTGGACCGGGCCAACGGTCACTGCCTGCACCGCCATTTCTACGAATTGGGCGAATTTCTCAACCCGGGCGACCTGCTGGTGCTCAACCAGACCCGGGTGATCCCGGCGCGCATTCACGCCCGCAAGGATACCGGCGGGCGGGTCGAACTGCTACTGCTTCGCCGGGAGGACGATGTCACCTGGGAAGCGCTGGTGGGCGGCAAGCGCATGAAGACCGGCCGCCGGCTGGCCGTGGAGGGCGGTCCGGAAGCGGAGGTGATCGAGGAGCTGGAAGGCTCCCGCCGGCGCATTCGCTTTGCCGAGCCGGTCGAGCCTTACCTGGACCATGCGGGTGAAATGCCGCTGCCGCCGTACATCCACACCCGATTATCCGACCCCGAGCGCTACCAGACAGTCTATGCCCGCCAGCCCGGCTCAGCCGCCGCGCCCACCGCCGGGCTGCACTTCACGCCGGAGCTGATTGAGCGGCTCAAGGGGCAGGGGGTGCAGTTCGCCACCGTGACCCTGCACGTCGGGCTGGACACCTTTGCCCCGGTGACCGAAGACGACCCGACCGAGCACCTGATCCACACCGAATGGCGGGAAGTGACCCCGTCCGCCGCGGAAGCGGTCAACGTCGCCCGCAGGGCCGGAAAGCGGGTGATCGCGGTGGGCACCACCAGTGTACGCACGCTGGAAAGCGCAGCCAGTGAGGACGGCACGCTGCGGCCGGTCTCCGGGCCGACGGACCTGTTTATCCTGCCCGGCTACCGCTTCAAGGTGGTGGACGCTATGATCACCAACTTCCACCTGCCCAAATCGACCCTGCTGATGCTGGTCAGCGCTTTTGCCGGGCGGGAGCGGATCCTGGCGGCCTACCGGGAAGCCATACAGGCGGAGTACCGCTTCTTCTCCTTCGGCGACGCCATGCTGATCGCCTGACCTGGCCTGGGACAGGCGGCAGGGGGCTTGTTAATCCTGGTATCTGGCGGGCGCTCCCCGGCCAGCAGTGCCGCTTTCTCCTGTAGAATTAATCATCTTTGCCAGTAACCGGAAAGGAATCCAGCATGAGCCAACCTCAGAAACAGTGGTCCAAACCGCCCGCCTTTCAACTGGACCTGAAGAAGACCTATCACGCTGTCCTGGATACGGAAAAAGGTGAGATCAAGGTAAAGCTTTTTGCCGACAAGGTGCCCGCCACGGTGAACAACTTTGTCTTCCTGGCGCGGGAAGGTTTCTATGACGGCACCATCTTCCACCGGGTGATTGAGGATTTCATGGCCCAGGGCGGCGATCCGACCGGCACCGGCATGGGCGGGCCGGGATACCGGTTCAACGACGAGTTTCACTCTTCGCTCAAGCATGACCGCCCCGGCATTCTTTCCATGGCCAACGCGGGTGCCAACACCAACGGCTCGCAGTTCTTCATTACCCACGTGCCCACGCTCTGGCTGGACAACAAGCACAGCGTGTTTGGTGAGGTGGTGGAAGGCATGGACGTGCTCATGTCCATCCCGCCCCGCGACCCGCGGCATCGCGACGCCCCGGCGGTGCGGCTGAACTCGGTGCGCATCATCGAGGAATAAGTCCGGCGAGGTTGGCGCGGCCGGGTAGAGTGGTATGGCCGGAGAGCAATTCAGCGGCATCCCGGAAGATATGGACTGGCAGGCGCTGTACATGCACGTGGTGACCTGCGCCCGCTGCCCGCGGCTGGTAGCCTGGCGGCAGCAGGTGGCCCGCGAGCGGCGCAAGATGTACCGAGACTGGGACTACTGGGGCCGCCCGGTGCCGGGCCTGGGGGACCCGGACGCCCGGCTGCTGGTGGTCGGCCTGGCGCCGGCGGCTCACGGCGGCAACCGCACCGGGCGGGTGTTCACCGGCGACAGCTCGGGGGATTTCCTGTTTTCCGCGCTGCACAAAGCCGGGTTTGCCAACCAGCCTCGCGCCGAGTTCCGCGGTGACGGCTTGCGGCTGACGGACGTCTATATCGCCGCGGCGGCCCGCTGCGCCCCGCCGGACAACAAACCCACCCCGCAGGAGCTGGACACCTGCCAGCCGTATCTGGAAACCGAGCTGCGGCTGCTGGCGAAGGTGCAGGGTGTGGTTGCGCTCGGCCAGATCGCCTTTGACCGGCTGCTGAAGATCTACGGCCAGCGCGGGCCAAAGTTCGGGCACGGCGCGTTCTACCGCCTGCCGGACGGCCTGCCCTGGCTGCTGGCCTCCTACCATCCCAGCCGGCAGAACACGCAGACCGGCCGCCTGACCGAGGACATGTTCGCCGAAATCTGGTTCCAGGCGCGGGATTTGCTCAACGGGGCTTAAGCTCAGGCCGGCTTGCGGCAGATAAACCAGACGCGCGGCGTCTCCGGCTCCGGCGGGCTGAAATCCCGCAGGTGGCCGATCCGGTCGATGATCTCAAAGCCGGCAGTGTTCAGCAGGCTGGCGATCTGCTCGACGGGGTAGCCGCGCTCGCGGTGGATTTCGTCCATGCGCTCCCACAGGCCGGAGTCAGGCAGGCGGACGAAGCCGGTGATGTGCAGCGAGGCGATCTGGTTTTCATAATCGTAGCTGGTGGAGTGAACCTCGAAGATCCCGTCCTGGTCCTGCTGGATGTAGTAGGGGTTCTGCTGCCAGGTGAAGGCCAGGCCGTAGATGGTGTTCATGTCCATCAGGTAGTACCCGCCGGGCTTGAGCGCCTGGTAGGCCGAACTGAAGGCCTGGCTCAGGTCGCTGTACTGGAGCAGGTAGTTCAGGCTGTCGAACCAGCAGGTGACCAGGTCATACTCCGCGTTGAAGCCCATGCTGCGCATGTCCCGGCGCAGGAAGCGGATGCCCAGCTCCGCGGTTTCGGGTTTCCTGCGGGCGTGCTGCAGCATGCGCTCGGACTGGTCGATGCCGGTCACCTGCCATCCGTCTTTGGCCATGGCGACGGCGAAGGTCCCTTCTCCGCAGGCGGCGTCCAGCAGGCTGCCTTTCCCCGGAAGGTTGTAGCGCTCCTGCACGGTCGGAAAGAGCTCGATCAGGGCGCGGGTGTAGCGAGGATACGGCCCGGCGGCGTAGAAGTCGGCAAAGCGGTCGTACAGCGGTTCCACAGGTACCTCCAGGGATGCAGGGTTGGCACTATTGTACCTGTTCCCCGGGCACGCGGTTCCGCAGGGCAGGCACTTGCTCTACAATAAGGGAAAGGTCCAAACACTAAAGAACAGCGGGGAATTGGTATGGCACCGGATGTTGGCTCGCAGGCTCCTGATTTTGAACTCACCGGCACCGACGGGCAGGTCGTGCGCCTGTCAGATTACCGCGGCCGACCGCTGGTGCTGGTGTTCAACCGCGGCCTGACCTGACCGTACTGCCGCGGGCACATGATGCAGTTGCGTCAGTACTATGAGGAAATACGCCGCCGGGGCGCGGATGTGCTGGTGGTCAGCCCGGACTCACTTTCGGCGCTGCGATCCTTCTGGGAGCGGAACCAGTTTCCTTTCACCGGCCTGGCCGACCCGGGCTCGCGGGTGGCCCGGCGCTACGAGCAAACCGTCAACCTTCTGAAGCTGGGGCGCATGCCGGCGCTGCTGATCCTGGACGGGGAGGGGATCATCCGCTACCGGCATGACGGCTCCTCGATGTCCGACATTCCGCCAACTCCGGCGGTGCTGGAGCTGCTCGACCGGCTGGCCGGTACGGGCGGGGCTGGCCAGGACACAGAATGAAAAAGGCCCCCGGAAGAACCGGGGGCCTGATCGTCAAATTCTGATTTAGCGGCGGAAGCGCAGCGCGTCCCAGCCGGCGTACTTTGCCGCGTCGGCCAGCTCGGCCTCGATGCGCAGCAGCTGGTTGTACTTGGCCACGCGGTCAGAGCGGGCCGGGGCGCCGGTCTTGATCTGGCCGGTGTTGAGCGCTACGGCCAGGTCCGCGATGGTGGAGTCTTCCGTCTCGCCAGAGCGGTGCGAGGTGACGGCGCGCCAGCCGGTGCGGTGGCACAGCTCAACGGCCTCGATGGTCTCGGTCAGCGAGCCGATCTGGTTCAGCTTGACCAGCAGGGCGTTGGCGGCGTTTTCCTTGATAGCGCGGCGGACGCGCTCGGGGTTGGTCACCAGCAGGTCATCGCCGACGATCTGCAGCCGGTCGCCGACCTGGTTGACCAGGTTCTTCCAGCCGTCCCAGTCGTCTTCGGCCAGACCGTCTTCCAGGGAGACGATCGGGTACTTGTTCACCCAGTCCACCCAGAAAGCGACCATTTCCTCGCTGGTGAGCTCCTTGCCTTCGCGGCGCAGGTTGTAGCGCTTGGTCTCGGTGTCGTACAGTTCGGAAGCGGCCGGATCGAGCGCGATGGCGACTTCGTCACCGGGCTTGTAGCCGGCTTTCTCGATGGCTTCCAGAATGACCTCGATGGCCTCCACATTGGCCTTGAGCTGAGGGGCATAGCCGCCCTCGTCGCCGACCAGGGTGATGTAGCCGCGGCTCTTCAGCACAGCCTTGAGGCTGTGGTAGATCTCCGCGCCCCAGCGCAGGGCTTCGGCGAAGGTGTGCGCGCCGAAGGGCATGATCATGAACTCCTGGAAGTCGGTGGACTGCCAGCCGGTGTGCGCGCCGCCGTTGAGGATGTTCATCATGGGGACGGGCAGCACGTGAGCGTGCACGCCGCCCAGGTAGCGGTACAGCGGCAGGCCGACCGAGTTGGCGGCCGCCTTGGCCACTGCCAGAGAGGTGCCCAGGATGGCGTTGGCGCCCAGGTTGGACTTGTTGGGGGTGCCGTCCAGCTCGAGCATGGCCATATCGATGGCGCGCTGCTCGGTGGCGTCCCAGCCGACGAGGTGGTCGGCGATGGCGTCATTTACGTTGTCGACAGCCTTGGTCGTGCCTTTACCGCCGTAGCGGCCTTTGTCACCGTCGCGCAGTTCGAGCGCTTCGTGCGTGCCGGTGGAGGCGCCGGAGGGCACGGCTGCGCGGCCCCAGGAGCCGTCAGCCAGAACCACTTCCACTTCGACTGTCGGGTTCCCGCGGGAGTCAAGGACCTCCAGGGCCACAATTGATTCGATGGTAGTATCCAATTCGCACCTCGCATGTTGATGATAGGCGAATGTATCGCCGAATTGACAGAGGGGTAATCCGGTTATGAGTATACCCGAAAAACACTCCGCAGGAGGCTCCAGCTCTCGAATCAGGCGGCCGGCTCACCCGGGGCAGCGGCCTGCGTTTCCATGCCGGCGTGCGCGGTTACCGCTTTGAGGAAGGCAGTGAACAGTGGGTGCGGCCGTTCGGGACGCGAGAGGAATTCGGGGTGGAACTGGGTGGCCAGCATGAAGGGGTGGTCCGCCAGCTCGACGATTTCGACCAGCTTGCCGTCCGGCGACAGGCCCGAGAAGCGCATACCGGCCTGCTCGTACTGCTCGCGGTAGACGTTGTTGAACTCGAAGCGGTGGCGGTGGCGTTCGTCAATGCGGTCCGTACCGTAGGCCTGCGCGGCGATGGTGCCCGGCTGCAGGATGCAGGGGTACAGCCCCAGCCGCATGGTCCCGCCCATGTCGGTGATGTGCTGCTGGTCGGGCATCAGATCGATGACCGGGTAGGGGGTGGAGCGGTCAAACTCGGTCGAGTTGACCTGTTCGCTGTTGAAGATGTGGCGGCCGAACTCCACCACCATCAGCTGCATGCCCAGGCACAGGCCGAAGAAGGGGATTTTGTGCGTGCGCGCGTAGCGGACCGCCTGGATCTTGCCTTCGATGCCGCGGCTGCCAAACCCGCCGGGGACCAGGATGCCGTCGACGCCTTCCAGCAGTTCCCAGCCCTTGCCGCGCTCCAGCTCGGTGGAGAGCACCCAGCGGATGTCCACGTCCACGCCCAGGTTCAGCCCGGCGTGCTTGAGCGCTTCGCGGACGCTCATGTAGGCGTCGTGCAGCTCAACGTATTTTCCCACCAGCGCGATGGAAATCTTCGGTTTGGGCTGCTTGGCGGCTTCGATCACCCGGCGCCATGCGCTCAGGTCGGCCGGCTGGCGGGCTTCCAGGCCCAGCTTCTCGAGGATGATGTCGGCCACGCCGATGTCCTCCAGCAGGATCGGGACTTCGTACAGGTTCTCGGCGGTGACCATGGGCACGACCGCGCGGCGATCCACGTCGCAGAACAGGGCGATCTTGTCACGCAGTGAGTTGTCCACCGGCTGGTCGGAGCGGGCGATGATCATGTCCGGTGAAATGCCGATGGAGCGCAGCTCGGCCACGGAATGCTGGGTGGGCTTGGTCTTCAGTTCGCCGGCAGCCTTAATGTAAGGCAGCCAGGTGACGTGCACGTAAAGCGTGTTTTCGCGGCCCACGTCCGAGCGCATCTGGCGCAGCGCTTCGAGGAACGGGCGGCTCTCGATGTCACCGACGGTGCCGCCGACTTCCACCAGCACGATTTCCGCGCCGGTGGTCTTGGCGACCATGGTGATGCGGCGCTTGATTTCGTTGGTGATGTGCGGGATGACCTGGATGGTGCCGCCCAGGTAGTCGCCCCGCCGCTCCTTGCTGATCACTTCGGCGTAGACCTGCCCGGTGGTGATGTTGCACACCCGGTTCAGACGGATATCAATAAAGCGCTCGTAGTGACCCAGGTCGAGGTCGGTTTCGGCCCCGTCGTCCAGCACGAAGACTTCGCCGTGCTGGTAGGGGCTCATGGTGCCCGGATCCACGTTAATGTACGGATCCAGCTTCTGCACCGCCACTTTGAAGCCGCGCTCTTTGAGCAGGCGCCCGGTAGCTGCAGCGGTCACGCCCTTACCAACCGAGCTGACCACGCCCCCAGTGAAAAAGATGTACTTTACCGGCATAATGGCATAACTCCTTGGGATCAGGAAGGATGTGTAAAGAAGTAGGGAGGGCGATAAACCGCCCTCCCTACGAGGTTGCCAGACAGGTATGTGTGTTTTCGGTAGGTTTCAGTCCAATATCGGTGCCCAACATCGTTCCTCAAGGGCTCTGGAAATTGGTTCCCAGATGATCTGGTTTCCACACAGGCGTAAGTTTACCATAAAGCCGGGCAATGTGGAGGCCATGATTGATAAGAAAAAGAGCACTCTCCCGGAAGGGTGTGCTCTTTCTTCTTCGTTTCAGCGCTGAAACTGCTGGAAGTTTTACATTCCTGCAAACTCGAGTATGAATTTACTGAAAAGTAAAACTGCCAGATGGGAGCTCAGGAGGCGGACCCGCTCTTGGTTTCCAGCGTACGAGACAGGATATCTTCCTGTTCGGAGGAAATGGATTTTTCCTTCTTTTTCTTGTCTTCCTGCTTGCGGGCCTTGGCGCGTTCCATCGCCTCGCGGATGGCAATTTCCATGGCGGTGGGCTCGGCTTCCTGCGCAGGGTCGTTGATGTTGTTCATCAACTCGTCGATGTTCTCCATGCCTTCATCCCGCCGGCGGGCCGGGCTCTTCTTGGGCTTCCGGGAGGCAGGAGCGCTCTTTTCCCTGCGGGCAGGCTCGGACACGCGCTCGGGCTGTTCGATAATGGGTTCAGGCTGCAGCGCTTTGAGGCTGAGCTTGATCTGCTTCTTCTTGCGGTTGACCTCGATCACCATGGCCTCCACCTCGTCGCCTTCCTTGACGACGTCCGAGGGAGTGCGCACGTAACCGTGAGCCAGCTCGCTGATGTGGATCAGGCCAGGGCGTTCCGCACCGATGTCAACAAAGGCGCCAAATCCTTCCAGGCGGACGACTTTGCCCTTGACGACCATGTCCTTCTTGATCTCTCGCCATTCCAGATCAAGCGGCTTGATCATGGTCAGTTCGATGCGCTCGTCCTTTTCCCTGCGGATCCAGACCTCGATCGTATCACCGGGTTTCAATACATCGGTCACGCTCTTCAGCGGCTGGTCTGAGGGGGTGACGATTTGAGATACATGAAGCAGACCGGGACGCTCCCTACCTATGTCCACCACGGCGCCAGCCAGGGTCGTTTTGATCACCTTCCCCTGGATGCTCACCTTGGGTTTGATTTCGACCTGGCGGTTGGTGTCCGCCACAGCAACATTATCCATTATTGTTTCTCCCATATCAGTTTTCAGCGAAGAATGATTATACCCAACCGGGGTCGAACTGTCAATTTATTGACTGATTCATTATCAAATGTTCGGCACGATCGGGATGTGTGAGCACACAAGGCTTCATCTTACCCGCAAATTGCCAGAGATGCAATGTTTTTCAGGGAGAATCGCCTTTCAGAATCTCCACAGCGGCGTCCAGCTGCGGGTCGCGGCCGGCTTCCCAGTCTTCTTCAGTCAGCTCAACCACCACATCCGGCTCCAAGCCGACTTCGTGGATCTGCCGGCGGTCGGGGGTCAGCCAGCGGGCGACGGTCACCCGCACGGCGCCGCTGTCATCGTCCAGCAGGATCCAGTTTTGGACCGAGCCTTTGCCGTAGGTCGTGGTTCCCACCAGCACGCCGCGGCCGTAGTCCTGAATGGCGCCGGCAGTGATCTCAGACGCAGACGCGGTGCCCTCGTTCACCAGCACCACCAGGGGAATGTCGGTCGCCAGCCCGCGGCCGCGTGCGCGGTATTCGACCTCCCGGCCGTCGCCGAACTGCTCGTACATGACCACACCTTCGTCAATGAACTCGGAAACAACGTCGATGGCAGTGTCCAGGTAGCCGCCGCCGTTGTTGCGCAGGTCCAGGATCAGGCCGTCGGGGTTCTCACGCAGCAGGCGGCGCAGCTCGCTGCGCAGCTCGACGCGGGTGCGCTCGCCGTAGGTGAGCAGCTGGATGTAGGCGATGTTGTCTTCCAGCATTTCACCCGTCACGCTGGGCACGGTGATCTTCTCTCGGGTGATGGTGATGTCCATCACTCTGCCGCCGCGGTCGACGGTGAGGACCACGTCGGTTCCGGCCGGGCCGAGGATCTCGCGCAGCACCAGATTGCCGTCCACGCCGGTCATGTCCTCGCCGTTAACCGCGATCACCCGGTCGCCGGGCTTAAGACCGGCTTCTTCGGCAGGTGAGTCCGGCATGGGGCTGATGATGGTCAGGTAATCACCACTCACGTCCACCCAGGCGCCGATGCCCTCGTACTCACCCTGCAGCGGGGCGTTGGCCTGCTGGAATTCCTGCGGGTCCATGTAAGAGGTATGCGGGTCGTCCAGAGCCTGCAGCATGCCCTGAATGGCCCCGCGCATCAGCTCGACGTCGTCCACAGGCTGGTCGACGTACTGCTCATGGACGATCTCCCAGGCCTGCCAGAAGGGCTGGAACAGCTCGTCCAGATCAGACGGCTCCTCGGTCCGTCCGGGCATCGGGGTGCTGGAGGCGAACAGGTCGGTGGGCACGGCGGCCTGGACTGGCTGGCGGGTGAACCACCCGACCACCAGTCCGGAAACAAAGCAGGCGCCGACGATCACCAGTAATCCCAGCCCGATTAAAATGCTGCGCACCGTTCTTGTTTCAGTTTCCATCATTACCTGCTTTCTACACCTCTATTGAGGCGGTAGTTGTTGCTTTTCTTAGCGGCCGGAGTCCGGCTGGCTGCGGGGCGGTTCGTCTTCCTGTGCGGACCTGCCGCCCCCCTGCTCCTTCTTTAACCGTTCCACCTGCTCGGAAAGCTGCTTCCATCCGGCGTTTTCCTTTTCCCAGGGATCGCGCTGGAAAGGGTTCAGCGTTCTGGGCGGGCGGGCCTTGATCTTCGCATTGCGGTTCCGGTAAAGCAGCAGCAGCGACATATTCAGGGCAATGAAAAAGACGCCGAAGCAGCCCAGCGTGATCCATCCGAGAGGTGATAAATGGTTCACGGCGATTAATTTGTTCTGGAAAGCGCCGGAGAAAGGACCTCGGGCAGCTCGAGAATGCTCTGGATGCGGGCGTGGGCGCAGTCGCAGGGCTGGTCGCCCACATAGACCGTGTACATGCCCAGTTCGCGGGCGGTGACCAGGTTGCGGGGTGCGTCGTCGATCATCACGCACTGCTCCGGAGAGGGGTTCCCTGCCTCTGCCAGCGCGTTGAGGTAGGCCTCTGCCCGCGGCTTGCAGTAAGGGTCATTTCTGAGGATGTCCACCACCCCGGTAAAGCAGTCCGTTATGCCCAGATAAGTCAACACCCGGCTGGCGTGATTCCGGTCGGCGTTGGTGAAGATGATTTTCTGCTGGGGGAGATCTTCCAGCATCCGGCGCAGCCCGGGGTCGACGGCGAGGAACCTGTTCAGCGGCAGGTCGTGGACGTAGGCCAGGAAGTCCATCGGGTCGATGCGGTACTCCTGCTTCAGTCCCAGGTATGTGGTTCCGTACCGGGTAAACAGATCCCTGCGCACGGTGGGGATTTCCTCCGCTGCAAAGCCGAGCCGCTCGTGCATGTAGACCTCAATCCGGCTGCGGATCTCCTGCCAGAGCCCGCTGCTGGCCGGATAGAGGGTATCGTCCAGGTCAAAGAACAGGGTTGTGTATGGCATGGATAGATTTTACCTGACTTTGGGCGGCAGGCCAACCAGAGGGTATACAGGGTACCCACTCAAGATGTGACCCGGGATGTGACCCGGGGTGGGAAGGCCGGAGGTTATAATCAGTCGAGAGATGGAATTGAAGCGGATCCGAATTTTACCGGATGATGTGGTTTCTCAAATTGCCGCGGGGGAGGTTGTTGAGCGGCCCGCATCGGTGATTAAAGAGCTGGTGGAAAATGCGCTGGACGCCGGCGCGACCGATATTTCGATTGAGGTCGAAGGGGCGGGCAAGCGCCTGATCGCGGTGGCGGACAACGGCCAGGGCATCGCGCCGGATGAGCTGGAGCTGGCCATTACGCGGCACGCCACCAGCAAGCTCAGTTCGGCGCAGGACCTGTTCAGCATTCACACGCTGGGCTTTCGCGGCGAAGCGCTGGCTTCGATGGCTTCTGTCTCCCGCCTGACGATCACCTCGCGCAGGCCGGAGGAGCTGACCGGCGCGTATGTGCGCGTGGAAGGCGGGCAGGTGCGCGAGATCGAGCGCTACGGCGGCCCGGCCGGGACCGAAGTCCGGGTGGAGGACCTGTTCTACAACGTGCCCGCCCGGTTGAAGTTCCTGAAGAAGGACACCACCGAGCGCCAGCAGATGATCGCGCTGGTGACGCGCTACGCGATGGCCTACCCAGAGACGCGCTTCAAGCTGATCATGGAAGGCACGCGAGCGCTGCAGACCAGCGGCCGCGGCGACCGGCGTGAGGTTCTGGCTCAGCTGTACGGCGTCGACGTCGCCAAACAGATGCTGGAAGTGCAGCTGGTGGACGGTGAGCGCCGCGTGCAGGGCTTCATCAGCCCGGTGGCGCTGACCCGCTCCAACCGCAAGGAAATCACACTGTTCGTCAACGGGCGCTGGGTGCAGGACGCGGCGCTGGTGACCGCGGTGCTACGCGCCTACCACACCCTGATCATGGTGGGCCGTTATCCGCTGGTGGTGCTGTTCGTGGATCTGCCCCCGCAGGAAGTTGACGTGAATGTGCACCCGGCCAAAGCCGAGGTGCGCTTCCGCGATCCCGATCAGGTGTTCAGCATGGTGCAGCGGGCCGTGAAGCGCGCGCTGCTGGCTTATTCGCCCGTGCCGCAGGTCACCCGCTCCTTCTGGCCGGCGAGTTCAGCCTATCAGGGCTGGTCGGAACCGGCCTGGGAGATGCCGGGAGAAACCCGGCAGGAGGAGCTGGCGCCGGAGGACGGGTTTGACGGTGATGCGGTCGATATTGAAGGTGGTGATGTGCCCGAGGGCGAGGTCTCTGCGACCGCTCAGCCCGGGTTGGACGGGGCGTCGCCGCTGCTCCGCCTGGTTGGACAGGTGGGGGCAGCCTATCTGGTGGCCGAAGGCCCGGACGGGCTGTACCTGATCGACCAGCACGCCGCCCACGAGCGGGTCCTGTTTGAGCGCCTGATGCGCCAGCGGGATTCCGGGGTGCCGTCCCAGCAGCTGCTGCACGCGGAAACCGTCCAGCTCACGCCGCACCAGTCCGCACTGCTCGAATCGCAGCTCAACCTGTTGGGGAAGCTTGGCTTCCAGATTGAAGCCTTCGGCCCAAACACCTACCTGGTTCGGGCGGTTCCTGCCATCCTCGCTGACCGCGACCCGGCAGCAGCCGTCCGGGCTGTGGTGGAAGACTTTGAAGAAGATGAAACCCCGCTGCAGGGCGAGCTGGAAGCCCGCATCGCCGCCAGAGTATGCAAGCGCAGCGCGGTCAAAGCCGGACAGATCCTGTCCACAGCAGAGCAGCAGAACTTACTGCGTGAACTTGAACAGTGCCAGTCTCCGCGCACATGTCCGCACGGCCGGCCCACCATGATTCACCTGTCGGTGGATTTGCTGGAACGCCAGTTTGGACGGAGAGGCAGCCGGTAACCGGCAAACCCACACCTACAGGTTATGGAGGACCTGCCATGCTAATTGTGACCGACCGCGGGGTGGATATATCCCCGGAGCAGCTGAATGGGGCTGAACTGCATTACGCGCCTTTGCGGCTGATGCTGGATGGCAAGACGTATGTAAGCGGCGTGGATCTGCAGCCCGAAGAATTTTACGATCTGCTGGGACAGACGGACGGGTACCCCACCACCTCCCAGCCCTCGGCGGGTGAGTTCGCGGAGCTGTACCGCAGCCTGGCGAAGATCGATCCCGACATCCTCTCCATCCACATTTCCTCGGGTTTGAGCGGCACGCTGAGTTCCGCCGAGGCCGGGGCGCAGATGGTGCCTGAGGCCAACGTCACCTTCTATGACACCAAGACGCTCTCCTGCCCGATGGGCTGGCACGTTGAGGCGGCGGTGCGCGCGATGCAGGCCGGCTGCACCAAGGAGCAGATCCTGGCGCTGCTGAGCAAGGTGACCGAGAAAACCGAGGGCATGTTCACCGTGGCGACGATGAAGTATCTGATCCACGGCGGCCGCATCAGCCATCTGCGCGGCCTGCTGGCCTCACTGCTGAACATCAAGCCCATCATCGGGGTGGAGAAGGAACGCGGCACCTACGTCGACTGGGGCAAGGAAGTCACGCTCAAGCGCGCCATCCTGAAGCAGGCAGACGTCGTCGCCCGCTTCTTCGAGGAAGGCAGCGCCATCCGCGTGCAGCTTCTGCATGCCCAGAACCCGGAAGGCGTGGAGATGCTGCGCGAGCGGCTGGCCAGCCGCTTCGACTGCACCTTCCTGCCCACCGTGCCGCTCAGTCCGGTGCTGGGTGCGCATACCGGCGCGGGCCTGGTTGGCATGGCTGTCGGGCCGGCTGACCTGCTGGACGATCTGCCGGCGCTTTAGCCCGCCGGGGAAAGCTGCCGGACCACCGCCGGCAGCGTCTGTGCGATGTCGAAGGGCAGCAGCAGGCTGGCCTCGCCGTCCAGGTAGGTGCTGGAGAGCGTGTTGATGATGATCTCCGCGCCGTTTTCCAGCGCGAACAGCGGCAGGCCGCCTGCGGGCATGACTTCGAGCGACGAGCCGGCGACCAGAACCAGGTCAGCCCGGCGGAAGTGCGTTTCCGCGCGCCTCCAGGCGTCTTCGGGCAGCAGCTCTTCAAAGAGCACGATATCGGGCTTGAGCACCGCCCCGCAGTTCGGGCAGAGCGGGTTCCGTTCCGTGTTCAGCAGGTCGTCGATCAGGCTGTCGGAAGAGACGACATTGCGGCAGCGCAGGCAGGAAAAGGTCTCCATCGAGCCGTGCACCGGGATGACCTCCTTTGAGCCGGCACGCTGGTGCAGCAGGTCGATGTTCTGAGTCACCACGGCCTTCAGCAGGTCGAGCGATTCCAGCTCCGCCAGGGCCATGTGGCCGGGGTTGGGCTGTGCCTGCCAGATTTGCCGCACCAGGGGACGCAGCCAGTTGTAGAAGGCCTGCGGCCGGTAGCGAAAAGCGGTCAGAGAGGCCACTCGCATGGGGTCGTTCTGCGTCCACAGCCCGGTGCCCTGCGAGCGAAAGTCGGGGATGCCGGACGGGGTGGACATGCCGGCGCCGGTGAGGGCTACCGCATAGCGCGCCTGGCGAAATTTCTCCGCGGCGGCGGCGACGAGCTCGTCGAAGGAAGGGGTCATCTCAGCCTGTGCCTTTCTGCAGGGTGATCTGAAACGATCATACCGGATCAGGGCGGGCGGTGTCAATCGGCGGCCAGGTGGGGCTGGATGCTATAATCCAGTTATGCTCCTGGAGAAATTTCAGCAGGTGATCCGCACGCAGCTCAGGCTGGCGCCCGGTGACCGAGTGGTGCTGGGCGTTTCCGGCGGCGCGGACAGCCTCTGCCTGCTGGACCTGTTTGCCCGCTCCGGGCAGCCCGTGCTGGTGGCCCACCTGAACCACCGGCTGCGTCCGGAAGCTGGGCAGGAAACGCAGTTCGTGGCCGGGCTTGCGCGGGAACGCGGGCTGCCCTTCACCAGCCGGGAGGAGGATGTGGCGGCATATGCCCTGCAGGAGCGTCTTTCAATTGAAGACGCTGCCCGCCGCCTGCGCTATCGCTTTCTGTTCGAGACGGCGCGTGATCACGGCGCGGCGGCGGTGGCGGTGGCCCACCAGGCTGACGATCAAGTCGAGACGGTGCTGATGCACCTGCTGCGCGGCAGCGGGCTGGCCGGGCTGGCCGGCATGGCGTACGTCACCACCAACCCCGCCTGGGATCCGGAGATTCCGCTGCTGCGCCCGCTGCTGGGGTTCTGGCGGGACGAGATTGAGGCCTTTCTCCGCGACCGGGGCATCACCACCTTTGTGGAAGACGAAAGCAACCGCGACACAGCCTACGCCCGCAATCGAATCCGCCATGAAATCATCCCCTTCCTGGAGGCGCGTTACCCGGGTGTAAAAGAGCGCATTCACCGGCTGGCCGGTCTTGCGGGGGAAGATGAGGCTCTGCTGCGGGAGATCACCGGGCAGGCCTGGGCCGGGCTGCTGGTGGACGAGCGCGACCGCAGGCTGATCCTGCACATGCCCGGGCTGAGGGGACAGCCGGCGGGGATTCAGCGGCGGCTGCTGCGCGAAGTCTACCGGCGGCTGACCGGTTCGCTGCTGGAGCTGGATGCCAGTGACGTGCAGCGAGCGCTGGACTTTGTCCAGTCCGGCAGCCGGTCCGGGAAGTTGGACTGGACCGCCGGGCTGCGCCTGCAGCTTGAAGGGGAGCAGCTGTGGGCATTTGCGCCGGGAGCGGACAGCGGGCTGCCGGATTGGCTGCAGCTGCATTCGCCGGAAGAACTGACGCTGCAGGTTCCCGGGCGGATCGACCTTCGAGCAGGGTGGCGCCTGGCTGCGCAGATCGAGGAGCCGCCGGAAGGCGACCTGGCCGCAGCCAGCGAAGGCGGGCTGCACGCCTGGCTGGACGCAGACTGCCTGACCATGCCCCTGGTCGTGCGCGCCCGCCGGAGGGGGGACCGCTTCCAGCCCCTGGGCATGGCGGAAGGATCGGTTAAGGTGTCCGATTTCTTCACCAACCAAAAACTCCCGCGGCCGGCACGGGATACCTGGCCGCTGGTGACCGCAGGCGAGCAAATCGTCTGGATTCCCGGCTTCCGCCCGGCGCATCCGGTACGCGTTACCCCGGCCACACGGCGCGTGCTGCACCTGTGGGCAGCCAGGGACGCGGAGGAATAGTTCCGCTCAGCTGCCGGCGGGTCTGGCTTCCTCCACTTCGGCAGCGGATGGGTGCGGCCCGGCCAGCTGGCGCAGCTTCATGGACACCTCGCGCCACTGGATCTTGGATATGCCCAGCTTCTGGCGCAGCCGGTCGGGCTCCATGCCGGCCTGCCAGTCGGTGACCGCGCAGGACCAGCGGCACATGTCGAAAGAGAGGTGCTTGTCCAGCCCGGCTTCCTTGCCCAGATCTTCCAGCAGGTATTCCAGACGCCGCGGCGACCAGGGGAAGATGGTGTCCTTCGGCTGGTACTGCTCCAGATACTCCTGGTAGCTCTCGATCCAGTCCGGGGTCAGCTCAATTTTGCGCTCTTTATAGCGGTTGCGCGGCTGGTTGTAGCGCACGAACAGGATGGGGCCGTCCGGCGCTTCCAGGTCGACGTGGTTGAGGTGAATCGCCAGCGCTTCGCCCTTCTTGATGCCCGTGGTCAGCAGCAGCCGGACCAGGGTGTAGGGTCGGGCGTCGGGTTTCTTCGCCGTGCGGTAGGCCTGCGCCTTCTCCAGCACGGCTTCAATTTCCTCCGCGGTGAGCACCTGCGGCAGCGGGCTGATGACCGACTGCTGGACCACCTTTTCCGCCGGGTCGACCGTGATCCGGCCGCTCTCCTGCAGCCAGCGAAAGAAGGCCTTGATGGAGGTGATGCGCCGGGCCAGGCTCTTGGCGGAGCAGGGGACGCCGCGCCCGTGCTGCAGCCAGTTGAGGAAGTTGTTCAGGTCGCGGGTGGTCACCTCACCGATGGTGCGGTCGGCAGGCAGGTATCCGGCCAGGAGCATCAGGTCTCCGGTGAACGCTTTGACGGTATAGGGGGATTTGCCCTGATCGTGGAGATAGTAGGCCCACAGCTGGATGGCCGGCGGCAGGGGAGTGGCGGCGGTGATGTGGGCGGAGGGAGAGTACTCTGCTTCCATGATGGGTCCCTTTGAAGTGCGTATAGATTAAGTACCAGTTTAGCCGTCCCGGCCGGACTTGTCAACCGTGAATCCATTCGTCCGGCGTAGAGCAGGCAGGAATCAAAAGGCCCTCGCGAGGAGGACCTTTTCTTTCCGGTTAGTTACCGCCGTTGAGGGCGGTCTGGATCAGCTCCTGGATTTCCTCAACATGCGGCAGCAGCACCGACCCTCCGGCAGGGGTGGTCCAGCCGGTGACGTGCTCATAACCGACGGCGTAGCGCTTCACTTCGATGTTGCCGCTGAAGATATCCGGGGCCATGGGGGCCAGCGAGACGATCGTGTCCAGCCCGATATTGGTCTCGGTGTTGGCTGAATAGGCCCGGTACAGCTCGGGGATGCGGTTGATTGCATTCAGGCTCATCAGGCCGTTGAACACGCCCTGAATGACTTCCTGAGCGCGGCGGGTGCGGTCGAAGTCGCTGGTGGACTTGCGCGAGCGCACGTACCAGAGCGCGGTCTCGCCGTCCATGTGATGCCAGCCCGGTTCAATGTTACACCAGCCGTCTTCATTCAGGTCGTTTTCCAGGTCACAGCGGTCGCTCAGGCTTCTGGAGGCGTACACGTTGATGCCGCCCAGCGAGTCGACAATCTGCATGAACCCCTGGAAGTTGGTCATCAGGTAGTAATCCGGCCGGATGCCGAAGTTGTACTCGAAGGTGTCCTGGGTCAGCTCAAACCCGCCGAAGGCCTGGGCGGTGTTGATGCGCTGCATGCCGCGGTCCGGCAGCCAGACGTACAGGTCACGGGGGAAGGAAATGACGCTGGCGGTGCCTTTGGCCCGGTTCAGCGAGACCAGCATGATCACGTCCGTGCGGAAACCGGCATTCGGCCGCCAGTCGGAGCCAAGCAGCAGAATGTTGACCGTGCCCTCCGGAACGTCCAGTTTAGGCACCGGAGGATAGGGCATGCCTTCCGGGGTCGCGGTCGCCGAGGGTGTGGGCGTGTTTACCGGGGTGCGTGTGCTGCGCGGAGCGGCGGTAGCGCCGTCTTTTCCGGTCGACGGGCTGATGCCGCCCGGCTGGAACGGCGTCGGAGTGGCCGTGGCGGACGGGTCCGGGGTGATCAGAATACCGGAGACGGATTCGGGATTGGCTGAAGATATCGCAGCCCTTGGGCCACTGCAAGAAGTAAGAACAAGCGCCAGGGCTACCAGTATTATCGTGAGGCGGGATAACGTTTTCATCGTTCACTCGATCTGCGTTGGACTGGAGATAAAACGCCGCAGTCAGGCAAAAAGTTCCCGGGCGGATGGATTCCGGTTGAAACAGGGAAGCCGGCTGCCGGTACAGGCCAGTGTGCTTGCGGGATCTCCTGTCTGAATGGTAACACCGATTGATCAGGTTGTCATGTTATCAGGCAGATGAGCCAGTCATCCGCGTGGTCGCGGGCAGGCGCAGGATGAAGGTGGTTCCGCCGTCATGGGATTCCGCCCAGATCTGCCCGCCGGCGGCGTGAATCAGAGTGCGGCTCAGCCACAGCCCGAAGGCCGATTCCGCCAGACCGGGAATGACCGGCTGGTCGGCGCGATAATCCGGGTCAAACAGGTGCGG
>DGEO01000007.1:99319-123677 GCA_002385985.1 Anaerolineaceae bacterium UBA3924 | reverse complement strand
CCGGTGCCGGGATCCCGCTCGATGCAGCCCTGCACTGCCAGCTGGCCGCCGGCAGGGGTGACTTCGCGGGCGTTCCATAGTAAATGAGTGAGCACCTGCCGCAGCGCGTTCCGCTCGCAGCGAACCGGGGGCAGGTCAGCATGCAGGTCGATGCTGAGACTCAGCTGCCGGGCCTGAATGGACGGGCGCATCTCCGCAAGGAGCTGGTCTACCACGGAGATCAAGTCCACTGGGCCGGGGCTGGCGGGCGGTTCCTGCTGCAGGCTGCGCAGTTGGACCAGGTCATTGAGGGCAATGTCCATGCGCTCGCTGGAGGTGCGGATGCGCTGCAGGAAGCGCTGCTGCAGCGCGCCGAGCGTGCCGACCGACTGCTCGAGCAGCATGTCCGTGTAGCCGATCACGGCCGAGAGGGGCTGGCGCAGGTCATGCAGGATGCCGTTGAGGGAGTTGAGCAGGGACGGGTCGGCGAAAACGGGCTGCCCGCCGGGCTGCTGTTCCAGCCGGCGCTGCAGATCGGCGATGGCCTGTCCAGCCTCGCTCAAACGGGCGCGAAGGCGGGCGGTTTCCATCTGGGCGGCGTGCAGTTCTGCCGTCAGGGCCTCCACGTCCTGCGAAGGCTGCGCGGATTCCGCGCGGGCGCGCTCGATCATCTCCAGCAGCTGGCGGTTTTCCTCCTCCAGCTGCTGCATGGCCGCCTGGGTTTCCTGCTGCCGGGCCAGAACGGCTTCCAGCTCGGCGACCAGCTCGGGGCTGGCGGCGGGCTGCTCTTTCAGGCGGTCGTACTCCGCCTGCAGCTGCTGCAGAGCGGTGCGGGTGGCCTCCAGCTCCTGCTGCAGCTGGCCCGGCGGAGGAGCGGCCTGACCGGAGAGATAGGTACCGACAGGCTCGCTGAAGGCTTCGAAGTCTTCAAGTTTCTGTTCGTCCCATGCGGGAAGGGCGTTGAAGGAAAGCAGCACCAGGCCCGCCAGGGGGCTTTCGGCCAGATTGAGCGGTACAGCCATGAGCTGTTTGACCGGCTGCGCGCCCAGCAGGGTGGACCAGGTCTCCAGATCCGGGGTTGGAGCGCCGTTTTCCGCCAGCCGCAGCGGGTGAGCCTGCTGCAGCGCGTCAGACAGGGCGGGCACCTGGCCGTACTGCAGATCCAGCTCGCGCAGGCTGACACCGCGCTTGAGGTCCAGACCGTGCACCAGGCGCACCCCGGTCCCGGCGGAGTTCACCAGACAGGCGGCGTCCGCCCCGTGGGCCTCGGCCAGTTTGCGCAGCAGGACCGGCAGCGCTGTGCCCGGGCTGGCGGCCAGCTCGAGCCAGCCTTTGAACTCGTCCGCCGGTGAAACGCCGCCGGGCAGGCCTGCTTTCCGACCGCTCTGTAGACGGCGGGCCAGCGAGGGCAGCAGCGGGTAGGAGGCCAGCTGCGCCAGACGGATCAACCCGGCGTAATCCTGCTCCTGCACGCCGAACGCCAGGTGGGCTGCAGCTCCGAGCAGGTTGATGCTCATGAAGATCAGGCCCATGACCCAGGTTTCCGGCCGGCGGAGGACCAGCAGCACCATGGCGGCCGCGCAGATGACCAGCAGCACGGCAGCCCAGAGCTGGTTGAACAGGGTGGCGTTGAAGTTGACTGCGTCGCCGGCGGTGCGGCCCATCAGCGAGGCGAAGAAGAAGATAACAAGAACAAGATTGAGGATGGAAATGTTGCTGTCCACCCGGGGCTGCGGGTCCGGGAAGACCCAGATCCAGGCGATCCAGACCAGCGAGATGGCGGCCAGGGCACGGTCCAGCGGCGGCAGGTAGTAGCCCCAGTCCACGTTCGGGCCGGTCAGCCCGCTGGCGGCGAACAGGATCAGCTGGCAGGCCAGAACGATGCCCAGCGCCAGCAGCAGGCGGCGTCCGCGCGTCCGGCTGTGCGCATCCTGGTGCAGGATGATGCCCTGCAGCCCGGCGGCCGCGGCGAAGGTCAGCACCAGGTGGTAGACCAGATTCCCGGGAGTGGTGGTGATCAGGTTGATGAGCGGAGTCAGCAAATGCGGTTTCCCTGTGCGATGGATTCTACCAGCCGGAAGGCGTCCGGCCCTCCAGCCAGAATTCTCTGGAAAGGTTGACAAATAGAAGAATCAAGTTACAATATCCTGCAGATCCTTTGACAGGCCGAAGTGGCGGAACTGGCAGACGCGCTACGTTCAGGGCGTAGTGGCCGTACGGTCGTGTGGGTTCAAATCCCACCTTCGGCACTGGAAACCTCAGAAGCAATTCTGGGGTTTTTTGTTGTCTGGAAGCAGGCGGTCATACCGCTTCATGTTGCAAGGTTTTTGCCAGAGAATCCATCCGGACCCTGCTGATTGTAAACCATTTGGCACGTTTCTTGCTAGAATATAGATGCCCTCATCCGGGGCCACCGCCTGATGCAGGAAAAGGAAATGAAGGGTATTAAGTTCAACAAGAAACACATCATCATCGTCGCCGTCCTGATCCTTTCGTTCCTGCTGGTCATGGATTTGAACACCCGTCTGGCCGACCTGAACCGGCTGACCGAACAGCGCGACCTGGAGTCCACCAAGGTAGCGCACCTGTACGCCACCCAGAACATGCTGCACACGCAGATCGCCTACGCGACCTCTGAGGTGGCGGTGGAGGAGTGGGCCAGGGAAAAGGGCCGCCTGACCCGTCCCGGAGAGGTGCTGGTGGTGCCCATCCCGCCCGGTGAGATCACCCCCGGGCCGATGGTGGTGGAAACGCCCACGCCTGAACCGGTGAGCAATATCGAGGTGTGGCGCGCGCTGTTCTTTGGCGAATGAACAGATCTTAGCTGCAAAACAGAAGACCGGAACAAGGCCGGTCTTTTTCTTTTTATTCAGACCGCTTGCGCCGGATGGCCAGCAGGGTGATGTCGTCGGATGGCGGGTGATCTTCGCGGAAGGCGGCCAGAGCCTTTTCGATCTCGGTGAGCATCTGGTCGACCTCGCAGGTCCGCGCCTCTTCCACCGTGTCGATCAGGCGGTCCACGCCGTAGGGTTCTTCAGCCGGTGAAAAGGTTTCCGTCACTCCGTCGGTGAACAGCAGGAGCACGTCGCCGTGGTTCAGCCGGTAATGGTGATCGGGAATCCTGGTGTCGGGGAGCACGCCCATGGCCATGCCGCCTCTGGGCAGCTGCTCGATCTGCCGGGTCTCATCGCGGATGATCAGCGGGCGGTTGTGACCGGCATTGGCATACACCAGCTCGCCGGTTTTCAAGTTGAGGATGGCGTACACGGCGGTCACGAACATGCCGTTGGACGAATCCATCTCCAGAAGCTGGTTGACCCGCTCCAGCACCTTGCCGGGCGAGGATTCGCCGGAGCTGCTGGCCCGGATCAGCGTGCGGGTGACGGTCATGTACAGGGCGGCGGGCAGGCCCTTGTCGGCAACGTCGGCGATGACCAGGCCGAGACGGTCGTCGTCCAGCGAGAACACGTCGTAAAAGTCGCCGCCGACCTGACGGGCGGTCTGCCAGCGAATGTCCAGCTCCCAGCCCGGGATTTCCGGCAGGTGATCGGGCAGGAAGGTGGTCTGGATCTGGCGGGCCAGCTCAATTTCCTTCTCCAGTTTTTCGCGCTCAACCATCTCCTGGTTCAGGCGCTCGTTCTGGATGGCCAGGGCGACCTGCTGCGCGATGCCGCCGATGATCTCCAGGCGGCGGCTGCGGGTGGCGGGCGGGGTGCCGCACTCTTTGGCGATCAGCACGCCGAACACTTCACCCTTGACAGACAGGGGGAACCCGACCAGCCAGTCGTCGCGCAGCTTGCTGTGGTCCTCGAGCATGTCGCGGGTGTAATAGGTTCGCAGCTGCGGCCAGTGCTCAGCGGAGAGGGAGGCATCCGGCAGCGGGTAGATGACCAGCTCATCCCGCTGGCTGGCCTGGTCGAGCAGGGGGAACTCGCCCGGGGCGAAGGAACGGGCAAGCTGGTCGTGGCCGATGCTGGCGGTATGGGTGGTCTCAGCCAGCACGTAGCGGTTGGTGGCATGGTCCAGGAAATAGATCAGCGAGGTGTCGATGCCCACCAGGATTTGCATCAGGTGCACGATGGTGTCCAGCACGTCTTCCAGGCTGGACTGGCTGACCACCGCCTGGGCGGCCTGCAAGAGCACCGCGGTGACGTAGGCTTCCTCCTGGCGGGCTTCCCACAGGCGGATGTTTTCCAGGGTGATGGCCGTCTGGTGTGCGATACCCTGCAGGATGGCCAGGTTCTGGTCGTCGAAGGATTTCTCCGCGGTGGGCTCGTCCACTTCGTGAACCACGAAGACAGCGCCCAGCAGCTCACCGCGAATGACCAGCGGCAGCATGACCGAGGTGCCGTTTCCATTCGCACCGCTCAGCCCGGGCAGGCCCAGTTCGCTGGCGGCATCGTCCAGATACAGGGCGTGGGGGTCGGCAGCCAGGCGGGAGAGACCGGGAGCCTCAGCTGCGGTGACTGAGCGGGTAGCCGTGCCGGGGTCGAAGCCGTACCATGCTTTGAGCTCGAACTCCTGCTCGAAGGGATCGAAGCGGTAAAAGGCGCATTTACGCACGCCGACCAGCAGCGGAGTCAGCCGGGCCATGGTGGCGAACAGCTCGTTCTCGCTGGTCACCGACTGGCAGGCTTCGGCCACCTGCAGCAGCACGGTCGAGATCCAGGCCTGTTCCTGCGCGGCGTTGTACAGGCGAGCGTTCTGAATGGCCACCGCGGCGTAATTGGCGAAGGTGCCTGTCATAGCGCTAGCTTCTTCGCCGTAGCGGCCGCTGGTGCGGTGGGCCAGGGTGAGCACGCCCAGGTACTGGTCACCGGCCCGCAGCGGAGCGGCGATGGAGGAATAATCCGGCGGGAATCCCAGGCTCAGCCCTAGCGGCCCGAAAGGATCCTCCGGCTGGCGGATGGTGATGGTCGAAGCCACCACCGCCTGGTTCAGCCACTCTCTGGCAGACTGGGATTCTTCGATGACGGCCAGCAGCTTTTCCTCCGCGATCCCGTTGGAGGCGGCCAGCTGCAGGCTCAGGCCTTCGCGGGGAGCGCTCAGGTCGTCGACCAGCCAGATGGCCGAGGCATCGCAGGGCAGGTTGTTCTCCAGCTCGACCAGGATGCGCTTCAGCAGCTGGTCGATGGCGGTGTTGGCGGACACCAGCCCGGCCACGTCGCGGAAGCTGTCGGCCACCTGGCGGCGCCACTGCTCGGAGCGGTACAGCGTGGCGTTGCGGATGGCGACGGCGATGCTGCCGGCCAGCGCTTCGAGCAGGGACTGGTCGTCCGGGTCGAACGCCTGGGGCTCATCGCTCTGAACGTCCAGCACTCCCAGCACGTCGCCGCCGAACAGGAGCGGGATGGCCATTTCCGACTGTGTATCGATGGGGGCAAACGGCGAGGGGCGGTAGAGCGGGTCCTCGGCGACGTTGTTGGACAGGCGGGTCTGCCCGCTGCGGGCCACCCAGGGGATGATGCCCTGCGGGTCGTCCAGATCGAAGGTGACTTCGTTCCTTTCAAATTCCCGGCTGCGAGCGCCGCTGCCGGCGACGTAGATCACTTTCTTCCGGCCGGCATGGACGGTGTACAGGTGCACGTAGGGGATCTGGAACCAGCGCTGGATGGTGTTAACCACCTCCTCCAGCAGCTCATCGATGTCCAGGATGGAGTTCAGCGCGTGGGTGATCTCGTAAACCACCGAAAGCTCATCGGCCCGGCGGCGCAGACTGCTGTACAGGCGGGCGCCCTCGACTGCCAGGGCGATGTTGTCGGCCAGCGCCTGCATGACGATCAGGTCGTTTTCGTGGAAGGCGCCCCGCTCGTTGCTCTGGATGTCAAGCACGCCCAGCACGCGGTTTTCCACTTTAAGCGGAATGGCGACTTCGGATCGGGTCTCCGGCAGCGCGTCCACATAGCGGTAGCGCGGTTCGTTGATCACATCGTTGGAAAGCAGCACCTCACCGCTCTGGGCGACATAACCAACGATTCCTTCACCAAGCTTCACCGGGATGGACCAGTGCAGGCCGGTGGCATTTTCCGAAACGCTGGAGCTGGCCCGGAACTGCAGCAGCGGGCTGTCGGGGTCCACGGTGAAGATGGCGACGTAGTAATAGTTGAAAGACTCGCGGATCAGGTCCGTCACCTGGCGGCTGAGCTCGTCCAGGTCCAGGATGTTGGCGATCTGCGCGCTTACCTTGCGCACCAGGGCCAGCTGGCCGGAGCGGTAATTCTTGATGGTCACCTGGCGGGCGGCCTGCAGGTTCAGCGAGGCGTGGGCGGCCAGCCCCTCCAGGATGTCCATCTCTTCCTTGCGGAAGGGCTGCCCCGGGCTGCGCTCGACCTGCAGAACGCCGAGCAGCAGGTCACGAGTCTGCAGGGGCAGGTACAGGGTATGAACGCCTGCGCCGGTCTCTTCGTCGATGAGGCGCAGCGGCTGGTGCGTTGTCAGCACCCTGCGGACCGGCTCTGGAGCCGTGTCGGGGGAATAAGCAGGGGTATCCGGGTCGCCGGGCAAAGGGTAATAGGGCTTCGCCAGCCAGACCCGGGCGCTGGCGTTGAGGTACTGCTGGATGGTTTCTTCAATGATGGAGATCTGGTCCCTGGCCGCCGGATGGTTGAGCAATTCTTCCCCCAGGCGTAAGAACTGCTTCCATTCGGGGGTGGAAGTCAGCCTGGGAAGGGCCATTAGCAAACTGTCTCCTTGCGCTTGACCATGGTGAGGGTGTTGATGCCGTCATCGAATGAAAAGCGCACCTCATCCATCCACTGGCGCATCATGTAGAGGCCCAGTCCATGGTTTTCGCGTTCCTCTAGCGGAGCGGTAATATCAGGATCTTCCACCAGGTCTGGATTAAACGAGCGGCCGGTGTCCTGAAGCTGGATAACCAGTTCGGAGGATTTAATAAAACACGTGCACACGATGTCGCCGATGTTCTCACCACCATAGGCGTGCTCAATGATGTTTGAGCACGCCTCATCGACCGCTGTTTCGACCGCATAGGTGGCGCAGGGATCCAGACCTACCTCTTCAGCCGCCTGGCGAACGAATTCTGCGATTATCGATAAGCTTTCATAGTTGCCAGGAAAGACCTTGGTTCTCATGAAAAGGAAGGGTTGGTCACTAAAAACTGCCGACGGCTTCGAGCGTTTCGGGGAAAATCTTGAACAGGGTTGTAAAACCGGCCAGTTCCAGGGCAGCCATAATGTTGGCGGGAACGGCCGCCAGAACCACTTCACCGCGGTTGTAGCGCTTGCAGGTTTTCTGTGCGCTGATCAGCACCCGCAGCCCGGCGCTGGAAATGAAGGATACTTCACTCAGGTCGAGGACGATCCGGTAACCACCGTTGTCGGTGATCTTGGAGAGCGCATCGGCCAGCTGCGGGGAGGTGGCGCTGTCAATGCGTCCGCTGATTTTTAACAGATCTGAATGCTTAAAGGCGGTGTGAGTGATTTCCATGGGTCCTCCAGAGGGATGGCTCAGTCTTTCAAAATGGAAGTATTTAGAAATTATATCATGGGGTCATTTAACAGGACTCGCCCAAACCCTTTTTTTCGGGTAGAATAAGCTCAAATTCCATGAAATCTGGTGAAGCATGTAAAGGAAGTCGGGGCTGCACACTGTTGTCGGAACCGGCCGCAACCTCAAAAACAGGAAGTCACTCATCATGAGTCCAAAACAAAACCCGCAATCCGTGATCGACTCGTACAAGAAGCGCCAGCGCATGACTCCATACATCATTGGAGGCGCTGCCGCGCTTCTGGTGATCATCGGCCTGGTGCTGCTGGTCACCTCGCTGCTCGGTGGGGACCGGCCGGCGATTGCGCTGTTCGCATCGGCGACACCTACGGCGACCCACACCGCCACCGTCACGCCCACGGTGCCGTCGCCCACGCCGACCAACACGCTCACTCCCACGCTGACACCCACCATCACCTTAACGCCCACCCTGTCTGGCCCGTTCACCTACGTGGTGCAGGAAGGGGACACCTGCTACGATCTGGCGGTCGAGTACAACACCACGCTCGCGGTGCTGCTGGCGATCAACAATTTCGAACCGGGCACCTGCCCGATCCAGCCGGGCAATGAGATCCTCATTCCGGCGCCGGACCAGGAGCTGCCCACGCCCACGGCCATCCCGGAAGGCCTGCGCATCGACATCGAGTACCGCGTGCAGTTTGGCGACACGCTGGCGAACATCGCCTCGCGATTCAATAGCACGGTGGACGCGATCATCCAGATGACCAATGCGCGCCTGCGGCCCAACCCGCCGCTGGAGGAAGACAGCGTGATCTACGACCAGCAGCTGCTGATCGTCCCGGTCAACCTGGTCACGCCGACGCCGACCCGCCCGGTGCCCACCACACCGTCGGCGGCCACCACCGAACCGGCGGAGGCTGAGGCGACCATCACCCCGACGCCGTAACCTGATCAACCGAAAGGATCCCGTCCGTTGAGGGCGGGATCTTTGTTTCGGGCTGGCAGGCCGCCGCATCTTCGTTTACACTTGCGGTGATGAAGCGATTTGGCACACCGGCCGGCCGCCTTTTGGCGGCAGCGGCTTTAATCCTGGTCATCGGCGCGTCCCTGCTCGGAGCGGTGTGGGCAGGCGTTTTCCAGCAGGTCCAGCCGGCGCTGGACGCGAAGGAACAGGTGGGCTTGAACGGCCCGCTGTCGCTGGCGTTTTCCTGCGAGGTCGATCCAACTTCCTTCCTCGAGCGGGCCGGCTTTTCGCCGGAGGTTCCGGGGCAGTGGACGGTGACAGGCCGCCGGGCCGAATTCCGCCCGGATGAGCCGTTCGAGCCCGGGGCGCAATATCAACTGACCCTGCGGCGCGGGGCGCAGTGCCGGGACACGTTCTCCCGTCTGCCGGGCGCGGTGATTCGCTTCAGCGCCCGTGCCCCCGCGGTGGTGTTTCTCGGGCAGGTCACCGCAGCGCCGGAGCTGTTCCTCGTCCAGGCGGATGGGTCAGGGCTGGAGCAGCTGACGGAGACCGGCGGGATGGTGTTTGATTTCTTCGCCACCCTTGAGGGCCGCCGGATTGTCTATTCGGTTGAAAACGAAAACGGCGGAGCGGACCTGTGGTCGCTGGTTCCGGGCCAGGGATCGCCGCAGCTGATCCTGACCTGCGGCGCGGAGCGGTGCGTGAATCCCGCCCTGTCACCGGACGGGACCACTGCTGCCTACAGCCACCAGGACCGGACCGGGCGCTCCAGGATCTGGCTGCTGTCGCTGGACCGGGGCGAGCCGGAACCGATCGTCTCAGACCCGTCGGTGAACGGCGAAGCGCCGCGCTGGTCGTCTGACGGGCAAAAGCTTTCCTTCTTCGACCCGGCGCTGCCCGGCATTCGCGTCTGGGAGCGCCCTTCCGGGCTGGCGGCGGCTTTCCCGACCCGCATCGTCGGGCCAGGCGCCTGGTCCAAGGACGGGAAGCTCCTGTGGTATACCGCGGATGACCCGGATGCCTTCGTCCCGCCGGTTTTCCTGCTGGAGGGCGATCCGAACACCGGTAAAGCCCGGGGACTTTATGCGGAAGCACAGGGGTTGTATGAGTACGGCCTGCCTGAGGCCGGTCCGGATGATGGCTGGCTGACCATCGGCCGCCGCCCGCTGGAGGGAGCCGCCGGCAAGCAGATCTGGCTGCTCAGGCTGGATGAAAGTGACGAGGCAGCCGTCACGGACGACGTCACCTTTACCCACACCAATTACACCTGGGCGCCAGGCGGCCGCTGGCTGGTTTACCAGCGGTTCAAGCTGGGCTCGTCGAGCAGCCTGCCGGAGGTGGCTGTCTGGGACCGCACGACGGGAGAGACGGTGGTGCTGGCCGAGGACGCAGCCTATCCGGCCTGGCTGCCCTGATCCAACGCCCGGCGGATTTCTTCCCTCACAAGAGCGTCCGTTTCAGCGGGCAGGGCGGTTTCCAGAGCGTGCCGGGCGTCTCGGCCGCCCAGCTGGCCCAGCGCCCAGGCGGCATGCCGGCGCACCAGCGCTTCCGGCTCATGGCGCAGCGTGCGGGCCAGATCCGGGACGGCGGCCCGGTCTCCGGCGTTCCCCAGCGCCACGGCGACATTGCGCAGGTAGCCACGTCGTTTGGCCCGTTTGACCGGGCTGCCCTTGAACTTCTGGTTGAACTGCTCCGGGGTCAGGCTCAGCTCCCGGCGCAGACCCGGGAAGGGCACATCCGGGCGGGGGGCCAGCTCCGGGTCGACGGGGCCGCCGGCGAAGCGTTTGTTCCAGGGGCACACCTGCTGGCACACATCGCAGCCGAACACCCAGTTTCCAACCAGCGGCCGCAGCTCCAGGGGGATATCCCCCCTGTTCTCGATGGTCAGGTAGCTGATGCAGCGCCGTGCGTCCAGCGTGCGGTCCGGGAGGATGCAGCCGGTCGGGCAGGCGTCCAGGCAGCGGGTGCAGGTACCGCAGCGGTCGGCTTCAAAGGGGGTGTTGGCGGGCAGGTCCACATCCAGGAACAGCTCGCCCAGCAGGAAGCAGGACCCCTGATCAGGTGAGATGAGCAGGGTATTCTTCCCGATCCATCCGAGCCCGGCCTGTTGGGCCAGGTCCCGCTCCAGAATGGGACCGGTGTCGGTGTAGGCTTTGTGCGCCACGCTGCAGCCCAGTTCCGCTTCCAGCCAGGCGGCCAGCTCGCGCAGGCGGGGGACGATGATATCGTGATAGTCCTTGCCCCAGGCGTAAGCGGCCATCCGGCCGAAAGGTCCCTCACTACGGGGCGACTCCGGCAGGGAGGACGGATTGGCATAGCGCAGCCCGACGACGATGATGGACCGGCAGCCGGGCAGGATGCGTTCGGGATGGGCGCGCTTTTCGACCGCCGGCTCTGCGGCCAGGTAGGCCATCTCGCCGTGGCGGCCGGCGCGAAGCCAGTCCCGGTAGACAGCCAGATGGGCCGGCTCCGCCGGGCGGGTGATCCCGAAAAAAGAAAAGCCGAGGCGTTCTGCACCGGCTTGAATGCGTTCTCGTTGGTCCATCAGAAACGCCAGAGAGTTCTAACTGGGTGGTCTGGCAAAGTTCGGGTTAGTTGGATGGCTCCGTTTCGGTCGGCTCCGGCTCGGCTGTCGGCGCCTCGGTCGGCGCTTCCGTCGGAGCGGTCGTGCTGGCCGGAGAGGTGGCGGTGGGGGCCGTGCCGCTCACCCGGAAGGAGAAGTTCAGGTTCAGGAAGTTGGCGCCTTCTTCGTTGGTCAGCACCCAGATGGTGTTGTAATCGCCGGGGGTGTTCGGGGCTCTGAAGGTCAGGGTCAGGTCCACTTCCTCCTGCGGCTTCACTTCCTTGGGGAAGAGAATGTCCGAAGCGCCCAGGCGCAGGGTGGGATCCGCCAGGAAATAGCGGAACTGATACTTCTGCGTCCAGGTGGTGGTGCCGATGTTCTTCACGCGCCAGGTCACGGTGAACTCCTCGCCGGGGGCGAAGACCGGGGTAGAGCTGGTGTCGTCGGGGATGTTGTACAGCCACTGGCCCTTATCGTCGACGCGGCCGAAGGAAGGCGTGTCGCTGATAATGGGGGTGATGGTCGGACCGCTGGACGTGTCGGTTGGGGTTACCTCGCGCGTGGGGGTGACTGTGGCAGTCGGCTCAAGAGTGGGGGTGATGGTCGCCGTCGGCAGGCTTTCAGCGGTGGCGGTCATGCCCGCCTGGACGGTGGAATAGACTTCAGTCTGGATTGCGTTGACGTCCGGGGTCGGGCTCGGCGTGGCGGCAGGCTGGCAGCCGGCGGCGATGATGAGGGCCAGCGCAGCCACGGCCAGAAGCACGAGCGACCGTTTGGTGATTGCTAACATGAGTGTTGTCCTCCAGGATTGGTGAAGCAGCCGGGTAACACTACCCGGTGCCGAATTGTCACCTTCAACAGTCAAATTGTCAAGGGGTGCTCCACTCTGGAGGAGACCAGCTGGCTGCCGGGTTGGGAGGGCCGTCGACAAACCCGTCCCGGAGCGAGTAGGTGAAGTAGTTGACCATCCCGGGCTGGATGGTGATCTCGTGCGTTCGCCAGCTCCAGTTGTAATAGAACTTCACCTGGTAGCGCCCGGCGGGCAGGTCCCCCAGAGCCAGGTTTTCGCGGTAGAAGTCGTCGCCGTTGGCCGAGAGCGGGCCGTAGGTGCGCACCTGCCAGCGCTTGCCGGTCTCAAGCGACTGGATGAACACGTCCAGGTCGGGGAAGGGCAGGCCGGATGTGCGGGTGATGCGCCCGGCCAGCACGCCATATCCCTGCGGCGGGGCAATCCACAGCTCGGGATTGCGCGAGGTGTGGAAGGCGTTCTGCTCAACACGCACCTCGAAGTGCAGGTGCGGCCCGGTGACCTTCCCGGTGCTTCCGACCAGCCCCAGGGGATCGCCGGCTTCGAGGTACTGGCCTTCTTTGACGTCGATGCGGTCCAGATGGGCGTAGACGGTGAACAGCTGGCGGCTGCCATAGCCGAAATCATGGCGGACGACCACCGCCTGCCCGTAGGGATCGTCCAGATTGCCGCGCCCGAGCAGCAGGCCGTACCCGGCCCAGACCACCTTGCCAGGACCGGCGGCCAGCACGGGGGTGCCGCGGGCCACTTCGATGTCGATGCCGGTGTGGATGACTTCGGAGTCGGGGAAGTAATCGCCGTAGCGGTAGTTCGGCTCGATCCAGCTGATTCTGTCCGCGGCGATAGGCCACTGGAAGAGGAAATGGTCGCCGGCCTGAATGGCCCAGGGCAGATCGTAGAGCGGCGGGCGCAGGTCCAGTTCTTCAGCCGGCGGATCCTCATCGAAGGCAAGCCGCACCGGCGGCGCCGCCTGAGTCGGGGTTGGCCTGGATGTGACCGCAGGGAGCGGGGTGATGGCGAGGGTGGGAACCGCCGCCGGTTGAGTCACTTCGACGGCCGGGGCGGCTGCCGCGGGCTGCGCCGCGGCCGCTGGTGGCTGCAGGGCGGCCAGCAGCCAGGCCAGGCAGAGCAGGGCCAGCCGGTCGAACCGGATCATGGCCGGCTCACCCCGCTGTCATACCCCGGCTCGGGCGTGAGCACTTCGGCCGGGTACAGTTCGAGCATGGCCCGGGTCCAGTCCAGGCCGCTGACATGGACAAACTGGTTGAAGCGCGCCGCCGGATAGTAACTGCGCCAGTTGTGCATGGCGGGCAGACGCTTCCAGCCGAAGCGGGCGGCCAGATCGGTGAAGTCCACCCAGTACCCGGACGGGACAGGCGCAAACACCCCGCCGTTTTCATAGGCTTCCAGGTCGCCGCGGCTGCGGGCATCCAGATCCCAGACCATCGCATGCAGCGGCTGGCCCTGCGAGCCGTCCTGGCGGCGGGCTTTGACGTACACCCGCCAGTAGGTCTGGTCGAGATGATGCTCGGGGACCACTACCATCCAGCCGGCCTGCAGCGCGGCCGCGTCCAGGGCGAACCCCCGGCCGGTCTTCAGCCAGGCGTCGCTGCCGCCCGGTGAGACCGGGTCCGTGAGGGGAATGAAGGCGTTTTCCAGCGAGAAGAGGACGTCCCACCCGGCGGCCTGGCCGGCGGCCGCGCGCAAGGCGTCAAAGGCCTCGTTCACCGCATCGTGCAGGTAGGGGAAGGGCGCTTTCACCTCCTTCAGCGGGACCACTTCCGTCCGGCCGTCTTCCCCGGCGGGCGCGGTGATGATCGGTTCATAAAGGGCAGCGAGATTGAAGGCCGCCGGAGTGCCGATAGCTTCCGGGGAAACGCCTTCCGGGCAGTTAAACCAGGCCAGGCCGGCCAGCGCGCCTGGCAGCTGGACCGGCGGATAGGCCAGTGTTGCGCTGTCTGGAGAGAAGAAGGCCAGGCCGGTGGCGTTCGGCCCCTGGTTTTCGACCGCCAGCAGCCGGCCGTCCGGGCTCCAGACCGGACCGCGACCGCCGCCCACCTGCCGGATGGCCTCACCGGGCTGGCTGCGGTCGAGCAGGTAGACCTCCGCGCTCCCCGGAAAGACCGAAGACCAGGCGATGGTCTGGCCGTCCGGTCCCCAGCGTGGCGAGGCCTCCTGGCTGCCGGGGCTGCCGCTGAGATTGACAAACCGGTCGAGAACAAAGTCCAGCCGGGCGGACCAGATCTCCTGGTCGCCGCTGCGGTCGGATACAAAGGCAATTTCGCGGCCTTGCGGTGACCAGGCGGGGGAGAAGTCCGCGGCCTCGTTCTGGGTCAGGCGGATGGGCTGGCTGTTTTCCTGGTCCACACCCTGAATGACCAGCTCCAGATTATTATCCAGATAGGTCTCGTAGACCAGCCACAGGCCGTCGGGTGACCAGGAAGGGTGGCCGTCGTATTCGGGCGTGTCGGTCAGCTGTGTTCGCGAGCCGTCGGTCAGGTCCAGCAGGTAGATATCCCAGAAGCCGCTTTCCCGCGAGGCGTAGGCGACCCTCGTTCCGGTGGGATCGACCGCCGGGGATATATCGTCGTGAGGGCCGTCCGTCAGGCGGGTGAGGGGCAAATGAACCGGGTGATAGGCGAACAGGTGGGTGTACAGTCCGTCGGGCATGGCCAGGATCAGCAGGTCCCGCGCGGAAGCGGCTTGCGGCTCTGGCGGTTCCACCGGTCCGGCGGGCTGATCCGTCGGGGTCGGGGCTGGAGCAGGCTCCGCAGCATCCGGCTGCACGGCGGCCAGCACATCCGTGGGGGTGGCCGCAGGTGCGCCAGTCACAGGGGCAGGCCGGTAGCGGTCGAGCGCCACGAGGACCAGAAGAAGGCTGGCGGCCAGCAGCAGGCTTACCGAGATCAGGAGTTGTTTTTGGGAGAGCTGCATCGACTGGATTGCCCCACTTCGGATTCGATGACGGGTGAATGAGCCTGCCGGGCTGGCAGGCGGTGTCAGCGGGCGGCTGCAAGCCTGATAAAGGCCATGGGGTCGAGCATATGGAACTGACCGCTGATGCGCCAGGCGCAGTAGGCGGCCATTTCTTCCGGAGTGGCGCTGTTGGTGTAGTGCGCCATCTGGTCAAAGGTTGCAAAGGACGGGCCAACCCGGACCTCTAGATGCAGGTGCGGGTTGCCGGACATGCCGGTATTGCCCACCAGGCCGATCTGCTGGCCGCTGAGCACCTGGTCTCCAATGGAGAAGGCGGGCGGCTCCTGCAGGTGGGCATACAGCAGGTAGAGCGAGCGCTGCTGACCCTCAGGCGCGAAGGGCCGCTCCTGCTCGGGGCACTGCAGGCGGGGAGGCTGCGTGGGAGCATCCGGGCTGGCGTCCAGCCCCAGCGCGTCGATCCACTCCGCGGGCAGCTGGTCCAGCGGGGTCTCCACCAGGATCATGTTCCCGTAGGGCGGGCGGTCTGTGATCACTGCCGCCACCCGGCCGTCCAACACCGAGAGCACCGGCAGGCCGAGGATGTCGTAGCGCTCGCCGCGGGTGTAGAAGGAGAAATCCACCCCGTGATGGCCGTCGTCCAGCCCGGGCGCAGGCCGCTGGAAAGGGGTGGTGAGGATCTCTTCCAGCTCAGAAAGCGGGATTTCCGCCAGCGGTGAGGATACGGCAGTGGTTGGCTCGGGCTGCGGGGGCTGCGTGGGGGTGATGGTCTGCGTCGGTGCGGCGGTGGGGGCCAGGGATGGCGCAGTCGCTGCTTCGGTGGGGGCAGGAGTGGAATCGCTGGCCATGGCCGGGGCAGGCTGGCAGGCCGCCAGCGCCAGGGCCAGCAGGACCAGCCAGGCTACCGGCTGGAGCTTACTCCTCCGCGTCCGTTTCGTAGGACTCAAATTCCACCTGCCGTTCGTCCACCACGCCAAGGTCGTCGTAGTTAATGGAGGCCGTCAGTTTGTACTGCCCGGCCACCTTCTGGCTGCGGATGTGCATGGTGAACACCAGCTGATAATCGATGTTTTCCACGATGCTCGTCCGGGAGACCTCCGTTCCCTCCGCGTCGGTCATCACCATCATCAGGTTCGGCGGCTGGAGGAAGGGAGTGATGGACATCAGCACCTTGATGCGGCGGCCGTCCGGCCAGGGTTCGACCTGGAGGTCAAGGAAGCGAACCTGTTCAGGGGAAGCGCCGTCTTCGGGCGGGTTGAAGCGGTGAAAGCGCTGCATCGGTCTCCTTCAGGCGGAAGTTTTTTTCATTATACTGGAGGATGAAACACCCCCTGGTAAGCCAGGGGGTGTGCATCTTAAGGGATCTGATCCGGTCAGGCGATGCGCCGGGCTTCCATATAGAAGCGTTTTTCCTTGGCTTCGCCCATGGAGAAGGTTTTGCGGGGCAGCGCGCCGTCCAGGATCACAGTCTTGAACAGCTCTTCTTTGGGCATGGGGGGCAGGTAGAAACCGACACAGCACGGCTTCCGGCCGAGCTCGGTCAGCGCATCCAGCCCGTGCACGTAGTCGATCTTCTCCGCGCCGCCGGCTTCCATAAACTCGTCCAGGAAGTTCTGCAGCGTGCCCACCGCCAGGTTTGAGGTCGGTGCGCCGATGGTGATCACACCGTACCCCTGCTCGCTGATCACACCCACGGCCTGCTGCGGGCCGGTCTGGCCGTTGACGCGCTGGACCATTTCTTCGACCGAGCCGACTGGATCCAGCCGGTACTGGTCGCCGAACTTCTCTTGCATCGCCGGCAGGGGATCGGCCTTGATGTTGAACAGTACCCGGTGAATCGGTTCGAAGTGCATGGCCTCGTCGTGGATGTTCTCCACCTCCACCAGCGCGTAGCGGGCCGGGTGGTCCATGCCGACGTGCGGCTTGAGCTCCTCCCAGATGGCCTTGGCCGTGGCCAGCGAGTGGTTGCCGTCACCCATGGCGAACAGCAGCGGGCTGGCGTCCGAGTTCAGGCCGTATTTCTGGCGGAACTGCTCCGGGTCGGCCAGCTTTTCCAGGCCTTTGATGATCTGCTCTTCCAGACCCAGGTCTTTAACCAAGAAGCCGCGCAGGTGACCGCTGCCGGCCATGAGCTCAAAGTCGTACAGCGGCTCCAGGCTGCTGAGGTTCTTCTGGGCCACCTCGACCACGGTGTGGTCCGGGTCGTCGATCAGCACCAGGATGTGGGGGAGCTCCAGCTGAGCGCCGCGGCGGATGCGCATGCGCGGGGGAATGCGCTCCAGGATGGTGCCTTCGGTGGCGCGAATCAGCGTGGAGGAGCCTTTGTGATAATCGTAGTTCTCCAGATCGAGGGCCATGATCAACCCGCGGCGGGTTTTGCCGTCGACCGTGCGCTCGACGTACACCATGCCTTCAATGGACTCGAGCAGGCCCTGAGCCAGGTACTCCTTCATTTTGGCCTGGGCTTTCTCGACGATGGCGGGCTCTTCGGGCGTGCCAAGCTTGCCTTCCGGTAGGATCAGGTGGTAGGTGGAAGGAGCGTCTCCCACGGTCTCCTCGACCTGCTGCCAGTACTCAGGCTGCGAGGTAAACTGGTCCACCGCGATGACAGCCCATTTTTGCAGATCAACCCCCTGGCGGGGCAGCAAAACGTCAGGAACCTGAACACCGAGATGCGGGTAGTTTCTCATGGAGTTAATCACCTTGTTGTGAGGATGTGGAGATGAAAATATTGTAACAATAAACCGGCCTGTTCGTTTCAGCTGAATGGATGATGAATATCACTATTTCGCTGGATTCAGGCAAAAAAAGGCCAGCCGGTCCGGCTGGCCTGAAATTCAGGAGATAAGGACGGGTTACATGCCCGCCATGTAGGCGATGCCCAGCCCGCCCGGCCCCAGATGGGTGCCGATCACCGGGCTGACGTCCGCGTAGAAGGCATCCGCAATCGCGGAGGAGGGGAAGCGGCTGACCGCCATCTCCAGCAGGGCCTTCGCGTCGGCCGGGGCGTTGGCGTGCAGAGAAGCAATGCGCACCGGGCGCCGGTCACCGACCTGGGCGGCGAAGATGTCCACCAGGCGCTCCAGTGCTTTGGCCCTGGTGCGGGCTTTTTCGCAGGGCACGATCTTGCCGTCGGACAGGGTGAGAATGGGCTTGACGTCCAGCAGGTTGCCGAAAAAGGCGGAGATGTTGCTCACGCGGCCGCCCCGGCGGAGGAACTCCAGCGTCATGGGGATGAAGAGCACGCCGGTTTTGTCCATGGCGGATTCGGCGATCCGCGTGCATTCGCTCAGGCTGGCGCCGTCAGCGGCTGCCCGGGCTGCGGCCAGCACCTGGAAGCCTTCGCCCATGCCCGCCGAGAGGGTATCGACGATCTCGATGGGAGCGCCGGCCAGCATATCTTTGGCCTGACGGGCGGAATCCAGCGTCCCGGAGAGGGCGCCGGAGATGTGCATGCTCAGAATCTGGTAGTCCTGGTCGAGGAGCGAGGTGTACAGCGCTTTGAAATCCCCGACCGAGGGCTGCGATGTGCTGGGCATCACCGTCGCGTTGGGAAGCCGCTCGTAAAACTCTGAGGGCTGGATATCGATGCCGTCACGGAAGCAGGCATCTCCCCAGATCAGCTGCATGGGAATCAGGTGAATAGGATATCCCTGGCGGATTTCTTCCGGAATGTATGCCGCGCTATCTGTGACGATAGCCACTTTATTCGACATGGGAACCTTTCCTCTTTCGTAATAAAGTATGTATACCTATGCTGGTATAACACCGGAGAAGGGAATTTGGTTTCGCTGCGGGCGGGATGAGCGCCGGGGTTTATTGCCCTTACTCAGCCGATTATAATGAAGAATGTGTCTGTGTCAGGCGATCGGGTGGATTCCTTGCATAATTATTAACTCGTTGAGTCAAGAAATCGCTGTCGATCAGGGTGTGTAAACGATGGACAGGGAGCGGATCTCATCCTTTCTCACACAGGTCAGCGACTGGGCGGCCAGGCAGCCGGATATTCTGGCCCTCGCGCTGGTCGGTTCGCACGCTCGTGGGGCGGCGACCGAAACGTCAGATGTGGACCTGGTGATCCTCGCACAGGACCCGTCCAGGTACCTGGAGGACCAGGGCTGGCTGGAGAAGTTCGGCCTGGCGCAGTCCGTCCAGCTGGAACCTTACGGTAAACTGACCTCCATCCGGGTGTGGTACGCGGACGGGCTGGAGGTGGAGTACGGCCTTACCGGTGAGGAGTGGGCGGCTGATCCGCTGGACCCCGGCTCGCGGCGGGTGATGGAAGGCGGTATGCGGGTGCTGTTCGAGCGCGGGGATCTGCTGAGCCGCCACCTGGCAAGGAAGTGACGACCGTGCGGAGGCTGCCAGGCACGGGGCGGGAAAAGGTCAGCCTTGACCTTTCAAGGTTTACAGGCTAGAATCACTCGGATTAAAACCCCGGAAGGGGATTCTTGTAGGATTCTGTGAGCCACAGTGTTTGAAAACCTGACCGACCGGCTTAACGATATATTTGCCAACCTGCGCAAGCGGGGTAAGCTCTCTGAAGAGGACGTTGACGAAGCGCTGCGCGAGGTCCGCCGGGCGCTGCTCGAGGCGGACGTGCATTTCAGCGTGGTGAAGACCTTTGTCAACCGCGTCCGCGAGCGGGCCATCGGTCATGAGGTGTCCAAGGCGCTCAATCCTGGCCAGCAGATGGTCAAGATTGTGCATGAAGAGCTGATCGCCACGCTGGGTGACCCGGCCCCGCTCAACCTGACCGGGCCCAAGCCGCGGGTGATCATGCTGGTAGGCCTGCAGGGTTCCGGTAAGACAACCGCCTCGGCCAAGCTGGCCAACCTGCTGCGCCATCAGGGCGAGCGGGTGATGCTGGTGGCCGCCGACCCGTACCGTCCTGCGGCCGTCAAGCAGCTGCAGACGCTGGGCGAGCAGATCAACGTGCCGGTGTTCACCGAGCCGAACGTGCTCCCGCCGGAACTGGCTGCCCGGGCGTACGCCCAGGCGCAGAAAGGCGGCGTGACGGCTTTGCTCATCGACACCGCCGGCCGCTCGCAGCTGGACAACGAGCTGATGACCGAGCTCAAGGCCATCGCCAGTCGGGTGCCGCTGAACGACATCCTGCTGGTGGTGGACGCGATGATCGGTCAGGAAGCGCTGCACGTGGCGGAAGGCTTCCGCGACACTGTCTCGCTGACCGGCCTGATCCTGACCAAGATGGACGGCGACGCCCGCGGCGGTGCGGCCATCTCTATCCGCAGCGTGACCGGCGTGCCGATCAAGTTCCTGAGCACCGGCGAAGGCATCAAGTCCATCGAGGCCTATGACCCCGCGCGGCTGTCGTCGCGGATCCTGGGCATGGGTGACCTGATCGGCCTGATCGAGCGGGCTGAATCGGCGTTTGACGAAAAAGAAGCCCAGAAACAGGCCGAGAAGATGATGTCCGGCCAGTTTACGCTGGAGGACTTCGCCAATCAGCTGCGCCAGCTGCGCAAGATGGGCCCCTTCCACCAGCTGCTGGAGATGCTTCCCGGCGGCATGGGCCAGATTGCCCGCCAGGTGGATCCCAAGGAGGCCGAGCGCAGCCTCAAGGTTACCGAGGCTATTCTGAACTCGATGACGGCCCAGGAACGGCGCAACCCCGACATCCTGAACGCCAGCCGCCGCCGCCGGGTTGCCCGCGGTTCCGGCACGGACGTGCAGGACGTCAACCGGGTGCTGAAGCAGTTCCGTGAAGCTCAACGCATGTTCAAGACTCTGCAAAAAACAGGAGGGAGAGGACTTCCCCGACTGTTTGGGTAAGCATTGTGCCGGGAGGTTGAACCCCCGTCCCTTCAACGGCCCTCACTTCTCCCAGGCTGGCTGCCCCAATCGCTGATCATTCCGATACCATTTACGTTTGTAAGAGGAGACTTTTTTTCATGGTTCGAATTCGTTTGCGCCGCACCGGGTTGAAGAAACAACCCAGCTATCGCATTGTCGCCGCAAATTCCGAAGCTCCGCGCGATGGCCGCTTTATCGAGATCCTGGGCAGCTACAACCCCCGGACCGAGCCCTTCACCTTCGAAGTTGACGAGAAGAAGGTGTACGACTGGCTCAGCAAGGGAGCTCAGCCGTCCGAATCCGTCACCAAGCTGTTCGAAAGTGTGGGGCTGATGGAGCGCTACAAGCGCTTCAAGGCCGGCGAATCGCTGGAAACCATTCTGGCAGAGGCAGACGCATACTACGCCAATCGGGTTGTGAATCCCAAGACACGCGGATAATTGTTCGTCTGTCCTTCAGTCATCCAAAACCCGGGGTGGGTGAAAGGAGTTGTTGTGAAGGAACTGATTGAATATATTTCGCGTTCCCTGGTGGACGACCCGACCCAGGTTCATGTGCGGGAAGCCCGAGACGGCAGCCATGTCCGGCTTGAGCTGCGCGTAGCCAAGGAGGACATGGGCCGGGTGATCGGCAAGGGAGGGCGTGTGGCCAACTCGATGCGCCTGCTGCTGAGAGTCGCCGCCGCCCGCGAAGGCCAGCAAGCCACTCTGGACGTGGTGGAGCCGCGGTAAACGCATGGCGCCATCTGTTCCAAAGAGGGGTGAAGAGCAGAACACAGACTCGCCCCCTAAGGGCGAGTCTGTGTTTTTGGCCGTCGGCCGCCTGCGCCGCCCGCATGGGCTGAGGGGCGAAGTTCAGATGGACGTGCTGACGGATTTTCCCGAACGGCTGCGCCGCGGGAAGAAAGTCTATCTGGGGGAAGAGCGCCGCGAACTGGTCATTCGCGGGGTGCGGGGGGCTGCCAAGACCTTCCTGATATCATTCCAGGGAATCAACTCGCCGGAGGAGGCCGCGGAGCTGCGCGGCCAGCTGATTTTCGTCAGCTCGAAGGACCTTCCCAGACTGGAAGAGGGTGAATATTATCATCACGAGCTGCTGGGGCTGACGGTTGTGGATGAAGGCGGCACGGTGCTGGGAATATTGGAGGAAATCCTGGAGACCGGCGCCAATGACGTCTATCTGGTGCGCACTCCGGACGGCTCCGAACTGCTTCTTCCGGCTTTGAAAAATGTCATTCTCGCCGTAAACTTGGATCAGGGAGAAATGCGGGTTCGACCGCCAGAATATCTCTAAAAGGAACAGGGGATGGATCCAAAGGCCTACTGGGTTGGTTTTAACCTGGTAAAGGGCGTGGGTGCGGTGCGGCTGCAGGGGTTGCTGGACCACTTCGGTGACCTGTCCCGGGCCTGGCAGGCGCCCAGAGATGCTCTGCGAGCCGCGGGCCTGCCGCCTCGCAGCGTGGAACGGCTGCTGCAGGTGCGCCGGCAGGTGGACCTGGAAAAGCTGTGGGCACGGATCGAGAAAATGGGTATCAGGGTGCTTATCTGGGAGGACCCGGAGTACCCGCCGCTGCTCAAAGAGATCGACCAGCCGCCGCCGGTGCTGTACGTGCGTGGAGAGATCCTTCCGGAAGACCAGTGGGCCGTGGCTGTGGTCGGCACCCGGCGGGTGACCGCCTACGGCCGGCAGGTGACCGAGGAGATCGCCGCTTTTCTGGCGCACAACGGCATCACCGTGGTCAGCGGGCTGGCACGGGGCACGGACGCGATCGCCCACCAAAACGCGCTGAAGCACGGCGGGCGAACAATTGCGGTGCTGGGCAGCGGCGTGGACCGCATCTACCCGCCGGAACACACCCGCCTGGCTGAGGAAATTATCACCCGCGGTGCAGTCATCAGCGATTATCCGCCGGGCACCCCGCCTGAGAGCACCAACTTCCCGCCCCGCAACCGGATTGTCTCCGGGCTGTCGCGGGCCACGATCGTGGTTGAGGCAGGCGAAACCAGCGGCGCGCTGATCACGGCGGCGTTCGCGGCCAACCAGGGGCGCGATGTGCTCAGCGTTCCCGGCAGCATTTACGCCGTGCAGAGCAAAGGCACCAACCGTTTGATCTATAATGGAGCCCGTCCACTGTTGAACATGTCTGACATTCTGGACGTGCTGCAGCTGGAACGACGCCAGGCTCAGCAGGCGGTGAGGAAGGTGATCCCCGGCGACGCGGTGGAAGCGAAGCTGGTCTCGCTGCTGAGCGAAGAGCCCAAGCATGTGGACGAGCTGTGCGTCGAGTCCGGGCTGCCGGTGTCCGAAGTGACCGCGACGCTAACTCTGATGGAGCTGAAAGGACTGGCGCGCCAGGTGGGGGGTATGAACTACGTGATGGCCCGGGAAGACAGGGCAGACTACTGGATTGAACATCATGCATGAACATTTTTACGCTGTGATCATGGCGGGCGGCGGGGGAACCCGGCTGTGGCCTCTCTCCAGGCAGGACCGCCCCAAGCAAATGTTGAAGATAAACTCGGAGCGCAGCCTGTTTCAGCTGGCCACCGACCGGCTTGAAGGGCTGTTTCCTGCGGAGCGCATTTTCATCGTCACCGTGGCCGAGCAGGCTCGCCAGCTGCGCCAGCAGGTACCTGAAATACCAGGGGATAACTACCTGATCGAGCCGATGCCGCGCGGCACGGCCTCGGTGGTCGGGCTGGCTGCGACTGCGCTGCTGAAGCGCGATCCGCAGGCGGTGATGGCCATTCTGACCGCCGATCACATCATCCAGAACGTGCCGGCCTTCCAGACGGCCCTGCGTGAGGCCTTTGAAGTTGCCCAGGCGGGGTACCTGGTCACACTGGGCATCCAGCCCACCTATCCGGCCACCGGATACGGATACATTCAGCGGGGCGCGCGGCTGGACCGGCCCGGCGAAACGGTGTATCAGGTGGAGCGCTTCCGGGAAAAGCCCGATGAAGCCGCCGCCCGGGAAATGCTGGCCGGCGGCGACCATTACTGGAACTCGGGCATGTTCATCTGGCGGGCGGACCGCGTGCTGGAGGAGTTCCGGCGGCAGATGCCCGAACTGGCGCACACGCTGGCACAGATCGGGGAAGCACTGGGGACGGAAGCCGAAGCAGAGGTGATTCAGCGGCTGTGGCCGGGAATCCGTCCCCAAACCATCGATTATGGTATTATGGAGCACGCCGAAAAGGTGGCTGTGGTTCCAGCCACCGAACTGGGCTGGAATGATGTGGGGAGTTGGGAATCATTCTTCGATGTCTTCCCCGCGGATGCTCAGGGGAACATTGCGCTGGGTGGAAAGACCATCCTTCTCGATACCGGCAACTCTTTGCTGCTTACCGAACAGCCTGACAGGCTGATCGTGACCATAGGCATTGAGGATCTCGTCATCGTGGATGCCGGCGACGCGCTGTTGATCACGCGCCGCGACCAGGCACAGCGTGTGCGTGAAGTGGTCCAGCGGCTGAAAGACAGCGGCCCGTCGGATTACCTGTAGGAGACAGCTTTTGGAAGCGTACTGCGTAAAATGCAAAACCAAACGGGAAATTCAGGATCCCGTGGCTGATTTTAATAAAGCCGGAGCGCCGGTCACCCGGGGCACCTGCCCGGTCTGCGGGACGAAGCTGTTTCGCACCGGCCGGACGGAGGCCCACGAGGGGAAGACGGCTCCAAAAAAAGCGCCCAAACCCGCGCCGGAGCGCAAGGGCAAGCTGGTGATCGTGGAATCGCCGGCCAAGGCTCGCACGGTGGGACGTTTTCTGGGCCGCGGATACACCGTCAAGGCCTCGGTCGGGCATGTGCGCGACCTGCTGAAGTC
>DGEO01000007.1:94913-99100 GCA_002385985.1 Anaerolineaceae bacterium UBA3924 | reverse complement strand
GACCGCGAAGGGGAGGCCATCGCCTGGCACCTGATGGAATCGGCCGAGATCGAGCCCGAGCGGGTGCACCGGGTGGTATTCCATGAGATTACCGAGCCGGCCATCAAGGAGGCATTTGCCCACACCCGCTCGATCAATATGGATCTGGTCAATGCGCAGCAGGCCCGCCGCGTGCTGGACCGCCTGGTCGGCTACAAGCTGAGCCCGCTGCTCTGGCAGAAGGTGCGCGGACGGCTTTCGGCCGGACGCGTGCAGTCGGTGGCCCTGCGGCTGATCGTCGACCGCGAGCGCGAAATTGAGGATTTCGTCCCTGAGGAATACTGGACCATCGCGGCCGAGTTCAGGCCGGAGCCGCTGGATGCCACCTTCATCGCCCGCCTGGTGAAGGTGGACGATCAGGATGTCAGCCTACCCGATCAGGCCAGCGTGCAGGCGCTGCTGGACGATATGGAGAAGGCGGAATACCGCATCGCGAAGATCCGCCGGGGCGAGCGCAAGCGCAAGCCGCTGCCGCCCTTCACCACCAGCACGCTGCAGCAGGAAGCCTCACGCCGGCTGGGCTTTACCGCCAAGCGCACCATGACCCTGGCCCAGCAGCTGTACGAAGGTCTGGACGTGGGCAACGGCGGCGCAACGGGTTTGATCACCTACATGCGCACCGACTCGACCAATGTGTCACAGCTGGCACAGTCGGAAGCCCGCGAGCTGATCGAGCAGACCTACGGGAAGGAGTACCTGCCGCCCGCTCCGCCGCAGTACAAGACCAAGGCTGCCGGCGCGCAGGAAGCCCACGAGGCCATCCGGCCGACCTCCGCCCGGAGGCTGCCGGCTGACATCAAGAAGTATCTGACCACAGACCAGTTCAAGCTGTACCAGCTGATCTGGAAGCGCTTCGTGGCCTCGCAAATGGAGGCCGCGGTGTATGACACCATTTCGGTGGACGTGACGTCGAAAACCAACCTGCACGCCTACCTGCTGCGCGCTTCCGGCTCCACGCTGCGGTTCTCCGGCTTCCTGGTGGTGTACGAAGCCGCCCGGGACGAGGACCAGCACCTGGAGGAAGATGACGATGTGCGCATTCCGGCCGGGCTGGAGGAAGGGCAGAAGCAGATTCTGAAGCGCCTGATCCCCGAACAGCATTTCACCCAGCCGCCGCCGCGCTACACCGAGGCCTCGCTGGTGCAGACGCTGGAAGAGTACGGCATCGGCCGCCCGTCGACCTATGCGCCCACGCTGTCGACCATCCTGGATCGCGGTTATGTGGAGCGAGACAACAAGCGCCTGGTCCCGACGGAAACTGGCTTGCTGGTCAATGACTTGCTGGTCAGGCACTTCCCCGAGATCGTGGAAACCAGCTTCACCGCCCAGATGGAAGAGGGGCTGGACAAGGTGGCCAACGGTGTGCGCGAGTGGCCCGAGCTGGTCGGCCAGTTCTACGAGACCTTCTCCAAGCAGCTGGAAAAGGCGCAGGCCGAAATGCCGGTGACCCGGGCTGAACTGGAAAAGGTGGGCCGGCCCTGCCCGCGCTGCGGAAACGATCTGGTCATCCGCATTGGCCGCTTCGGCAAGTTCATCTCCTGCAGCACCTTCCCGGCCTGCCGGTACACCGAGCCATGGCTGGAGAAGATCGGTGTGAAGTGCCCGGTGGACGGCGGTGACCTGGTGCAGCGGAAGACGCGCAAAGGCCGCACTTTCTACGGCTGCGCCAACTACCCGGACTGCCAGTTCACTTCGTGGAAGCGGCCGGTGGACACGCCCTGCCCCAACTGCGGCGGCCTGCTGGTGATCAGCAATAAGCGCGACGCCCAGTGCCTTCAGTGTGAGCAGGTGTTCCTGCTGGACAAGCTCAATATCACCGCTCCGGAAACGGCATAGATCTTGCACCCATGCCGTGCAGCGAATCCCATGGCAGGGCGGCGGCGTGCAGCCGGTGACCAGCCAGTTCGCCTGTGGTAACGATCCAGGATCCAATACACCCGGTAGGAGCAGAACATCATGGACAGAATCCGCGAAATTCTCCGCAACCCGACGGCAGCCGCTGCGGCCGGGTTCGTGCTGGGCTTGATTATCGGTCTTCCCATCCTGGGCTGGGGCCTGTGGCCGGTGCAGTGGGTGGATGCTTCTCCCAGCCACCTGGTGGAAGAGCATCAAGTGCAGTACCTCTGCATGACGATCGATTCGTTTGCCCGCAACATGAACGCCGCCCAGGCTCGCTCTCGCTTTAAAGCGCTGGGTGAGCGCGGCGCGGAGCTGCTGAACGACCTTCGGCCGGGCACCTGCAATCTGACGGAGAGCGATATCAACCTGTTCGCCGCCGCTGTGGGCAGCGCGGTTGTCCAGCTGCCGGAAGCCACCCCTGCCGTGACAGAAGCCGCCGCGGTGGGTGAGCAGCCCGCCGGGGAGGAGCAGGAGGAAAGCGGCGGGATCCTGAGCCGGATCGGCCTGCTGATCGGCCTGTGCCTGGCCACGCTGGTGGTGGGCGCGGTGCTGGTGTATGTTCTGCTCCTGCGCAAACCGCGCCCGGCGGCATCCATGGCCGGCGCGGCACCGGTGCGGGAGTTTGTCCGCCAGCCTGCCCGCCCGATGGTGCAGGAGGAGCCGCAGGAAGAAGCCCCGGTGGTGCAGTTCATGACCACCTACATGGCCGGGGATGAAATCTACGACGACTCGTTCAGCATCGACTCGCAAACCGGCGAGTTCCTGGGCGAGTGCGGCGTGGGAGTGGCCGAGCATATCGGCGTCGGCGAACCGAAGAAAGTCACCGCCTTCGAGGTCTGGCTGTTCGATAAGAACGATATCCAGACGGTCACCAAGGTGCTGATGAGCGAGCACGCCTACAACGACCCGCAGATCCGCGCCCGGCTGGCTTCCAAGGGCGAGCCCATGCTGATCGAGCCGGACAAGGTCATCCTGCTGGAGACTGCCACGCTGATCCTCGAGGCCCGGGTGGTGGATATGAGCTACGGACAGGGCCCGCTGCCTGACCGCAGCTTCTTCGAGCGCATGACGCTCGAGCTGGCCGTGTGGCCGAAGCCCGAGTACTAGAATTACTGGTTCTGCCCGTTGACGCGCTGGCCGCCGGCCAGCGCATTTTTTTTCTGGCAGAGAGGCCGCTCCAGCCGGTTCAAGTTTCCCCGGGGTTGGTCCGGTGGAAATTGTCACCGGCAATGTCTATAATGACTCCAGAGATGGAGCCTGGAATGAACGCGAGCAGGGGCGTCGACACTTCCAGCCCGGGGCTGACCAAATCGCAGCGCGAGCTGATCGCCTTTCTCTCGGAAGGGCACACCAGCCCCGCGGCCGACCGGGTCAATCGCTGGATCGCCTGTTCGCCGCGCTACGCAGCCTTTGTCGAGCAGTACAAGCACAAGATCCGCAAAAAGCTGCGCGTCACCCGCGAGCCGGAAGCCGCGGCCGACCTGCTCTACGAGCTGCAGCTGCCGTACTGGCTGCTGCAGGAGCCGCGCTTTGAAGTCGCCTACGAGCCGTATTCGGCCGGCAAGGTCCGCGGGCCGGATTACGCCGTGACCTTCCGCACCAACTACACCTTCAACATCGAAGTCACTCACACCCGCGGGCTGCAGCAGACCCCGGCGGCCGAGCCGGGAGGGGAGGTTCTGCTGGATTTTCGCCTGGTCAATGTGCTGTGTAACAAGATCCGGCAGCTGACTCAGGGCAGCGCCAACCTGCTGGTGGTGGTGTACTCGCCGTTTACGGACCAGCCTCTGGACCTGGCCGGGCACCTGGCCTGGATCAAGGTCAAGGCCGAACGCGGCGACCCGGCCTTCTATACCCACCAGCGCTTCCGTGATCCGGCGGATTTCTTCAAATACTTCCTGCGCCTGTCCGGGGTGGCCGTGCATTTGCTGTCGGATTCGCAGCCGACGCTGTTCTGGACCAACCCGCAGGCCCGGGTGAGTCTGATCGACCCGGTGGTGCGCATCCTGAAGGACGGCATCGCCCGGATGGAAGCATAAAGCGGCCGGTCAGAGGCCGCTTTTGAAATGGAATATGGCTGCTGTGGGTTGGCTTTACTCGATCTTGAGCACGCGCAGGCGGATGGTTCCCGTGGGGGTCTCGGCGGTCACGGTGTCACCCACCTGGTGGCCGATGAGCGCGCGGCCGATGGGGGACTCGTAGGAAATCCGGTTTTCGAGCGGATCGGCTTCCTTGGGCCCGACCAGGTA
>DGEO01000007.1:77075-94714 GCA_002385985.1 Anaerolineaceae bacterium UBA3924 | reverse complement strand
TTGACCCGGGAAAGATCCCGTTCCACGTCGTCAATGACCACCACGTTGCGAAGCAGCTGCTCAAGCTCCTGAATACGGCCCTCGATGAAGGCCTGTTCCTCTTTGGCAGCAGAGTAGTCGGCGTTTTCTGACAGGTCACCCATCTGAATGGCTGCCCGCAGGCGCGCCGCCAGCGCTTCGCGCACCGGCCCTTTCAGGTTTTCCAGCTCGCTGCGCAGTTTCTCCAGACCCTCGGCTGTCAGATAAGAAACATCCGGTTTCATGAAATCCTACCTCAATCCCAGTATTGCGTCCGCCCATGATATCACAAATTCGGAGCGCTGGCTTTACGGCAGGATGATGGGATCGAAGAGCTTCCGGTATTCTTCCGTGGCAAACCGGTCGGTCATGCCGGCCAGGTAGTCGCAGACGATGCGCTCGAGCGGCTCGCCGTCGACGCGGGCTTTGATATGGTCCGGCAGGATGTCGGGTTCCTCGAGGTAAGCGTGGAACAGGTCGCGGATGATGCGCTCGGCTTTGACCTGCATGCGCACCACACGGTGATGGCGGTACAGGTTGGCGAAGAGGAAATCCTTTAGCTGGCGGTTGCGCTGCTGCATCTTTTCGCTGGGGGCGACGACGTTGTAGGGCAGGGACTGCAGCGCCAGCACCGAATCGACCCCGCTGGTGATCAGCCGTTCGTGGCTGGCTTTGACCACATCGGTCACCGCCAGGCCGATCAGGCGGCGGATGATGCGGTGGCGGTCGAGCTGCTCGAGCGTGTCTCCCTTCCAGCCGACGCTTTCGGTCACCAGCTCCCACCAGTCCAGCCCGTCCAGCATCTGCACGGTGATCATGCCCGACCTGAGGCCGTCGTCCAGGTCGTGAGCGGTGTAAGCCAGCTCATCGGCCACGTTGGCGATCTGCGCCTCCAGGTGCCCGCGCAGCTCGGGGTTGAAGTCGGTTGCGTCTGAGATGTCGTACTCCGTCTCGTGTTTGACGATGCCTTCCAGCACCTCCCAGGTCAGGTTCAGGCCGGGGTAATCGGGGTAGCGCTCCTCCAGCTTAGTGACAATGCGCAGGGACTGCTTGTTGTGGTCAAACCCGCCGTGATCCTGCATCAGCTGGTTGAGGATCGTCTCACCGGAATGGCCAAAGGGCGGGTGCCCCAGGTCGTGGGCCAGGCAGATGGTTTCGGTCAGGTCTTCGTTTCCGCCCAGCGCGCGGGCGATGGTGCGGCCGATCTGAGCCACTTCCAGCGTGTGAGTCAGACGGGTGCGGTAGTAGTCCCCCTCGAAGTTGATGAACACCTGGGTCTTGTACTCCAGCCGGCGGAAGGCCGTGGTGTGCAGCACCCGGTCACGGTCCCGCTGGAAGATGGTGCGGTAATCCGGCTCATCTTCAGGGTACCTGCGCCCCCGGCTGTTCCTGCTGAGCACCCCGTACGGGGCCACGAACTCGCTTTCTTTTCGCTCCAGTTCCTCCCGGGAGAAAATCATGTGTCCCTCCTGATTTAAGCCGAAAGAACGGTGCCGGTCCTTTCACCTCGCAGGGCAGCCTGCACCGCGCCGGGGTCCAGGCCGGAGAAGATCATCACCTGCGTCCCCGGCGCCGCTTCGATCAGGCTCAGCATCTCCTGGACTTTGGCTGCCATGCCGCCGGTGACGTCCACCGCCTGCGACCCGCCGATCGCGGCGGCCACCTGCGAGAAAGTGTCAAGGCGGATGTGCTCGACCAGACGGGTGCGCTGCGGGTAGTCGGCCCACACGCCGGCCTCGATGCCGGCCAGAAGCACGCGGGACGGGGGAAAGTGCCCGGCATACAGGCGGAAAACGTCCTCCGTGGAGAGGATCGTTCCGCCGAGAATTGTATCGAATACCACGTCCCCGTTCACCAGCGGGATTAGGTTGGCGCGCAGCGCGGCCGCCAGCGGTTCACGGTTCCACTGCACCGGCAGGCCGTTCTCAGAAACGATGGTCGCTGATGGGGGGAAAGCGATCACCGGCAGGCCGGCACGGGTGAGGGCTTCGACCACAATTTGATTGAGCGCCCGGGCAGCCTGCCAGACTTCCGCAAACCCCTGCCACTGCTCCGGCGTGCGCACGCCGTGAACGGTGCCGTAGCGCCGGGCCACCGAATGCCCGAAGGACCCCGAGCCATGCCCCAGCACCAGGCGCAGTTCCGGGTTTTCTCGCCGGGCGGCAGCGATTTCAGCGGACAGCCGCTCGAGCACGTCCGGCCGCGGAGTCAAGGGGTTATTCTTGTCGGTAATCAGAGACCCGCCCAGTTTCAGGTAGACCAGTTCTTCCATGGGCTTATCCTTCCACAGCGGGCAGGATGCGGGCCGCGAACGCGCGCCGGGCACCGGCGGCCAGCAGGGCATCCCTGACCGCTTCCAGCCGCTCTTCGGACACCAGGGCGATCATGTTCCCGCCCCGTCCCCCGCCGGAGAGCTTGGCGCCGTAAGCACCGGCTTCCCTTGCCGCAGTGACCAGACGCTCCAGCTCCGCGGAGGAAACGCCGATCTGTTCGAGCAGCCGGTGGTTTTCGTCCATCAGCGGGCCGAGTGCGGTGACGGAACCGGCCAGCAGGTGATCGCGGGCGGTCTCCGCCAGGCGGCCGATGCGGTCGAAGATCGCTTCCACCGCTGCCGGGTCCGCATCGCGCAGGCGGCGCACGCCGGCGATGGCTTCGGCGGTGGAACCCGGGACGCCGGTGTCACCGACCAGCAGGATCAGCGGCGCGGCCACCTCCAGCGGCTGGAATGGCTCGCCCCGACGGAAAAAGACGGGCTGCTCGTAAGTGATCACCGTGTTGTCGATGCCGGACGGGCTGCCGTGATGGGCCCGCTCCACTTCGTAGGCCAGCCGGTTGAGCTCGGCTTTTTCCAGCGGGCGGCCCAGAAACTCGGACAGTGCTTTAAGCACCGCCACCGACGTGGCCGCGGAGGACCCCAGCCCGGCCGCCAGCGGGATGGTCGAGCGCACCTGCAGCCGCAGCGCCGGGAAGCGCTCCAGGCCAAGGTGCGCCTGCAGGGTGTGAAAGGCAACCTTCAGCGGGTGCTCGCCGGGCAGGTCTGCCAGCGGGCTTTCCAGCTGGATATCCGGCGCGTGGATTTCCACCCGCCCGGCCGGGCCGCTGATCAGGGGCATGACCGTCGCTTTGGCCCGAACCTCGGTGACCGGCACGGCGACAGCCGGCCGCCCGTAGACCACGGCATGTTCCCCAAACAGAATGGCTTTTCCAGGGGCAGTGGCGAGGATATGCGGCATGATGAACCTGCGATCAATAAATATAGAACAGGAATAGCACCGAAAGCACCCAGAGCAGGATGGTGATCTGCAGCGGCCGGTCGGTCAGCAGCAGCTCCTCCGGTGCTCCGCCGGAATGCTCCACCTGAACCAGATAGAGGTAGCGGAAAATGCCGTACACCACGAAGGGGATGGTCAGCATCATGGTGTGGTTTTCGGGCAGGTTGGGCGCGGAGAAGGTGTACAGGCTGTAGGCCACAATGGTGGTGCTGGACACGATGGTGATCAGCTGGTCGACAAAGGGCAGCGTATAACCGTCCAGCACGCGGCGGTGTGCCTGAGCGCCGCCGGATTGAGACCCGGTGGCAATCATGGCGATTTCCGCCCGGCGCTTGCCAAAGCCCAGGTACAGCGCCAGCAGGGTGGTGACCACGTACAGCCAGGGTGAGAACAGCTGCACGCCGTCCAGCACCAGCACCCCGCCCGCCACGCGAAGCACAAATCCCGCGGCGATCACCAGCACGTCGATCAGGACGATGTGCTTAAGGTAATTGGAGTAGGCCAGGTTGAGGATGAAGTAGGCTACCACGACCAGGCCGAAGCGGTAAGAGAGGGAAAAAGCGAGCGGCAGGGTGATCAACAGCAGGGCGATGGTCGCCAGCACGGCGGTGGAAACCGGCAGCTCGCCCGATGCGATGGGCCGCAGACGCTTGACCGGATGGCTGCGGTCGACTTCCACATCGAGGATATCATTAATGATATAAACGCTGCTGGAGAGCAGGCAGAAGAGGAAAAAAGCGGCCAGTGACCGCGCAAGCGGCTCCAGCTGCTGCCACTGTCCTCCAATCAGCACGTCAGTCGGGTTCGGCAGCTGCCGGTCAAAGACCACTGCCGCCAGAACGAAGGCGTTCTTTGTCCACTGGCGGGGGCGCATGGTCTTGATGAGTGCCCGGAGCATAGCGTAATCATATCATATCCTCGAGGGAAGTACTTTTTTGTGACGGATAAGAATCGGTTGGATGTATTGTTGACGGACCGCGGTCTGGCGGAGAGCCGCTCGCAGGCGCAGCGGCTGGTGATGGCCGGACAGGTGCGGGTGGACGGGCAGGTGGTGCTCAAACCGGCCACGCGCTTTCCCGTTGATGTGGAAATCCACGTGGAGCAGGGGCCGCCCTTCGTCTCCCGCGGAGGGGAGAAGCTGGCTGCCGCGCTGCAGGCATTCGGGCTGACCGACCTGAGCGGCCTGACCTGCGCCGACGTCGGTGCGTCCACCGGCGGGTTCACCGACTGCCTGCTGCAGGCCGGCGCCCGGCTGGTGTATGCCATCGACGTCGGCTACGGGGAGCTGCACTGGAAGCTGCGCAACGATCCGCGGGTGGTGGTGATGGAGCGCACCAATGCCCGCAGTGTGAAAAACCTGCCCGAGCCAGTGGATCTGGTCACGGTGGACGCTTCCTTTATTTCTCTCAAAGTGCTGCTGCCGGTCATTCAGGGCTGGTTTGAAGGCCGCGCGGGGCAGGTGGTGGCACTGATCAAGCCGCAGTTTGAGGCCGGGCGTGCCGAAGTGGCCCGGGGCGCCGGCGTGGTGCGCGACCCGGCCGTGCACCGCCACGTGCTGCAGGATGTGGTCGGCTACGCGGTCGGTCAGGGCTGGCAGTACCGGGGGCTGATCCGCTCGCCGCTGCTTGGCCCCAAGGGAAACACCGAGTTTCTGGTCTGGCTGTCCACTGGAATGGAGGCGGAGCAGCCGGACTATCTGGCACGCATCGAGCAGCTTTTCTCACCGGAAGACCAGGATTAAGCCCGGGCGTGCATCGGCCTGACAGGGCGGGATCGGGCCGGTAATCCACGAACGGGATGAAGAAAGTGGGGTATACTAACCGCGGTTATGAGCAAGGATACCATCCGCAATTTCTGCATTATCGCCCATGTGGATCACGGAAAATCGACGCTGGCAGACCGCATGCTGCAGATGACCGGCACCATTTCCGAGCGTGAAATGATGGAGCAGGTGCTGGACAGCATGGATCTGGAGCGCGAGAAGGGCGTGACCATCAAGGCCTCGGCAGTGCGCATGGCGTACACCGCTAAAGACGGCCAGGTCTACGAACTGAACCTGATCGATACTCCGGGACACGTGGACTTCAGCTACGAGGTCAGCCGGGCGCTGCTGGCCTGTGAAGGCGCGCTGCTGGTGGTGGATGCCTCGCAGGGCATCGAGGCGCAGACACTGGCCAACCTGTACCAAGCGCTCGATTCTGACCTGGTCATCATACCGGTGATCAACAAGATCGACCTGCCCTCGGCCATCCCGGACCAGGTGGCGGAGGACGTGAGCAACCTGCTCGGAGTGGACCCCGACGAGGTCATCCGCATCTCGGCCAAGGAAGGCATCAACGTGGATGCGGTGCTGGAGGCCATCGTCAAACAGATTCCGCCGCCCAAAGGCGAGCCGGACCTGCCCCTGCGCGCGCTGGTGTTCGACTCGCACTACGACTCGTACAAGGGTGTGGTGGCTTACATCCGCGTGATGGAAGGCTCGATCCCGGCGGATCAGAACCTGCGGGTGATGTCCACCAAAGCCGACTTTCGCCCGGTTGAGATCGGGTATTTCTCGCCGGGGATGACGCCGGTGAAAATGCTTTTCGCCGGGGATGTGGGCTATGTGGCCACGGGTTTCAAGACCGTGCAGGAATGCCGGGTGGGTGACACCATCACCCTGGCCGCCCGGCCCGCTTCGGAGCCGCTGCCCGGCTACCGCCACCCGAAATCCATGGTCTACGCCGGCATCTACCCTGTAGAGGGTGAGGATTACGGCGATCTGAAAGAAGCCCTGGAGAAGCTGCAGCTCAATGACGCTTCACTGGTCTTCGAGCCGGAAACCTCGCAGGCGCTCAATTTCGGCTTCCGCTGCGGGTTCCTGGGCCTGTTCCACATGGAAATCATCCAGGAGCGCCTGGAGCGCGAGTATGACCTGGACATCGTGGTCACGGCGCCGTCCGTGGAGTACGAGGTCACGATGCGGACAGGCGAGGTCGTCCGCATTGATTCCCCGGCGCAGCTGCCGGAGGAAGGATTGATTGAGACGGTCAGCGAGCCGTGGATGAGCCTGCAGATCATCACCCCGACCGAGTTCTACGGCACGGTGATGGAGCTGGTTACCTCGCGGCGGGGCATCTTCAAGGAGCAGGAGTATCCGGCGCCGAACCGGGTGCAGCTGACCTTCGAAATCCCGCTGGCCGACCTGATCGTGGACTTTTTCGACCAGCTCAAGTCGCGCACCCGCGGCTACGCATCGATGGACTATCAATTCCTTGAATACCGGCCGGGAAACCTGGTCAAGGTGGAAATACTGGTGGGCGGCGAGCCGGTGGACGCGCTGGCGGCCATTGTGCACAAAGAAGATGCCTATCACAAAGGCCAGCGCCTGGTGAGCAAGCTCAAGGAGCTCATTCCCCGCCAGCTGTTCGACGTTCCTATTCAGGCTTCGGCTTCCGGGCGCATCATTTCCCGGGCGAATGTGAAAGCGCTGCGCAAGGACGTGCTGGCCAAGTGCTACGGCGGTGACATCACCCGCAAGAAGAAGCTGCTGGAGAAGCAGAAGCGCGGGAAGCGGCGCATGAAGATGGTGGGCAGCGTGGAGATTCCGCAGGAAGCCTTTATGGCTGTGCTGCGCCTGGAGGAAGATTGAAGCTGAACGATGCTGTCCGGCGGGATGTGCGCCGCTGGGGGCTGGGTGTGGTCATCAGCCTGACTGCCCTCTACGTGGTGTTTCGCCTGGCGGACTGGCAGGAGCTCCTGGCCGCGCTGGCTTCCATCCGGACGGAGCATATCCTCGCCGCCAGCGCACTGACGGTGCTGTTCATCGCCGTGCGTGCGCTGGCCTGGCGGGTGCTGCTGAACGGCAGGCCGACCTTCCGGCAGGCGTTCTTCATCGTCAGCGAAGGGTATTTACTGAACAATATTCTTCCCCTGCGGGCCGGCGAATTCGGGCGAGCTGTGTTCATGGGACGGGCGCTGGGCGTCAACGCCTTTCACGTGCTGTCCACAATTGTGATCGAGCGGGCCTTTGACCTGGCCATCGCCGCCGGGCTGCTGCTCTCGACCCTGCCTCTGGCGCTGGAAATGGGCTGGGCGCGCAGCGCAGCCGTTCTGGTGCTCGTACTGGTCATCGCCGGGCTGGGGGTGCTGTACTTCATGGCGCTCAAGCCGCAGCTGATCAACGGCATCGTCGAGCGCATCGGCCGCAAATCGGACCTGTTCCAGCGGCTGATCGCGCCGCAGATCACCGCGCTGATGGATGGGTTTCAGGCGCTGACCCGCCCGGCCCAGTTCTTCACCAGCCTGCTGCTGGTGATCGTGTCCTGGGTGGTGGCGGTGACTACCTACTATGTCATTATCCTGTCGGTGGCCCCCGATGCGCCGTTCTGGTGGGGGATTTTCACCGACGCCATGCTGGCGCTGGGGATTTCACTCCCCTCCGCCCCCGGAGCGCTGGGCATGTTCGAAGGGGCCATCGTGGCGGCCCTGACCCTGCTGGGCGTGTCCAATTCGGCGGCCCTGGCGCTGGCCATTGTGCTCCATTTCATTCAATACTTAATCACAGGCCTGATCGGCGGGTATGGACTGCTGAAGGAAGGCCAGTCGCTGGGCGCGCTGTTCAGCCAGCTGCGTTTGCGCGACAAGGTCAGCTAGGAGAAAGGAAGGGGAATCGGGAATGAGCAAGCGATATCTGGTTACTGGCGGTGCGGGGTTTATCGGCTCAAATTACGTCGCCCGCCTGCTGGGCCGTGGGGAGCAGGTGGCCGTTTTTGACAACCTGTCGCGGCCCGGTGCGGATAAGAATCTGGCCTGGCTGCGGGAAACCTACGGCAAAGACTCCTTCCAGTTTATCCAGGGCGATATCCGCGACGCGGAGGCCATCCGGAATGCCGCCCGCCAGGCAGACGCAATTGTGCATCTGGCGGCGCAGGTGGCTGTTACCACCTCGGTGACCGAGCCGCGCAGCGATTTTGAGATCAACGCTCTGGGGACCTTCAACGTGCTCGAGGCCGCCCGGGCTTCCGGCCGCCAGCCGGCTGTGCTGTACGCTTCCACCAACAAGGTGTACGGCGGTATGGAAGAGGTGAAGGTACTGGAGGAGGAGAGCTGCTACAGCTATGCCGACTATCCCGAAGGCGTTCCCGAGAGCATGCCCCTGGATTTCCACTCGCCTTACGGCTGCTCCAAAGGCTGCGGCGACCAGTACGTGCGCGATTACCAGCGCATCTACGGCCTGCCCACGGTGGTCTTCCGCCAGTCCTGCATTTACGGCCCGCGGCAGTTCGGCGTTGAGGATCAGGGCTGGGTGGCCTGGTTTATCATCGCCGCACAGCTCGGGCGCAAGATCACCATCTATGGGGACGGCAAGCAGGTACGCGACGTGCTCTATGTCGAAGACCTGCTGGATATGTACGACCTGGCGCTGGCGAACATCGACCGCGCCTCCGGGCAGGTGTATAACGTCGGCGGCGGACCGGCTAACACGCTGGCCATCTGGAAGGAGTTCGGCCCGATCCTGGAAGAGTTGATGGGCGAGCGCATCCCGGTGGACCGCGGCGACTGGCGGCCGGGAGACCAGCGCATCTATGTCTCCAATATTCAGAAAGCGGAAAAGGAACTGGGCTGGCGGCCGAAAGTGGGTGTCCGTGAAGGGATCCGGCGCCTGTTTGACTGGGTGAAGGAAAACCGCCGTCTGTTTGAAGGAAATTGATGAAGATTCTGGTTGTTCTGACGTATTATCGCCCGCACACCTCCGGCCTGACCATATACGCCGAGCGGCTGGCGAAAGCCTGGGTGAAGCGCGGGCACCAGGTGACCGTGCTCACCGCGCAGTTTGACCCGGCACTGCCGCTGGAGGAAGTGATGGACGGCGTCCGCGTGGTGCGCGTGCCGGTGGCTCTGCGCATCAGCAAGGGGTTCCTCATGCCTTCCTTTGGCCGGATCGCCGGCCGGCTGATCCAGGAGCATGACGTGGTTCAGCTGCACCTGCCGCAGTTTGACGCCGCGGGTGTGGCCCGGCGCGGACGGAAAGCCAACAAACCGACCGTGATCACCTACCACTGCGACCTGCACATGCCCCCCGGGCTGGTTCCCTGGGCAGCCAACCAGGCCGTCAACGTGATGAACAACCTGGCCGGGAAGTACGCACACCGCTTCGTCACCTACACGCGGGATTACGCCGAGCACTCGCCCTACCTGCGCCGCTTCATGGACAAGCTGCGGGTGATCCCACCGCCGGTGGAACTGCCGCAGGTGGACGCCGCGGAAATCGAGGCTTTTGCCCGCCGCGCCAACCCCGAAAGCTGCCGCCCGGTAATCGGCATGGCGGCCCGCTTCGCGACCGAGAAGGGGGTGGAGGTGCTGCTGGGCGCCATGCCGCGGGTGCTGGAAGTCTTCCCGGACGCGCTGGTGCAGTTCGCCGGCCCATACCAGAACATCACCGGCGAAGAGCATTATTTCAAGCGGCTGGAGCCGGAGATCCAGCGCTTTGAGGCCGGCGGGCATTGGAAATTCGTCGGCTCGCTCAGCCCGCGAGAGATGGCGGCCTTCTACCCTAACCTGGACGTGCTGGTGATCCCCAGCCTGAACTCCACCGAAGCCTTCGGGCTGGTGCAGATAGAGGCCATGATCAACGGTGTGCCCTCCATCGCGTCCAACCTGCCGGGCGTGCGCCAGCCGGTGCAGATGCACGGCATGGGCAGGGTGACCCCCATCGGCAGTTCGTCCGCGCTGGCGGAAGCGCTGATCGAGGTGCTCAGCCACCCGAAGGACTACCAGCGAGACCCGCAGCCGATTAAAGCCCGCTACGATCCCGACACCATCGCCGCCGAGTACGAGCGGCTGTTCGCCGAAATGCAGGCAGAACTGAAGCACTGATCAACCGGTATGATTGTGTCCACACGCCCTGAAGCACAAACCCCGATCCGCCAGCAGCCCCGCCAGGATTATCTGGGCCGGCAGCTTCGCGAGATGCCGGCTTTTCGCGGGCTGCTGCGCGCCGTGGAAGCCCGCGCCTACGAGCAGTTCGACCTGGCCGCGCCGCTGCTGGACGTCGGCTGCGGAGACGGGCATTTCGTCACCGTGGTGTTCGAGGAGAAGGTGGACGTGGGCATCGATCCCTGGGGCGGGCCGGTGAAGGAGGCCGTGCAGCGGGGCGGGTACCGCCTGGTAATTCAGGGTGAGGGCGCCTGTATGCCGTTTCCGGACGGCCATTTCGCCAGCGCGATGAGCAACTCGGTGCTCGAGCATATCCCGGACGTCCAGGCGGTGCTGGATGAGGTTTCACGGGTGCTGCAGCCAGGCGCGCTCTTCGTGTTCTGCGTGCCCAACCATCAGTTTCTGCCCAACCTGTCGGTGGCCCGCTTCTTCGACCGGCTGGGACTGCGCGGATTGGCGTCGGCCTACCGGCGGTTTTTCAACCGCATCTCCCGCCATCACCACTGCGATCCGCCGGAGGTGTGGCAGAATCGGCTGGAGCAGGCCGGCTTCCGGCTGGAGCGCTGGTGGCACTATTTCTCGCCTGGCGCGCTGGCCGCGCTGGAATGGGGACACTACTTCGGGCTGCCGTCGCTGGTCTCGAAGGTGCTTTTCAAGCGCTGGATCCTCGTACCCACCGGCTGGAACCTGGCCCTGACACGGGCCATTCTGCAGAGATACTACGAAGAAGCCCCGGAAAACCCGCAGGGGGCCTACTCCTTCTTTGTTGCCCGCAAAATCGACAACAGGTAAGCTGGCTGAGATGGAAGAGCCAACCGTTCTTGACTACGTAAAAGCGCGCCTGATGCCCTGGAAGAAGACCGGGCTTACCTTTCCAGCGGAGGAGCCGGCCTCCGATGTTGAAGACATCCTCGAGCCGGAAATTGCCACGCCGGAAATAACTGAAGTAAAGCCGCGCGAGCCCATCGCCTTCCCCTGGCTGGTGATGGCGGCGCTGCTGCTTGCGCTCATGGCCCAGCGGACGCTGGAACCGCCGGACCGGTCGATTGGGCTGGCCGTGGCGCTCTACACGCTGGCCGGGCTGGCCGCTGTGATCGCCTGGTTTGGACTGCGGCAGTGGTCCCCTCCGCCCCTGGGTGAGGAAGCCAGCCAACCCCTTCCCACGACTTTGCGCCGGACCCCGCTGCTTATCGGCTGCGGCTTGCTGTCGTTCGCGTTCCTGGCCTTTGGCGGGAACCAGTTCAACTCCTTCAACCTGACGCTGTGGCTGGCCGGTGGTGCGCTGGTAATGTATGCGCTGTGGATTCCCGACCCGGACGCGTCTTCGTTTGGCCAGCGGATGAGGGGCTGGCTGACCCGGCCAGAATGGAAGATCACCATCACTCCATGGACCGTGATGGTGGTGCTTTCGGTCCTGCTGGTGCTCTTTTTCCGCTTTGACCGGCTGGCTGAGGTGCCCGGGGAAATGTTCAGCGATCACGCCGAGAAGCTGCTGGACGTGGCCGATGTGCTGGCCGGCGAACACCGCATTTTCTTCCCGCGCAACACCGGGCGGGAAGCCATCCAGTTCTACCTGACGGCGGCGGTGGCTGAGCTGTTCGGCACCGGACTGAGCTTCATTTCACTGAAGATCGGCACCGCTTTACTGGGTGTCTTCGCCCTGCCGTTTATCTACCTGCTGGGCAAGGAAATCGGCAATCGCTGGGTCGGGCTGTTCGCTTTCCTGCTGGCCGGGATGGCCTACTGGCCGAACGTGATCTCCCGCGTGGGGCTGCGCTTCCCGCTGTACCCGGCATTCGCCGCCCCGACGCTGTATTTCCTGGTGCGCGGTTTACGCCGGCGAAACCGCAACGATTTCCTGCTGGCAGGCCTGTTCCTGGGTATTGGGCTGCACGGCTACAGCGCGGCCCGCTTCGTGCCCGTGGTGGTGGTGATCGCTGTGGGCATTTACTGGCTTCACAGCCAGGCGGCCGGCAACCGCCGCCAGGTGATCTGGGCACTGGTCGCGCTGGCGTTTGTCTCACTGATTGTCTTCCTGCCGCTGATGCGCTACATCCTCGAAGACACTTCCGGGATGTTTGGCTACCGGGCCCTCACGCGACTGGGGTCGGTCGAGCGGCCGCTGCCCGCACCGGCCTGGCAGATCCTGCTGAGCAATCTGTGGAAGGCCTGGATTATGATGTTCTACGACAACGGCGGCATCTGGGTCCATTCGGTGGTCGGCCGTCCCGCGCTGGATGTGGTCACCGCCGCGCTGTACTTCCTCGGCTCGGTGCTGGTGCTGGCGCGCTACATCCGCAGCAGGAACTGGCTGGACCTGTTCCTGCTAATTTCGATCCCGCTGTTGATGATGCCCTCCGCCCTGTCGCTGGCCTTCCCCGAGGAGAACCCCTCGTTGAACCGCACCGGCGCGGCGATTGTACCGGTGTTCATCCTGGCGGCGATTGGATTAGAATCACTGGTACACAGCCTGCGCACCCAGATGAAGCCCATCCCCGGGCGGATAGCGGCGGCCGGCGTCACCGCACTCCTGCTTCTGTGGTCCGGCGTGCAGAATTACGATCTGGTGATGCGGCAGTATGACCGGCAGTTCATGGCCTTCGCCTGGAACACTTCGGAGATCGGGCGGGTCATCCGCGGCTTCGCCGAATCGCAGGGGAACCCGGACAGCGCTTATGTCGTCCCATATCCACACTGGGTGGACACGCGGCTGGTGGGCATTAATGCGGGTTATCCGCTGAAGGATTACGCCCTCTGGCCGGAAAACTTTGCCGCCACGCTGGAAGAACCCGGCGCCAAGCTTTTCATTCTGTACCCCAAAGATCAAGATTCGCTCGCTCAGCTTCAGCAGCTGTATCCGCAGGGAAGCCTGCAGGTGTATGACTCGGTACGGGATGGAAAGGATTTCTATATGTATTACGTCCCGCCCATGGCGAGTGACACGGGTGGTTAGCCCGTCTGGAAGCATTCTTTATGATTTCTACCCGAACGCATCCGCCAGTTGACACTGAGACCATCTCCACCCCGCGGCGGTGGGACTGGATCTGGGAGGTGCTGCTGATCGCCGTCCTCCTGGCTGGCGCTTATTTCCGCCTGACCGGCCTGAACTGGGATCAGGGGCAGCACCTGCACCCGGATGAGCGCTTCCTGACGCTCGTGGAGACCTCGCTGCAGGCGCCCCGGAACCTGGGCGAATACTTCAACACGGCGGTCTCCCGGTTCAACCCCAACAACGTGGGCCACACCTTCTTTGTTTACGGCACCTTGCCGCTGTTCCTGGTGTACTACGTGGGGGAGTGGTTCAACGCGCTCACCTATGACCAGATTCACCTGGTTGGCCGGGCGGTCTCGGGAATCTTTGACCTGGGATCAGTGCTTCTGGCGTACCTGATCTCGCGCCAGCTGTTCCGCCGGCGGGGTCTGGCCTGGCTGGCGGCGGCGTTTTACGCCTTTGCCGTGCTGCCCATCCAGCTGTCGCACTTCTTCGCGGTGGACACCTTCCTGGCCTTTTTCGTCAATCTGGCGCTGTACGCGGCCGTGCTGGTGCAAACCCGCCCGCAACCGCGCCCGGAGAACCGGCCGACCGTGTTCACCGCGCTGGCGGAGGAAGACCCGGCTGAAGATATTCCGCTGGATGAAGACGAGTCATGGCCGGTGTGGGAATGGCTGCGGGGTTCCTGGCAGGGGATCGGGCTGTTCCTGCTGTTCGGGGCGGCATACGCTGCCGCGCTGGCTTCCAAGGTCACCGCGCTGCCCATCGCAGCGCTGCTGCCGCTGGCGGCTTTCATCTGGTGGCAGCGACTGCCGGAGGAAGGCAAGGTCCAGCAGGCGTTTGTGCTGCTGCGCAATCTGGTCATCGCGGGCGTGACGGCCTTCCTGCTGTTCCGCATTTTCCAGCCCTACGCCTTCAACGGGCCGGGGTTCTTCAACTTTGGCATCAACCAGGACTGGATCGCCGATCTGCGCGAGCTTTCGCTGTACAGCAACGGGGACGCGGACTACCCGCCCGCGCTGCAGTGGGCCAGGCGGCCGGTCACCTTCTCCCTGAAAAACTACGTGCTGTGGGGCGTGGGCCTGCCGCTGGGGGTACTGGCCTGGGCTGGCTTCCTCTGGGCAGGCTGGAGGATGCTGCGGGGTGAGTGGCGCTCACATATCGTGCTCTGGTCTTGGACGGCGGTGTTCTTCGTCTGGCAGTCGATCGGGTTCACCCGCTCCATGCGCTACCAGATCCCGGTGTATGTGACGCTGTCGATTTTCGCAGCCTGGGCGTTGGTGAAGCTGTGGGATTGGGGACGTGAGCGGATCGCGGAACGGCGCGGTTTCCCCTGGATGCGCATAGCCAGCGGGCTGCTGGGGGGCTTCGCGCTGCTGTCTGCGCTGGGCTACAGCTACGCCTTCACGCGCATGTATACGCAGCTGCACACCCGTGTGGAGGCCTCCTACTGGATTTACCAGAATGTGCCCGGCCCGGTTACGCTGAAGATCGACACCGGCGATGATGTGGTTTCGCAGCCGGTCGGGGTGGACGACTACGCCATCCTGTACGGCGGGCGGCCGAGAGTGTACACCTTCACCGCCGGGCAGAGCGGTCTGCTGGCCGAAATTCGCTTTGACGATGTCGTCGAGCTGACCGGGGACGAGCTGACCGACCTCGGCGGGGTGGAAGACATTGAAGGGCTGCAGCTCACCGTGCGCCTGCTGGACGGGGCCGCGCCGCAGGGCGACCTGGCGCCGGTCAGCACAGCCGTGCTGTACAGCGACTTCATGGGCGGCCCAACTGGCGGCGCAACCAGCGTGGTCTTCTCTGATCCACTGGCGGTGGAAGCCGGGCAGGTGGTGCAGATCGAAGTGCTGCTGCCGGAAGCGGACGAATCGCTGATCTTCCGAGGCGGCTGGGAAGCCAGATACCTGCAGCCGGAAGGCGAAGTCACCGAGCGGCTGCCGGACTGGGTGCGCATCGTCGAGCCGGACATCGATTACCAGGCCAACATGTTCTCGCCGCGCATCTCCGGTGAGGTCAACGCCATTTCCTTTGCTCATCTGGTTGACTGGGAAAACCCGGATGAAGAAAAGACGCTGCGTGTCAGCCTGTACCGGCTGCCGGAACTGGCCATGCCCATTGCCAGCGGGGAGCTGACCGCCACCTTCGCGGCAGGTCAGGACCGGCGGGGCCAGGGCTGGGAGGTCCATCTGGACCAGCCCGCGCAGGTCAGCGCCGGTTCCACTTACGAAGTGCGCCTGGAGATCGTCGAAGGGGACGGGTCGATTGCCGTGTACCCCACCCGGCTGGCGCTGGAGACTGCCTGGGATGATCCGCTGCCCAACCCGGTCGACGGGCTGTGGCCGTTCCCCAACGTATACGACGGCGACCTGAACTTCGAGATGTACTGGGACGACAACGCGGACAAGCTGGACCGCTTCGTCTCGGTGCTGGACCAGGCCGAATATCTGATCCTGTCCTCCAACCGCCAGTGGGGCACCACCGTGCGCGTTCCGGAGCGCTACCCGCTGACCACGGCCTATTACCGTAACCTGATGGGCTGCCCGGCGGATATGGAGGTGTTCGACTGCTATGCCGATGCTCAGATTGGCATGTTTGAGGGTAATCTGGGGTATGAGCTGGTCTACGTGGGCCAGCGCATGCCAACCCTCGGCCCGATTTCGCTGAACACGCAGTACGCCGAGGAGGCCTTCTCGGTCTACGACCATCCCAAGGTGCTGATTTTCAAGAAATCCGCCGGTTACGACCCCGAGCACGTTCGCGAGGTGCTGGGCGCGGTGGACCTGACCCGGGTGATTCGCCTGACGCCGGGCGAGGCCAGCCGCTTCAAAGGCACGCTGACGCTGCCCGCCAGCCGCCTGGCGGAGCAGCGCGCCGGCGGCACCTGGTCCGAAATTTTCGACATGCAGTCTCTGGTCAACCGGAACCAGTGGGCGGCCGGGCTGGTCTGGTACCTGGCCGTGGCCCTGCTGGGCTGGACAGTGTACCCACTGCTGCGGCTGACGATGGGCAGCCTATCGGACCGGGGGTATGCCTTCGCACGGCTGGCCGGGATGCTGCTGCTGGCTTACCTGGTCTGGCTGGGCGGCTCACTCGGGATCCCGGCGACTCGCCCGACCATCTGGGCGGCTTTCGGCCTGCTGGTGGCGCTTAATGCCGGGCTGGCCTACTGGCAGCGGGACCGCCTGCGCCAGGACTGGAAAGAAAACCGCCGCCTGATCCTGACCATCGAAGCGCTGGCGCTGGCCTTCTTCGTGTTCTTCCTGCTAGTGCGGCTGGGCAATCCGGACCTGTGGCATCCGGCCAAGGGCGGCGAAAAGCCGATGGATTACGCCTACCTGAACGCGGTTATCAAGAGCACCACCTTCCCGCCGTACGATCCCTGGTATGCGGGCGGGTACATCAATTACTACTATTACGGCTTTGTTGTGGTCGGCACGCTGGTCGAAGCGCTGGGCATTAACCCGGACGTGGCTTACAACCTGATTCTGCCATCGCTGTACAGCATCACCGCCATCGGAGCCTTCAGCGTGGGCTGGAACCTGGTTCAGGCCGGTCTGCGGAGGCGCAAAGCGGTAGATGAGGAAGAACCGCTCCTGTTCGGGCTGGAGCGGCTGCCGCTGCTGGGCGGGGTGGTTTCGGCTGTGTTCATGCTGGTGGTCGGAAATCTGGGCACGGTGCGCATGATCTGGCACGGCCTGCAGATGCTGGCCTCGGACGGCGCGCCCATCGAGGGAGCCAGCCTGATCACCCGCTGGATCTGGACCTTCAAGGGGCTGGGGTACACTCTGGCCGGGGCGAAGCTGCCCTACGGGCCGGGCTCCTGGTACTGGGACCCCAGCCGGGCCATTGCCACCGGGACGGGGAATGAAATTACCGAGTTCCCCTTCTTCACCTTCCTGTACGCCGACCTGCACGCCCACCTGATGGCCCTGCCGGTGACTGTGTTTGCCGTGGGCCTGGCGGTGGCCGCGCTGCGCTGGTGCTGGAACGGCGGAAAAGCAGACCGTTCCTTCTGGCCGCGGGCCGGCCAGTTCCTGGCGCTGGCGGGGGTGGTGGTCGGCTCGCTGCGCCCGACCAACACCTGGGACTTCCCCACCTATCTGGCGCTGGTGAGTGTCGCCCTGATGTACGTTACCTGGCGCCGCGGGCTGTTGCCGGGTTTCCTGCGGCCGCTGCCGCTGGCCCGCTGGATTGCGCCGCTGCTGCCCGCCGGTGTGCTGGTGGTGCTGGCAACCATCCTCTACCAGCCGTTTGCGCAGTGGTACGGCCAGGGGTACACGCTGTCGAATTTTTACCTGTGGCGCGGGCCGTGGACTCCCATCGCGTCCTACCTGGTGCACTGGGGGCTGTTCCTGTTCACCCTGGCCACCTGGATGTTCTGGGAGACGCGGGACTGGATGGCCAGCACGCCGCTGAGCGCGCTGCAC
>DGEO01000007.1:16870-76860 GCA_002385985.1 Anaerolineaceae bacterium UBA3924 | reverse complement strand
TGCTGATGCTGCGGGGGATCATGATCGCCTGGATTGCGCTGCCGATGGCGGCCTGGGCCGGTGTGCTGATCCTGCGCCCGGACCAGCCCGAAGGCAAACGCGGCGTTCTGTTCATGGTGGGCACCGGCCTGGTGCTGACCCTGGCGGTTGAGCTGATTGCCATGAACAACGATCCCGGCCGCATGAACACCATCTTCAAGTTCTACATGCAGGCCTGGACGCTGCTCAGCCTGAGTTCTGGGGCGGCTTTTGTCTGGCTGGCCCCGCAGGTGAACCGGGTGTGGACCCCGTCCTGGAAGCACGCCTGGCAGATCACTGCCATCCTGCTGATCTTCGGGGCGGGCATGTTCACTGTCATGGGCGGGCTGGGCAAGATCCGCGACCGGATGAGCTCCCAGGCGCCGCACACCCTGGATGGCATGGCCTACATGCGCACCTCGATGTATTATGATTTTGATCAGGAAATGCAGCTGGAGCAGGATTACCAGGCCATAAAGTGGCTGCGGGAAAATGTGGCCGGTTCGCCGGTGCTGGTTGAGGCCAACCCGCCGCTGTATCACTGGGCCAACCGCTTCAGCACCTACACCGGTCTGCCCAACGTGGTCGGATGGGAATGGCACCAGATGCAGCAGCGCGCCCTGCTTCCGCAGGACTGGGTGCGGCAGCGCGTCCAGGAGGTACATAACTTCTACCAGACGGTTGACCGGGAAGAGGTCGAAGCCTTCCTGCAGAAGTACGACGTGGGTTACATAGTGGTCGGGCAGACCGAGCGGGCGCAGTACCCCGGTCCCGGGCTGGAGAAATTTGATGCCTGGGAGGGAGACCTCTGGGAAAAGGTATATTCGCAGGATGACACCGTCATCTACAGGGTGAAATCATGACCGGCAGCGAATCAGAGAAAATTTATCACATCACCGCCGCGGTGGACTGGCAGCGCGCCCTGGAACTGGGCGCTTACACCGCTCCCTCTCTGGAAAGTGAAGGCTTCATCCACTTTTCGAAGCGCCATCAGGTGCTGGCCGTGGCCAACAGCTTCTACCGCGGCCTGCCGGACATGGTGCTGCTCGAGGTGGACCCTGCCTGGCTGACCTCCCGGCTGCAGTACGATCCGGTGCCCGGCGCGCCGGAGCCGTTCCCGCACCTGTACGGCCCTCTGAACCTGGAGGCAGTCGTCCGGGTGCATCCTTTCCCGGCAGACCCGGAAACCGGGCTGTATGCCTGGCCGGAGGGTGAGGTATGATCGACTTCCTGCTCTGGGGGGCCCTGTCGACGCTGACCGGCTGGCTGGCTTTCCCGCTGGCCTACCGCATGCTCCCCTTCCTGCGTGACCGGGGGGTGGCGTTCCTGCGTCCGCTGGGGCTGCTGCTGAGCGGGTATGTCTTCTGGCTGCTGGCCTCGCTGCAGGCGCTGCGCAACGATCCGGGCAGCATTCTCTTCAGCCTGGCGGTGATTGCCGGATTGAGCGCCTGGGCCGGTCGGGGGCTGTGGAGCGAGATGCGCGCCTGGCTGCGGGCCAACCGAGGCATGGTGCTGGCGATGGAAAGCCTGTTCCTGGGGGCCTTTGCCCTCTGGGCGCTGGTGCGGGCGATGAACCCTGCGGTGCATTACACCGAAAGCAGCATGGAGCTGGCCTTCATCAACTCCATCCTGCGCAGCGATGCCTTCCCGCCGCGCGATCCCTGGTTTTCCGGCTACGGCATCTCCTATTATTACTTCGGCTACGTGCTGACGGCCATGCAGGCCCGCCTGCTGAACATTCCGGGCGAAATTGCCTTCAACCTGGCCCACGCGCAGTGGTTCGCCATGACCGCGGCAGCCGCTTACGGGGTGGTGTACACCCTGCTGGCGCATGCCATCCGTGAACGGGACGGCCAGTCTGCCAAAGCTGCAGCCCGCCGCTGGGCCGGGCTGGCGCCGCTGTTTGTGCTGCTGGTCAGCAATCTGGAGGGCTTTCTGGCTTCGCTGCGCGCCCGCGGGCTGCTGGGAGAGGCCTTCTGGTCCTGGCTGGGGATCTTGGACCTGACCGAAGCCCCGCTGCAGCCGCTCAGCTGGGTGCCGCACCGCACGTCCGGCTGGCCCTGGTGGCGGGCTTCGCGGGTGATGTACGATTACCGGCTGTTCTCGCCCGATCAGCCGATCGAGATGATCGATGAGTTCCCCTTCTTCTCCTATTTGATCGGGGACCTTCACCCGCATGTACTCTCCATGCCGTTTGTGCTGCTAGCCGCGGCGCTGGCGCTCAACCTGTATCTGGGCTGGCGGCGTGATCCGCAGCCGGTGGAGTGGTGGCAGTGGCTGCGCCGGGCGGAGTTCTGGCTGGGCGCGGTGGCGCTTGGCGGGCTGGCTTTCCTGAACACCTGGGATTTTCCCATCTATGTGGGCCTGTACAGCGCGGCCTTTGCGCTGCGGCAGTATGAGCTCGGCGTCGCGCCGCGAAAAGCGCAGTGGCTGCGGGACTTCCTGATTCTGGGCCTGATGACCGGAGCCGCCGGAGGCGCGCTGTACCTGCCGTTTTACCTGGGGTTCCAGTCGCAGGCGGGCGGTGTGCTGCCCAGCCTGGTGTTCTTCACCCGCGGGCGCAACTTCTGGGTGATGCTGGCCCCGGTGCTGCTGCCGGCCGCGGCCTGGCTGGTGTATCTGTGGCGGCGGTCTCCCGGTTCGGCCCGGTTCCCGGCCGGACTCAAATTTGCCGGGGCAGTCACCCTGGGACTGTGGGTTCTGATGCTGGTGATGGGCATGATGCTGCTCAATCTGGTTCCGCTGGGCCAGCAGCTGGCGGCTTCCGGCGGGTTCGCGGCTGCGCTAGGCGAGCGTCTGGCGCAGGGCGGGCAGGCGCTGCTGGGCGTGCACGGCGTGTCCCAGGCGGATACCGGCCGCCTGCTGCTGGCCTCCGTGACCCGGCGGTTTATTTACCCCGGCATGTGGGTGAGCGTGTTCCTGCTGCTGGTGCTGACGTGGGCGCTGATTGCAGGCCGGCGGATTGTGACGCAGAACGGCGGCGGCAATACCCCTTCGATCGCTGAACCGGGCAGCGGTTTCGTCCTGCTGATGGCCCTGCTCGGCCTGGGGCTGGTGCTCTTCCCGGAGTTTTTATACCTGCGGGACCAGTTCGGCACCCGCATGAACACCATTTTTAAATTCTACTTCCAGGCCTGGATCCTGTTCGCGCTGGCCGGGGCATACGGCTCGGCGCTGCTGCTGCGCGAGCTGCGCGGGGCAGGCGGCTGGGCGTTCCGGGCCGGCTGGGCGGTGCTGGTCGCCATGTCGCTTGTCTTCCCCCTGTTCATGCTGCCGGCCAAGACCAACAACTTCCGCCCGGCGCAGTTCACACTGGATGCCAGTGTGCATATCCAGCGCCGGGACCCTGGCCTGCGGGCGGCGATGGCCTGGCTGAGGGAAGCGCCAACCGGCGTGCTGGCCGAAGGGGTCACGGAGAGCTATTCCTACGAGCAGTTCCGCTATTCGGTGTTCAGTGGAATGCCGGCGGTGGTCGGCTGGCCGGGCCACGAGAGCCAGTGGGGACGTGATCCGGCGGAGATCCAGACCCGCAGACAGGATATGGAGCGCCTGTACACCACCACCAACTGGCAGGAAGCCCGCCAGGTGCTGGAAAAGTACGGCGTGCGCTATGTGGCGGTCGGGCCGAACGAGCGAAGCCTGTACCGGGTGAGCGAGAATAAATTCACCATCTACCTGCAGACGGTGTACAAGAACGAATCGGTGACGATCTACGAAGTTCCGGAAAACCTGTGGAGAGACAGCCAGCTGGCGGTATACCCATGAAAGTTCCCGTGCTGACCCGTGAAAAACTGCTCTATCTGGCGGCCTTTGCCCTGGCCCTGGCGCTGCGGCTGATCCAGCTGGACCGGCTGCCCCTCTCGGACCCGGAAGCGGACCTGGCGCTGCGCGCGCTGGCGCTGGCCCGCGGCGAGGATGCCATGGTGGGGAGCCAGCCCGCGCTGGCGCTGCTGACCACGGCCATCTTTTACCTGTTCAAAGACACCACAGCGGCTGCCAGGGCCCTCCCGGCACTGGCCGGGTCGCTGCTGGTCCTCTCGCCGGCCCTGTTCCGCCGGCAGCTTGGCCGGATACCTGCCCTGCTGATGGCTTTCTTCCTGGCGCTGGACCCGGGCCTGACGGCCATTTCCCGCCAGGCGAGCAGTGCGCTGCTGGCGATCACCCCGGCGGTGTATGCGCTGGGGCTGGCGCTACAGGGCCGCTGGATCGGGAGCGCGTTCTGCCTGGGTCTGGCCCTGCTGGGCGGACCGGGCATCTGGTTCGGCGCGCTGGTCGGTCTGCTGGCCGCTGCCCTGGCCCGGCCTTCCGTGGAAAATGGGCGGCTGCTTGCTCTGTATCCCCGGGACGGCACACAGCTGCGGTACTGGCTGGCCGTCCTGCTGGGAACGCTGCTGCTCGGCGGAAGCCTGTTCGTGATCCTGCCGCAGGGGCTGGGGGCGGTGTTCAACAGCCTGGTGGCCTTCCTCGGTGATCTGATCCGCCCGTCCGGACGCCCGGCGGTGGAGATGGTCATGGCAGTGGTGGGGTATGTCCCGCTGGCGCTGGTCTTCGGCGGGCTGCGTGCCGTGCGATCCTCCCGCTGGGAAGCCGTCGACCGCTTCCTGGCGCTGGCCTGGGTGATCGGCCTGGTCGCGGCGGTGGTGATGCCCGGACGGGATTACACCTACCTGGCCTGGACCTCGCTGCCGCTGTGGGCGCTGGCGGCCCGCTGGCTGGTCGAGTTCGTTGACACCGATGCCGGCGAGAGCGCCTGGGCGCTCGGGCACGCCGCGCTGATCCTGGTGCTGCTGGCGTTCATGTGGATGAACGCGGCCGGGCTTACCCAGAGTCTGCTGCCGGAAACCGCCCGGGCTCGCTGGATTGGCATCGCCGGTGTGGCGGCGCTGCTGCTGCTGACGCTTATTCTGGTCGCCTGGGGCTGGTCGCTGCGGGTCGCCCGGACCGGGCTGGCCGGCGCGCTGGCGGTTTTTCTGTTCCTCTACGGGCTGTCGGCGACGTTCGGCGCAGCCGGGCTGGGCGCGCATCCCGAAAACCAGCTCTGGCGGATGGGACCGCTGCTGACCCAGGCGGATTTGATCGTGGACACCGTGCAGGAAGTCTCCATCTGGGAGTACGGGCACCGCTACGGCGTGCAGGCGGCGGTGGTGGATGTGGATTCTCCCGCGCTGGTCTGGCTGCTGCGCGATCAGGGATCGCTGCTGCCGGACACGGTCCTGTCGCCGGATCAAAGTCCGGATGTGATCTTTACGCCGGTGACCAGCGCTGCGCCGTCGCTGGAAGTGCTGTACCGCGGGCAGTCGCTGGTCCTGACCGAGCAGCCGGACTGGACTTCGCTGCGGCTGTCTGACTGGATGAAATGGATGATTTTCCGGCGCGCGCCCGCTGCCGCCAATGAGGTAATACTGTGGGCCAAAGGCCAGATGTTCCCCGGGAGCGCCGGTTTTCCGGCCGGTTCTTGAACGGGCCGCTGGCTGAAAAACGCATAGAATCAGGATAAGCATGGAACTTATGAATACGAACTCCCCGGAGCAGGCCAGAAAACGAATCCCCAGCCAGATCGCCATTGACGGACCGGCGGCATCGGGCAAGTCCACCATCGGCGAGCGCCTGGCCAAACAGCTCGGCTATCTGTATTTCGACACCGGGATCATGTACCGGGCCGTCACCCTGGCCGCCCTGCGCCGGCTGGGCGGGGTGGGTGACGAGACCGCGGTCACCGACCTGGCCAACAAGGTGGTCATCGACGTGCTGCCGCCTACCAAAGCGGACGGCCGGGAAGCCGACGTCTTCCTGGACGGCGAGGACATCACCTGGGATATTCGCACGCCGGAAGTGGACGCCAACGTTTCACCGGTATCCGCCTACCCCGGGGTGCGCAAGGCCATGACCGCCCAGCAGCGGCGCATCGGCCTGGCCGGCAAGGTGGTGATGGTCGGCCGGGACATCGGCACGGTGGTCATGCCGGACGCCGAACTGAAGCTGTACATTGACGCCTCGGTCGAGGAGCGGGCCAGACGGCGCTACCTGGAATGTGTCGAACGGGGAGAGCAGGTATCTTATCCGGCCATCTTGAGCTCCATGCAGCGGCGGGACCAGATTGACTCGACCCGGGCGGTCGCGCCGTTGAAGCCAGCCGAGGACGCTGTGATTATTCAGACCGACAACCTGAACGAAGACGAGGTGTTTGACCGGGTGATGGCCCTGATCGATCCGCCCGGCGGCCCCGACTAAGTCCCGCAGCCTCAAGCCATCGCCTGCCAAGGAGGGAATCATGTGCGATACGCTGGTAGCCATGCCGTCAGAAACGGCCGGTGGCGCTGTTCTTTTTGGCAAGAACTCGGACCGCGAGCCGAACGAAGCCCATCACCTGCTGATCGTGCCCGCCGCCGACCATCCGGAGGGGAGCATGGTTCGCTGTACCTACCGCTCCATCCCCCAGGCGGCGCACACCTGTGCAGTGCTGCTGGCCAAACCCTCCTGGATATGGGGCGCGGAGATGGGCACCAACGAGCACGGGGTGGTGATCGGGAACGAGGCCCTGTTCACCCGCATCCCACCGGCCAAAGGCGATGAGCTGATCGGCATGGACCTGCTGCGGCTGGCGCTGGAACGGGGACGCACGGCCCGCGAAGCGCTGGAGGTGATCACCGGGCTGCTGAAAGAATACAGCCAGGGCGGCAACTGCGGTTTCACCCGGCCGTTCTACTACCAGAACAGCTTCCTGATCGCCGATCCCACGGACGCCTGGGTGTTGGAGACGGCCGGCCGGGAGTGGGCCGCAGAGCACGTGCAGGGCATTCGATCCATCTCCAACGCCATCACCATACAGCGGGAATGGGATGAAGCCTCTCCCGGGCTGGTCGACTTCGCCCTGGAGCAGCGCTGGGTGAAATCGCGGGAGGAGTTCAGCTTTGCCGAAGCATATTCGGACAACCTGTACACCCGCTTCAGCGACGCCCGCAAGCGCCAGAGCTGCACCACCCGGCTGCTGCATGAGACGAAAGGTCAATTGACCGCGCTGACGGTGATGGAGATCCTGCGCACCCATATTCACAATGAGCCGGCCGGGTGGGTGCCGTATCACGCGCTGGTGGGAGCGGATGTGTGCATGCACGCCGGATACGGCCCGGTGCGGATCAACCAGACCACCGGATCGATGGTTTCGCAGCTGACCGCCGAAACCCCGGTCCACTGGCTGACCGGGACCGCGGCGCCCTGTACCAGCCTGTTCAAGCCGGTCTGGCTGGACGCCGGCCTGCCGGATACCGGGCCGGTGCCGGGGAAGACGTACACCCCCGGCTCTCTGTGGTGGGAGCACGAGCGCGTCCACCGCGGCTGGTTGATGGACTACCTGTACTGGAGCGAGCGCTTCACTCCCGAGCGGGATGCGCTGGAAGCCGAGTTCTACGCCGGAGCGCAGCAGCTGCAGGGCGCGCCAGTGGAGGATCGCCGCGCCTATTCGGAGCAGTGCTTCCGGCGGGCCGCCGAACTGGAAGCGCAGTGGCTGGCGCAGATTCAGAGCGAAACCCGGCCGAAGATGGCCCGGTTTTACTACTTGCAGGCCTGGAAGGGGTTCAACGCGCTGGCGAAAATGCCGGAGAATTGATCCCGTAAACCTCTTCGCGGCCCGATCGGGGATGCTATAATCGGTAGTATCTTCCCATACAGGTAGATTTATGCCGGGCATCGCTGACCTTCTTGCCACATACCCCTACATCGACCTGCCCCACCAGCCCGCCGGCTGGGCGGGATTCATATTGATGCTGGTGGTTCTGCTCTTCGGGCTGGTAAAGGCCTCGAAGAACTTCTGGCTGGAAGGCTCAAAAAACTGGGGCCTGTTCACCATACTGGTGCTGGCGGCCCCGCTGGCCTCACTGATCCTGGGTGTGAACCTGCCCGGAAATCGCTCACTGCCGGTGCCATACGTTCCCGGCGAGACCGGCGCGCCGATGGTGATGGTGGTCTCGGCGCTGCCCTGGGTGCTGGCCGGCGGGCTGCTCGGCCCGCTGCCGGCGGTGGTGCTGGCACTGCTGGACGGCACGATGCTGGCGCTGTGGGGGACACATTCGCTGTTCACACCGCTGGAACTGGGCGGGTTCGCCCTGATCTACAGCCTGGCTGTGCGCCAGAATTACCGCACTCCGTTCTACACGGTGCTGCGCCATCCGCTGGGGGCCGGGCTGGTGCTTGGCCTGGCGTACCTGCCGGTGTTCCTGCTGAGCGCATTTTTCGCCACCAACGGGCCGCTGGCCGTGCGCTTCGATTACGCGCTGACCCAGCACTGGCCCATTGTCTTCACCCGGCTGGCAGAGATCGGCGCTGCCTGTCTGGTCGCTGAAATATTGATGCTCGCCAGGCCTTCGCTGCGGCCTCAGGCGCGCGCCCTGCGTCCATCGCCCTCCGAAACCAGCCTGCAGACCCGCTTCCTGATGGGGACCATCCCCTGGCTGGTGCTCTTCCTGATGGCGCTGATGCTGGGCGACTGGGTGATGGCCGGCAATGCCGCCCGGCAGATGCTGGAAGGCCGCATGAGCAGCACAGCCACCGTCGCCGCCGACAGCCTGCCGTTCTTCCTGGAAAGCGGGCAGAACCTGATCCTCTCCATGGCCAGCCCGGACCTGGCTGCGCTGCCGCAGGAGGAACTGGACCAGCGCCTGGAATGGGAGCTGCGCTCGGTGGCTTTCTTCCGGGAGCTGTTCTTCCTGAACGCGGCCGGTGAGCCGGTTACCGGGTACCCGGTAAGCGACCTGGAGCAGCTGCGGCTGTCCCCCGAGGAAGAGGCTGGCATTAATCTGGCGCTGGGCGGGGTGATGGTGCAAACCTACACGCTCAGCCCCTGGCCGGGCGAGGACAATGCTCAGGTTTCCTTCATCGCCTCCGTCCGCGGCGGGGATGGCTCGGCGCAGGGCGTGCTGATCGGGCGAACCGATCTGCGAACCAACCCGTTCACCCGGCCGGCGCTCGAAGCCCTCGACTCGGTGCAGGCCGACGGCGGGGAAGCGTTCATACTGGATGAGAACCGGCGAGTGCTGTATCACACGGTGCCGGATTCCACCCTGGTGATGAGCGAATATTTCGGGGAGCTGCCGGCCGAGGCGGGTACCTTTGACGAGGTCTCTCCCACCGGCACGCGCCAGATGGTCATCTACCAGCCGGTTGCCGGCCGCTCCTGGTCGGTGGTCCTGACCATGCCGGCGGTGCGCGCCCAGGAATTGTCGCTGAGCATCGCCGTCCCGCTGCTGGGCATCCTGGCGGTCTTTTCGGCCGTGGCGATTGTGCTGCTCAGCCTGGGGCTGCGCAGCCTGACGCTTCACCTGCACACGCTGGCCTACCAGGCCACGCTGATCGCCCAGGGCAAGCTGGATTCCCCGCTGGCGGTTCGGGGTGAGGATGAAGCCGGGCGGCTGGCGCGCGCTTTCGAGATGATGCGCCTGAGCCTGAAGGGACGGCTGGAGGAGCTGAACCGGCTGCTCAAGGTCAGCCAGGGCGTGGCGGCCAATCTGGAAATCAGCCAGTCCGTCAGACCGATCCTCGAGGCGGCGCTGATCGACGACGCCATCATGGCGCGGGTGGTGCTGATCCCGGAAGTGCGCATGGAGCTGCTGGAGACCCGACCGGTGGCCTTCGGGTACGGACCGGCTTCCGAGATGCTCTCTTACCTGGACCAGCAGATCTACGAGCTGATGCGCCACGAAAGCCAGCTGCTGATCCCCAACACTGCCCGGGCAAGGCGGCTGACCCTGCCCCCCGACCGGCCGCAGCCGGCGTCGCTGATTGCCCTGTCGCTGCAGTACGAGAACGCCTATTACGGCACGCTGTGGGTGGCCTACAGCTCACCGCGCAGCTTCAAGGAAGAGCAGGTGCGCTACCTGTCGATGCTGGCCAGCGAGGCGGCAGTGGCCGCGGCCAACGCCCGCCTGTATGCCAGCGCCGAAATCGGCCGGCAGCGGCTGGAGGCGGTGCTGGCCTCCACGCCGGAGCCGGTGCTGGTGTTTGACGAGCGCAACCGGCTGCTGCTGCTCAACCCGGCTGCCGCCCAGGTGCCCGGTTTGATGGGCTCGGTGGCTCCCGGGCAGTCGCTGGCGGTGGCGCTGCGCTCCGACGAGCTCAAGGCGATGATCGCCTCGCCCAACCAGGAGCCGGTCTCCCGCGAGATCAACCTGTCCAGCGGGCGGGTGTTCTACACCTCGGTTTCGCGTGTGATCGCCGACGGGCACCGGGTGGGAACGGTCTGCATCCTGCGTGATATCACGCACTTCAAGAATCTGGATACGCTCAAGTCAGAGTTCGTGGCCACGGTCAGCCATGACCTGCGCTCACCGCTGTCGCTGATCCGCGGGCATGCCAACATGCTGCGCAACGTGGGCGAGCTCAACGAGCAGCAGAAGATTTTCCTGAAGAACATCCTGGACGGTATCGACAACATGACCGCCCTGGTGAACACCCTGCTGGACCTCGGCCGAATCGAGGCCGGGGTGGGGCTGAAGATCGAGGAGCTTTCCGCCCAGAGCGTGATCGAACAGGTGATGCAGTCGCTGCGGCTGGAAGCGGCCCAGAAGAACATCACACTGGAGCTGATGCCGGGCAGTGTTAATGGTAAAATTGAGGCTGATCAAGCCTTGCTGCGCCAGGCGCTGTACAACCTGCTGGACAATGCCATCCGCTACACACCGCAAAAGGGCAAAGTCCGCATCGGCGTTCAGCGCAGCGAAGACAGCGTCATTTTCGAAGTGCACGATACGGGAATCGGAATCGCCCCGCTGGACCTTCCCAGAGTGTTTGAAAAGTTCTACCGCTGCGGCCACCGGGAAGCCCAGCAGCAGCGGGGGACCGGGCTGGGCCTGGCGATTGTCAAGTCCATCGCCGAACGCCACAACGGGCAGGTCTGGGCGGAAAGTCAGCTGGGGAAAGGCAGCAGTTTCTACCTCGAAATTCCGTTGGAACCCGTCAAGAAGGTGGTGGCATAGCCGGACACATCGGGCACAATCGGGCGCGGCAGGAAGGGAAATCAGGGTGGTAATTCCCTTCAAAAATGGATTTGTTGTGATATAATATTCGTTTGCATGTATATAAATTTTGAACAGCTGCTTTACTAGGTTCAAGCGCTGGGGCGAGGAGTCTCATGCGCTCGAACTTGTTTTATTCTCCGGGGATGAGATTGAGGAGGCTCGTTAGTGGAAACGAAAAGTCTGAAAGCACTTCGTATTAGCCTGGCTTCGCCTGAAGTCATCCGGAGTTGGTCACATGGTGAGGTCCTCAAGCCGGAAACAATCAACTACCGGCGCCTTCGTCCTGAAAAAGACGGCCTCTTCGATGAGGCGATCTTTGGACCAACGCGCGATTACCAGTGCTACTGCGGCAAGTATAAAAACCCGCGATACAAAGGCATCGTCTGCGACAAGTGCGGTGTAGAGGTGACCCGCTCGGCGGTCCGCCGCGAGCGCATGGGTCATATTGAACTGGCTTCCCCGGTTGCTCATATCTGGTACACCCGCCGGGTGCCCTCCTACCTCGGCCTTCTGCTGGATATCTCCCGCCGCAACCTGGACCGGGTGCTGTACTTTGCCCAGTACGTGGTCACTTACGTGGATGAAGATGCCCGCGCCAAGGCGCTCAAGCGCCTGGAAGACGAGATGAACGTCTCGGAGCGCGAGCAGGCTACGGAGATCAACAAGCGCATTCTGGAAGTCAAGCAGGCGCGCGACCGCCGCATCCAGGAGCTGCAGAAGGTGGCCGAGGAGATGAAGGCCCGGCGCGATGAGCAGATCGCTGCCAAGCTGGAGCCGGTCATTCAGGAAGGCCAGAGCCTGGAGCGCGAACTGACGGGCAAGCTCGGGCAGGCCGTCCACAAGGCCATCATTTTCGAAGCGGCCAACCAGGAGATTGCCCAGGCCGGTGAGACCATCACCAACCAGCACCTGACCAAAGTGCAGCGGGCGGTGAAAGAGCGCCTGGAAGAGCTGGAGAACGAGTTCAAAGGTGAGTTCCAGCGTGAACTGGAGCTCAACAAGATGAGCATTGAAGAGGTCCGCGCCCAGGCCGAGCAGGAAATGGACGCGCTTCGCAACCAGCTGGAGGACCAGTCCACCGAGTCCCAGTCGGCCAACGCCCGCCTGCGCGACGAGCTGCAGGAGCTCAAGGCCTTCACCTTCCTGAGTGAGAGCCGCTACCGCGAGCTCAAGTCCCGCTGGGGCAACGTGTTCCGCGCGGACATGGGCGCCGAGGCGTTCTATGACATTCTCCGCCGCCTGGACCTGGACCAGCTTGCGAAGGACCTGTGGAACGAAGTGCGCACCTCCAAGAGCAAGCAGAAGCGCAAGAAAGCCACCACCCGCCTGAAGGTGGTGGAGGCCTTCCGCCGCTCCGGAAACCGCCCCGAATGGATGATTCTGACCGTGCTGCCGGTTATTCCTCCCGACTTGCGCCCCATGGTGCAGCTGGACGGCGGCCGGTTTGCCACCTCTGACCTGAACGACCTGTACCGCCGCGTGATCAACCGCAACAACCGGCTCAAGCGACTGCTCGAGCTGGGCGCTCCGGATGTGATCGTGCGCAATGAGAAGCGCATGCTCCAGGAGGCGGTTGACTCGCTGGTTGACAACTCGCAGCGCGGCAAAGCGCTTTCCCGCCGCGGCCGGCGCGAGCTCAAGTCCCTGAGCGACATGCTCAAGGGCAAGAAGGGCCGCTTCCGCCGCAACCTGCTGGGCAAGCGCGTGGACTACTCCGGCCGCTCGGTGATCGTGGTCGGCCCGTCTCTCAAGCTGTACCAGTGCGGTCTGCCCAAGACCATGGCGCTGGAGCTGTACCGGCCGTTCGTGATCTCCCGCCTGGTGCATCACAATTACGCCGCCAACGTGAAGGGCGCGCGCCGCTTCATCGAGCGCAACCGGCCTGAGGTCTGGGAAGTGCTGGAAGAGGTGATCAAGGAGCGCCCGGTAATGCTCAACCGCGCGCCGACGCTGCACCGCCTGGGCATCCAGGCCTTCGAGCCGATCCTGATTGAAGGCAGCGCCATTCAGCTTCACCCGCTGGTGACCACCGCGTTCAACGCGGACTTCGACGGTGACCAGATGGCAGTGCACGTGCCGCTGTCTGAGAAGGCCGTGTGGGAAGCGCGCAACCTGATGCTCTCCTCCCGCAACCTGCTCAAGCCCGCGGACGGCGAGCCGATCATCAGCCCCTCGAAGGACATGGTGCTGGGTGTCTACTACCTGACGATGAAAGCCAACCAGCCGCAGAAGGGTGACGGCCGTTTCTTCGCCAACATGGACGAAGTCGAGCTGGCCTACCAGCTGGGTCAGGTGACGGTGCACTCCAACATCAAGGTGCTGGTGGAAACCTGGTACGATGACGAGGGCAACCGCCTGAGGGAGAAGCGCCGCACCCTGCTGGACACCACCGTCGGGCGGGTGATCTTCAACCGCATTCTGCCGGATGAGGTCCAGTTCGTGAATGACGTACTCGACAAGGGCGGCGTCAAGGACCTGATCGCCGTCGTGTACGAAATCTGCGGTGAGGACGTCACCACCGAGGTGGCGGACAATATCAAGGACATCGGTTTTGAATACGCGATGCGTTCCGGGTCCACGCTGGCCGTCTCGGACATCACCATGCCGCCTGAAAAGGATCAGATCCTGGCTGAGGCGCAGAAGAGCGTCGACAAGGTGGAGCGGGCCTACAACCGCGGTCTGCTCACCGAACAGGAACGCAACGAGCGCGAAATCGAAATCTGGCAGCAGACCACCAAGGCGGTGGCCGACGCCGTTCGCCGCAACATGGACCCGTCGGGCAACCTGTCGACCATGGCCAACTCCGGGGCCACCAAAGGCGGCTTCGGTCCTATCTCTCAGCTGGCCGGTATGCGCGGTCTGATGGCAGACCCCGCGGGCCGCATCATCCGCCTGCCCATCCAGTCCAACTTCCGCGAAGGCCTGACCGCGCTGGAGTACTTCATCTCCACGCACGGCGCGCGCAAAGGTCTGGCTGACACCGCGCTGCGCACGGCCGACGCCGGTTACCTGACCCGCCGCCTGGTGGACGTGGCCCAGGATATGATCATCAACGAAGAGGACTGCGGCACCACGGATGGCATCTGGATCCGAAAGTCGGACGATGTCGCCGGGCAGTCGATGGGCACCCGCCTGTACGGCCGCACCGTGGCCGAACGCGTGGTCGACCCGCTGACGGGCGAAATCCTGGTTGAGCGCGACGAGATCCTCGATCAGAGCCGCATCCGCAAGATCCTGAACGCAGGTGTGGACGCGGTCAAGGTGCGCTCGCCAATGACCTGCGAGCTGATCCACGGCATCTGCGCCAGCTGCTACGGCATGGACCTGGGCCGCGGCAAGCGTGTGACCCTGGGTTCGGCGGTGGGTATCGTCGCCGCCCAGTCGATCGGCGAGCCTGGCACGCAGCTGACCCTGCGCACCTTCCACACCGGCGGTGTGGCTGCCGGCGGTGACATCACCACCGGTCTCCCCCGCGTGGAAGAGCTCTTCGAAGCCCGCCGCACGCCGAAGGGCGAGGCTGTCATCACCCGAATCTCCGGCACGGCGCACGTGCTGCAGCCGGACAAGGTGACCGAACAGCGCATCGTCCGGGTGGAGCACAGCGAGATGGTGAGCGATGAGTTCACCCTCCCCGAGGGCTGGACCATCGCCGTGGAAGATGGCACCACCGTCAACCTGGGTGACCCGATCGCCTACCAGTCGGTGGACGGGCAGGAAGCCGCTTCGATGACCGCCCAGCACGCCGGCAAGGTGCGCATTGAGGGCCGCAGCGTGATCGTGTCCTACGAAGTCCGCGAGAGCGAGGAGTACGAAATCCCCAGCACCTCCCGGCTGCTGATCAAGGATGGTGATCATGTCGAGGCCGGCCAGCCGCTGACCGAAGGCTCGCTGAATCCGCACACGGTGCTGCGCATCAACGGCCGCGACGCCGCAGCGATGTACCTGATGTCGGAAATCCAGAAGGTGTACCGCGCTCAGGGCCAGAACATCAACGACAAGCACTTCGAGGTGATCATCCGCAAGATGCTCAGCCGCGTGCAGGTGACTCGTCCGGGTGACTCGCCGTACCTGCCGATGGACCTGGTCGACCGGCTGGAGATCCGCAAGGTGAACGAGCAGCTGGTCGCAGAAGGCAAGCAGCCAGCCCGCTACGTGGAAGTGCTGCTGGGTGTCACCAAGGCCTCGCTGAACACCGACTCCTTCCTGTCGGCCTCCTCCTTCCAGCACACCATCAAGGTGCTGGCTGGAGCGGCCATCGCCGGCAACGAAGATCCGCTGTACGGCCTGAAGGAGAACGTGATCATCGGCAAGCTGATCCCGGCTGGCACCGGTTTTGTCCCCGGCCGCTTCAACAACGAGGAAGCGCTGGAGGAAGAGAACATGCGGGTGTCGGTTTCGAACCTGCCCAGCACGGACTAGCAACATCCTCGGTTAGAAGCAACCCGAGGGCGAAGTTTCTCGCCCTCGGGTTTTATTTTGATTGCAGGCAGTCTACCGTATAATCATGGCGGCGCAGGTGTTCAAAATATGGCTTCCCGCGGTATAATACAACATAGATAGAAAATATGTTCGGTATGGGACGCCATGCCGTCCAGTGGAGTAACGAGTATGGAAATTGGCCTTGTCCGCAGCGTTGACATTGATCGTGAGATGCAGCAGTCCTACCTGGATTACGCCATGAGCGTAATCGTCTCGCGCGCCTTACCGGACGCCCGGGATGGACTGAAGCCAGTGCAGCGGCGCATCCTGTACGCCATGTACGATATGGGCCTGCGGCCGGACAGCCCGTATAAGAAATCAGCCAGAATCGTCGGTGAGGTGCTGGGCAAGTATCACCCGCACGGCGACCTGGCGGTCTATGAGGCCATGGCCCGCATGGCGCAGGATTTCTCCATGCGCGAGACGCTGGTGGACGGGCAGGGCAACTTCGGCAGCGTGGACGGAGATCCTCCGGCGGCCATGCGCTATACCGAAGCCCGGCTGACCGCGCTGGCCACGCAGATGCTCAACCAGCTCGACCGCGATACGGTTGACTTCCACAGTAACTTTGACGAAACCCTGCAGGAACCCGAGGTGCTGCCCGCGGCGGTGCCCAACCTGCTGGTCAACGGCGGCAGCGGCATTGCCGTTGGGATGGCCACCTCCATCCCGCCGCACAACATGCAGGAAGTGGTCGATGCGCTGGTGTACATGCTGCGCCGATGGGAGGAGCTGGACGAAGTCTCGGTGAGCGACCTGATGCAGTACATCAAGGGGCCGGACTTCCCCACCGGCGGCATCATCCTGCTGGAGAGCGATAAGGACGACCTGCTGACCGCCTACGCCACCGGCCGGGGCCGGATTATCGTGCGCGGGCGGGTGCACGTCGAAGAAATGGGCCGCGGGCGCAGCCGGATTATCATCACCGAGCTGCCCTACCAGACTAACAAGTCCGCGCTGATGGAGCGCATCGCCGAGCTGGCCCGGGAAGGGCACCTGGAAGGCATTGCAGATCTGCGCGACGAATCCGACCGGCAGGGTATGCGCATCGTGATCGACCTGAACAAGGCAGCCGAGCAGGACAACGTGCTGCGCGAGCTGTACCGCCGCACGTCTCTGCAGAGCACCTTCCGCATCTCGCTGCTGGCGCTGGTGGACAACGAGCCGCGGCTGCTCAGCCTGAAGCAGGCGCTGCGGGTGTACCTGGAGCACCGCATGACCGTGGTGCGGCGGCGCAGCGAGTTCGACCTGAACAAGGCCCGGCAGCGGGCGCACATTCTGGCCGGGCTGCGCATCGCCATCCAGAACCTGGATGAAATCATCCAGCTGATCCGCCGGTCGCAGGACGCCGACCAGGCCCGCCAGCGGCTGATGCGCCAGTATAAGCTGGATGAGGCTCAGGCGCAGGCGATTCTGGACATGCCGCTACGGCGGCTGGCCGCGCTTGAGCGGAAGAAGATTGAGGATGAGTACAAGGAACTGCTCAAGACCATCCGCGAGCTGGAAGACCTGCTGGCCTCGCCGAAGAAGATGCGCCAGGTGATTGAAACCGAGCTGCTGGAGGTGCGCGCGCAGTTTGGCGATCAGCGGCGCACTCAGATCGTGAAGCTGGAGCCGGGGCAGTCTTCCTCTGACCTGCTGACCGTGTCGGCGCTGACCCCCGGGCAGGAAGTATGGGTGGGGGTGACCTCGGAAGGCTGCCTGGGCCGGGTGAACGCCGGGCAGGCACCTTCGCTGGACGGCGGTATGGGCCTGCGCTGGGTCTTCAAGGCCAACTCGCATCACACGCTGGTGCTGGTCAATGTACAGGGGAAGGCGGCGTCCATCCCCGCGCACGCGCTGCCCGAGGTGACCCGCTTTGACGACGGCGCTCCTTATCACAAGGTGTCACCGCTGCCGGAAGGGGAGGAGCTGGCGGCAGTCTTCGCGCTGCCCAACGGCGACCAGCCCGGCGAGCGCTATCTGGTAACCGCCAGCCGCAACGGCCTGGTCAAGAAGAGCGCGGTCAGCGAGCTGCCCGGACCGTCGGGCCAGGCCTTCACCGCGGTGAAGGTGAACGAAGGGGACGAGATTGCCACTGCGGTGATCAGCGACGGCAGCGAGACCCTGTTCCTGGCCACAGCGAAAGGCATGGCCATCCGCTTCTCCGAGCAGGAAGTGCGCCCCATGGGGCTGGTCGCTGCCGGGGTAAACGGCATCAAGCTCGCGGCGGGTGATTTCGTGGTCAGCATGCTGGCGCTGGACGGCAGCCGTGACGTGTACCTGTTCTCCTCGGACGGCAAGGTCTGGCGCACGCCAGCCAATCAGTTCCCTGTTCAGGGCCGCTACGGGCAGGGGGTGATTGCCGTCAAGCTGGGGAAAGGCGCCAGCCTGGCAGGCGCCATCGCTGCAAAGCCGAGCGATCTGGCGCTGCTGAGGCTGGTGAGCGGTCAAGGCCGCACAGTCGCTCTGAAAGGAATCAAAGCGGTCAAGCGGGGCGCGACCGGCGGCGCGCTGCCCGGTGGCAAGCTGGATGAGGAAGTGCTCGACCTGTCGCCGGTGGAGTGGGAAGGCGCTGCCGCCAGCCTGAACGGCCGGGCGGAAGACGCTCCGAAAACCGCCAGCCGGGCAAGAAAGAAGGCGGAGTCTGCTGAGCCTGAGGTGAAGAAATCGACCCGGGCCGGCCGTGCTGCAGCCACCACGAAAACCGCGTCCAAAGGCAAGACCAGCGCCGCTGCTACGAAGAAACCGGCGGCAGTGAAAACGGCTAAGGCGGCGGATGGCCGAGCCAGTACAACTCGAGCTAAGAATAAGGCAGCCGGAACCGCGTCTGAGGTGAAGCCGGAAAAGAAGGCCGCGAAGGCGGCGGCAAAGCCGAAGGCAGAGCCAAAGCCCAGGGCGGCTGCGAAGACGACGAAATCCACAAAATCAGCCGCGCCGGCACAGGCTGAACTTCCGCTGCTGGCGTTGGAAGCGGAAAAAAAGACCAGGACCACCGCGAAGAAGACGGCCGCGGAGCCCAAACAGGCGGCTGCGAAATCGACCAGCCGGAAAAAGGCTGAAGCCCCGGCGGCTCCGCCGGAGCAGCCGGAGAAGAAATCCACCCGCAAGCGCACAGCGAGCGCTTCTAAAGAGGCAAGCCCTCCTGCGGAAGCGCCGGCGTCCGTGAAGAAGACCAGACGATCCACGAAATAAGAACCGGGCCAGGGATTTCCCTGGCCCGAACGGTTACTGCGTCACGGTGAACTGGCTGTAGTGGTAGGCGATCTTACCGCCCAGCAGGCCGATGGCGTCGCTGCCGTTGAGCACTTTCCCTCTGGGTGACAGGGCGGTCCAGGTGAAGTAGCGTCCGCTGCCCTTGCCCGAGACCCCGGTCAGCCGAAAGTGCGCGTTTGGAAGCAGCTCGGTCAGCAGCGTGCGGTGCCACTCGCGAACACCCTGCAGCCCCTGCACGGTTCGCGAGGAGGTGATGTGCACCACGTGGGGCGAATAGAGCTCGATCACTTTGCTCAGGTCGTGGCTGTTGAGCGCGGTGATGTACTTTTGGGCAATGTCCTGCACCGTTGGGGAGCTTTCCGGCCAGCGGTAGGCGGCGATGTGATCCCATAACTCGGGAGTCCGGCTGCGGCATTCATCCCAGGAGAAGAAATTGGCCGCTGGCAGGCTCAGCTCGTGACAGGTGTTGAAGAACTCATCGAGATCGGTGGTGGTGGGTTTCCAGCCGCCGACCGTGTAGGCCGGGCCGGTGGGGATGATCGGCCGTACGGGCTGCAGGTTCTGAAACTCGCGCACGCAGCGGCGCAGGTTGGCCCCCGGCGCGTGTGACTTTTCCCAGTACACCTGGGGCATGTTCAGGTCGCATTTCTCCAGGAAGGCCTTCCAGGGAAGCTGAGGGTGGTAGGTGGGGAAGCGGTAGGAACTGAGGGCGATGGGCAGGCTGGGGAAGCGCTGGCGCAGTTTGTCCATGAAAGCTTTCGCGGCGTGGACCTTGCCGGGCTCCTTGTACTCAATCTCGGCGTCGATTACATAGCCTTCCAGCTCCAGCTCTTCCAGGCGGCGGATGGCGATGCTGGCTTCCCCGACCGGGGTGTTGCCGTAGACGTAATGCCAGCCCCAAACGGTGAAGCCCTGTGCCTTGAGCTCGTGGACCACCGGAGCGGCCAGGTCGACGTTGCGCTCTCGGTCGATGTTGTACGCATAGCTGCCGTCGGCGATTTTCACCAGTACGTGCGTGAACCCGGCGGCTTTCGCGGCCGCGGCAATGGCTGCCGGGTCGCCTTTTTCGCAGTCACGCACTTTCCAGATGAAAAACCCCTTACCCTTCAGGCTCATGCAATCCTCCCGATCATCGTCCTTCCGGCTGCGGCGGGATACTCCCGGCCAGGCCGATTTCCGGCGCAATACGCCGCATGGCGAGAATGACCCGGTCCACATGCTCCCAGAGGTCGACGCCAAACTCGCGAGCGCCGTTCTCGATCTCCTTGCGGTTCGCGCCGGCGGCGAAGGAGCGGTCCTTCCATTTCTTCTTGACCGAGGAAGCTTTCAGGTCGTACAGCGATCGGGACGGCCGCACCAGCGCCACGGCGGTGATCAGCCCGGTGACTTCGTCGCAGGCGTACAGCGCTTTCTCCATGACGGTCTCGCGGGTGATACCTGTGTAATCGGCGTGGCTGAGGATGGCGCGGATGATATGCTCCGGCACGCCGCGCTCGCGCAGGATGGGCGCTCCCGCGGTGGGGTGCTCTTCCATGGTCGGGTGGATCTCCCAGTCAAAGTCGTGCAGCAGGCCGGTCAGCCCCCAGGTTTCCACATCCTCACCCAGGCGCTCGGCGTAGAAACGCATGGCCGCCTCGACCGAAAGCATGTGATTGACCAGATTGGGGTTCTTGACAAACTCGTGGACGATGGATAAGGCTTCAGAACGGTTCATTAAATCACCTCATGATGAACAGCCCGTCGGGCCGCTCAGGAGTATAGATGCAATTATCGTGCCTGACGCTCAGGAACGCGGAGAGGGTTCCGCCTGGTTCGCCGGAGGGAAGATGGGCTCCGGGTTGCCGAGCACAGGCAGGGGGTGCAGCACCCACACGTCCAGCCAGGCGGTCAGCGTGGCGGGCAGCTCACGCAGCCACCAGATGATTTGAGAGCGCAGGGAATAGGTGCGCAGGTCCGCGCTGACCCCCTCGGCGCGGATGCCCAGCTGGTTGCAGATGAACACCGCCCGCGGCAGGTGGAAGTTCTGGGTCACCAGCAGCACTTCGTCCAGGCCGAAAATCCTTCCGGCGCGGTAGCAGGTGTCGTAGGTTCGCCGGCCAGCGTAATCGAGCACGATATCTTCGGCAGGCACACCCAGAGAGCGGGCGTAGTCGGCCATGGCCTGCGGCTCGTTGTAGGTGACGAAGCGGTTGTCCCCGCTCATGAGCAGCTTCTGCACCTTGCCCTGCTTGTACAGCTCGACGGCCGCGGCCACCCGGTCGGCCAGCACCGGGGTCGGGGTGCCGTCACGCCGCAGGCCGGCGCCCAGCACCACCGCCACCCGGTTTTTCGGTGCGTCGTCGATGCGGTGAATGCGCGGCCGGGCGTACAGCTCGGTGATCAGCCGGGGCAGTCCCAGGCTGACGACTGCCAGCGTAAATAACAGTATTCCCAGGCGATAGAACCATCGTAACAGGCGTTTCATAAGCGTATAGTCTTTGTTGATTACTGGCCCAGCGTGTCCTGCAGGGGGACCCGGGCACGCTGCACGGCGCCGCGGAGGGGATCGTAGACTGAATCGTCCACCACTCGCAGGTCCTGGACGTCGTAATCCAGCGCACGGGTGAGCAGGTCACGCCCTTCCGCCGTGCCAACCAGCTCCATCAGGCGGGCGTTGAGCGCTTCGCGGGCGGCGGCAGGGATGTTGGCCAGGTAGGAGAAATTCAGGCTGGGGATAACAGCCTCCGAGCGCCAGATAACCATCACCCGGTCGAGTACGTCGGGGAGATCATCTGTTACAGCGGTCGAAGTGCGCGGGTCGCCGGATAGGGCGAAGGTGGCGCCAAAGTCGCAGATGCCCTTGATGTACAGCGCCCGCACCAGCCCGGTGGAGCTGTTGATGTAGGCTCCGTCTGCCACGCCCATTCCCAGCTCGTGCAGGATGCCGTAGGGCAGGACGTAGCCGGAAATGGAATCCGGCGATACCCAGCAGGGCCGCGCCCCGTCCAGCTGCGCGAGGGCGGTCTGGGCGTCCGAGGTGTTCTGGTTGCTGGCCGGGTCGAAGTAGGAGGTGTACCCGGATTCGACGTTGGCCAGGAACTGGGTGCCGTAGTAGTAGGTGCCGAAGTGGTTGGTCAGCAGGGCCACCTCAACCAGGTTTTGCTGTGTGGCATAGATGTAAGTCAGCGGCTGCAGCCAGGCGGCGTGCGCGTCACCGGCCCGCAGGGCGGCGATCAGCTCAGGGTGGGAAGGATAGACCTGCGCGCTGACCGCGTAGCCGGTCTGGACGGTCAGACGCACGGCCAGCTCTCGGGCCGCGTCCTGCAGGTCGGGGTCACCGTCGATGGAAACGAAACCAATGACCAGCGGGTTATCCGCACTGCCCAGCGGTGCAGGGGGCGAGGTGGGTGTGGGCGCCGGCGTCTCGGGGACTGGCCCGGGCGGGGTCGGGGTGACCTCACCGCCAGTGCTGCAGGCGGACAGCAGCGCGGCTGTGATGATCAGCCAGGCGCAGATCCGGCGCAACTGTCTCCCGAGTCCTGGTGTGGGTGTCAATGCAGGCAGGAACCCTTTCTGCGGTCGTGTTCGCGGTCGATAGTCCGATTATAATCATTTAAGGGGGATTAATGCCGTCCAGACCGCCGGTGGATTGTGCTGCGGAGGATAACATGCAGGCTTCAGGCTTAATCAGAGGGGTGTTGATCCTGGTGATCGTGCTGCTGCTGGTCATGATCGGCGGGATGGTGGCGCTGGGCCTGGCGATCCGCGACACTGCGCAGACAGCCATGGCGCCCATCCAGCAGGCCAATGAGCAGATCGGGCAGATCCGCACCCAGGTTTCGGAGTTCATGAACCCCACCCCGACCATCATCCCGGACCCGATCACCATTGTGCGGGAGGTGCGCAGCCTGGCGCGTCTGGAGACCATCCAGTACAACGTGGAGAAGGTGATCACCGCCGAAACAGGGCAGGGCCGCTTCGCGGTGCTGTTCGGAGACCGGCTTCTGTTTGTGGCTCACGGAACGGTCATCGCCGGGGTGGACCTGGCACAGGTGGACACGGACGACATCTGGTGGGAGGGGGATGTGCTGCACGTCCGGCTGCCGGAGGCGGAGGTGTTCGTTGCCACTCTGGACAACGATGTCTCCTATGTCTACGATCGGGATACCGGCCTGCTGGCACGCGGGGAGATGGACCTGGAAACGCAGGCCAGGCGAGCCGCGGAAGAGGAAATCCTCAAAGCCGCGCTGGAGGACCAGATCCTGCTGCAGGCCCGGCAGAACGCAGAGCTGTTCCTCGGGCAGTTCCTGCGCTCGCTGGGGCACGCCGATGTGGTGTTTGAATCCAGCCCTGCGCCCTGAAAGATCGCTGCGCTTGAACCAACTGTCTGATATATAATGAAAATACCTGTTTGAACTGCAGGCGAACAGGTCCACTGCAGGTGGGATTGTGGAAAATACCGGTTGAGCTGACAGCTGGAGTGTCGGGGGACAGACCAGGAGATTTCTCTATTGTTTGCTTGTGTTAAATAACTTGACATAAAATACAGGTGTCTCTACAATTGTGGTAACCATGCGCCGCGGAGATGCTGTGTGAGCACGATCTACTGGAATATTCCCGGGGGGAGTGTTAAGAACCTTAACAAACACGCCATCCTGGACCGGATTCGCTTCACTCCGGGAGGCATCTCACGGGTTGAGCTGGCACGCCAGCTTAGACTGACGCGTGCGGCGGTTACGAGCATCGTCAACGACCTGGAGGCGCTGGGGTTGGTTCAGGAAAGCGGCAGTCAGGGTCCGAGCGGGAGGAAACCGGTTGATCTGGAGATCAATCCGTCCTCCGGGCATGTGCTGGGCATCGACATCGGGTCCACGCATGTCACCGTGGTGCTGTCGGACGCATCCGCCCGTGTGCTGCGCGAATGGGAGGAGCCGCTGGACGTCACCCGGGGACCGCAGACCTGCCTGGACCAGACCAACCGCATTGTCCAGACGATGGTCAGAGAACATCACCTGGAGATGAACCAGGTGGGCGCGGCCGGTGTGGGCGTGCCCGGTCCCGTCTGCAAGGACACCGGCCGGGTGGTCTCCGCTCCGGCGATGCCCGGCTGGGAAAATTACCCCGTGCAGGAGGTGCTGCAGGACATGTGGCACATTCCAGTGACGCTCTCAAACGACGCGGAGCTGGGCGCGCTGGGCGAATGGGCCTACGGAGCCGCCCGCGGCGAACCCAGCCTGGTGTACATCAAAGTCGGGCACGGCGTCGGCGCGGGACTGCTGGTGGACGGGCAGATTTACCGCGGAGTGGGCGGGACGGCCGGAGAGATCGGTCACACCACCCTGTACGAGGACGGACCGCCCTGCATCTGCGGCAACCGCGGCTGCCTGGAGGCCATCGCAGGGGGGAGGGCGGTGGCGCAGCGGGGCAGGGAAGGTGTCCGGAAGGGGCTGCAGACCAGACTGGCCGACATACAGCCCGTGGAGAGCATCACCTTCCGCGATGTGATCGACGCAGCCCGGCGCGGGGACCTGCTCTCGCAGCGCATCCTCGCCGATACGGGCCAGCATCTGGGGACGGCCGTTGCCAATCTGGTGAATCTGTTCAATCCGGGCATGGTCGTGATTGGTGGAGGAATCTCCCAGATCGGCGACCTGTTGATTGAACCGATTCGCCAGGTAGTGCAGCGACGCAGCCTGCGTGCGGCCAGCAAGACCGTACGAATTTCAGGAGCACTGCTTGGGCGCAGATCCACCAGCATGGGTGCGGTTGTCGAGGCTCTCTCGGTGTACATGCACCAGCTGGCCGGACGGTGACGAAGGAGGTGACCGGCAAACAAGGCGACGCGAACGCATTGAAGTCAGGCTCTGCAAACAGAGACATAATCGCAGAAACTGAAAAACCTCAGGAGGAAAAGAAATGTCCAAAAAGTTGTTCCCTTTGATCAGCGTCCTGCTGATCGCGGCCTTCGTGCTGGCGGCCTGCTCTGCACCCGCCGCAACTGAAACCCAGGCACCGCAGCCCCCAGCGTCCGAAGCCACTCAGCCGCCGGCTGCCGAGGCCACCGAGCCTCCGGCTGCCGGTGAAGAGACCCAGCCGCCCGCCGCCGAAGGTGAGACCCATATCGTGCTCTGGCACCAGTGGTCTGGCGCTTACCTCGAGGCGATCGAGGAAGCCTTCCGCAAGTATGAAGAAGAGCATCCTGGCGTCACCATCGACCTGACCGTTCCCGAGGATGTTTCCAACGCGCTGAACGTTGCCATCCCGGCTGGCGAAGGCCCCGACATCATCGGCTGGGCCAACGACCAGATCGGTACCCAGGCGCTGCAGGGCAACATTGTCCCGCTGGGTGAGCTGGGCATCGATGCAGCCTTCCTGGAGAGCACCTACGCGCCCGCCGCTGTGGAAGGCGTGCAGTGGGACGGCGACATCTGGGCGCTGCCCGAGACCATCGAAGGTATCGCGCTGGTTGCCAACACCGACGTCGTCAGCCCGGACTACTATCCTGCGGATGAGTCCGACTTCGCCGGCCTGCTGGACGCCGCCACCCGGTTCCAGGCTGACACCGGCAAGGTTCTGGTCTGCAACCAGGGCTTCAGCTCGGAAGATGCCTACCATGTGGCCCCGGTCTTCTTCGGCCACGGCGTTCCCTCCTATGTGGATGAGGACGGCAACGTGTACCTGAACACGCCGGAAGCGATCGAAGCTGCCCAGTGGCTGAAGGACATTTCGGCCGTCTCCCTGGCTGAGAACAGCTACGACATCTGCAATGCCCAGCTGGCCGAAGGCGGTGTGGGCATGTGGTGGACCGGCCCGTGGGCCATCGCCGGCCTGGAAGAGACCGGTGTGCCTTACGAGATCATCCCGATGGGCCGCCCGTTCGTGGGCATCAAGACCCTCATGATCACCACCAATGCGGTTGATCGCGGCAACGCCGAGGTCGCGCTGGATATCATTAAGTACTTCACCAGCGCCGAGGTCCAGAAGGAACTGGCCCTGATCAACAAGACCATCCCGGCCGCCACCGCCGCCCTCGAGGATCCGGAAGTGGCTGCTCTGCCGGCGGTTTCCGGCTTCGGCAACGCGATCAAGAACGGCGTTCCGATGTCCCCGTCGCCCTACTCCGGCGCTCAGTGGGTGCCGGTTGGCCGCGCCGCGGTGTCCATCTACAACGGCTCCGCCGAACCGCAGGCCGCCATGGATGAGGCTCAGGCCGCTGTCGAACAGGCCGTGGCAGACATGCAGTAAACCTGTTGTATCTCCGGGGAGGGCTGGTGACAGCCCTCCCCGTACTCCCTGAGCGTTGGCCGTCCCGGCGGCGCTGGAAAGGAGACTTCGATGGGATCGAAGGGTGGCCGAAAGGGTTTGACCATATTCCTGTTCTTAATGCCAACCTTATTAGGTCTGCTCGTTTTTAATGTTTATCCCATTCTGCTGAACACTTACATGTCGTTCACCGACCGCAATAAGACCCGCACCCAGCCTGCCTGTGAAGCGGTGGCCAGCAAGGTGCTTGACCCGCTGTGCTGGCCGGTGTTTGAGCAGAATACCCGTGCCCGCGGCCGGCCATATGAAATTCAACAGCCTCTATTTGAAAACTACCGCTTCATGCTGGGCCAGTTCTTCAGCGGCCCGGCTTTACTCTCATTACTGCAAATAGGAATCATCTTCGTGCCGCTGGTCGCGGCGAATGTTGTTAATCGTCGTCTGGATCAAAACCTGGACCGGCCAATATCATCGACAGCCGTTTGGGTGATCGCCATTGCCGCCGTCGCGCTGCTGGCATTCGTGATCGGGCTTAGGGAAGCCTACGATCAGCTGATGAGGACCGGTCCGTTCATCGTTGTGGTCTTCAAGACCATCCTCTTTGTGGCCATCCGGGTTCCGCTGACCTTTGTCTTCGGGCTGGCGCTGGCTCTCATCTTGAACTCAAACCTGCCCGGACGCAATCTCTTCCGCATCCTGCTGTTCGTGCCCTGGGGCGCTTCGTCGGTCGCCATTCTGGTCGCGCTGATCTGGAGATTCCTCTTTTACGAGGCCGGTCCGATCAACCAGGTGCTGGGGCTTATGGGAATTGTCGGGCCGAAGTGGCTGCAGTCGCCCACGCTGGCCTTTGGCGTCATTGTTCTGGCGGACATCTGGTTTTCCTACCCCTTCTTCATGGTCACCATCCTGGGCGCGCTGCAGTCCATCCCGCAGGAATTGTATGAGGCCGCCGACGTGGACGGCGCCAGCTGGTGGACCAAGCTGACCCGCATCACTCTGCCGCTCATTCGCCCGGCGGTTCTGCCCGCCGCGGTGCTGACCTCGATCACGGCGTTCCAGATGTTCGGCACGGCCTACGGTATCACCCAGGGCGGCCCGCTGACCGGGGCTAACACCCCCGGCGCGACCGAGTTCGTCATGGTGTACGCCTACAACCAGATTTACAACTACGCCCAGTGGGGCCGGGCGACTGCCTTTGCTGTAATGATCTTCCTGATGCTCTTCGCCGCCACCCTGTTCAGCCTGCGCGTCACGCGCATTACGAAAGGAGCGTACGAATCATGAAACGGACACCGCTGTGGGTTCGCATCCTCCAGTATGCGTTTTTGATCGTCGCAGTGATCTTTGCGCTGTATCCCGTGTGGTTTGCGGTGATCGCATCGGGCCGCCTGGGCGGGCGGCTTTACACCCTGAGCCTGCCCGGCATGTTCTTCCCGGTGGAGTGGACCTTCAATAACTACCGCGAGATGCTCTTTGACCGCCCGTTCCTCAGCTGGCTGACCAACAGCCTTAAGGTAGCTTCGATCACCACCGTCTTCAGCCTGATCGTGTGCACCTCGGCGGCGTACGCGCTCTCACGGTTTCGCTTTCGGGGGCGCGAGATGATCCTGGTGTTTCTGCTGGCGCTGTCCACCTTCCCCGGGCTGCTTTCACTGGTGGCCATCGCCCAGCTGCTGACCGCTTTCAAGCTGTTCGGTTCGCACCTGGGCCTTATTCTGGCCTTCACCACGGCCACGCTGGTGTTCTGCACCTGGAACCTGAAAGGTTACTTTGACACCATCCCCATTGACCTGGAGGAAGCCGCGCAGATCGACGGCACCACTCCGCTGCAGGCTTTCCTGCTGATCGGCCTGCCGCTGGCCAAGCCGGCGCTGGCAGTGACGGCCATTCTGGCCTTCATGACCGGCTGGGGTGACTTCATCTTCTCGTCGGTGCTGATCCCGGGGCCGGAATCCGCCAAGCTGGCTGTCCCGGCGCTGTACGGTATGGCCAATAACGTCGGCATCGACTGGGGCCTGTTCGCTTCGGGAGCGGTGTTCGTGATCATCCCGACCGTGCTGGTTTTCCTGGCGCTCAACCGCTTCTTCGAATCCGGCCTGACGCTGGGCGGTGTCAAAGGCTAGAGGCGCGCACCGGACGTGGACGACTTCATCTTTGGCACCCTGGCGACAGAGGAGCTGCGGCGGGAGCGGGTCCGTGCGGCACGGGCAGGGGTAACGCACCTGCAGGACCGGGAACCGCGCGATCCTGCTCCCGGGCAGCCGGTCCGGCTGAGGCTCAGCCTGGGGCCGGAGCATTACGGCAGGAGGGCCTGGGTCTACTGGACGCTGGACGGCTCTGAACCGCAGGGCCGTGGAGGCAAACCGGAGCGAGGGTTCTCCGCGCCGATGCGGCTCACGGGGACAGAGTGGGATACCATCCTGTGGGGGTACCGGAGCCGCTTTGAGGCCGTGCTGCCCGGCCAGCCGGCAGGAACGCTGCTGCGCTACCGGCTGAGCGCCGAAGAGCATGGCGGTGATGAGGTATTCGCCGACGGGGGGACCGGTTACGCGGTGTACATCGATGACGACCCGGCCCCGGCCTGGACGAAAACCGCGCGGGTGTACCAGATCTTCGTCGACCGGTTCTACCCGGGGGACGGCCGCGCCTGGCAGCAGCCGGATTCGCTCTCGGGGTTCTATGGCGGCACGCTGCGGGGTGTCACTCAGAAGCTGGACTACATCGTTGAGCTGGGGTTCAACACACTCTGGCTGACCCCCATCTTTCCCAGCCCGTCGCATCATGGCTACGATGCCACCGATCTGTTCGAGGTCGAACCGCGTCTGGGCAGCAAAGCAGACCTGCGCGAGCTGCTGGATGAGGCTCACCGGCGCGGGATGCGCGTTCTGCTGGATTTTGTGCCCAACCATATCTCCAACCGGCACCCGTTTTTCCGGGACGCGGTAACGAATCCCGGCAGCCCTTACCGGGAGTGGTTCAATTTCACCCGCTGGCCGGAGGAGTATGAGACCTTCTTCGGGGTCAAAGAGCTGCCGCAGCTGGACCTGCGGCATCCGGAGGCACGGCAGCACGTGCTGGACGCGGCCCGCTACTGGCTGGATTTCGGCGCGGACGGTTTTCGCGTGGATTACGCCATCGGTCCTGCGCCGGAGTTCTGGGCCTTCTTCCGCCAGGCTACCCTCCACTGCTGGACGTTTGGCGAGATCGTCGATCCCCCGGATGTGCAGCTGACCTTCGCCGGTCTGCTGGACGGCGCGCTCGATTTCATGTTGCTCGAAGCGCTGCGCCAGACGTTTGCCTTCGGGCGCTGGCCCGCCGCGCGGCTGATCAGCTTCCTGCAGCGGCATGAAGCATACTTCCCGGCCGGTTATTCGCGGCCTTCGTTTCTGGATAACCACGACATGAACCGCTTCCTGTGGGCGGCCGGCGGGGACAAACGCCGGCTGCGGGCGGCGGCTGCCTGCCAGTACACCCTCAGCGGGCCGCCGGTGGTTTACTACGGCACCGAGGTGGGGTTGTCGCAGCAGCGGGACGTGCGCCAGGACGGCCGCGGCATCCCCGAGGAGGCCCGCCTGCCAATGCTCTGGGGTGATCAGCAGGATCAGGAGCTGCTTACCTTCTACCGACGGCTCAACGAGATGCGGGCAGGCAGCCCGGCTTTGCAGTCTGGAAGCTGGGAGCCGCTTGACGTGCCCGAGCCGATACTGGCTTACCGCCGGGCCAGTGAAGAGGAGACCCTGCTGGTCACGATCAACCTGCATGATGCTCCTCAGACCTTCACCCTGGCGGCTCGCTGCGCCGAAGTGCTGCTGGAAACCGATCCGGCCTGCAGTGTCTGGCCGCAGGGTAAGCAAACCGAGGTGGAGTTGCCGGCTCTGGGTGCGGTTGTGCTGCGGCAGGCGGAGCCGTCCGAAGGCGCGGAACGATGACCATGCAGCCTTCATCCGTTTCCCTGGGAATGTCCCAGGAATTCTCAGTCTGTATCTGGCAAGCCCGCTCCTCCGAGCGAACAGCTGGTTCACCAATAATAATGCACTGCGGCGATCTTACCGGTTGCAGACAGGTATGATGGAGTTATGTCATCCGATAACATCCTGAACTTCCCGATATCCAGAATGCCGCGCTGGTGGCGGCGGGGGTATACCATCGCGCTGATTGTGCTGATGAGCGCGCTGCTGCACGCCTGGACGGTGTGGCAGCTGCCGCTGGATTATGACGAACCGGTGTACCTGCAGGCTGCCTGGAACTACGCTGAGGCCATCAAAGCCGGCGACCTGGCCCGGATCGTCAACTACAGCGCCAACCAGGAGCACCCGCCCCTGGTCAAGCTGCTGTACAGCCTGACTTTCTTTGTCGGGGAGCCTTCGCTCAGCTTCCCGCCGGAGCTGTACTCCAGCCGGATCGTTTCGGCGATCTTCGGCGTGCTGGCGGTGTGGCTGATTGCCAACATCAACCCGACGGCAGGATTCCTCTTTGCCCTGCATTCCTTTGCGCTCAAGTACACCAGCCAGGCCTATCTGGAAGCGCTGCCGCTGCTGATGGCCACCGGGGCGGTGCTGGCCGCCGCTCAGGCGCTTCGCGCGGAGGACGGGCAGGTCAGCCGGCGGTGGTGGTACCTTTCGGCGGCTGCGCTGGGCATCACGGCGGCGTCCAAGTACACCTACCTGCTGGTCCTTGCGCCGATCCTGCACTTGATGATCGCCGGCCGGCGCAGGCTGAACTGGCAGATGGTCTTCCTGTACGGGCTGGTGGTGCTGGGCGTGTTCTGGGCGCTGAACCCGTACCTGTGGCGAGATCCCATCTCGCGCCTGTACGATTCGCTGACCTTCCATGCATCCTATACACAGAGCGTTGATGTCGCCCGGGAAGCATATCCCTGGTACCAGCCGCTGATCTGGGTCTCCTCCTCGGTCCCCTGGCACCCGGGTGTGTTCTTTTTCTTCACCCTGGATGAAGTCATCTTCTGGGTGGGCACGGTGGGCATTTTCCTCGAAGGCCGCCGTCCCTATCTGGTGACCTGGTATCTGGTGGGCCTGGCTGCTTTACTGCTCTGGCCGACCAAGTGGCCGCAGTACTCGCTGGTGGTGATTCCTCCCCTGGCGCTGCTGGCGGGCGGGACGCTGCGATGGGCGGTCCGCTGGGCGGTGGAGCAGAACCAGTACTGGGACTACATGGGCGAGCTGCTGCCCCAGCCGCCCAAGGCATTCTGGGTGCTGCTGGCCGTCGTGGCCCTTGCGCTGGGGACCGGGAAGGTGGTTTACGAGTACGAAAAAGCGCTCTACCGCCGGGGCTGGACCAGCATCATCCCCGAAGGCGCTCCGCTGCCGGGCCGCTCGGTTTACGACCTGCAGGTGACCCGCTCGGGCAGGATGGCCGTGGCGACCGAGCGCGGTCTGGCCCTGTGGTCTGCGCAGGCGAAGGTCCCCTGGGAGGCGGACACGGTCATCTACACCGCCGGGAACTCCGGGCTGCCGGACAATCATGTGTACGCAGTGCTGGAAGATGCCAGCGGGGGCCTGTGGCTGGGAACCAACCGCGGCCTGAGCTATGTGCGCGGCGAGGTGTGGACCACTTACCGGGCCGAAGACCTGGGGCTGGCCGGGGCGCATGTGCGCGCGCTGGCGGAGGACAGCCAGGGCCGCGTCTGGGTGGGGACGCTCAGCGGCGCTTCGCGCTGGGACGGGACTGCGTGGCAGCCGCAGTCCTCCGAGGAGGCAGGTTTGGACGGCAGCCCGGTGTTTGCTATCGCCGTGCAGCCAGCCGCGGAGGGGGAGCGGGTCTGGTTCGGCACGCTGAGGGGGATCGCCGGGTTGAACCTGTCCACCGGCGAATGGACTGTTGAGCACATCAACCAGCGCACAGCCGGCTGGGACGGGGTGGCGGATCTGATGGTGGATTCGGAAGGGACGCTGTGGGCTGCCACCATCGGCGCGGGCCTGGGCCGCTGGGACGGACAGGGCTGGACCTTTTATCATCTCGGAAACTCGGAGATTCCCAGCAATTTCGTCCGCCGGGTCGAAGAGGTACGGCCCGGGGTGCTGTGGCTGGGGTTTGACTACGGCACGCAGCCCGGCGGCTTTCTGGCATCCTTTGACGGGCAGAACTGGCGGCAGTATACGCCGAACAACTCCGGATACACCGGCGGAGAGCCGCTCGCACTGGAAGTGGATTTGCTTGGCCGAATCTGGATAGGCACCGCGACCAGCGGTCTGCAGACCTACGAAGCACCTGAAGGATAAGGAGAAGGAAGGATCCCATGAAAAAACTGCAGTTGGCCGCAGCTCTGTTGATCATTCTATCGATAGCGCTGGGGGCATGCAGTCCTCAGCAGCCCGCGCCGACACAGGCGACCTCACCGGCGCCGACCGTGCCGCCCACCCGGGAAGTGGTGGAAACGGCCGAACCGGAACCGCCGGCTGAGGACGTGCTGTACCTTAACCTGGTCTGGCACCAGCACCAGCCGCTGTATTACAAGAACGAGGACGGGGTTTACACCCGTCCCTGGGTGCGCGTGCACGCGACCAAGGATTACTACGACATGGCGTACCTGGTCAGCCAGTACCCGGAAGTGCATGTGACCTTCAACCTGACGCCGGTGCTGATCCGCCAGATTAATGATTTCGTGGAGAACGGCGCCAAGGACCTGTACTGGGTGATGGCTGAAAAACCGGCCGGCCAGCTGACGGACGCCGACAAGCGCTTCCTGCTGGATCGGTTCTTCGACGCCAACTACGACAATATCATCGGCCGCTTCCCGCGCTATCAGGAACTGCTGGACCGCCGCGGCGGCGGTGCGCCGGACATCGAAGCGGCCATCGAGTCGTTCAGCGAGCAGGATTTCCGCGATCTGCAGGTCTGGTTCAACCTGGCCTGGTTTGATCCCATGTTCCTGGAGCAGGAACCGCTGAAGAGCCTGGTCGACAAGGGCCGGGATTTCACCGAGGAAGATAAAGCCGTGGTGTTCGACCAGGTGCGCGAAGTGATGGCCGAAGTGATCCCGCTGCACGCGCAGATGCAGGCCAGCGGGCAGATTGAGGTCATCACCACGCCCTATGCCCACCCGATCCTGCCGCTGCTGATCGATTCCAACCTGGCGTCGGCGGGCAGCCCGGGCGCTGACCTGCCGGTCAAGTTCTCCTATCCGAACGACGCGCTGGTGCATCTGGAGAAGAGCGTGGAGCTGTACGAGGAGAACTTCGGGCAGGCGCCGCGCGGGCTGTGGCCGGGCGAAGGCTCGGTGGCGCAGGCCATGGTGCCCTTCGTGCTGCGGGCCGGCTACCAGTGGATGGGAACCGGCGAGCCGGTGCTGGCCAAGAGCCTTGGCATTGAAAGCTTCACCCGCGACTCGAAAGAGACCGTGAACCAAGCGGACCTGCTGTACCGGCCCTATTATGTTACCAACCAGGCTGGCGACCGGCTGGCGGTGTTCTTCCGCGACGGCGTGCTTTCGGACAAGATTGGTTTCACCTACTCGGGCACGCCGGGTGAGGCCGCAGCGGCGGACCTGATGCAGCGGCTGGAGAACATCCGTGCCCGGCTTAAAGAGCAGGGTGCTGAGGGCCCGCATGTGGTCAGCATCATTCTGGACGGCGAGAATGCCTGGGAATATTATCCCAATGACGGGATTGAGTTCCTGAGCGCGATGTACCGCATGCTGTCCGAAAGCGAGACCATCAAGACGGTCACGCCTTCGGAATACCTGGAGATGTTCCCCGAGCAGGAGGTGCTGGAGGACCTGTTCCCGGCGGCCTGGTTCAGCCCGAACTATGAAACCTGGATCGGCGAACAGGAAGAGAATGTCGCCTGGGAGTACCTGCGCCAGACGCGTGAAGTGCTGGCCAAGTACGAGCAGGGCGTGCGGGACACGGACCCCGACTCGCTTGCGCTGGCCCAGGATTTCATGTACCTGGCGGAAGGCTCAGACTGGTTCTGGTGGTACGGGTCAGACCAGGATTCCGGCCAGGACCAGTACTTTGACATCGGCTACCGCGCGCTCCTGCGCGGCGTGTTCGAGTCGCTGGGAGAGCCGGTGCCCACCTTTGTAGATATCCCCGTCATCCAGGCGGCCCCGGTCAGCCCGGCGACCGCGCTGCAGGGCCTTTCCACGCCGGTCGTGGACGGGCAGGCTGCAGAGGAGGAGTGGGCTTCGGCGGCGGTCTACCCGATCGACGGGGCTGGCACGGTTCAGTCGCTTGCCTACACGCTGGATGCCCAGAACCTGTACCTGCGCGTGGAGGCGGCCGAGGGGCAGACGCTCAGCGCGCCTGTGGGTTTCTTCTTCAACGCTCCGCGCACCACGCAGCTGTATCCCTTCAGCCTGGATGAGGAACCTTCCCTGCTGGGCATCGCCGCTTCACATGCCTTCGTCTGGGACGGCGGATCCGGACTGAGCGCTTACACCTCATCAGCCGAGGGCTGGGTGGAAGCGGATACCGACGGACAGGCGGCGGCCAGCGGCTCGGTTCTGGAGCTGGCCATCCCCTTCGCCGAGTTCGGTGAGCTGGACACCGGCGATGAGCTGCGCATGGTGGTCACGGCCGCGGGCGGCGAAGAGATCCTGCCCGCTGGCGGGCCGGCCCAGGTGGTCATACCGGATCGGGGCCTGTCGGAGCTGCTGTTTGAGGTCGAGGACCCGGCCGGGGACGATCACGGCCCGGGCACGTACACCTACCCGACCGACAGCGTCTTCCAGGCCAACGCCTTTGATCTGAAGTCCTTCCAGGTGCTGGCCGACGAGAACAACTTGATCTTCAAGATCGCTTTCAACGGCCCGATCCCCAACCCGTGGGGCTCGCCGAACAACCTGGCCATCCAGACCCTGGACGTGTACATCGATCAGGATCCCGGTGCTGGCACCGGGGCGAGACTGCTGCTGCCCGGCCGCAACGCGGCCCTGGAAGAGGGCAACGGCTGGGATGTGGCCCTGTGGGCTGAAGGCTGGACCCCGCAGGTGGTGGCCCCTGATTCAGAGACGCTGGAGCCGAAACAGATGACTGCAGTCGAGTTCCGCATCCTGGTGGACCCCGGGGCGCGGACGGTCACGCTGCGGGTGCCGCGTGATTTGCTGGCCGGTGACCCGTCGCAGTGGGGTTATGTCGTGGCGGTGATGGGGCAGGAGGGCTATCCTTCGGCCGGTGTCTGGCGCATCCGTGACGTGGAAGAACGCGCGGCGCAGTGGCGCTTCGGCGGCGCTCCGGCGGACACCAACCACACACGCATCATCGACCTGATCTGGCCGGAAGGCGTGGAGTACACCCAGGAGGATATGCTCAGCATCTATCCCTCCAGCACAGCCGATCCCGGCTCGCTGACGGCGAACGATTTTGCCCAGATCCCGCTGCTGCGGCCGTAACCGTTTGGTTCCCTCCAGCCGGCTGGCGACTGCCCGGGAGGGTTGATCCGGCCGGCTGGGGTATACTTGTGTTACAGTCAGCAGAGGGAGGAGAAAAACCTGCCGGGGGTAAGCCAGGCGTCTCCCACGCGGCATGCCCCGGCGGTGGTTTGTGTTTTGGCTATGGAAAAAGAGTCTCTGGATATCATCCAACAGGTTCATCCCAGCCCGACGGTGGAAGCGCACCTGCCCGACGGGCGCGTGCTCGCCGGGCCGCGCGGGGCGCCGGTAGGTGCCTTCCTCAAACAACTGCCGGAATGGAAGCAAATTCCGGTGGTCGGGGCCATGGTGAACGGGCAGCTGCGCGAGCTGACCTTTCCGCTCAAGATGGAGGCGGTCATCGCCCCGGTGACCATGTCGGACGCGGATGGGGCGCGCATCTACCGCCGGTCGCTGGTCTTCCTGCTCAGCGCTGTGTTTGAGGACCTGTTCCCGGACTACCAGCTGTCGATCGACCACTCCGTCAGCTCGGGCGGCTATTACTGTGAGGTGCTCAACGGGAAGCTCTCGGAGGAAGATCTGGCCATGCTCGAGCGGGAGATGAAGGACCGCGTGGAGCGGGACCTGCCCTTCACCCGCGAAGTCGTCCCCCTGAAGGAGGCGGTGGAATACTTCGCCCGCAAGGGATATGACGACAAGCTCCAGCTGCTGAAGTACCGGCAGAAGGACAACCTGGTCCTGTACTCGCTGGAATCCTTCCGGGACTATCACCATGGCTACATGGTGCCCTCGACCGGCTACCTGCGCTGGTTTGAGCTGGCCCCCGCGGGGGACGGGTTTATCCTGCACTATCCGCGCCGCCACCAGCCCACCTCGCTCTCTCCGCTGCCGGAATATCCCATCCTTCTGAGGACGTTCAAGCAGTACGGCGACTGGCTGGCCAAGCTGGGCGTGGACAGCGTCGGCGCGTTGAACCAGACGCTGGAGGAAGGCCGCGCCCGCGAGCTGATTCTGGTATCCGAAGCGCTGCATGAGCAGAAGATTTCAGCCATCGCCAAGCAAATCTACGAGCGCTCCGATGTGGCCCGTGTGGTGCTCATCGCCGGGCCTTCCTCTTCGGGGAAGACCACCTTTTCCAAGCGGCTTTCGGTGCAGCTGCTGGCGTACGGCGTGTCGCCCTTCGCGCTGGAGCTGGACAACTACTTTGTTGACCGCGAGCTCACCCCGCTGGACGAGTTCGGCAACTACGATTTCGAGTCCATCCGCAGCCTGAACACCGAACGGCTGCAGGAGGACCTGCTCCGGCTGATCCGCGGCGAGGAAGTCCAGCTGCCGCACTTTGACTTTCGCACCGGGAAGAGCAGCCCGGGGGATGTCGTCCGGCTGTACCCGGACCAGGTGATCATCCTGGAGGGCATCCACGGCCTGAACCCGGCGCTGCTGCCGGACCTGGACCCGAAGGTGACCTTCCGCATCTATGCTTCCTGCCTGACCCAGCTCAACCTGGACCGGCACAACCGCATTTCCACCACCGATACCCGCCTGCTGCGCCGGATTGTGCGCGATGCGCGCGAGCGCGGCTACAGCGCCCAGGAGACCATCTCCCGCTGGGAATCGGTGCGCCGGGGCGAGAAGCGTCACATCTTCCCCTACCAGGAAAACGCCGATGAACTGTTCAACTCCGCGCTGGTGTACGATCTCTCGGCGCTGAAACCTCTGGCCGAGCCGCTGCTGCGGCAGGTGCCCTACGGCACACCCGAACATGTGGAGGCCAAGCGCCTGCTTGCCTTCCTGGATTGGTTCCTGCCGCTGGAACTGGACCTGATCCCGGATAACTCACTGCTGCGGGAGTTTATCGGCGGGTCGATCCTGAAGGAATTCCGGCTGTGGGGCGGGGATAACCGCGATCTCAGGTTGATGGAGTGATCTTCAAAAAAAAGCACCGCCTGGATATCAGGCGGTGCTGCGTAATATGGCAGAATACTAATTCAGCTGCTGGTGAACGACCTCGCCCAGGCGGGAAATGCCTTCGATGATTGTTTCCGGCTTGCAGTAGGAGAAGTTCAGCCGCATGGTGTTCTCGCCGCCGCCGTTGGGGAAGAACGGCGCGCCGGGCACGTAGGCCACTTTCTTTTCCACGGCCTTGGGCAGCATTTCGGCAGTGTTGACGTGTTCGGGCAGTTTGACCCACAGGAAAAGGCCGCCCTGCGGCCGGGTCCAGGTGACGCCCGAGGGCATGAACTCCTCCAGGGCGTCGAGCATGGTGTCACGGCGCTCCTTGTAGACCTTGTTGATGGAGACAACGTGCCGATCGATAAAGCCGTGCCGGCCGACCTCGTAGGCTACGATCTGGTTGAAGGTGGAGGTGTGCAGGTCGGTGCCCTGCTTGGCCAGGACCAGCTTGTGGATGACCTCCTTCGGCGCAACCACCCAGGCCAGGCGGATGCCGGGCGCCAGGGTCTTGGAGAAGGTGCTCAGGTAGATCACATTGCCGGTGTAGAACCCGTTGTGCTCGTTGTGGATCTCGCTGTCCACCAGTTTGACGGTCGGCAGGTGCTCGCCTTCGAAGCGCAGCTGGCCGTACGGGTCGTCTTCGATGATAGGCACGCCGTAGCGGTCGGCCAGCTCAACCAGGCGGCGGCGGCGCTCGAGTGACATGGTCACGCCGGTCGGGTTCTGGAAGTTCGGCAGGATGTACATGAACTTCGGCCCGTACCGCAGCGCGGATTCGAGCTCGTCGGAGATCATGCCGTCGTCATCCATGGGAACCGGCACATACTCAGCGCCGTAGGCGTTCCAGGCCTGCAGAGCGCCCAGGTAGGTGGGGGATTCGACAAGAACCCGGTCTCCACGGTTGATGAAGATTTTCCCGATCAGGTCGAGCGCCTGCTGCGATCCGGAGGTGATCAGGATATTCTCAGGAGAGACCTGAAACCCGTAGCGGGAAGTGTGCCGGGCGATCATTTCTCGCAGGGGCGTGTAGCCTTCCGTGGCCCCATACTGCAGCGCCAGCTTTCCGCTGTCCTTCAGCACCCGATTGCATGCCTCCTGGAATTCTTCCACAGGAAACACGTCTGGAGCAGGCAAGCCGCCGGCAAAGGAAATGACATCAGGCAGTTCAGTTAGTTTGAGCAGCTCGCGAATAGCAGAGCCTTTCATCCGCTGCGTTCGCTGCGCGTACCGATGATCCCACGGGGTTTGCATTACTTTTCTCCTTTTGGATTGGGCCAGATCAGGGAATGACTGTCCGGCAGGTGGTGGAAGAATGTTGGGTACGGTGCTCAGTAGACCCGGGAAGGCTCATCGTTTCCTTTGGCTGCTTGTTGGGCCTCGCTCTGCTTCATCTCTCCTCGAAATGCCGGGGGACCGGGCAGCAGAGCGAGGCATGGTGGACTACAGTTTTGGATAGCGGGAGGCTACCAGCGCGGGCGACGGCAGGGTCACTCGCTCGCCGGTCTTGAGTTCTGCCGGGGCTTTTCCGGCTGCGGCCGGCGAACCCTGGTAGATCATGATGGGGGTGCCTTCTTCGGCGGCTTTCTTTTCCACGAAGGCCTGGCCGGTCAGGAAGCCTTCGGAGTCGATGGCGCAGCTGGTCACCACGCCGATCACTTTACCCTTGCGGTCCAGCACAGGGTCGCCCAGGTGAGCCATGCGCACACCCTTCTCTGAGAAGCGGAAGCGCACAACCTCGCTCTTGCGAGTTTTCTCGCGGGCCAGGTAGGCGGAGCGGCCGATGAACCAGGGCTTGTAGGTCTTGACGAAGGAGCCAAAGCCCGCTTCGGCAACGCCGAGGTTCAGCTCGCCGCCCATCTCGTGGCCGTACAGCGGCAGGCCGGCTTCGGTGCGCAGGGAGTCGCGGGCGCCCAGACCGGCGGGCTTCAGGCCCAGGGGCGTACCGGCTTCCATGAGCTTATCCCACAGCTCGACCGCTTTGTCGGGATGGACGAACAGCTCAAAGGCCATCTTTTCACCGGTGTAACCGGTGCGGGAGACGACCAGTTCAATTCCGCCGACCACGGCTTCGGTCAGCTCGGTGCGCTTCAGGGCCATGATCCTGCGGCGGTCTTCGGGGCTGACGCCCAGAGACAGGAGGATCTCGCGGGATTTCGGCCCCTGCAGGGCGATGTCCACGCGCATGTCCGGGCCTTCCTTGGGGTCCCGCAGGTTGCGCAGGATCACGTTGCGGCCGAAGCTGCGTGCCCAGGGGCGCTCGTTATCGACCCGCACCCGGCCTTCACAGACGGCGTTCAGCCAGGCCCAGTCCTTGTCGTCGTTGGCGGCGTTGACCACGACCAGGTACTTATCCTCCGCCCGGCGGTAGACCAGCAGGTCGTCGATCACGTTGGCGTCGGGGTCCAGGAAGTGCGTATAGACGGATTCGCCGACTTTCAGCGCGCCGATGTCGTTGGCGCACACGCAGTCGAGAAATACGGCCGCGTCCGGACCCTCGGCCTGATAGACGCCCATGTGGGTGACGTCGAACAGACCGGCGGCGGTGCGGGTAGCCATGTGCTCTTCGACCACTGAGGTGTACCAGACCGGCATTTCCCACCCGGCGAAGGGGATCATCTTGGCGCCAAGCTTGCGGTGGGTTTCGAACAGCGGGGTGCGGCGCAGCTCGGCCGGTTCTTTTTCTTCCCAGGTGAAGGGCGGCAGGGGTTCGCCGCGGACATCCGCCTTCTCGATACCCATGAAATAGGGCTTCCGCTCGCCGACCGGTTCACCTTCAACCGGTTCCATCTCCACCGGCTCGGCTTCGGTGACCAGGATGGGGCCGGGCAGGCGGCGGGTCAGGTCGGGATCGAAGCCCACGTAGCCGTCCGAGAGCGCACGCAGCCAGGTGGCGGCCAGACCGGCCTTCTCAGCGGGAACGGTCAGCAGGTACTGGCCTTCCTCCACGAAGGTGAGGGTGCCCTCGACGACTTCCTGAGGTGTGGTCAGGCTGGTCTTCTGGGATTCGCCGGGCTGCAGGGCTTCCGCGTCGCTGCTGAAGGCGTAGTTGATGAACTGCGTCAGCTGCTCGCCCTCCAGGCGCAGGGCGGTCTTGCCGTTCCGGGAGGTGAAGGTGTCATCGAGGAAGTAATAGTGCGGGTAGCCGCTGGTGCGCTTCGCGCCGGTGTCGATGCCGGCGGCTTCGGCCAGCTCGCGGACGCGCAGCTTGGCGTCTTCGAGAACGTTGAAGTCCACCTTGGCGCGGGCGGCGGGACCCTTGCGAGTCTCGATGCTGTACGGCGTGGTGGCCAGAAGCACGTCAGCCATCACGTCGGCAACCTTGATCATCTCATCCGGGCCGAGGCCGCGCTGGGTCATCCAGGGAGTGCCGAAGCGGATGCCGGTGGCGTTCAGGGCGGTCTTGTCGCCGGGGATGGTGTTGCGGTTGAGCACGATGCCGGCGATGTCCAGGATGCGGGCGGCCAGGTCACCCGACAGGGTGGTCCCGTCCGGTCCGACGATGGTGCGGCAGTTGACGTTCGAAAGGTGGGTGTTGGTGCCGCCGTAGGAAATGGTCAGGCCGCGCTCTTTCAGGCGGTTGGTCAGCACCTGGTTGTTCTGGATGATCTGCGCCTGAAGCTTCTGGAACTTCTCGGTCTGCGCGATCATGAAGGTGGTGGCCAGGGCGGCGAAGACCTGCACGTGCGGGCCGCCCTGCTCGCCGGGGAACACGGCGCGGTCGATCTTTCGCGCCAGCGCGGCGTCTGTGGTCAGGATGCAGGCCCCGCGAGGCCCCATCAGTGTCTTGTGGGTGGTGAAGGTAATGACGTGCGCGTAGCCGACGGGGCTGGGGATGGCCTTTCCGGCGATCAACCCGGCGATGTGCGACACATCCGCCAGCAGGATGGCTCCCACGCTGTCGGCAATCTCGCGGTAGCGCTTCCAGTCAGGCACCCAGGGGTAGGAGGAATAGCCGGCAATGATAATCTTCGGTCTGTGCTCCCTGGCCAGTTCTTCCATCCGGTCGTAATCGATCTGCTCGGTGACCGGGTCAACGTTGTAGTGAATGACGTTGAACAGCTTGCCGGAGCGGTTGACCGAAGAGCCGTGGGTGAGGTGCCCGCCGTGCAGCAGGTTCATCCCCAGGATGGTGTCGCCGGGGTTGAGCAGAGCAGTGTAGACGGCGTTGTTGGCCGGAGCGCCGGAGAGCGGCTGCACATTGACGAAGATTTGATCGGCGCTGATTCTGTCCGTGGCGAAGGTTTCCGCGCAGCGCCGGCGGGCCAGGGCTTCGATCACATCCGCGTACTCGACGCCTTTGTAATAGCGCGGGTCGGCGTAACGACGATAATGGGCGAGCGTGCGCGGATAATCGAGGATCTCGGCCTCTTTCATCCATCGGGTTTCTTCATCCGGATACCCCTCGGCGTACAGGTTCTGCAGAACACTGCCGAGCGACTCCCGCACGCTGACGGGAGCCGAGCTTTCACTGGGAATCAGGATCAGCTTGCGATACTGGCGTTCGGCTTCCAGATCGATCAGCTCTTTGACCGCTGGATCGACCTCCGCCAGTGTGCCACGGAACAGAAAATCAGTCATTGCCTTCTCCTTGAGGAAGAGATCTCACACAAAAAAAGACCGCATGGGATTGGCAAACCGGGTTCAATTTTCGCAGCCTGTTTATCGCTCATACAGCCCGCTCCTCCAATCCATGGGGTCTCGTTTTGTTTACTAATCAGCAGCCACAGCCTGTGGTCCAGGTTAATTGTAGCCCGCTGTCATTTTCGGGTCAAGCTGGCCCGGCGGGTCAGCGGAGCCGCGTCTCCAGCCACGACTGCATGACCGCGAAGACTTCCTCTTTTTCCGGTTCGTGGTGCAGTTCGTGATAGAGCTGGTCCCAGGCGTGGTAGGTGACCGGACCCCTGACCTGCGAGGCGAAGCGAGCCACCGCGCCGGGGCTGACCAGGCGGTCGGCCTTGCCCTGCAGCAGCAGGAGCGGGATGTCTGGATAGCCGGCCGCATGCTCCACGACCCACCTGCCGCAGTCGATCAACTGCAGCGCCAGCCGGACGGAGATGCGGCCGTGGACCAGCGGGTCCTGGCGGTAGGCGTCAATGATGCGCTGGTCATGGCTCAGCCCGGTTACGTCCAGCTGGTTGGCCATGGTGAATGAAGGCGCCAATCGGTCCAGCAGGCGGGCGACTGCCAGCAGCGCGCCGGGCGCATTGCCCGGCTCCAGTCCGGGGCTGGTGACGATGGCCCCGGCGACATCGGGAGCTCGCCGCATCAGGTGGTAGAGAACCAGCGCGCCGCCGAGCGAATGCCCGTACAGAAAGCGGGGCTTCTGAGGAAAGCGCAGGGCAGCCTCTGACAGCAGGTGGTCGATGTCGTCCAGGGCTGTCTCATAGGAGGGGATGTGGCCGCGTTTACCCTCCGAGCGGCCGTGACCGCGGAGGTCAAAGGAAATGGTGGCCAGGCCGAGCTGGCAGAACCGCCCGGCCACCGGCTGGTAGCGTCCGCTGTGCTCGCCCAGGCCGTGCACCAGCGCGATCACCCCGCGCGGTTCGTCCTCCGGCTGCCAGACCTGACCGAACAGGGTCAGGCGGTCACTGGTGTTCCAGGAATATTCTTCATGCTTCACGGGGCGGTCCTTTTCTGATCGTCTGCGCCGGCAAATCCATCACTCTACAATTTAGGGGATTCCGGTTAAGAATTCAAGGAATACTTGTCACCTATCCGGTCGCAGATTTTCACCACCTTAATGAAACTATACCTCCGGCCAAATCAAGGGGGAAACCGGTCTGGTACAATGAAATCACCGGCCGGTTCCGCGCCGCCCCTGCCATCCAGGAATCCCCATTCACAGAGGTGCATCTTGAACGAGACTGAACTGGATTCAAGCTCATCGCCTGCTCCTGCCAGCAGCGGAGAAGGCTGCTGGCCTGTTGCGCTGCTGGTGGGGACGGCCCTGTGGATCGGCCTTTGCACTGTGGTGTTCCTGGTGTTCACCTGGATCACCGAGCAGAGCATTGCTGAAGGCTCGCTGACCGGGACGAATGTGCGCTGGATAGCCAATCTGGTGTATGCCGCCGTGCTGTTGGTTCCGCTGGGGGTTGAATACGCAGCACTGGGTTCGTCTCGGTATCGGAATACGATCCGGACCTGGCTGTATGCCTCTTTGCTGCTGCTGTTCGCCCTTCCGGCGCGGCTGGTGCCTTTTTATCACCACCAGACCGTCACCGGGCTGCTGATCCTGGGACTGCTGCTGTACTGCTTCGTCATGCGGCAGGCGCTGCGGCGGCAGGCCGTTCCGGCAAGGCTGCCGCGCAAGCCGGTGAGCGGCAGGACCGCGCTGGCGCTGGTGTTTGCCGCGGGGGTGACCGTCCCCTGGGCGCTGTTCGGTGCGCTGGGTTCTCCGCTGGATACGCTGCTCAATCTGGCTGCCGGGCTGCTGCTGGGGTATGCGGCGGTGCTCACATTGCGTGCGGGACTGCTGGCTCCGCAGCGGGATGACCAGGACGGCACTGACCAGCCGGGACTCTCTCTGGCCGGGGTGACGCTGGTCATATCCGTATTGATCATGGCTGCTGCCGTGGGGCAAAATGGGCTGCAGCTGGCTCTGCCGCTGATCCTGCCTCCAGTGGCATTGGCCGCGGTACTGCTCGCGCAGGATAAGGACCGCCAGTATACCGGCTTAACCGCGGCTGCGCTGCTGCTCGGGCTGGCCGCGGCGGCGCCGCTGATCTGGGTGGACCCGGACGAGCTGCTGCTGGTCATTGGCATTTCTCCTGGCGAGATTATCGACTGGTCCAGCCGGGCGACGCTGTATTCCTTCCTCATCAGTCTGGCGGTGGTGATTTTTGCCCTGTTGGCGAGGCACTGGAGCGCACTCGGCAGGGTAGGCTCGCCGGCGGTGCTGATCCCGACTGTTCTGGCCTGGGCCGGTGTTGTGATCGTCTATCTGGTCAGCGGGCAGCCGGGGTTCTACGGTGAGAAGCTGTTTGTCATCCTGAAAGACCAGGCAGACCTGTCACAGGTCGCCGGGATATCAAATCCGGTTGAGCGCAGAGCGGCGGTGTACCAGGCGCTGGTGGAACATGCCAGTGCTTCGCAGCAGGGGCTGCGCGGCAGTCTGGAACGCTTTGGAATCGAGGTCAAGCCGTATTACCTGGTCAATGCGCTGGAGGTTGACGGCGGACCGCTGGTGCGGCTGTGGCTGTCCACCCGCCCGGAAGTCGACCGGGTGCTCGACAGCCCGTACCTTCGCCCGCTGCCGGAGGAAATCCCCTCCAGCAGCGGAACAATCAGCGAACCTGACCCGCGGATGTGGAACCTGCAGATGATTCAGGCGCCGCGCGTTTGGCGGACCTTCGATGTCCGGGGAGCCGGGGTGGTGATCGGTCAGGCCGATTCGGGCGTTCAGGGGGACCATCCCGAGCTGAGAGACTCCTATCTGGGCAGCGAGGGAGATCACGATTACACCTGGTACGATCCCTGGTTCGGCTCGGAATCGCCGCAGGATTTCGGCGGGCACGGAACGCATACGCTGGGCTCCATTCTGGGAAACAACGTCGGTGTGGCTCCGGACGCGCAGTGGATTGGTTGTGTCAACCTGGCCCGCAACCTGGGCAACCCTGCCTACTATCTGGACTGCTGGCAGTTCCTGCTGGCGCCTTTCCCTCAGAATGGGGATCCATTCACGGACGGCGATCCGGCCCGCGGCGCGAACATCATCAACAACTCCTGGAGCTGCCCGGAACTGGAGGGCTGCGATGCGGACGTGTACCTGCCGGCGGTGCAGGCGCTGCGGCAGGCAGGTGTGTTTGTGGTCGTCTCTGCCGGGAATAACGGCAACAACGGCTGCGGCTCGGTCGATTCTCCACCGGCCATCTATGATGAGGTTTACAGCGTCGGTGCGGTCGACCCGGGCGGGGATATCGCTCCATTCAGCAGCCTGGGGCCGGTGACGGTGGACGGCAGCCAGCGCGTCAAGCCGGATATTCTCGCCCCGGGGGCGGGTGTGTTATCCGCTTTCCCGGGCAGTTCGTATGAAATTCTCAGCGGCACATCCATGGCCGGGCCGCACCTGGCCGGCGTGGTGGCGCTGATGTGGTCGGCCAACCCGGATTTGATCGGGCAGGTGGAGGAGACGGAAGCGATCCTCAACCAGACTGCTCGCCCTTACCTGGGCGAGCCGGTCACCTGCTCGGAGGGAGACAGCCTGCCCCGCAACGGGGTTGGTTATGGGGTGGTGGACGCGTATGCCGCAGTGCAGGCGGCGCTCGATGCGGCCGGGGAATCTGCGCCATAATGGTCTTTAGACCATAATGGTCTTAAGACCATAATGGTCAACAGACCATTTATGTACATGGATGAAGCAACTCAGTAGTGGTATCGGGGTTATACCAGTTGAACCTCAGGCGATAGGACTGCAGCGTTGACCGATCTGACCGATGAAGTCGCCGTGAGGCGGGCAGCCGAAGGAGACCAGGAAGCATTTGCCGTGTTGTACGAGCGCTATGTCACACGGATCTACAACTACATCTACTACCGGACGGGCAGCGCTCACGACGCGGAGGACCTCACTGCCAGGGTTTTCTTCCGGGCCATGTCGAACATGAAAAACTACCGCGACCGGGGCGCGCCGTTCTCCGCCTGGCTTTACCGCATCGCCCATAATCTGGTGGCGAACTGGTACCGGGACAACAGCCGGCGAAAAGAGGTGGCACTGGAGGATTACCTTCAACTGCCGGAGCGCTCAGCGCATCCGGAAACAGCCCTGGTCCGGGACCAGGAAATGGAGAGACTGCTGCACCTGATCCGCAAGCAGCCCAGCGAACGCCAGCATTTGCTGATCCTCAAGTTTGTCGAGCGGCTGTCAAACGCAGAGATCGCTGTGATCATGGGGCGCAGCGAGGGGGCGATCAAGAGCCTGTATCACCGGACGCTGAACTCCCTGCGCGACAGCCTGGAGAAATCGGGCGGCGAACCGCTGTAAACCACCCGCCGGTGGCTAGAGAGAAGGATTTCGGATGATGAACCTGGTTTTCTGGGCGAGAAACGCGTCGGAACCGCATCTGGAAGGACTGGAAAGCTGGCTGACCTCCAGCCTCTCTCCGGTGGAACCTGATCCGGCCTTTGTCGGCCGCCTGCGCGACCGGCTGCTGACCCCGTCACCGGTGTCGGTGGAACAGTGCCGCCGCGACCGGATCATCTTCGTCCGGGTGGCGCTGATGCTGGTCGCCGGAGCGTCCCTGGTCTGGTTGATCAGCCGGATGCTGCGCAGCCGGTCGGGTTGACACGGCGAGGGTTTAGATTTTCACCTTAAACTTCTCGGCCAGATCCGCGTTGGACGGCTCGACCAGGATGGTGCCGTCGGGGAACAGGATGGTCGGAACGGAGCGCATGCCGTTGTTGATCTGCTCCACGACCTGGCGGGCCTGCGGATCTTTTTCGATATCGATATAGCGGTAGGGGATCTGCTGGCTGTCAAACCAGCGGCGGGCGCGGATGGTGTCGCCGCACCATGAAGTTCCGTACATAATGATTTCGTCACCGGGTGTGGTCATCGTCTCTCCTGAATGAGGGCCTCAATGCGGCTGACCAGAACTTCGGTCTCGGCCAGCAGATCGGCCTGGATGGGCAGCTGGTAATCCGGGTTGACCCGGGTCAGCAGGTGGCCGGCGATTTCGTGGATTTCGGCGGGGGCCTGATCCAGCCCGCGCAGGCGGGTCAGGAAATCCAGCGCGTTCTTGCTTCCCGCCGGATAGGGCACCTGCATGTGGTCGAAGTAGGCCTGGACGGCTATGCCGGCGGCCCGTCGGGCGCACACCCGCGCGCGGCCTTCGTTTCCGCTCTCGCGGGCGGCGTGTGCCTGCTGCAGTTCAGCCTGAATTCTATCTTTGACTTCGCGTGTGAACATCAACGCCACAAGTTTATCACACTCCGGCGGGAATTGCCTTGACATGCCTTTCGCGCATTGTATAGAATTCGTAGAGAAGGAGTACGAATATGCGCGGAGTTTTCCGGTCGCTCCGGTACTTGAGGGGGTACTGGAAGCCTGCCTTTGGCGCCTTTATCAGCCTGATTATTGTCAATTTTGCCAACCTGGCCGCGCCTCAGCTGCTGCGGATCCTGATCGACAGCGGCATCACGCCGTTGAACATGCAGGTCGTGCTGCAGGTGGCCGGACTGCTGGTTGTGGTCGCGCTGGTGAGGGGGCTTTTTTTCTTCCTGCAGGGCTACTGGTCGGAGGTCGCTTCGCAGGGGGTGGCGTTTGACCTGCGCAACCAGATCTTCGAACGGCTGCAGCACCTCAGTTTCTCGTATCACGACCGCTCGCAGACCGGCAACCTGATGACTCGCCTGACCTCGGACGTGGACATCACCCGCAATTTCGTGGGCAGCGGGTTGATCCAGCTGCTGTCGGGCATCATTCTGCTGATCGGCACGGTGACCATCCTGCTGCGCATGAACCCGCTGCTTACCGGGCTGTTCCTGCTCTCGGTCCCGGCGATGGGGTTGATCTTCGCCGTCGCTGTGCGCAAGTTTATGCCGCTGGCCAGGACCGTGCAGGAAAAACTATCCGCACTGAACGCCGTCCTTCAGGAGAACCTGGCGGGGATACGCGTGGTCAAGGCGTTTGCCCGCGAGCCGTACGAGCTGTCGCGCTTTGAGCGCCAGAACCAGGACTACCTGGCGCACAACATCACACTGATGAAGCTGTTCGCCACCTTCTTCCCGCTGGTGTTCTTCATTGCGAACCTGGCGCTGACCGCGGTGATCTGGGTGGGCGGCGGTCAAGTGATCGGCGGGCGCATGACGCTGGGCGAGCTGGTCGCGTTTATCGGGTATCAGGGCTATTTGCTGCTCCCGGTGTTCATGCTGGGGAGCATCGGCACCATGATGTCCTGGGCGGAGGCTTCGTCAAGGCGTATCTTTGAGGTGCTGGACGCGGAATCGGAGGTCAAGGAAGCTCCGAACGCCTATCCGCTCCCGCCGGTACAGGGCCGGGTTACTTTCGAGAATGTAACCTTCCGCTATGCGGGGGCTGATCAGGACGCGCTGCAGTCGGTTTCCTTCGAGGCACAACCCAACCAGACGGTGGCCATCATGGGACGGACCGGGTCCGGGAAATCTTCCATCATCAACCTGATACCGCGGTTCTACGATGTGCGCGAAGGCGCGGTCAAAATTGACGGCATCGACGTGCGCGAGGTGACGCTTGATTCGCTGCGGTCTCAGATCGGCATGGTACTGCAGGAGACGACATTGTTTACCGGCACCATCCGGGAGAACATCGCCTACGGCCGGCCGGATGCCAGCATGGAGGAAATCATCGCCGCGGCCAGAGCCGCCCAGGCCCACGAGTTCATCAGCGAGATGCCGGACGGGTACGAAACCCTGATCGGCGAGCGCGGCGTCGGGCTGTCTGGCGGGCAGCGCCAGCGCATCGCCATCGCCCGGGCGCTGATTCTCAACCCGCGCATCTTGATTATGGACGACAGCACCTCTTCCGTGGATGCCGAAACGGAGTACAAGATCCAGCAGGCGCTGGAGAACCTGGCCCGAGAGCGCACCACCTTTGTTATCGCCCAGCGGATCAGCACGGTGCGCCGGGCCGATAAGATCCTGCTGATCGATAACGGCCGGCTGGTGGCCGAGGGCACCCATGCGGAATTGCTGGAGTGCTGCGAGCTCTATGTCGACATCCTGGCGTCGCAGTTCGGGGCGCGAGAGGAAGTCAACGCCGCAGTCGAGGAGGCTTTGAAATAATGCGCAATCCCCTGCGAGCGATTTCTGAGAGTGGCGAAGATCGGGCCAGGAACCGCGGAGCCGTGCTGCGCCGCCTGCTGGTGGAGCTGAAGCCATATAAGGGTGTGATTGCGCTGGCGGTGGTCATGATGGCGCTGTCCGGGGCGGCGCAGGGGCTAAGCCCGCTGATCACCGGTCAGATTGTCGATAAGGTGCTGCTGACCGGCGACCTCCCGTCTTTGACCCGCATGGCCCTGCTGCTGGTGCTGGCCTACCTGGTGAACATGGTGGCAACCCGGTTCCAGATTTATCTGGTCTCGCGCACCGGGCAGCAGATTCTGGCAAAGCTGCGGAATGAGGTGTTTGCAAAGGTCGAAAGCCTGTCGCTCAAGTATTTGGAGAGCAAACAGGCCGGCGACCTGATGAGCCGCCTGATCAACGATATCGATGCGCTGAACAACTTCTTCACCCAGGTACTGTCACAGTTTATCGGGGCGGCCTTCACTCTGGGCGGCATTCTGGTGGCGATGCTGCTGCTGAGCTGGCAGCTGGGACTGGCTGTGCTGATGGTTGTTCCAATTTTGCTGGTCGTCACCAACGTCTTCTCCCGCATGGCCCGCCGGGCCTTTCGCCAGACCCGCGAAACGCTGGGAGATGTCTCCGCCAATTTGGAAGAGGAGCTGGGCGGGGTCCGGGTGGCGCAGGCGTTCAACCGCACGCAGGAAAACGTGCGCCGCTTCGCCCGTTCGAATGCGGCCAACCGGGATGCCAATGTCAGCGCGACGGCCATCACTTCGGCCTTCACCCCGGCGGTGGACCTGCTGAGCACACTGGACATGGCGCTGGTGGCGGCGCTGGGCGGGTTCCTGGTCATCCGGGGCGTGATTTCGGTGGGCACAGTGGTGGCCTTTATCCAGTACGTGCAGAGCTTCTTCCGCCCCTTCCAGACGGTCACCCAGTTGTGGACGATTGCCCAGTCGGCTTTCGCCGCCGCCGAGCGGGTGTTTGACCTGCTGGACATGGAGGCCACGGTCGAGGATAAACCGGACGCGGTCGAGATGGGCCGCATTGAGGGCCATGTGCGCTTCGAAGAGGTGGATTTCTCCTACGAGGAAGGACAGCCGGTACTGGAGAAGGTCAGCTTTGAGGCTCTTCCCGGGCAGACCATCGCGCTGGTCGGCCCCACCGGCGCCGGGAAGACCACGATGGTCAGCCTGATCGCCCGGTTCTACGACCCGACCTCCGGACGGGTGCTGATCGACGGGAAGGACCTGCGGGATGTCCGGCAGCTCAGCCTGCGCTCGCAGATGGGGCTGGTCACTCAGGAGCCGTTTTTGTTCAGCGGCAGCGTGATGGACAACATCCGCTACGGGCATCTGGACGCCAGCGATGAAGAGGTGATGGCCGCCGCCCACGCCGCCAACGCCGAAGAGTTCATCCTGCGGCTGCCCGAGGGCTACCAGACCGAAGTCGGCCAGCGCGGCAGCCTGCTGAGCCAGGGCCAGCGCCAGCTGATCTCCATCGCCCGGGCCGTGCTGGCCGATCCGCGCATCCTGATTCTGGACGAAGCCACCGCTAGCATCGACACCCGCACCGAGGTGCTGATCCAGAAGGCGCTGGGCCAGTTGTTGAAGGGACGAACCAGCTTTGTCATCGCGCACCGGCTGTCCACGGTGCGGAATGCCGATCAGGTGCTGGTCATCGACCAATCCCGGATCGTGGAGCGCGGCACGCATGAGGAGCTGATCCAGAAAAACGGGCTGTACGCCGAGTTGTACCGCCGGCAGTTCTACCAGCCCGAAGAGGAGTCAGCCCCGGCAGCGCCGGCAGTCTCCTCATGAAAATCTCCTGAGAGCGGCCGGGCCGGGTATAATGAGCCGGAAGGCCGATCATGAGGAGCGCTCTGCATCGATGAATACCAGGAATATACGGGTCGTATTCATGGGGTCGCCCGAGTTCGCGCTGCCCAGCCTGGCGCGGCTGGCGGAGGCGTACCCGGTGGTGGGTGTGGTCACGCAGCCCGACAAACCTGCCGGGCGCGGGCGCCAGCTAACCCCGCCCCCGGTAAAAGTGCTGGCCGAACAGCTCGGCATCCCGGTCATACAGCCGCCGAAGCTGCGCGCTCCGGAGGCCTTCGCCGAACTGGAAGCGCTGCAGCCGGACCTGATCGTGGTCACCGCCTTCGGGCAGATCCTGCGGCAGAACGTGCTCGACCTGCCGCGGTTTGGCTGCGTCAATGTGCATGCTTCGCTGCTGCCGCGCTGGCGGGGGGCGGCGCCCATTCAGGCAGCCATCCTGCACGGCGATGAACAGACCGGTGTCACCATCATGCGCATGGACGCCGGGGTGGATACCGGCCCGATCCTGGCGCAGCGGCCGGTGCCGATCGAGCCGGAGGACAACGCCGGGACTCTCTCCGCCCGGCTGGCGGAGGAAGGCGCGAATTTGCTGGTCGAGGTGCTGCCGGATTATCTGGAAGGCAGGCTGAAGCCGCAGCCGCAGGACGAGCGTCTGGCGACCTACGCCCCGATGCTGAAGAAGGGGGACGGCCTGCTGGACTGCGCACGGCCGGCGGCAGAACTCGCCAACCGGGTTCGCGCTTACAACCCATGGCCAGGGGTCTTCTTCATATGGCAGGGGCAGCCGGTCAAAGTCCACCGTGCGAGAGCGATCGCGGAATGCGGCGGAGAACCGGGATCCACGCTGGTCTGGCAGGGGCTGCCTGCGCTGGCAGCGGCCGAAGGCTGCCTGCTGCTGGAGGAGGTCCAGCCGGCCGGGAAGAAAGCCATGCCGGGGAAGGTGTTCCTCAACGGCGCGCGCCAGTGGGGACAGGCGAAGGTGGATCCGGTGAAAGGTGAACATGCCAGCTGAGACTAACCCGCTGTCGATTCTGTGCTTTGGAGCCGGCGCCATCGGAACGTATATCGGCGGCAGCCTGGCGCTGTCCGGACATAGGGTGGTTTTCATCGAACGGCCGGATGTGATCCCGGAACTGCGCGAGCGCGGCCTGCGCCTGCGCCTGAACGGAGAGGAGCGGGTGGTTGGCGCGCCCCGGATGGCCACCTCACTGGACGAAGCTTTAGGCCAGGGACCCTTTGACACGGCGCTGCTGGCGGTGAAATCCTTCGATACCGCCGCGCTGGCAGAAAGCCTGGCTCCTTACGCTGTGGCTCTGCCGCCGGTGCTGAGCCTGCAGAACGGGGTGGAAAATGAAGCAGCGCTGGCGAAGGTGCTGGGCAAAGAGCGCGTGATCGCCGGGACGGTGACCACCGCCGTCAGCCGGCGGGGCGTGGGCGATGTGGCCGTGGAAAAGCTGCGCGGCACCGGGATTGGATCGAACCATCTTCTGTCCCCGGTGCTGGTGAACGCCTTCAACGCCGCCGGGTTGAAAGCGCAGGCGTTCAACCATCCGCAGGGGATGAAGTGGTCCAAAATGCTGACCAACCTGATTGGCAACGCCACCTCCGCCATTCTGGACTGGCCGCCAGGCAGGATATACGCCCATCCCGGGCTGTTCCGGCTTGAGATGGAGCAGCTTCGGGAGGCCCTGCGGGTGATGCGGGCGCTGGGGTACCCGGTGGTCAATCTGCCCGGCACGCCGGTTCGGCTGCTGGCCTGGGCCATCTGGCGGCTGCCTGCGGCAGTCAGCCGGCCGCTGCTCGTGCGGGCCGTGGGCGGGGGGCGCGGTGAAAAGATGCCCTCCTTCCATGTGGACCTGGCGATGGGCCGTACTCGCAGCGAAGTCGGCTACCTCAATGGAGCGGTGGTGCGCTTCGGCCAGCAGGCGGGAGTGCCCGCGCCGGTCAACCGGCTGCTGACGGATACGCTGGAGCGCATCGTGCGCGGAGAGATCCCCCGCGCCGAGTTTGCCGGTCAGCCGGAGAAGCTGCTGGCCCTCTGGCGGCAGTCGTCCGGCCGCTGATCACCGACAGCCAGCTGCCGCAGCGGTTACTCGCTGACGAATTCCTCCCAGCCCGTCTCTTCCGCGGCGATGAACAGGTCGGTGGCGGAGATCATCCCCACCAGGTTCAATCCTTCATCGCAGACCGGCATGTGATGGATGTTGTTCTCCATCATCACGGTAGAGCATTCTTTCAGCGTCCAGTCCGGGTGCGCGGAGGTCACCGGAGCGGTCATGATTTCTCGCACGCGGGTTTCGGCCGGTGAGCGATCCTGACCGATGATTTTTTCGTGGATGTCTGTGGTGGTAATGATGCCGTAGGTGGGCGGGGATCCTTCCAGGACAACGACCAGGCTGCTGATGTTACGGCGGCGCATCAGGGTCATTGCGTAGGACACGCTTGAATCAGGATCGACCACGATCACCGGTGAGCTCATCCAATCGCGAACCTTGTGAGACATGCATACCTCCCTGGAAACATCCAATGGCTCATTTCTCTTGTCGGTCTGGGTAGAGGCGGTCAGTCCTTGCTGCCATGATGAAATCGTTCTGGTGCAGCCCGTGGATCTTGTGAGTCCACCAGGATACCGTCACCTGACCCCATTCAGTCAGGATGGCTGGATGGTGATCCTCCTCCTCGGCAATCTGGCCGATCTTGTTGGTGAAATCAAGCGCTTCTTTAAAATTGCGGAATTTGAATTTGCGGATTAGTTTCAGTTCGCCCGAGCTGTCATCCAGCTCCCATTCCGGTATCCGGGTGTGCAGTTCTTCTGCTTTCGCCCGATCCATGGGCGGTTCATCGCCCCGGCAGGGTACGCAGCGCAGTTCATGTAAATCATTCACTATTGTCACTCCCCTCTCGCCCGAACTACTATGATTATAATCAAGAATGTCAAAATACATTCCGGCACCGCCCGGCGAAAAGGCAGTTGGATAATTCTTATGCGAGTTTTTTTCCTGTTCCTCCTGGGGGTGCTGTTGTTCGCGCTGATCAGCCAGTCTTTGATCAGCATTCCCCTGCAGCTGGTCTATTTGAACGAGTCCGTTTATCTCCAGGCCATTGAATCCCGGCGAGGGGATCCGGCTCTGCGAGAGATGGTCATCGACTGGCTGGCCGGGTCTGACTCCGGCCCGGGGCTGGTGGGGGATCCGGTGCTGCAGTACCTGGATGCGCAGGACCGGGAGGAAATGGCCGGCCGGATCCTGCCGGCGGGTTGGCCGGAGGCTCAGCTGGCGCGGCTGGCGACCGGTGCACTGGCCTATCTGAATCTGGAAGCGAATGCGCCGGTCACCAGCCTGGATCTGGAACCACTGAAAAACAATATCACTGCCCACAGCCGGGACATGGCGGAAGTTGTGGTGAGCTCGTGGCCGCCGTGCACGGCCGAGCAGCTGCTGGGGCTGGCCGGCGAAGCGCTGAACGGTTCGATCACGGAAATGCCCAACTGCCAGCCCGGGCAAGCGCTGCAGCCGGTGGTTGTCGGACTGGCGCAGGCGCGCATCGAGCAGAACGCCGCTCAGATGCCCCGGTTTGCAGAGCTTACGGCGGAGGAGTGGCAGAACCCGACCTGGTGGCCCTGGTACCGCATCGCCCGGTCCGCGCTGCCGTGGGTTCCGTTCATCACGCTGGGCCTGATCGCGCTGGTGTTCCTGTTCTCGGTCCGCAGCCTGCGGCAGGCGGCGCAAGTAACCGGATGGGCGGCGCTGGCGGCGGGGATCGCCAGCATCATCCTGGTCGGGGTGATCGTCCTGCTGGCCCGCTGGGTGACTTCCGGAGCGCTGGCGCTGGTTCCGGCCTTTCCCGCAGAAGGGGCGGAGTATTTGAAGAGCCTTTTCCGGGTGGTGGAGCGTCGCTTCATGCTCTCCGGCGCGGTCTGGTCCGGGCTGGGTACGGCAGCAGGGGCGGTACTGCTGCTGGCGTCCAGGATGGGGAGCCGCAGCGCGCGCTGACAAAGATCTTCAGTCTTATTCGACTGCCTGCTTTTTCAGCCCGTCGATCAGCCGGCTCACCTGGTAGCCCGATTCCTCCGCCGCGGCCAGGATGGCGCTGGCGATTTCATGGCTGTGGATCAGCGTTTCAATGAACTGGTTGGCCGACACCTCAGCCGAAGGGCTGGCCTCCATCACCGACAGCAGGGTCATCCACCAGGTGAACTCCTCCAGGGCTTCCTTGTTGAACCAGAGCACGTCTTTGTAGCGGTTGACGCCCAGGTAGCGGCGGATGTCCTCCTGCGATAGCCAGTGCGAGAGCAGCTCGTTCAGCGGGGCGTCGCCCCAGGTGCTGTACCAGGCCTGCTGGCCGATGAGCAGGTAGACGGTCAAATCCAGGGTGCGGCAGGCATTCTCAGGAAGCCCCATCTCCTGGCAGGCGCGCACGATCAGGCCGCCCAGCTGCATCTCCTCCATCCAGGACTGAGAGCGGGTCTCGCACCCGTCCTCGCCGGCCAGCCGGCCCAGGTTGTGCAGGAAGATCCAGGAGAACAGGGCGACCCACCTGGCTGTGTCCTCCTGCAGCCCGGATTTCAGGTACTCTACGGCTGCCAGGTAGCGCTTTCCGCCCGGGACGGGGAAGTGGGCCTCCAGGCTGCCCAGCTTGAGCGCGGTTTCCAGCCTGCGCAGGGTTTCGACGATGATCTCGTCCTGGTGACGGTCGTAACCGGTCATCTGCTGCAGCCCGCTGAGCAGCGCGTTCAGCTTATATCCAGCCTCATCCAGGACCTCCTCCGGGATGGTGGTGTGTTCAGCGTCCAGGCGCTGGTTCAGCAGGTAGCCCAGATATCCCGGATTGGCGATCTGGCGGAAGGGTTCCTGAACCGGGGCCAGCAGCAGTTCCCGCAGGGCCTGTTCGATGCTCGGGACGCCGCGGCCGTTCAGGTATTCGCTCAGGTAGCGCAGCGAGTGGCTGGCGTCGTCGCTCACCTCGCGGATGTCGAGGAAGGCGTGGTACTGGTAAGCGCCCAGCTCCAGGTACAGGCCCTGATCGGCCAGCTGCTGGCTGGGGAAGATGTGCTCCAGGTTGGTGATGGAATCACGCATGATCACGAACCGGTCGGGGCCGGAGTGCAGGTTCAGGCCCTCGGCCAGGGTGCGCTGGGCGATCTGCCTGTCTCCACCGGGCAGCTTCACCGCGTAACCGGCGGAGGTGCGAATCCAGCCCCTGGCTTCGGCGTAGCGATTGTTGTACACCACCAGTGCGTGCTCTCCGCCGGCTGAGTTGGAGTAGGCGAACACGTTTTCGTTCACCTGCCCGCCCGGCTCGAAGAAATCGTACAGCAGGAAGTTCTGCACGCCGGAGAACAGGTGGCGGCGGTGCAGCAGGGGGAAAATTTCGCGGCGGTGGCGTTCCATCAAGTAGGGGTCTGGCTGCTCGTCCCAGTAGGGCCGCTTGAACTCCATCCCGTACTTCTCGGCAAAGCCCTCCACCTGCCCGTGGCCGAACATTGGCAGGCCGGGCATGGTGGCCATCAGCAAGGCCACGCCGAAGTATTTGTCGCCCTTGCCGAACTGCTCGACGGCTGTGCGCTCGTCGGGGTTGTTAACGAAGTTGACGTAGCGCTTCAGGATCTCCGGATCGAACTCCAGAGTGTTCTTGATCACCTGGCGGTACTCTGCGTTGTTCTCGTTGCGAAGCATGTTCATGAAAGCCGAGTTGTATACCCGGTGCATGCCCAGAGAGCGCACGAAGTAACCTTCCATCATCCAGAAGGCCTCCGCCAGCAGCAGCGTGTCGGGCACTTCGCGGGAGACACGGTCCACGACTTCCCGCCAGAACTCCTCGGGCATCAGCTGGTTGAACTGCTCCCGCGACATGGCGTGCTCGGCCCGGGAGGGGATGTCACCGCCTGTGCCGGGTTCGGGGAACCACAGCCGCTGGTAGTGGCGCTTGGCCAGGGTCATGGCGGCGTCGAAGCGGATGATGGGGAAGCGCCGGGCCACTTCCAGAATGGTCTGGATGACCGCTTCGCGCACCTCGGGGTTGAGGTAATTCAGCTGGGCGGTGTCGTTCCAGGGCATGCTGGTGCCGTCGTTGCCGTGATAAATGTACTGGACGGCGCCGGTCTGGTTATCGACGCGCTTGAACACCACGGCCGCGTCGGCGCGGGTGTAATAGTGATCTTCCAGATAGATGCTCACCCGGCTGTCGGGCGAAAGGTCCGGGCCGGAGAAGGTGTAGGAGGGGAAGGGGCTGTAATCCTGGTGGATGAACCAGTCCGGGTGTTCGAGCACCCAGGAGGAATCGATGCCCATGTGGTTGGGGACCATATCGCTGGCCAGGCGGATTCCATACCGCCAGGCCATTTCGCGTAAGGCCTCATAGGCCGGCTCGCCGCCCAGATCGTCGGCGATGCGGTATTCGGCGATGGAGTAGGCCGAAGCGATGGCCTCCTGGTTGCCGCCGAGCTGCTTGATCCGGGCGGAGGCCTGGCTGCGCTCCCACAGGCCGATTAGCCACAGGCCGGTGAAGCCCCAGTCGGCCAGCTGGCGCAGCTCTTCCTCCGGGATGTCGTCCAGATGGCGGATGGGACGATCGTATTTCTTGCTCAGCTGGGACAGCCAGACATAGGTGTTCTTGGCGATCAGCACCAGGCGCGGCATCCACTCGCGGTCCTCGCTGAAGCGCTCCACCTCAGCCTCCGCACCCATGCCCGCCAGCGCCGCAGGGTCGAAGACCGGGATGGGCACCGGGCCGGGGCCCAGGCCGCGCAGGCGCTCTTCCTCGCTGATCAGGTCCAGGCTGCTGAGCAGGCGGTACAGGAAGGAACCGAGCAGGTCGCTCCAGTGCTCGCGGATGTAATCCAGCTGGCCGGAGAGGGAGTGCGGCACTGCCAGCGCCGGGCTGCGGAGCATCTCCACCAGGTTCTGCTGGTCCGGTCCAAAGGGGGGCTGATCCTCGAAGAATGCAGCCAGTTCAAGAATGACCCGCAGGTAGGCTGTGCTGGAAGCCAGCGGCTCTTCGTCAAACAGCTCGAGGAAGGGACTGCAGGCCGGGTTTTTATTGGTCACCCAGAGCATGAGCATCTCTTCCAGGGTGATCGCCTTATTGGAAAGGCCATCTGTTTCCCCGGCCAGATAGTCCGTCTCGCTGATTTCGCCTCGGTACACGCTCAGCGGCGGGAAAAGAGCGGTGAACTGTCCTAGCGCACGGTCCAACTCGGCGGCGCCGATGCGCTCCTGCAGGTGGGCGTAGGCCTGCTCCATCACGTTCGGGTTGATTTGCACCCGGTACAGTTCGACCACCAGGTGCAGGATTTCGTCGATCAGGCCCATAGCATTGAGTTGGCCTGCCCGGACGGTCTGCTCCGGGTAGTTGACCAGGTCACGCCGTTGGTTAATCTTCTCGGCAAACTGCCGCACGGCATGGAAATTGGCGAATATCACGTTTCCGTTCAGACTGTACAGTGACTCGTCGAACTGGTATCGATCCCGGGAAAGACGGGAAACGTGAAACTCTCGCATGGCGCACTCCTTGAATCTCCGGGCTGTGGTCAGGGCCTCGAGATAATTATACATTGCGCCGGGCGCTTCTCAATTGTGATCGAGCATGTCGAGGTGAGCGACCAGCGTATCCTTGCCGCCTTCCAGCCGGATGCCGGAGCGGACCTCACCCCGCTCCTCCAGCCGCCGGATTACCCGGCGGACCAGGTCCGGGGACCAGCGGAAGACATGGTCGATTTCGCGCACCGTAGCCGCCCCGATCGATCGCAGGTAGGCCAGAAGCAGGGTCTCGCGGGCCTGCCACTCGCCGATCGGGCGGGTGCGGGCGTCCAGGTCCGGGAAGTGACGGTGGGTGGCGTCGTAAATGAAGGCATAGTTCCAGGCTCCTACATGAGCGACGCCCACAGGAACGATCTTCATTTCCACCTGAAGGTCCTCGAGCGCGCGGTTGAAGCGGCTGAGAGACTCATTGCTGGCCAGGCCGGCCTCCTGGCGCAGGTCCAGGGCGTTCATTTTTCCCTTGAACAGGATGGCTTCGTAAACCATGCGTGCTTCCCGGGTCATCAGGCCCTGTTCGTACTGTTCCAGGTAATCGTTTTCCGGGTCGCCGTAGTTGGGTGACAGGGCGTAGAAGCAGGGCAGCATGTCCAGCGAGACCAGGGTGTTGCGCCGGCGCAGCAGGCGGGAATAATACCAGAGCCGCTTGCCAAGCGAACTGTCCTTCCAGTCCCAGATGACCTGGCCAGGATCGTTGTGGGCGCGGGGGACCGGCCGGTTGCCGGCCACGGCGGTCCACAGGCTGGGCATGAGCACTCCCTTGTTGGCGTAGAGGAAAACAAACCCACGCTGGTTGACAAACTCCACCGCCTCCTCCACGCTGCGGACCCGGTCCGGGGGATTCCAGCGGTAGGTGCACGCGCGGTAAGCCTGCAGCTGCTCCGCGGTGAGGGTCAGGTTGTCATGACCGTCTGCGGGCGGTTCCATGGGTTCACGCTGCGGTGTCGATCTGGCTGAGGGTTCCATCGCCGATCATTATACAGGAAATTCCGTTCTACTACCGCGCCTGTTCGCGCCCCGGCAGGTCTGGTACAATCCCGGGTGGAATCATCTTGACCATGAGAAAAGTATTTCTTGGGCTCACCTTCTCGCTGATCTTTCTCGCCGCAGCCCTGGGCTTGGTCCAGTGGAGCCGCTACGAGACTTACCACAGCGTTTTTCCGCAGAGTTCGCGACTGGGCGGCATTCCGGTCGACGGGCTGACCCCGGAGGAAGCCGCTGACCGGCTGAAGGCGGTCTACACTGCGCCGGTGGAGCTGCGGATTGGTGAGGATGCGGTTCACCTCATGCCGGAATCGCTCGGCTTTCGGGTGAATGTGGAAGCCATGCTGGACCAGGCCAGGATGGCCTGGATGGAACGACCGGCGCTGGCGGGGTACTGGGATTACCTCTGGAACCGGAACGGATCGGAGATTGACATTCCGCTGGATGCGATTTTCGATCCTCAGCAGGCGGCTGCCTACCTTGAGCAGGAAGTGCTGCCTCGCTATGCCTACCCGGCCTCGCCTGGCGCATGGCTGGCTGGCACGCGGACCTTCACCGCCGGACAGCCGGGCCGCAGCCTGGAGAAGCAGGGGGTGATCGAACGGCTGGAAGCCGCGCTGCGCTCGCCGGAGGAACGCTCCATCCGCATCGA
>DGEO01000007.1:11526-16626 GCA_002385985.1 Anaerolineaceae bacterium UBA3924 | reverse complement strand
GGCCAGGAAATTGACACCGGTGTGGCGTTCACCGCCGCCAGCACGATGAAGATTCCCATCATGGTCTCCACGCTGCTGCGGACGGAGGAGCCGCCCTCGGACGCCGTCCAGAGCTGGTTTGAGCGCATGATTGTATATTCAGAAAACCCGCCCGCGGACTCGCTGATGAAGCAGATTGACGAAATCGCCGGTCCGCTGCGGGTCACGGATGACCTGCACGCGCTGGGGCTGGAGAACTCCTTCATCGCCGGGTACTTCGCCCTGGGATCGCCGCTGCTCAATATTTACGAAACCCCGGCCAACCGTCGAACAGACGTCAACCTGAGCCCGGATATTTACAACCAGACCACGCCGGAGGAAATCGGGCTGCTGCTGGAGGCCATTTACCGCTGCGCGGCGGGCGAGCCCAACCGGTTTGAGGAGGTTTTCCCCGGCCGGCTCATGCAGAGCGAGTGCGAGCTGATGATTTCCTACCTGCGCGAGAACAAGATCGGCGCGCTGATCGAAGCTGGCCTGGCGGAGGGAACGCCGCTGGCGCACAAGCACGGCTGGATTGAGGAGTCCGACGGGCTGCTGCACACGCTCAGCGACGTGGGCATTGTCTTCACCCCGGGCGGGGACTACGTCCTGGCGGTGTACCTGTGGGACCCGGAGCAGCTGCTCTTCACCCAGGCGAACGCGCTTGTCGCGGAGATCGCCAACCTGACTTACAACTTTATGAACCCGGACCAGCCGGCTCCGTGGTACTTCGGCGAGGTTCGCTACCGCTGAGCTATTCGCGGACCAGGATGGTGGTGAGGATGTTCGATCCGCTGCCGCCGATGTTCTGAGCCATGCCGACGCGCGCGCCGGGGACCTGAGTCCCGCCGGCCTCGCAGCGCAGCTGCTGCACCAGCTCAACGATCTGATACATCCCGGTGGCGCCGACCGGGTGGCCGCGAGCTTTCAGCCCGCCGCGGGTGGCGATGGGCACCTTGCCCTCGGGAGTGATCTCCCCGTCCAGCGCCAGGCGCGGCCCCTGGCCTCGCTCGGCGAAACCGGAAGCCTCGAGAGACAGCGCGGCCATGATGGTGAAGGCGTCATGCAGCTCGAACACGTCCACATCCTGCGGCCCGACGCCCGCCTGAGCGTAAGCCTGTCTGGCGGAGAGCTCGGCCGCGCGAAGCCACAGGCCATCCCTGCGGGAGTGAATGGCGATGGTGTCGGTCGCAGCGGCGGACCCGGCCACCCGGATGACCGGCCGGCCGTTATTCCGGTTGAGCCGCTCCAGCGGCACCAGCACAGCCGCGGCGGCGCCGTCACCGATGGGGGAAGCGTCCATCAAGTTGATCGGCTCGGCAACCATGGGCGCGCGCAGGTAAGATTTTTCGGTGATCGGCTCGTGGAAGCGGGCGCAAGGGTTGTGCACGGCGTTGGCGTGGGCGTTGATTGAGAAGGGGGCGAAGTGCTCGTGCTTCCAGCCGTACTCGTGCATGTAGCGGCGCATCAGCAGCGCGTTGAGCGCCACAAATGACAGGCCCATTCCGGCCTCATAGTCGGCGTCTGCGGCGGTGGCCAGCTCGCCGGTGATCTCGTTACCTGGCGAGTCGGTCATCTTCTCCACCCCGACAGCCACAGCCACATCCACCGCGCCGGAGGAGACTGCCATCAGCGCAGACCGGAACGCCGCCGCGCCGGAACTGCAGGCCGACTCGATGTGCAGCGCTTCCGCGCCACGCAGCCCGACCCAGTCTGCGATGTAAGTGCCCAGGTGCTGCTGGCTGTTGGCTGAGCCGCCGAGCATATTCCCGACATACAGCGCCTGCGCGCCGTCCAGATGGGCGTCGGCCAGCGCATCAAGCACGGCCATGCCGGCCAGCTCGCGCAGCGACAGATCCCAGTGTTCGTCAACCTTGGTTTGCCCGATTCCAATTACCGCAACTTCGCGCATATCATTCACCTTTTCACGTTATACCATAGCCTGATTATACGGACGGAAGCTGTCAGGACCTATCAGATTGTCCAATTGGCGCATATCTGGGCGGGGTATAATGGGGAAATCCGGGATAAACAGACCATCATGAGAAAAAACGCGCGGTTAAGGACCACCATCACTGCACCGCTGAGGATCGCTGCCCTGTGGATCCTGGGCGTGATGCTGCTGGCTTCCTGCACCCCGGCCGCGCGTGATCCGGTTGTCGAGCAGAATCCCACGGCGAGCGAAACACAGCCCGCAGTGAGCAAAACCCGGTCTCCGGCAATGACCTCGGTCTCCGCCACGCAGGAAACCGAGGACCCCGGGCAGCTGCGCCTGTATATCGCGGATGATGTGCCGCAGGAGCTGGTGGACCAGATAGAGTTCGGAGAAGGGCTGACACGGGCTGAATCGGCGGATCAGGCAGATGTCCGCCTGGAATTGATGGCAGACCCTGCGCTGGAGATTGATACGGTGGAATGGACCTACGCGCTCGCAGGGCCGTTTTCCGAGCGCAAGGACGGCGTCGCGCTGGACGACCTGCTTGCGGTTTGGACTGGTAAAGATGCTGTGGACTGTGAGTTTACACTGCTGGTATCCGGGGAGTCACATGCAGTCTTTGAGTCGCTGTGGGGATCGAGCGGCGCATGTGTGGAAGAGACCGCGACGGAGGATATGCTGGATCTGGCCTGGTCATGGGCGAAAACATGGGTCATCCTGCCGTTTGAGCAGCTCGAACCGCGTTGGAAGGTCCTTCAGGTGGATGGAATCAGCCCGCTGGATTGCCATTTCGACCCCGCGATGGATCCGCTGACAGCGCATTTCGCATTCGTTCCCGCCCGGGCAGGGGTGGAACTGCCGCCGCTGCCGCCCGGAAACCGCGATCCGGACCAGATGACTACGCTGGTGCTGACCGGCACCACGGCGCTGGCCCGACACATCGCCGCCAGAATGGCGGAGTTCGGACCGCTGTACCCTGCAGAGGATATTGGTGACTGGCTGCGCGAAGCGGACCTGCTGCACATTTCCAGCGAATCGCCGCTGTTCGCGGGCTGCCCGCCGGCCCTGCCGGTGCGCACCGAGGCCCGCTTCTGCGGAGACCCGGAGTTCGTGACCCTGTTCGCGCAGCTGGGGGTGGACTTTATCGAGCTGACCGGCAATCACATTCTCGACTGGGGACCAGAGGCCTTCGAAGAAACGCTGGCGCTGTACGAGCAGAACGGTTTTCGCCTGTACGGCGGGGGAATGGATCAGAATTCCGCCGCGCTGCCGCTGCAGATCGAGCACAACGGTAACCGGCTGGTACTGATGGGCTGCAATGCTGCCGGACCGCCGAACGTCTGGGCGACCGAAAACCAGCCCGGGGCCGCCCGCTGCGATATGGACGCGCTGGCGGAGCAGATCCAGTACTGGCGGGAGCAGGGGTATATGCCCATTGTCACTTTCCAGCATTACGAGGTGGACGATTACCCGCCAGGCTCGGCCCAGCGGGTGGATTTCCAGCAGGCTGCGGAGGCCGGAGCGGTGATCGTCAGCGGCAGCCAGTCACATTTCCCGCAGGGGTTTGCCTTCAGCCAGGGCAGCTTCATTCATTACGGGCTGGGCAACCTGTTTTTCGATCAGATGGAACCCAACTACCGGCGGGCCTTTATCGACCGGCATGTCTTCTATCAGGGCAGGCACATCAGCACCGAGCTGATGACCACCATGCTGGAGGACTACGCCCGCCCGCGCCCGATGACAGTGGAGGAGCGTGAAGCGTTCCTCGATCAGGTTTTTTTCGAATACGGCTGGTAATAATTACTATTGGAGGCAGGCAGTGCGCATCAAGAGCATCATCTACGCCATCATGATCCTGGGGCTGCTGGCCGGCTGCGCGGCAGGCCCCACGGCTCAGGCTACAGATCCGGTGAGTTCATCCAGGGAAGAGATAAAGCCTTCGCTGACACCTACACAGCCGCCGACCATTATCCCGCCCACACCGACGCCAACCGAGCCGCCGGAGTACCGGGTATGGATTTCGCCGGCGGTTCCCGCGGAGCTTGCAAACGAGGTGCGGGCCGGTGAGGCCGTCCGGCCGGTGGAAGCGCAGGAGGAGGCGGAGTACCGGTTTGACCTGGTGCCTGCCGATCAGGCGCTCAGCCTGTGGACCTACGCGCTGACAGCGCCCTTCCCCACGCTGCTGGACGGAGTAACCCTGGAGCAGGCTCGCGGGCTGTGGGCTGGCAGCCAGGATGAAACCCTGACCGGATGGCGCTTCCTGCTGACGGACCAGGCCCTGGCTGTGCTGCGCACCGCCTGGGGAGAGCCGGCGGAAGGCATGGTGGATGTACTGCCGGCGGGCGAACTGCTGGACGCGGCCTGGGAAGCGGGCAGCGTTCTGTCGCTGGTGCCGTTTGAGAAGCTGGAGCCGCGCTGGAAGGTGCTGCGCGTGGACGGGATCAGCCCGCTGGACCAGGATTTCCAGCCTGAGGACTACGCGCTGACCTTCGGGTTCGGGTTTGCCGAAGGGCAGCAGCCCCCGGTGGAGCTGGCGCTCACCGCGGCCAACCGCGACCCGGAAAAAATGACTGTTCTAATGATGACCGGCGTGACCGCGCTGGTGCGCGCCACTGCTCACCGCATGGAGACCAAAGGGCTGACCTATCCTGCGGAGAAAATCGGCCCGCTGCTGTCGTCCGCGGACCTGACGCACATCAGCAATGAGGTTTCCTTCTACAGCGATTGCCCCTTCCCGGACCCCGGCCCGGGGCCGCTCTACTTCTGCAGCCGGCCGAGCTACATTGAAGTGCTGGAAGCTTCAGGCGCGGATATTGTCGAACTGACCGGCAACCACAACAACGACTCCGCGAAGGTCTACGGGGTGGATGTGGTCCCGGAAACGCTCGAGCTGTACCGCGAGCGGGGCATGCTGTATTACGGCGGCGGTTTGAACCTGGATGAGGCCAGCCGTCCGGCGCTGGTGGAGCACAACGGCAACAAACTGGCATTCATTGGCTGCAATCCGGCGGGACCCATTTATGCCTGGGCGACCGAAGACAGCCCTGGCGCCGCTCCCTGTGAGGATTACCAGTGGATGAAGGATGAAATTGCCCGGCTCAGAGCCGAGGGATACCTGCCCATCGCCACCTTCCAGTACTTCGAGA
>DGEO01000007.1:9404-11244 GCA_002385985.1 Anaerolineaceae bacterium UBA3924 | reverse complement strand
ACGCCGGCGCGGTGGTCGTGCAGGGCAGCCAGGCGCACACTCCCAAGGAGATGGAGTTTTTCAACGACAGCTTCATCCACTACGGGCTGGGCAACCTGTACTTCGATCAGATGCATGTGTACCAGGCGTATCTGACGGTGGGGAACCAGCAAATACCCACCACCCGGCTGGAGTTCGTCGACCGTCATGTCTTCTACAACGGACGGCACATCAGCACCGATCTGATCACCCTGATGCTGGAAGACTACGCCCAGCCCCGGCTGATGACTGCCGAGGAGCGGGAAGCCTTCCTGACGGATATCTTCGCCGCCTCAGGCTGGCGCATTTCAGGAGGAGTGCAGTGATCATCCATGACATCACCGTCCCGATTTCCAACCGTCTGTTTGTCTGGCCCGGCGACCGGCCGGTGAGCCTGGGGCGGATCTCCAAACTGGAGGAGGGGGCTGAATCCAACGTGAGCGCGCTCAGCCTGAGTGTGCACACCGGCACGCACGTTGACGCTCCGGCGCACTTCATCGCCGGCGGCGGCACGGTGGAGGGGCTGCCGCTGGAAGTGCTGGTCGGGCCGGCTGCGTTGGTGGAGATTCCTGCGGAGGTGCGTCTGATCACAGCAGAGGTTTTGGAGCAGGTTGACCTGCCCGCCGGGACAGAGCGGGTGCTGTTCAAGACCTGGAACTCGACATTCTGGCCGGAGCTGGAGGACCATTTCCGCACCGACTACGTCGGGCTGGATGAGAGCACTGCCAGATGGCTGGTGGCGCGAGGGGTGAAGCTGGTGGGGATCGATTACCTGTCAGTTTCGTCGTATGCGCACACGACTTCCACGCACCTGGCCCTGCTGCAGGCCGGGGTGGTGCTGCTGGAGGGGCTGGATCTCTCGAAGGTCCGTGCCGGGGAGTATGAGCTGTTCTGCCTGCCGCTCAAGTTACTCGGTTCGGACGGCGCACCTGCACGGGTTGTGCTGATTGAGCGCTGAGATAGAATACCGGGATTATAACGGCGGGAGCAGCGTGTAGCCGCCGTCGACTACGATCACCTGACCGCGAATCATGGACGCCGCCGGGGTGCACAGGAACCCGACCACTCCGGCGACGTCTTCCGGCTGCACCAGGCGGCCGGCAGGAGTCAGGGAGGAGGCCCGTTTCAGCACCTCCGGGTTACCCATCACGGAGAAGTGTTTCAGAGCGTCTGTCTCCACCACGCCGGGCGATACGGCGTTGACTACGATGTTCTTCGGGGCCAGTTCGACGGCCAGGTAGCGGGTGAGGGCTTCCAGGGCGGCCTTGCTGGCGCCCACGCTGACATAATCGGGCAGCACGCGCTGCGAGCCGGGGCTGGAGATGGCGACCATCACTCCGCCGCCCTTCTGCTCCATCAGCGGGACGGCCCGCTGGGCGGCCAGCAGGAAAGCCCGCACGTTGACGTTCTGGGTGTAATCCCAGCCGGATTCTTTCTGCTGCAGCGCCGGCCGGTTGAACCCCGAAGCGGCGTTGGAGATGAGGATATCCAGGCCGGTGCCATCCGCCTCCAGTTCGTCGAACAGGCGCTGGATGTGCTCGCTGCGGGCCAGGTTGGCGTGCAGCGCTCTGGCCTGGCGGCCCATGGAGCAGATCTGTGCGGCGACTTCTTCGGCGGGCGCCTGGTTGCGCACGTAAGTGAGGACGATGTCCGCGCCCATGCCGGCCAGATGCAGCGCGATGGCCCGGCCGATGCCGCGGCCGCCGCCGGTGACCAGGGCGGTTTTCCCCTTCAGGATCGGTTCACTGCTCACTGGATGCTCCCTCGGTGATCATGGGGATGGGTTTCATCAGGTAAGGATTTAGCTGGTACAGGCGCTCCG
>DGEO01000007.1:0-9093 GCA_002385985.1 Anaerolineaceae bacterium UBA3924 | reverse complement strand
GAACAGCTTCCGCGAGCCGGTGTAATTCTGGCGCAGCGCATGGTAGTAGGCGACCCCCACCTGAAGGATACCCTGGTAGAGATCGCGCACCCGGCGCGGTTCCGCCCGCCAGGCCAGTTCCAGTTCTTCATGGGCTTCGAAATAGTGCCCGGTGTTGAACAGCTCAATGCCTTTGCGAGCAGCCGGGGGCAGCGCTTCCTGGCACATGCTGCAGAGGTCATCCTGTTTTTCAGTATCCCCGCTGATTTGCATCGCTGGCCGCCTTTCCTGTACCGGCATTATAGCAGACGGGCCAGGAAAAATATGATAGCATTTGAGTGAACACCGCCGCAATGACATCACCATCCCTTCCGAGGAACGTATGATCCACATCGACGACTCCGAGATCCTGCCCCTGTCGCTGAAACACAACTTCTGGACCTGGTCGGCCCAAAACAAAGTCAGTCCCATCCCCGTTACCCGGGCGAAGGGCGTGTACTTCTGGGATACGGACGGCAAGCGCTACCTGGATCTGAACTCGACCACCATGTGCGTCAACATCGGCCACGGTGACGAACGGGTCATCGAGGCTATGGCGGCGCAGCTGCGCGAGCTGCCTTACGCCGGGCCGGGCATGGCCACCCGTCCCCGGGCAGCGCTGGGAAGGCTGCTGGATGAGATCACCCCCGACGGGCTGAGCCGCTTCCTGTACACACTGGGCGGCGCGGACGCCAACGAGAACGCCATCAAGCTTGCCCGCGGGTACACCGGCAGGTACAAGATCCTCACCCGCTACCGCTCCTATCACGGCGCGACCTACGGGTCGATTGCCGCCACCGGTGACCCGCGCCGGGTGGCCTGGGAGCCTACGGTGATGCCGGGTGTGGTGCATTTCCTCGACCCTTACCGCTACCGCTCCACCTTCCACCGGCTGCAGCCGGACATCAGCGAGGAGGAGTTCACCCGGGATTATCTCAACCATCTGGAGGAGATCATCCTGTACGAAGGCCCGGAGACCATCGCGGCCGTGCTGCTGGAGAGCGTGACCGGCACCAACGGGGTGATCATTCCCCCCAAAGGCTACCTGCAGGGCGTACGCGAGATCTGCGATCGTTACGGCATTGTCATGATCTGCGATGAGGTGATGAGCGGGTTCGGCCGGACCGGGAAGTGGTTCGCGGTGGATCACTGGGATGTAAAGCCGGATATTATGACCATGGCCAAGGGGCTGACCTCCGGCTACGCGCCGCTCGGGGCGGTGGCGATGCGGCAGGAGATCGCCGACGCTTTCGGTGAACGAAAGTACGAGGGCGGATTGACTTACAACGGGCATCCGGTCTCGCTGGCGGCGGCGATAGCCACCATTCAGGTTATGCGCGAGGACCGCCTGGTCGAACGGGCGGCGGAGACCGGCGCCGTGATGGCCGACATGCTGGCCGAACTGGTGGACCGGCATCCCTCGGTGGGGGAGGTGCGCTCCATCGGCCTGTTTGGCGTCATTGAACTGGTTCGAGACCGGAAGACACGCGAACCGATGGCGCCGTACAACGGGACCAGCCCGGAAATGGCCGCTTTCAGCCGCTACCTCCTTGATCACGGGGTGTTTGCCTCGGTTCACTGGCACACCATGCTGCTGCTGCCGCCGCTGATCATCACTCCGGAGCAGCTGGCGGAGGGCTTTGAGGTCATCGACCGGGCGCTGGAGATTACCGATCAGGCTGCGCATAGCTAAACGCGGTGCAACCTTTCCAGCGCCGGCGCATCCAATTAAAGGCAAGGAATGAATTATCAACACAGGAGCGATCGAATGGATTTGAACTTATCCAATTTTTCCGCCGGGACGGCCAGCAATCTGGTCAGCGAACATGTAAAGGTATTGATTCTGGGAGCCGGGCCGGCCGGCCTCAGCGCAGCGCTGTACGCTGCGCGCGCGGAACTGGCTCCGGTGGTGCTCACCGGGACGGCGATCGGCGGCCAGGCTTCGCTTACCCATACGATTGAAAATTATCCCGGCTTCCCGTCCGGCGTGGGCGGCTCAGAGCTGGGCGATCTGTTTCAAAAGCAGGCAGAAAACTTCGGCGCGCGCCTGGAGTACGACAGTGCCACCGAGGTCGACCTTTCCCGGCGGCCGTTTTCGGTAAAAACCTACAGTAAGGAGTATCTGGCAGAGACGCTCATCATCGCCACCGGGGCCAGCCCCAATCACCTCAACGTGCCCGGTGAAAAGGAACTGACCGGGCGTGGCGTGTCCTACTGCGCCACCTGCGACGGCTGGTTCTTCAAGGATAAGAAGGTGGTGGTCGTGGGCGGCGGAGACAGCGCCCTGGAGGAAGGCCTCTTCCTCACCCGCTTCGCCAGTGAAGTGACCATTATTCACCGCCGGGACACACTGCGCGCAGGGCCCATCCTGCAGCGTCGGGCCACGGACAATAAGAAAATCAAATTCCTGTGGGACAGCGTGGTCACCTCCATCAACGGGGAGAAGGCGGTCGAGACGGTGACGATTAAGAACGTCAAGACGCAGGAAGAGTACGAAGTGCCCACGGACGGCGTATTCATCTTTATCGGTCACAAACCCAACACCGAGCTGTTCCGCGGGCAGCTGGCGCTGGACGAGCGCGGGTATATCATCTCGGATATGAGCATGCACACCAACATCCCGGGCGTGTTCGTGGCCGGTGAGGTGAGCGACCCGATCTACCGCCAGGTGGTCACCTCCGCCGGGATGGGGGCGGCCGCTGCCATCGCTGCGACCCGCTTCCTGGAGGCCAACGAGGACACCACTCCGGAAGAGACGGTCAACGCCTGATTTCTGACCGGGTAAAGGAAAATGAAAAGGAGCCTGTTAAAACAGGCTCCTTTTGGTTTCATTCGTGGTTACGGCGATGGTGTTTCCGCTGTGGCCGGGGGTTGTGTTTCGGTGTTGGACTGCTGCCCCGGGCTTCCGGCGATCCACCAGGTGAAGACGCGCCATGCGCTGGCCTCACCGGCCGGCTCGTAGACCGGCTGGCCGGCGCTGGTGGTGCTGGAGGTCTGGCGGACTGGCACAACGAACCAGCGCAGCACATGCGGGATTGTGTCGGTCGGCCGGAAGGACGCCGGCACGATGTACTTGGTGTCGGTGACGTAGTCGACCAGCTTGCGTCCCTGGCCTTCGGTGATGTCCTCGATGGTCACCTGGTAGTACTCATTGCTGCGCAGGGTGCCCACCGAAGCCCACTGCAGCGTGACGCTGTCGTTGGCGGCGGTGAAGGCCGCGCCGTCCGCAGGCAGCAGCAGATTGGGCGGGTTATATGGCGGCGGATTGGTCGGCGTGGCGGTCGGTCCCGGAGTCGGCTTGCGCTCGCAAAGCGGGATGATCAGGTCACGGCCTGCGAAAACGGTGTCGTCGACCAGACCGTTGTACTTGCGAATCGACTCCATGGTGACGTTGTAGTTGGCGGCGATGGCCTGCAGGGAATCCCCGGGTTCCACGCGGTAGGTGATGGTCTCGCAGGCGGCGATGGTGGCCTCAGCCGGGCTGAGCGTGGGGGTTGGCGCCGGGGGCGGCGTCGGCGTGGGCTGCGGGATCAGGATGGTGGTGCCGGGGCTGAGCAGCTCGCAGCGCATGCCCGGGTTGGCCTGCAGAATGCTCTGTACAGTGACGCCGTAGGTCCAGGCGATGGTGTCGCAGAAGTCGTTGGACTGGATGACGTACTCGATCGGCGGAAGCGGCGTGACCGTCGGCGTGGCCGTCGGCTCGAGCGTGTCCGTCGGTGTCATCGAGAGAGTCGGGGTAAAGGTGACCGTCGGGGTGGGCGTTCCCGCATCACTGACGGCTGCCGCCGGGGTCTTCCCGTTCAGTAGGAAGTAGACCACCGCGGCTCCGATACCCAGCACGAGGATGAAGAGACCAATGGCCACTGGAAGAGACAGGGTTACTTCGGGCATGCGCGGGCTTTGCACGACGGCAGCCTGCGCGGCGCCCGGACCAACCCCCGCGGGTGCGGCTGCGAAGGAGCGGCCGCAAACCAGGCAGCGCGACGCATTTTCACTCAGGCGCGTGCCGCAGGTTGGACACACTTTGGTAGGTTGTGAAGTATCTTCTGGGCTCATATCTTTTTCGCGTGAAAATATAAAACCGGGTTACCCCGGCGCTCGGGTCATTATACCATATCCGATTTTCTGTCAAGCTTCTGGAAATCGGTGGGCGAATGTGTTATCCTGACGATCATGACGACCAGTCTGTACGTCCACATTCCGTTTTGCCGCCACCGCTGCAGCTACTGCGATTTTAACACATATGCCGGGCAGGAGGCGAAAATCGGCTCGTATGTGGATGCATTATGTCAGGAAATTGCAAGGATTGGGGAGGCGGCCGGCGGGCTGGAAGCGGGCACCGTTTTCCTGGGCGGCGGGACGCCCTCGCTGCTGTCTGCCGGTCTGCTGAGCGCCATTGTGAAGGCTATACAGGACCATTTCACCCTGCTTGACGGGGCAGAGATCACGCTGGAAGCCAATCCCGGCACCGTGGACCGCGATTCACTGGAGCGGCTGCGAGAAGCGGGTTATAACCGCATCAGCTTTGGCGTGCAGTCGGCTCATCCGGATGATCTGCGGCTGCTGGAACGCGAACACGATTTTCTGGACGTGGTCCAGGCGGTGAAGTGGGCGCGGCAGGCGGGGTTTGACAACCTGAGCCTGGACCTGATCTTCGGGGTTCCCGGCCAGCCGCTGGCCCGCTGGCAGGAAAGCGTCCGCCGGGCGGTGGACCTGCAGCCGCAGCACCTTTCGTTCTATGCGCTGTCCATCGAGCACGGCACGCCGTTCCTGCGCTGGGTGGAGCGCGGCCTGGTGGGGCTGCCAGACGACGACCTGGCTGCAGAGCAGTATGAGTGGGCGCAGGGATATCTGGAGGAAGCCGGGTTCCGCCAGTACGAAATCTCCAATTGGGCCAGGGAGGAAGGCGGTCAGCTGCGGACGGCGCGCCACAACCTGCAGTACTGGCGCGGGCTGCCGTACCTGGGGTTCGGCGCCGGCGCGCACGGGTACGCCGCCGGATTCCGGACGGCGAATGTGCTGGGGATACAGGCCTACATTGAGCGGATGAAGAATGGAGGGGCGGTGCGCTTCCCGGCCAGTCCGGCTGCCCGCGAGGTGCTGCCCGTGGACCGCTGGACGGCCATGCAGGAGCATATGATGGTCGGCCTGCGCCTGACCCGGGAGGGCGTTTCGGCTGCCGGGTTCGAGCGGCTGTATGGCTGGACGCTGGAGCAGGCCTTTGGCCGGCAGATCGACTTGCTGATGGACGCGGGCCTGCTGGAATGGTCGCAGCAGGAGGACGGCGCTCACCTGCGGCTCAGCCCTCACGGGGTGCTGCTGGGCAACCGGGTGTTCTCGGAGTTTGTGGGTAATCCCCGGCCGGACTGGCTGGCAGAAGAAAGCGCTTAGTAGACAATCACCTGGGTGCCGTATCCGGTCTGCTCGATCGTGGTCGGCGCGGAGACCGGTGTGGTCCAGCGGAAGATCCACTTGGCGTCTTCGTTGGTCATATTGATGCAGCCGTGGCTGCGCGGCCGGCCGAAGTCGGTGTGCCAGTACGTCCCGTGGAAGGCCACCCCGGTTTCTTCGAAGAAGCAGGTCCAGGGCACGCCGGGGAGCTCGTAATCCTCGGGGTTGCCGGTCAGGCGGCCGTCGCCCATGTGCTTGGAGGGCATCTTCGAGTAGATGTTGAAGCTGCCCTTGGGCGTATCCCAGGGGATCATCCCCTCGGGCTTGTACGGCAGGCCGGAGGAGATCCGTGTCCGGAAGACTTCCTGGTCACGCTCGAAGGCGACCACTTCCTGCCGGGCGATGGAGATCTCTATCCGCTTCAGGTGGGCGGGCACGTCCGGCGAAAGCGGCGCGAACTCCTCGTCAGGGATGAGCCGCACGTGCTGCGCGGGCACGTGGTATTCAATTTCGAGCAGCTCGTCCTTCAGCCGGTACCAGGGACCGCCGTCCGGGCCTTCGTCCACGCTCATTACCCAGTGCGTCGAGCCGTAATAAAGGCGGTAGAGCGTTTCCCATCCGGTGCGCTCGCTTCGGAAGAGCAGCGCCTGCGAGTAGGGCACGGTGATTTCACCCAGCTGCCCTCCCTCGCGGATGCTGCCGGCCACCGGGTTGAGATACGGCCGGACCCGCTGCGTGCTGGCGCGGTGGATGTACCCGCCCCATACGCGGTACCAGTAGGGGTTGTAGCCCGGTCCATGCTCGGACTCCACCTCGTAGTAGATGTGGGCCAGCTCGTCGCGGTACAGTTGGAAAAGGATGCGGCTCTCTTCGTTGGGCTGGGAGTGCACGCTAATCTGGCGGATGGCTACCCGGGCGATGTCCATCCCGTCCAGGTCGTCCGGGGTGGCAAACACCGGGCGAGCGGCCAGGCTCCCCAATCCCAAGAGCGAAAACTTCAGAAAGTCGCGGCGAGAAAGTCGGCTGCGCATATGTGGAAGCATTATACAGAGAAACCAGCCTGCTGAGAAGTCAGCATGCCGCGCTCAGGGACCCTGCGAGGGCAGGTAATAGGTCCGGATGTTGTTCTCACCCCGGGTGATCAGGGCCAACCCTACAAGGAAAATGGGGATCTGGGCGAACAGCAGCCAGATCAGGCCAATTGTGAGGCTCCAGGATGCATAATCCAGCCAGCGGGGCAGATTGGCTTCCAGACTGGCGATTTCCTGTTCCAGGATCTGAACCACGGTGCGGTACTGCTCGAGCACCACCTTGGCTTCCGTAAGGCTGGTTTCGATCTCTCCGATGGTCATGGAAAGATTATCCAGGTCGCGCTGGATGTTGTCCACGCTGGTCGAGGTCTGCTCCAGTTCGGACTGGACCACTGCAAAGGAGGCGGGCAGCTCGTCCAGCGAGAGGTTCACGGCGGAGATGGTCTCCTGCAGGGGAACCTCCGGGCGGTAGCGTGCGCCGATGAAGGGCACCGCGCTGACGATGCGCAGGGTGTCGTCAATCAGTTTCGCGCTGGTCTCGACCGAATCTAACGAGGTCTGGGTCTCGGCGATCACCCGGGTGAAATCCTCGCCGATCATGGTTCCTACGGTGTCCGCCACGTTTGACGCTGTGCTCAGGGCGGCAGTGACGTCGATCAACGAGGCTTCTATGGCCTGGATGTTGGCGCCGGCCTGATCCAGGGTGGTGTTGACCACGTCCAGCATGTTGGTGGTGGCGGCCACGGTCATCTCGATGGTGTCCATTGTTGAGGTGACCCGGGTGAGGACGGTGCTCTGGGAGGTCCAGATGACCACCAGCCCCGCCACGCTCAGGCCAAACCCCAGCAGGGCGTCCAGGATCAGCAGCAGTCCGGTTAGTCTGGCGAGAAAGCGCTTCATCGGCGGGATTCCTTACCCCCAGAAAAGTGTATGGTCCATTATAGCATCCGGGATATGCGGAACACCCCAAAAAACCACCCCGGTCGATCGACCGGGGTGGGCATCGGGAGGGATGAAGTCCCGTGATGTGGTTTATTCAGCTGTTTCTTCCGTCTCTTGGGTCTCCACAGTGATGCTCTGCTCATCCAGGTAGGTGATGACCGCAGCCGCTTCCTCCAGGGCTTCCTGGCCGGGCATCCACTCGCCTTCCACCTCGGTGGGGCGCAGCAGCCTCAGCAGGGCCACCAGATCGGCTTCGCTCAGGTCAGAGACCTCGGCGGCGCCTGTCAGGAATTCCAGGTATCGGCTGACCTGCTCGGGGTCTTCCAGCAGGTTGCCGAGTGCGTTGGTGATGATTTCCGCGTCGCCGTTCTTGAGCTCAAGGCCCATCTGCTCGATCTTGCTCACCGCGCGGGCGAAGTTGGCCTTCAGTTCCTCCGGAGAGAAGGGGCGCTGGCCGCTGCCGCGTTCGGCAGAAGCGATGGCCGGGCGTTCCTGGATCTGAGCCGGGTTGTCCGCCTGCTCCATCTCCTCGGTGGTGTACAGGCCAGAGAGCTCCTGCGGGAAGGCGCGGCGCAGCGCAAGCGCCTCGGCGCATTTGGCCAGCATGCCGGCCGGATCAGTCTTCCAGCGGCTGACCGGCTCGCCGTGCGCGTTGGTCTGCACGTAGCTCTTGTAAAGCGCGATGGCGAAGAGCGGCTGATGGAAATCGTGCCGCAGCACGCCGACTTTGGCCGCGGCGGGCGGCTCGTCACTCAGCCAGACTTCCTTCCATTCCCCGTCCGCCCCGCACCACCAGGGACCGACCTGTCCGGCGTACTTGTGCGTGCGGTCGGCGATCAGGCGGAAGCCGTCAATCGAGACCTGAATGACCTGCGCTTCCTCGTACGAGCGCGACTGGCTGTTCCACTGCCGCCTTCGCACAGAGTAGATCTGGCGGGCGAAGGGGTCCAGTCCGGTGCGACGGCACTGCTCGATGAACAGAGCCAGCTCGTCATCCGTCGCTCCGCGCGCGATGGTGCGCTTGATCAGATCGATTTTCTCCTGGTCAAGGTCCAGGCCAACCGGCCCCTGAACGTCAGGGACATAATAAGAAGTTTGTGTGTCCATACCTTTCACCTGTACTTTTCCCTGCATGTCTATCAGGAAGGATATGTATTGAGAATCGTTACCGGTTTGCTGGAGGGGATGTATCTCAGCTGTTATTATAGCAAATATGTTCTATAAATGGAAGGGTTTTATGGATTCAATTTATCAATTGGATTGATTTTGGTGCAATATAAAAAGGTCAGTTCTCGGCCATGTGAGAGCTGTTCTTCTCGGGGGCACTAAGGTTAGGCGTGGTTTCTAAGAAAATGAAGCCCCAAAAAGGAGGTTCCAAGGTGGTCGGGGTGAAAGGATTCATAATCCCCTCAACGGGGAGAACCGTTGACAAGGGTGGTAAAAGGGTTCTGAACCTTAAAAACGAAAGAAGCTCTTGTACAGGAGCTTGCATTTTATGGCCCGAGCGAAAGGATTTCGAGTCCCCTCAATGGGGAGAACCTTCGAGAGAAGGGTTGGATTGATCGAAATGGTTCTCAACCCTGATAAGAAAGAAAGAAGCTCCAATATTGGAGCTTCTCTATATGGTCGGGGCGAAAGGATTTGAACCTTCGACCTCTTGCACCCCATGCAAGCGCGCTAGCCGGGCTGCGCCTGTCTCTTATACACATCT
>DGEO01000027.1:260425-269483 GCA_002385985.1 Anaerolineaceae bacterium UBA3924 | reverse complement strand
TGATAGGTCTGTGGAAACATGTCAAACGGGGTCACCTGATTGACCTTGTACCCGGCGGCGATCAGGCGCTTGAGATCGCGGGCCAGGGTCGCCGGGTCGCAGGAAACGTAGGCGATGGTCTCCGGCTGTAGCGCGACAATGGCGTCCAGCGCAGGCCGTTCCAGCCCGGCGCGGGGTGGGTCAACAAGGACCACATCCGCCGGGACGTTCATATGCGGCAGGATCTCCTCCGCCGCGCCTTCGTACAGCTCCACGTTCTCATACTCGTCCAGGTTAATTGCGAAGTCCTCCGTCGCTGATTCCGCCAGCTCCACGCCCACCAGCCGCTGGACCTTCGGGGCCAGGAACGCGGAAAACAGGCCTACGCCGCAGTACACGTCCAGCAGCGTGGTTTGTTCCGTCAGCGGCAGGATGCGCAGCAAGTGCTCGACCATCGCTTCGGCCACCGGCAGGTTCACCTGGAAGAAAGACCCTGCCGATACCCGGAACATGCGCCCGCGCACCTCCAGCCACAGGTCATCACTGCCCGCCAGCACCACCGTGTCCTCTCCGCTGCGGTGAACAACGGACAGCGGCAGATTCAGCTCCATCTCCGGCAGGCCGGCGTCCTGCGTCTGGATGATCAGCAACGCTTCATCCTCCGAGCCCTGGCGCAGGCCGATCCGTTCGATCCCCACCTGCCGGTCGATCTCCAGCTGCGGCCAGATGTCGTTGAGCAGCGGCTCGGGCAGGTGGCACTCGCGGATGGGCAGCACCTCGTCGTTGGCATACAGCTTCATGTATCCCAACCGCCCGTCGGGGGCCTGGTGAAACTGCACGTTGTTGCGGTAGTAAAAAGGGTTCGGACTGGGGACTGTCGCGGCAACCGGCGGATCCTCAATCCCGGCGATGCGCTGCAGCTGGTCGCGCACCACCTCGCGTTTGGCGTCCAGCTGGCGCTCGTAGGGTATGTGCTGGTAATGGCAGCCCCCGCACTCGCCGAAGTGGACGCACCGCGGCTGGATGCGGTCCGGGGACGGCTCGAGCACTTCCAGCAGGCGCGCGCGAGCAAAGCGGGGCTTCTCTTCGATCAGCTCCAGGCGCACCTTCTCGCCGGGCAGTGCCATCGGCACAAACACCGCCCGCCCGTCGGGCAGCCGGCCGATCAGGTCCCCGCCGTAAGCGAAGCGGGTCACCACGACATCAATAACAGCTTTCTGGTCTGTCATTCAGGTTCCTTGAAATAAGCTGCTTTGATTATATGGTATCCCCGTCAATTTCAGGCGAAATCGGACTCAATGCTCGTGGTCGTCGACATGCCCGGCGGGCGAAACCAGCCCGGGAAAAAGCGGCTGAGAAACCCGTGCAGCCGTGTAGACCACCGCTCCCAGCATCACCGAGGCCAGCAGAAACCCGGCGATCGTGCTCCGGACCGCCGGCCTGGCCTCTTCCTTATCTCCAGCCCTGACCAGGCCGCCGAGCAGGACCGCGGCGCTGATGCCCTCCAGCAGTTTGGAGGCCACGCCGGCGAGATCCACCTCCTCCGGCGCGTTGGTAAAGGGCGCCGGGGCCACGCGGGTGATGCCCCACAGCACGATCATGCTGACCGCCAGCAGCACCCCGGCCTGAGCCAGCCGCCGGGACGGCCGCAGCCAGTAAGCCGCCGCCCAGATCACTTCCAGCCCGCCGATCACGCCCAGCGCGATGCCGTGCGCCGGGGCGTGTTCATAATGATGGGGAACCACAACGAAATGAATGATGCCCGCAGCCAGCATCAACATGACAGGGACTGTGATCAACCGGGCACGGGGAAAAACCTTTGACTGCGCGATGGTCATGGCCATCCACCTCCATTCGTTCTGTTAATCATCCATACGTATTTCCCCTGTCTTTGGATGACCTGAAACGTGAAAACATAAAAACTCTTAAGGTCAATTAATTATCAGCGCGCATCGGACGTTCTCCACGTCCGGCTCGACACGGGTCGCACTGATTATTGCCCCTCGGCCTCGACTGAATTAATCCAAAATCAGTCGTTTATTTAACTGGTATTTAATCTACAAACGTGTATGATTAATGACAGGTTAGTGACGGCTTCACCTGGGGGACTGTTTCCTTTCTTCGCACCGGCGAGTTGAAGGAGGGATGGAAAATGAAACGCACTGCAGCCGCTTATGCATTCCTGATCATCGCTGCAATGATCGTGAGCCTTCTGGGAGCGATCCACCAGGCGGCCTCCGCCCGCACGCTGAACCAGGAGGATGAGCTGGTCGTGCGGGGAGCGCAGCTGTACGACGACTGGGCCGCCGTGCTGGACCAATCGCCTCCTTCAGGTAACCATCCCATCTGGGGCCGCCAGGAGGAGAACACCCGCAGCGGGCCGGACACCTGGCGCTGCGTGACCTGCCACGGCTGGGACTACCAGGGCGTCGAGGGGGCCAACCGCAGCGGGCCGAACTTCACCGGATTCCCTGGTGTGTTTGACACGCAGTCCGCCTCCGCGGCCGAAATTGCAGCCGCACTGACCGGAGAAGATGATCCGGAACACAACTTTGTCCCCCCGCTGGTTGAGGAGGATGTCGAAGCGCTGGCAGCCTTCCTCCAGCAGGGTTTGATCGACGACAACCAGTACATCGACCTGGTCTCCCGCCAGGTCATCGAAGGCGACCGTGAGAACGGGCAGCGGCTGTACACCGAGGCCTGCGCCAGCTGTCACGGCGAGGACGGCACGGCGCTGGCCTTCCGCTATGAGGGCCAGAATGTATCGCTGGGGACGCTGGCCGTCCAGGAGCCGTGGCGCTTCCTGCACCGCACTCGCTACGGAACCGCCCGTGCTTCTGAGATGCCTGCCATGGTTCTGGACGGCTGGACACCTGAAGAGGGGCGCGACGTGCTGCTTTACGCCCAGAGCCTGCCGACCGGATTTCCGGGTGAAGGCGAAGCCCCCGGGCAGGACGGCGGCCGGGAGCCGTTCGACGAGCGCGGCGGGCCGTCCCGCGGCCTGTTTACCGGCATCCTGACCGCCATCTGGGCGATGGTCACCAGCCTGGGGTTCGCCGTTCTGCTGGGAGCGGTGCTGATCGGCATCATTTTCTTCGTCGTCTGGCTGATCCGCGGACAGCAATAACATCACACCATCAAGGAGAAAAGCATGACAAGACCCAAACCCTGGTACAAGCATGGGGGAATTATCACCGGGATCGTCCTGCTGCTGCTCATCCTCATCGGAGGGGCGGCGGCTGCGCTGGTATTTACCCAGCAGTCACCGGACCAGCCGATCCAATTTCCGCACCGCACCCACGTGCTGATCGGCGCGCAGTGCCAGTACTGCCACCCGGCGGTCGCTTTCAGCGCGGAGGCCGGGCTTCCCTCCACGGATAAATGCTGGGGCTGTCACCAGCAGATCGAACGCCAGTCGGAACAGCTGGACATACTGGCTTCCTACGTGGAAAGCGGTGAGCCGATCCCCTGGGTCCCGGTGGCCCTGCTTCCAGATTTTATTCACTTCAACCACCTGACCCATGTGGACAGCGGCATCGCCTGTGAAACCTGCCACGGTGACGTCAGCCAGATGACCGTTGCCGAGCCGCAGACGCGCTGGAACATGGGCTGGTGCCTGGAATGTCATTCCCGCACGGGCGAAGAGAACTTCGTCCGGCTTTCTGACTGCGCCACCTGTCATTATTGATCCATCGAAAGGAACCAGCATGAAATCCAAAATCTCACGGCGAGATTTTCTCAAGCTTTCCGGCGCGGGGCTGGCCACCGCCGGTGTGCTGACCGGCTGCGGCCCCACATCACGTTATGTGGTACGCCAGCCCTACAGCAGCATGCCCGAGTTCGGCCAGACCGGCGTCAGCACCTACTATGCCACCACCTGCCGGGACTGCACCGCCGGATGCGGGATCATCGTTCGCACCGTCGAAGGCCGGGCCATTAAGGCGGAAGGCAACCCGGCCCACCCGGTCAGCCGCGGCAAGATCTGCCAGCGCGCCCTGACGGCGGTGCAGGGACTGTATAACCCGGACCGGATCACCGGACCGCGCCGGCAAGCCCGGGGCGGCGGTTCGGTCGAAGAGATCGACTGGGACCAGGCAGTGGAAGTCGTCGGCCAGGCGCTGCAGGGGAATGCCGGTTCGCTGGCCTTCCTGCTGGGCGGCACACCTGACCACCTCTTTGACCTGGTCACCGAGCTGGCAGAGGCGCTCGGAGCTCCGCCGCCGGTGCGCTACTCCACCCTGCAGATGTTCGAGGGCCGTTCCACCCTGATCGCCGCGACCGAAGCCGTCTACGGCACCCCGGCGGTTCCCCATTTCGACATGGCCAATTCGGACGTGGTCTTCTCCTTCGGCGCGAACCTGCTCGAAGAGTGGCTCTCTCCGCTGGCCTACACGCGGCAGTTCCGCCAGTTCCGCCAGGATGCTGCCGGGCGGCGAACCGGTTATCTGGTCACCTTCGAACCGAGGCAGTCGGTCACCGGCGGCAGCAGCGACCTGTGGGTGCCGGTCGCGCCGGGCAGCGAGGGCCTGGTCGCCGCGGCCATCGGCCGGCTGGCGGCTGAGGCCCGGGGCGGCGGGGTTCCGCCGGCTTTCGCCGGTGTGGACGTCAACGCCGCCGCGGAAGCTTCCGGCGTCCCCGTGGAAACCCTGACCCGGCTGGCGGAGATGTTCGCCACAGCCCGGCAGGCGACAGCCCTGCCGGGCGGCAACGCGCTCGGGCACGCAAACGGCCTGGAAAGCGCGGTGGCCATCCTGACCCTCAACTCGCTCTCCGCCGCCAACCCGGTTTCCATCATCCCGGTGGAAGAGGAAGCCTCCGCTCCGCAGGGAAGCCTTCAGGCAGTTCAGGAGCTGGTCGACCGCATGCGCTCCGGCCAGGTCAGCACGCTCTTCATCCATGGGGTCAATCCCCTCTTTGAGCTGCCTTCCAGCCTGGGCTTCGCCGAAGCGCTGGCTCAGGTGCCGCAGGTGATCTCCTTTGCCTCCTTCCCGGACGAAACCGCCCTGGCCAGTGACTACATCCTGCCCGACCACACCGGGCTGGAGTCCTTCGGCTACCAGCGGGTGCAGGCAGCCGACCGGCCGGTGCTCTCGGCCATGCAGCCTGTAGTCGTGCCGCTCTACAACACCCGCGCCACGGCGGACGTGCTGCTCGCAGCCACGCAGCAGGCCGGCGCCGGGCTGGACTACACCGACGAAGTGGCCTTCATCCAGAGCCGGCTGCGCCCCCTGCTGGACGCGAACGACCCGGACGGGCTTTTCCGCGCGGATGAAATGCCCACCTTCTGGGCGCAGTTCCTGCAGTACGGCGGCTGGTGGACCCAGAGCCCCCGCCTGGAGCCAGCTGAAGCCAGCGCCAGCGGCGGCAGTGCCATCCGCCCGCCCGAGCCGCTCCAATCCGGGCAGCTGCACTTTATCGCCTATCCCAACAAGCTGGGAGACGGCTCGGTGGCCAACCGCCCCTGGATCCAGGAAACGCCCGATCCGATGGTCACCGCCACCTGGAATTCCTACCTGCTGATCCATCCGGACACTGCTGCCGGGCTGGGCGTGCGCACCAACGACGTGGTGCTGGTGCGCTCGGAGCATGGTGAGCTGGAGACCAGCGTGTATGTTTACCCCGCCATCCGGCCGGACACTGTGGCCATGCCCTTCGGCCAGGGCCACACCGAGCTGGGCCGCTGGGCGGCCGGACGCGGCGCCAACCCGGCGGTGTTGTTCCCGCCGCAGGCCAACGGCGCCGGGGATCTGGCCTTTGCCGACACCCGTGTCACCCTGAGCGCCACCGGCCGCCGCCGCCCCCTTGCTTTGATCGAAAGCCTGGACGGCGTCTACGGCGAGGGTCACTGAGTGACCCATTAATGTTAGCCCTGAGCAACAAGGAGAACCAGCATGGCTCAAGTGACTGAACAACCCAGGAAATGGGGCATGGTAATCGACCTGGACCTGTGCACCGGCTGCAACGCCTGCGTCACGGCCTGCGCGATGGAAAACAACATCCACTATACGGGTGAGGACGAAGTCGCCTACGGACGCGGCCTGTACTGGATGCGTATCCAGCGCTACTGGCACGGCGAGTACCCCAACGTGGGGCCGGAGTTCACCCCGATGCTCTGCCAGCAGTGTGGCGAAGCGCCCTGTGAACCGGTCTGCCCGACCTATGCTTCGGTGCACAGCAACGAAGAGCAGATTAACCTGCAGGTCTACAACCGCTGCATCGGCACCCGCTACTGCGCCAACAACTGCCCGTATCACGCCCGGGTTTTCAACTTCTTCGATTATGAAATCCCCGCGCCGATGAACGCCTACCTCAACCCGGACGTGACCGTGCGCTCGCGGGGTGTGATGGAAAAATGCACCTTCTGCGTACACCGGCTGGTGCATGCACGCATCGATGCCGACACTCAGGGTGACCCCTCGCTTGAGAATGAGGTCACCACCGCCTGCGCGCAGGCCTGTCCGACGAACGCCATCATGTTTGGCGATCTGACCGACGAAAACAGCCCGATTCGCACACTCTTCGAGCGCAGCGAGCGGGGCTTCCAGATCATGGAAGAACTGGGGACCTTCCCCAGCATTACCTACCTGAAGGGAGGTGGCGTGTATGGCGGCAGAGACTAGTTATCTGACCGGTGCACGAGCCGATCTCGAACAGAGTGAACTGGCTGAAGAGCATCTGATGCTCGACCCTCGCCCGCGCGAGGAGATGAACCAGATGGTGATGGAAGCCATGACCACGACCACCCCGGTCTACTGGGCCTGGGTCGGCGGGCTGGCGCTGATCGTCGCCGTCTGCCTGTTCGGCGTGTGGGGCTACATGACCGCCACCGGCATCGGCATCACCGGCATCCGCCGCCCGGTTTTCTGGGGCGTGTTCATCGTCACCTTCGTGTTCTGGATTGGTATCAGCCACGCCGGCACGTTCGTCTCGGCCATCCTGCGGGTGTTCAAAGCCGAATTCCGCCGCCCCTTCACCCGCGCGGCCGAGCTGATGACCACCTTCGGTCTGGCCGGCGGTGCGATGTACCCGCTCATCCACCTCGGGCGCGTGTGGACGTTCTACTACATGGTCCCCTACCCCAACGCCCGCTGGCTGTGGCCTAACATGCGCTCGCCACTGGTCTGGGACTTTCTGGCCATCACCACCTACCTGCTGAGCAGCACCATCTACCTCTACCTGCCGCTGATCCCCGACCTGGCCATGGCCCGAGACCGCACCACCGGCCTGCGCCACCGCATCTACCGCCTGCTGGCGCTGGGCTGGCGCGGCACCGAGGCGGAATGGCACCGCCTGCGAAAGGCCATCAACATTTTCGCCTTCGCCATCATCCCGGTCATGTTCTCAGTCCACACCATCGTGTCCTGGGACTTCGCCGTCGGCGTGGTGGCCGGGTGGCACTCGACCATCTTCGGCCCCTACTTCATTATCGGGGCCATCCTCTCAGGTGTGGCCGCTGTGGTCACCATCCTCTTCGTGCTGCGCAGCACGATGCGCAACTTTAAATACTTCATCCGCCCTGAGCATTTCGACGCGCTGGGCAAGCTGCTGCTGGTCTTCTCCATGGCCTGGGCCTACTTCTTCTTCAACGAGTACCTGCTGAGCTGGTACGGCGGCGAGGAAGCCGTGCAGCGCATCCTCACCCTGCACGCCACCGGCCCCTCCGCCTGGGTCTGGTACCTGATGCTGATCTGCAACGTCGCCATTCCCTGGCTGACGCTGTGGAACCGGCGCATCCGCCGCAACCCGCTGGCGATGTTCTTCATCACCCTGGCAATCAACGTCGGCATGTACGCGGAACGCTACACCATCATCCCGCTTACCCTGGGCCACCAGCGCATGCCTTTTGACTGGGGCATCTACAACCCCTCCATCTTCGAAATTAGCATCGCCATCGGCACCATGGCCATGTTCTGCCTGCTCTACCTGCTGGCTTCCCGCGCCATCCCGCTGATCCCGGTCTGGGAGGTGCAGGAAGGCCAGATGGCGCACAGCCTGAAGAAGGTTGGCAAGGCGCACGTGCCTTCGGTGACGGAGCTGGAGTAAGCGAAAAGGAGCCTCGCCATGATAACCGAACCCATACATCTCGCCCTCTTCGAAGAAGACCAGATCAACGAGGCCGCCGAAGCCATCTCCATCCTGCGCTCGCAGGGCGTGCCGGACCGGAACATCTCGGTCATCTCCGGGGTTCCCCTGTCTGAGCACATCCTCGGCCGGCCGATGAGCTGGAGCCGTGTCGGGCTGATCGGCCTGGTCGGGGCCGTGGCCGGCTTCCTGGCCGCTCTGGCCATCACTTACCTTCCGGTGCTCATCTACCCGCTGAACGTCGGCCGCATGCCGGTCTTCCCCATCCCCACCACGCTGGTGGTGGTCTTCGAGCTGACCATGCTGGGCCTGTTGATCAGCACCCTTCTGGGGGTGTTCGTGGAAACCATCACCCCGTCCTACGGCCCGCACGGCTACGATCCACGCATCGCCCATGGGAAAATCGGCATCCTATTCACCTGCCCGCCGGAGGTGGACTGTGAATCCTACGACCAGCTGGTGGCCCTGGGCGCGGAACTGACCCACAACCTGCAGGAGCGGAAGCTATGGCCATAATCAAACGCCTGATCATTGTGCTTGTCGTCCTCGCCAGCCCGCTGCTGATCGGCCTGCTGTTCACCATGGACATCATCAAAATCAACTGGGTCAGCAATATGGAGATCCAGCCCTCCTACCGCGCCATGGAGGACCCGCGCCCGCTGCCAGCCCGTTCGGTGCCTATCCAGGGCGCGGTGTACATTCCGGAGCTGGGACCGCCCGCCAACCCGGTGGAAGCGACGGAGGAGAGCCTGCAGACGGGTGAGGAGCTGTACACCATCCACTGCGCGCTCTGCCACGGCGCGGGAGGGGCAGGCAACGGGCCATTCTCCAGCGCGCTGCGCCAGTATCCCCCGGCTGACCTGGTGGCGGCTGACTCCAATGCCCGCAACCTGAGTGACGGGGCCATCTTCCTGGTGATATCCTACGGCGTCGAAGGCCGCATGCCGGCCCTGCATGAGAACATTCCAGACGTGGAAAACCGCTGGCACGTGGTCAA
>DGEO01000027.1:257796-260232 GCA_002385985.1 Anaerolineaceae bacterium UBA3924 | reverse complement strand
TTTTTGATTTCTTATGCCGGCCCGTTAAGTTCATCGAGACCGGCGAGCATACGGCTGCTGCTACTCCACCGGCTCGTGACCCGAAAACCAGCCCAGCACCTCGATCTGCGATTTTATACCCCCATGCTCGTCGATGTGGCGCATCTCCACGCCGCGCTCGATCAGCGCGGCCCCGACCATAAAGGCACGGTGGCAGGACTCGGGCCTTAGTTCAGCGCACATCACCGCCAGGCGCTCGCCGCCCCGGGAGGCGGCTTCCAGTTCGCCAATCCCCTCATGAAACCAGGGCTTCTCCCACAGCACGTCCAGATCCAGGACTTCGCCGTCCCACAGGTCAGGATCGGCGGGTTTCCCGCCCAGCACATCCCCGCGATAGGTGTATTCGATCCCTGCGCCAGTCAGGTATTCTTCCAGGATCTTCTTGCGGAAAGCCGGGTTCCATCGCGATACCGGGTGCGAGCGGATGTCCACCAGCCGGGTGACGCCGTACCGGTGCAGCAGGTCAATGAACTCATAGATGGAACGGCGCCCGTAGCCGATGGAGTATACGGGCTGGGATTCAGTGGCCATATGTTTATCCTACCATAAGGTCCCGCTCCCGGCGAACGGGTCTCCGGCTATGCGCATTAATTGATCCAGCCGTGGCAGCCTGGACGCCCGGAATACCTGACCGGCCGGTTGGCCGGACGACCGGGCGTCCGGCCAGGGACTAGAGCAGGTCTTTCAATTTCAGGGCGCGCTTGTACAGCGGGTCGTACTCGCAGCCGCAGCTGCCGCACTCTCTGTCGGCCTGTTCGATGGCGGCGATAAGTGCTTCCTTCTCGCCGCGGCCTTCCAGCCAGGCAATGGACGGTCCGGCAATCAGGTCCCAGCCGGATGCAGCGAACCTGGTCATGATATCGCGCAGCTCTTCGATCATGTTGTCTCCCTGATTTAATGAAGAAGGATTGGGTTTATGAAATCGCAGGTAGAAATGCCCGTCTGCGGCCTGTTCCACAGCCGGCCGGAAACCCGCATCAGTGCAGATGCGCTTGAAGTGAATCGCGTCCTGAGCGGCATCGTCCTTGTAGATGCCGTAGGTGGTGTGCACCGCCAGACCGCCAGCATCGATGTCCAGCTCCGCCAGAAAAGGGTCGGCGGTGAGGATATCGGCATCCCAGATGTGCAGCTGGCCCCCGGGTTTAAGCACCCGGCAGGCTTCATGGATGACCTGCTCGTGGTCGGGCTTCTCCAGATACATCAGGCAGTAAAAGGCGGTGACATGGTCGAAGGACTCGTCCTTAAAGCCCAGGCGGCAGGCGTCCATCTGGATCCTGGTGAAATCACCCGGGGCTTCCTCCAGCTCCTCGCGCCGGATGTCGATGGCCGTGACCTGGGCCGGGTAAACCCGCCCTATAATCCCCTCTCCCCCGCCGCCGATGTCGAGGATGGAGCCGGTGATGGTCTTTTTCAGGTGGATGGCAGCCATGTCGATCCCTCAACAAATTCTCACTGCCAAATAGGAGAGAATGGGATGCTTTTTATGCATTATTCGCCTGCAACGGATGCTGTACACCTATGATATCAATGTTCCGGCCGTTCCAGCTATCGATTCAGATCGATGATTTCCCACCACCGCCGAACAGCCCTATAATGGGTCTGCTGCTTTGTAGATAAAGGTTCAACGATACGCAGATCGGACTGCTTATGCTCCCCGAGTTTTTTGTCATTATCGGTACGCTCATCGGCGCGGCCGGGTCGGTCGCCTACCTGATTGACACGCTCAAGGGAAAGGTCAAACCCAACCGGGTCTCCTTCCTCCTCTGGTCGCTGGCGCCGATCATCGCCTTCTTCGCCCAGATTCAGCAGGGTGTCGGGCTGGAATCCATGATGACGCTGAGCACCGGTGTGCTGCCGCTGACGGTGTTCTGCGCTTCGTTCTTCAACAAACAGTCGGTGTGGAAGCTGACCCGGTTCGACCTGCTGTGCGGCGCGCTGTCGCTGGTCGGGCTGGCGCTTTGGCAAATTACGCGGGTGGGCAACATCGCCATCCTGTTCAGCATCATCGCGGATGGGTTCGCCGCGATCCCCACACTCATAAAGGCCTACAGATACCCGGACACGGAAATTGCCTGGCCCTGGATGGCCTCCGTCGTCGGCGTGATCCTGACACTGCTCACCCTCTCCTCCATTACCTTCGCCAACAGCGGGTTCATAATCTATATTCTGGTCCTGGACGCCATCATCTTCGCACTCGTCCAATTCCGGCCGGGTGAAAAACGCCGGTCGAAACTTATTCCATAGTCTGGTTGTTAATACCGCCGCAGTGTGGCTGGAACACCAGCCTACAGAGGATTCGTACCCACAACAAAAAGAGACTCGGAAGCCCGCGTCTCTTGTCACTGGCGGTAAGGGTGGGACGCGCCCCTCGATGGGGTTCGAACACACAATAGAAAA
>DGEO01000027.1:251560-257585 GCA_002385985.1 Anaerolineaceae bacterium UBA3924 | reverse complement strand
CGGAGAGGGTGGGATTCGAACCCACGGTGGCTTTCACCACACTCGCTCTCCAAGCGAGCGCACTAGACCAACTATGCGACCTCTCCGTTTGAACGCCGGGATTATACCATAATTCCCCCATTTGTAGAGGGTATCTCACCTGACCAGGCCCAAATTCCTCCTGGCAAGGCCGCTTCCCGCCTATAATCAAATCATGTCACAGAACCCCGCCAACCTGATCCTGCGCTTCTTCCTCGAGTTATTAGCCCTCTACGCTCTGGCCTACTGGGGCTGGACGCAGCACGCCGGTCTGGCCCGATTCGCCTGGGCGCTCGGGCTGCCCCTGCTGGCTTCCTTCGCCTGGGGCCTGCTGCGCACACCCGGCGACCAGGGCAAGGGCGTGATTCCCGTCCCCGGTTGGCTGCGCCTTCTCATCGAAGCGGCCTACTTTATCGGGGCTGTCTGGGCGCTGTTCAACGCCGGTCAGCCTACCCTGGGGTTGGGTTTCGCTATCGTTGCGGGCGGACATTACCTGCTCTCCTACGACCGGGTGCTCTGGCTGCTGCGCCATTAGACCTGGCTGGTCGGTGCCTTTGGTATTGCTTTTTCACCCCAACCGCATTATAATATCGCCACTGCGGGCGGTTAGCTCAGTTGGTTAGAGCGTCGCGTTGACATCGCGGAGGTCGTAGGTTCGAGCCCTATACCGCCCACCAAAGCCACCCTGCGTGGCTTTTTTCTTTACATGCCCTATTGTATTTTCTCTGAAATTTGATATAATCCGTCCTATATTGGTAAACGCGCTGACCAGGACGAGTATCCGGGCGCAAGCCGACAGAGAACGCGGGTCACCGGCTGAAAGCCCGCCGCGGAACAACCCCGGAGAAAACCCCCTGCGAGCGGAAACCTGAACGGCACTTTGCCCAGTAAGGCCACCGGCTGACCCCGTTATCAGTCCCTCGAGATAAACGCGTTCTGGCGTTTAATCTGGGTGGAACCGCGAGTTATCAGCTCGCCCCAGTATCGGGGCGGGCGTTTTTGTTTCGATCGGAGGTAATTATGGCTGACCAGGTAATCAAACCAAAAGAAGAAAAGTACGAAGATTCCAGGCTGTACCGCGTGCGGCACTCGGCCGCGCACATCATGGCCCAGGCCGTGATGGAAAAGTTCCCCGAAGCCAAGATCGCCATCGGACCACCCATTGAGGATGGCTTCTACTATGATTTCGACCTCCCCCGCCCGCTAACCCCGGAGGACCTGGAGGAGATCGAAAAGCGCATGAAGGAAATCATCAAAGGCCGGCATCCCTTCCAGTTCCGCGTGCTGGAGGCCGATGAGGCCCGCCAGATCTTCAAGGACCAGCCCTACAAGCTGGAGCTGATCGACGGTCTGGAACAGGGCGGCATGGACGAGGACGGCAACCCGCTGGCCGAAAAACCGCAGATTTCCATCTATCAGCAGGATACCTTCGTGGACCTGTGCCGCGGCCCGCATGTGGCCCAGACGAATGAGATCAACCCGGAAGCGATCAAGCTGCTCAGCGTTGCCGGTGCGTACTGGCGCGGGGATGAAAAGCGCCCCATGCTGCAGCGCATTTACGGCACGGCCTGGGAGACGAAGGAAGAGCTCGACCAGTACCTTTGGAAGCTGGAAGAAGCCCGCAAGCGTGACCACCGCCGCCTGGGCAAGGAACTGGACCTGTTCTCCATCAACCAGGAGGTCGGCCCCGGGCTGGTGCTCTGGCACCCCAAGGGCGGCATGGTGCGCCATCTGGCCGAGGAATACGTCAAGAGAGAGCACATTCGCCACGGCTACGATATCGTCTACTCGCCGCACGTGGGCCGGGCCAACCTGTGGAAGACGAGCGGTCACCTGGACTGGTACACGGAGAACATGTACTCCCCCATGGAAGTGGAAGGCGACCAGTACATCATCAAGCCGATGAACTGCCCGTTCCACATCATGATCTACAAGAACCAGATCCACTCGTACCGCGATCTGCCCATCCGCATGGCCGAATGGGGCACGGTTTACCGCTACGAGCGCAGCGGCGTGCTGCACGGCCTGCTGCGGGTGCGCGGCTTCACGCAGGACGACGCCCACCTCTTCTGCCGCGCCGACCAGATGCCCGCCGAAATCGACCGGGTGCTGCAGTTCTGCCTGCACATCCTGCGCCACTTCGGCATCAACCAGTTCCACGCCTACCTCTCCACGCGCGATCCGGAGAAATCCATCGGTGAGGAGAGCCGCTGGAATGAAGCCACGGAAGCGCTGCGGGCTGCGCTTGATCGCGCCGGGCTGGGCTATGACATCGACGAGGGCGGCGCGGCCTTCTACGGGCCGAAGATCGACCTCAAGATGGTCGACGCGCTGGGCCGCGAATGGCAGCTGAGCACGATCCAGTTCGACTTCAACGAGCCGGAACGCTTCGACATGAGCTACATCGGCGAGGACGGCCAGGAGCACCGCCCCTACATGATCCACCGCGCCCTGCTGGGCTCGATGGAGCGCTTCATGGGCGTGCTGATCGAGCACTACGCCGGCGCGTTCCCCGTCTGGCTGTCCCCGGTGCAGGCGGTGCTGATCCCCATCGCCGACCGGCACGTGGACTACGCCAATCAGGTGGCCGACCGGCTGCGCCAGCATGACCTGCGGGTGGAGGTGGACGCCTCCAGCAACCGCATGAACGCCAAAATCCGTGCCGCCCAGACGCAGAAGATCCCTTATATGCTGGTGGTGGGCGACAAAGAGGTGGAAAACGGGCAGGTCTCGCTGCGCAAGCGCAGCGGGGAGAACCCGGGCGCCATGTCGGTGGACGACTTCCTCGCCCTGGCGCAGGACGAAATCGAAAAACTGGTTTAGTCCGCGCCTGAGATCACCCATAAGAAAGAGCCGCCCGATTGGGCGGCTCTTATGTTTACCTTTGGATTTCCTTACGGGCTCATGTAGTCCAGCGGGTTGACCTTGCCGTAGGACTCGTGCATCAGCTCGAAGTGCAGGTGCGGACCGGAGGAATTTCCCGTGCTTCCCATATAGGCGATGGTTTCGCCCTGAGAGACACTCTGGCCGCAGCTCACCAGGATCCCGCCGTCCATGATGTGGGCGTACAGGGTCTGCCAGCCGTTGCCGTGGTCGATCACCACTGTGTTGCCGTAACCGTAGTTGTTCCACCCGGCGTAGACCACGACGCCGCTGTCGGCCGCGTACAGAGCATTGCCCATGGCGCCGCCGATGTCTACGGCGCGGTGATTGGTGGCCGGCGAGTAGTTATACCCGGAGATGTACGTCGCCGTGGTCGGCCAGATGAAGGTACCCGAACCGGTGTAACCGGTAGTGACCACGCCGCAGTAGCCAGGCCCCATGAGCTTGGCAGAGGCCGGGTTGCTGCGCGGGATCATCGGGTTTGACCAGCCCTGCCATTCGCGCACGCCGCCCGGAATCAGCAGCACCGTGCCTGGCTCAATGTTCGGATTGGACAGATCGGCCACCTTTTCAGGCGTCAGGTTGTTGCTGGGCCACTCGATGATCTCCTGGGGCGTCACCTTGAAGAATTCGGCTACGCCGTTCAACCCGTCACCGTTGTGCCACTCGTACAGCAGCCCGTCGACCGGGAGGATTTTGAGCTTCTGCCCGGGCATCAGGCGGTGAGGATCGTCATAGAGCACATCGAAGTTGCTCCACAGCACCGTCTGCGGCTGCAGGTTGAAGCGCTCGGCGATGCCGATCACCGTGTCGCCAGACTGGACCTCATATTCGATGATCTCAAAGCGCGGCCGGCTGGGCAGGGCCGTGTGCGGCATGGCCCTGCGTGAGATTCCCAGCACCTGGCTGCCCTCGGCCGGCATTTCAAACGGCGGCGGAGGGATGCGCGGCGTGATGGTCGGCTCGGCGGCGGCCATGGCCTCGGCCTGCGGGTTGTTGACCTGTCCTTTGAGATAGAACTTGCCCATGACCCACACAACCAGCAGGATCAGGGCAAACGATGCCAGTCCGGTACCGGCTCGAATGGCGGTTTCACCCAGACCAAGCCGGACCAGTTTCTCCCACACTTCACCCCAGCTCCGCCTGGGAGCGGGTTGGATTTCTTCATTCAGGAGATTGCGACCATCGGCATCCTTGATCAACGGATCTTTCGATGTCGTCTCATCAGCCATGTAAATGGTTCCTTTGCGGCGATCATAACAAAGCGGGTAGAGGATGTCAAGTCAGCCCTGACGGGTGCATCCAGCTTACGGCTTTGTCAGGATCCTTTTTTCTTCTTGTCGCGTTTGGCCGGTCTGGTTACCGGCTTCTCCGGTCTGGGCGGCTGTTCCCTGACCAGCCGGTGGTAGGGAATCAGCAGGAAGAATCCGGCAGCGATGATCCCCTGAGCGATCATCACTCCGCGGGCCTGCAAGGGACCGAAAAAAGGCAGCGTTGAAAGCGGGTGACTGCCGACTCCGAAAATGTCGGCCAGGCCCGCAAAAACAGCAATGACAAAGCCGGTCGCCACCAGCCGCAGCCCGATATCCGCGGCGATGCTCACCTGCTCGTTCTTCCACAGCGCCATCATGCTGATGTATCCGCCCAGACAGATCATGCCCAGGCCGATCAGGAAGACCACAATCTGCACAAACCCGATCACCGGACTGCGGTCGACGCCGAACAGGCCGGGCCGCGCGCCCAGCAGGAAGAACAGGAACCCGGCCAGGGTGATCAGCAGCCCCCAGCGAATCCGCCGGCGGGAATAGAACGGGGCCGGCTTGCCCCCATTCCGGTCCAGGGGGGTTGAGTCGGCCCAGACGGAGGTTTTCGGTAACTTGCGAATCGGGTAGGACTGTCTTTCGATTGGATCAGAGCTCATTCTGGTAGGGTTTTCTCCAGATGCTGCTGCCAGTTTTTTCCCAGTATAGCAGTAATATCCTCGTTTGAGTACCCTCGCTCTTTCAGCAGGGGTTCCAGCCGCTGCAAATCGGCGATCGTGTCCAGCTCGGCCGGAGTGTGCTGCCAGCCAAAACCGCCGTCAAAATCGCTGCCCATGCCCACGTGCCGGGCATCCCCGGCCAGCTGGCAGATGTGGTCGATGTGGGCCACCAGAGCGTCCAGGTGGACTCGGTCCTTGGGGTCGCCTTTCGCCCACCCCGGAACCAGGAAGTGATTGAGCGGCATCACCCCCACAACGCCGTCACGCTCCACCAGACGGCGCAGCGCCAGATCCGAGAGGTGCCGCTTCTGCGACCGGGAGCCGTTCAGCAGCGCGGCCGCGTTGGCGTGTGAGGCGATTACCGGCCCTTCGTAGCGGTCCAGCGCTTCCAGCGCCGATTCTTCGTTCATGTGGGCTATGTCCAGGGTCAGGCCCAGCGAGGCCATCACCTCCAGCAGCTCATATCCTTCCGAGGTGAAGCCGCCCGGCTCATACATGCCCCCGCAGAAGCGCGTGCCCGCCCACACCGGCCCGACGATGCGCAGCCCGGCTTCGACGAACTCTTCCAGCTCCTGCGGGCGGCCCAGCCCTTCCGCGCCTTCCATCAGCATCACAATGCCCACAGGGTGGGTCACCGCGGGAGGATCGGCGGGGCGTTCCTGCCAGGGCTGCAGCACCGAGGCCAGGTCGCCTTTCGTGCGGATCAGGCGGAAGCAGTCCGGCGAGTCCCCGGCCAGGCGCTGGTAGTAAGCCACCTGCGCCCGGCAGCCGCGCCGGCCGGTCTCCGCGTCACGAAATACCTGGGTCTCCCACGCTCCGGAAGCATAGCGTGCCGGGGCTAGAAAGAGGGTGCCGAACACCACGGCCACCTGACCGAGCTGGTATTCCGACCAGCCGAGCATTGTATCCCCGGTGCGCGCCGGGGTTTCGCCGCCGGCTTCCTGGCGGCGGGTCTCATAGGCCGAGCGGCGGTAGTCGCGGCCGAACGACAGGGCGTTGTAGGCCAGGTCCTCGTGGGCATCGATGATCAAATGCATCGCCAACCTCTTAAATAAAAGAGCGCACCTCGCGGTGCGCTCTCGGGTTCATTCAGCTTACTCCTCGCCCGCGGTCTTTTCTTCTTCAGCGGGCTCTTCCGCCTTG
>DGEO01000027.1:245417-251357 GCA_002385985.1 Anaerolineaceae bacterium UBA3924 | reverse complement strand
CCTTGACCTCAGGGGCCTCTTCGGCGGGCGCTTCAGCTTCCACCTCAGCCGGAGCTTCAGCGGTGGCTTCGCTGGTCACGGTGATCTCGCCATCCGAACCGGCGATTTCCTCTTCGAGGGCCTGCCAGTCCATGTCGGCGTAGGCCATTGATTCCACGCGGCGCAGGCTCAGACCGATGCGGTGATTCTCGGGGTCGATCTTGATCACGCGCAGGGTGACCACGTCGCCTTCCTTCAGCACCTCTTTGGGGTGCTCGATGCGCTTCTCGCTGATCTCAGAGATGTGAATCAGGCCTTCGAGCATGTCATCCAGGCGGGCGAACGCGCCGAACTTGGTCAGGCGGGTAATGGTGCCCTCGACCAGCTGGCCGACCTGGTACTTCTCAACGTGCTTGGCCCAGGGGTCGCTCTGCAGCTGGCGCAGGGAGAGGCCGATGCGCTTCTTCTCTTTGTCGATGCTGATGACCTTGACCTTGACTTCCTGCCCCACCTTGAGCACTTCGGAGGGGTGCTGGATGCGCTCCCAGGAAATCTCGGAGAGGTGCACCAGGCCGTCCGCGCCGTTGATGTTGACAAAAGCGCCGAAATCAGCCAGGCTGGTGACGCGGCCGGTGCGAACTTCGCCCTCGGTCAGCTCTTCGATGACGCGCTCTTTGATCGTCTCGCGGGTCTCGTTGGAGGCGGCCCGCTCGGAGAGGATCAGGCGGCGGCGCTCGCGGTCAACTTCGATCACGCAGACATCCAGCTCTTCGCCGATCATCTTGCTCCAGCGCTGCTCCGGGGTATCTCCGGTCATGGCAGCCCGGCGAGAGAGGCTCACCTGAGAAGCAGGCACGAAGCCGCGCAGTCCGCCGACAGGAACGATCAGTCCACCTTTGTTGTAGCCAATGATTTCGCTGTGGATCGCTTCTTTGGACGCCATCAACTCTTCGGCTTTTTCCCAGCTTTTCTCCTCCAGCGCGCGCGTGTAGGACAGGACCAGATTGCCGTTGGAATCCTCGGGGTCCACAACGTAGACCGGGATTTCCATGCCGACTTTCATCTCGGCCAGCGCTTCAGCGGGGATAGCCTCGTACTCTCGTCCGGAGATGACACCCTCAGACTTGGTGCCAACACTAACCAGAATTTGCCCAGGAGTCATGCTGGCGATCATGCCTTCTCGAATCTCGCCCCGTTGGGGAAAGTCGATTCCCAGGCCTTCTGCTTCCAGCAGAGAAGCCATATTGTTATGATTCTCAAATTGGTTGTTCTCGGGCGTTGCCCCCTGCTCGAGTTGGGCGTCATTTTGTTCCATACGATCCAGAAACTCCAAGGAAAAGATTTGGTGCCCATTATATTAGGGATTAACCAACTTGGCAACCCCACACTACCGGCGAAAAACCACCCTTCAACCCTCCGCCAGTACGGAAAGTTCGGCGTCGAAGGGTGGTCGCAGGCAGGCATATGGGCATAGGTATTATACCCCATTGTCAAGGGGTGTAACAAGATCGATACGACAATTGTTGATTAATGGGGATCGCCGTACAGCCAGCAGGCGACCTGCTGCTTTCCGACCTGGAAATTCGGCGGCATTTGCTGCTCGCAGATCCTGCCCACCTTGACCTGGCAGCGGGTGTGGAAGGGACAGCCGCCCGGCGGGTTGAGCGGGGAGGGAATATCGCCGCGCAGCAGGATGCGCTCGGTGCGCCTTTCCTTCCTCACCCGCGGAATAGCCGCCAGCAGCGCTTTGGTGTAGGGGTGCAGCGGGGAGGTGAACAGGTCGAGCGTGGGGCCGGTTTCCACGATTTTGCCCAGGTACATCACCGCCACGCGCGAGCTGATGTAATAAATCACGCTCAGGTCGTGGGCGATGATCAAATAGGTCAGGCTGAACTCCTTCTGCAGACGCTCCAGCAGGTTGATCACCTGAGCCTGTACTGAGACGTCCAGCGAGGAGACCGGCTCGTCGGCGACGATAAAGCGCGGGTGCATGGCCAGGGCGCGGGCGATGGAGATGCGCTGGCGCTGTCCGCCGGAAAACTGGTGCGGGTAAGATCCGGCGTGACGCTCGTTCAGGCCCACGCTTTCCAGAAGCATGCGCACCATTTCCTCCCGCTCCCGCGAGGAGCGGATTCCCCGGTGCGTCAGCGGCGTGGAGAGGATCTCGCGCACGGTCTTGCGCGGGTTGAGCGAGGAGTACGGGTTCTGGAAGATCACCTGGGTCAGGCGGTAATAGGGCACCTGCTTGGGCGCTACGGGCTGGCCCGAGCGGTCCATCTTCACCGTGGCCATGTCGTTGACCACCGGCTCGCCGTGGAAAAAGACCTCGCCCGCTGTGGGCGGGTACAGATTGGCCATCACCCGACCCAGTGTGGTCTTGCCGCTGCCGCTTTCGCCCACCAGCCCCACCGTCTCGCCGGGCCAGATGCTCAGGTCGACCCCGTTGACCGCATGCACTATCGAGTCCCCGCGCCGTGAAAGCAGTTTCGCCAGCGGACTGCGCGGAATGGGAAAATGTTTCTGTATGCCCCGCACTTCGATCAGGGGCACGCCGTTGGGCTGGGGCTCGCTCATTCGATCAGCGTCCTTATGTCGGTGATGTGACCCGGCTCGATCCGGTCGGTCCAGGCCCAGTCGTAATCGCGCCGGAAGTCGTTGTGCGCCAGGCAGCGGCTGGTGTGGCCCGGAGTCACCTCAAACAGCGGCACCGGTCCCTCCCGGCAAACCCCCTGGGCCAGCGGGCAGCGCGGCGAGAACGGGCATCCGGCCGGCAGGTCGGCCAGGTCCGGGACGCTGCCCGGTATCGGAGCGATCGGCTCCTTGGGGATGGTGATGCGCGGGCGGCTGGCCAGCAGGCCGCGCGTGTAGGGGTGCTGAGGGTTTTCCACCACCTGGTCCACGCTGCCCTTCTCCACGATGCGCCCGGCATACATGACGGCAATGGAATCGCAGAATTCGGCCGCCACCCCCAGGTCGTGGGTGACCAGGATGATGGCCGTGCCGTGCTCGCGGTTGATGCGGCGCATCAGGTCCAGGATCTGCGCCTGAATGGTCACATCCAGCGCGGTGGTCGGCTCGTCGGCCAGCAGCAGGGCCGGGTTACAGGACAGCGCGATGGCGATCAGCGCCCGCTGCTGCATGCCTCCTGAGAACTGGTGCGGGTAGGCGGCGTAGCGGTCGTCGGGCGAGGGAATGCCCACCTCCGCCATGACCTGCAGCACCCGTTCCCTTTCCCTCCGGCCGGTCTGGCGGTCAAAGGGCCAGGGCAGGCGGCCGGAGTTCATCATCCCGTGCAGGCGCAGCGCTTCACGGATCTGCTCGCCCACCTTGAAGACCGGGTTGAGCGTGGAGAGCGGGTCCTGGAAGATCATGCTGATTTCCTTGCCGCGGATGGCGCGTATCTCGCCCTGGCTCATCTGGCGCAGGTCGACTCCCCGGAAGAGAATCTCTCCTTCGGCGACCCTCCCGGGCGGGCGGATCAGCCCCAGGATGGACAGCAGCACCGTGCTCTTGCCGCAGCCCGATTCCCCCACCAGGCCGAGCACACGGCCCTCCTCCAGCGTCAGGCTGACGCTGTTCACCGCCCGCACCGGTCCGCGGCTAGAGGGGTATATGGTGGTCAGGTTGTGGATTTGCAGCAGCGGGGTATGGATCATGTTTCCACCTTCAGGCGCGGGTCCAGGATATCGCGCAGGCCTTCGCCGAACAGGTTGATCGCCAGCACCAGGATCAAGATGGCGATGCCCGGCAGGGTCGAAACCCACCAGGCGGTCAGCAGGTAATCTCGCCCGGCCGAGACCATCGAGCCCCAGGCAGGGATGTTGGCCGGCAGCCCCAGCCCCAGGAAGCTCAGGCTGGCCTCCATGATGATCAGGTAGCCCATACGCAGCGTCGCCAGCACGAATATGGAGTTGTAGATGTTCGGAAGGATCTCCCGGGCGATGATGGCCAGCTTGCCCTCGCCCGATACCCGCGCCGCCTCGACGTATTCCTGGGTCTTCTGCGCGAGCATCTCACCGCGCACCAGGCGGAAAAACTCCACCCAGGACTTAAACGTCAGCGCCATAATCAGGTTGCCGAATCCTGGCCCCAGAAAGGCCATCATGCCGATGGCGAAGATCAGGTATGGAAAGGCCAGCAGCAGGTCCGCCACGCGGGAGACCAGATTGTCCAGCCAGCCGCGGAAAAAGCCGCACAGCGCGCCCAGCACCGTGCCAATCAGCGCTGAGATACCCACCGAGAGCACGCCCACCGTCAGCGAGACCCGCCCGCCGTGCAGGATGCGAGCCAGCAGGTCGCGCCCCTGCGGGTCGGTGCCCAGGGGATGGTCCCAGGTGCCGCCTTCCTCCCAGGCGGGCGGGATCAGCCGCTCTCGCAAATTGCCGCGGTTGATGTTGTAAGGCGTGATATAGGGAGACAGCACGGCCAGCACCACATAGATCACCAGCACGATCGCCCCGGCCAGGGCCAGCGGATGCTCGCGCAGGTGACCGGCGATCTCCTTCATGCTGCGCCACCACAGCCCAAGGCCCAGCCGCCACTCATCCAGCCTTTCCGCAATACTACCCGCCGGAGCCGTTATGTGATCCAACCGCCGTCTCCTTTCACAGCTGAATTTTCGGGTTGAGATAAGTGTAGAGGATATCGACCACCAGGTTGGTGAGCACAAAGATGAAGGCGTAGACCATCACCGTGCCCTGCACCAGCGGGAAGTCGCGGTCGAAGATGGCGTCCACCACCATACGGCCCAGGCCGGGCCAGCTGAACACCGTCTCCACAATCATGTTCCCGCCCAGCAGCACGCCCACCTGCAGGCCGACCACGGTGATGGTGGGGATCAGCGCGTTGCTCAGCGCGTGGCCCATCACCACCCTGCCCTCGTGCGCGCCTTTGGCCCTGGCCAGGGTGACATAATCAGCCCGCAGGGTCTCCAGCATGCTCGAGCGCAGCACCCGCGCCACCACCGACGCCATGGGCAGCCCAAGCGTGATCGAAGGCAGCACCAGGTGGAGCAGGCTGCTGCGCAGTGCGGCCCAGTTGCGTGTCAGAAGGCTGTCCAGCACGTAGAACCCGGTGATTTGCTGCAATGCCGCGTCATGCCCGATGCGACCCTGCACGGGCAGCCACTGCAGCTGCACCGAGAAGAGCAGCAGCAGCACAATGCCCAGCCAGAAGGGCGGCATGGAAATCCCCAGGAACGAACCGGCCATGGAAAGCCGGTCCAGCCAGGTGTTCTGGCGCACGGCCGAAAGGATGCCCACCGGGAAGGCGATCAACAGGCTGACGATGAAGCCGCCCAGAGCCAGCTCGATGGTCGCCGGCAGGCGGCCGAGGATCAGGGCCTTCACTGGCCGGCGCTGGATGTAAGAGTTTCCCAGGTCCCCGCGCACCAGATCCGAGAGGAACAGCCCCAGCTGCACGTGGAGCGGCTTGTCCAGGTTGAATTCTTCGCGCAGCCGCTCCACCTCGCCGGCGGAGACCGCCCCGCCCTGCCCCATCATGATGTCCACCGGGTCGCCGGGCATCAGGCGCATAAAGAGGAAGACGATCACGGCCACACCGACCACGATCGGGATCATGACCAGAATGCGCTCAATGACTTTGATAACCCGCATGGAACCCTTTCAGCAAGCTGTATCGGGGTGCCCCCGTGAGGAGGCACCCCGGAGTAGATCACGGAGCCAGGCAGACGTCGTGCAGGTTGATGCGGCTGTCGGAAGCCGGCTCCCAGCTGCTCACGCTGCTGCGGGAAGCCTCAATCTCCTCGGGCAGCACCAGGAAGATGGCCGGCGCTTCGTCGTAGACCAGCTGCTGGGCCTCGTCGTAGATGCGCTGGCGCTCCTGTTCATCGATCGTGGTCTCGCCCAGCACCACCAGCTCATCCACACGTTCATTTTTATAGCCGGAGAAGTTGGCCCGGCCAAAAGGCTGCCCCTCTACAAAGCTGTGCCACTTGGCTTC
>DGEO01000027.1:232982-245137 GCA_002385985.1 Anaerolineaceae bacterium UBA3924 | reverse complement strand
ACGTTGACGTCGATGCCACCCTCCTGCAGCAGCCCGGCCACAGCCTCGGCCAGCGCGCGGTGCTCCTCGAGCGTGTCCATGGTGAAGCTGAACGGCCGGCCGTCCTTATCCAGGATGCCGTCATTATTCGAATCAGTCCAGCCGGCTTCCTCCAGCAGCGCGTAGGCCCGGTCCGGATCGTAGGGATAGGGCTGCAGGCTCTCGTTGACGAAATTGTTGAATGGCGAGAGCGGCCCCGGAAGCACGACCGCGCGGCCGCCGTAGATCTGCTCAACCAGCAGGTCCTTGTCAACCAGGTAGTTCAGCGCCTGGCGCACGCGCACATCGTCGAACGGCGGCTGGTTGACGTTCATCTCCATCCACTTGGGCTGGGTGCCGGGCGCGGTCTTGACCGTCACCTGGTTGTTCCCCTCCAAACGGGGCAGCAGATCGGAGGGCACGTTCTGGATGATATGCACCTCACCGGCGAGCAGCGCCGCCACCCGGGTGGAAGCCTCCGGGATCACCCGGAAGATCACCCGGTTTACGCAGGCCGGGTCGGTTGGCGCCAGGTCCGGAGCGCCGCCGTAGTAATCGTCAAAGCGCTCCAGAACCACTTCCTCCAGCCCTTCGGAGGCGGAAACAAACTTGAACGGCCCGGTGCCGATGGGGTGCTCGACAAACCCCTGCGTACCTACTCTTTCAATGTAAGCTTTGGGCACAATCTGCTGGTGAACCAGCAGCTGCATGGCCGGCGGCCAGGGCGCGTTGAAATGGAAGCGAACGGAGTAATCGTCCAGTCTCTCCACCGATTCGAGAGGAGATATCAGCCCTTTGCGCGGAGAAGAATGCACTTCCGGATATTCAATCTGGCCGTCCAGAATGATGCGCTCGAAGGTGAAGACCACGTCATCAGCGGTCATCTCAGTGCCGTCGTGAAACAGCACCCCCTGGCGCAGCACCACATCCATGGTGACATCGTCCACCCACTCAATCGATTCAGCCAGCTCCAGGTGAACTCCGCTGCGCGTGTCCCGGGTGACCAGCCCGTCAAACATGTTGCGGATCACGGTTTCTGCCGTCCGGTCGCGGTGATCCGCCGGGTCCAGCGTGATCGGTGACGCAGCCAGGCCCACCACCAGGGTGGTGGCGTCTCCTGTGGCTGTGGTGGGCACAGCCGGCTGGGTTTCCATCCCCGGCCCGGGCGCCTGCGTTTCCTGTGTTGCCACAGGCGCCGGCGAACAGGCCGCCAGCAGCGCGACGATCAGCAGGAGCGCCATGCCCTTCCATCCGGAAAATGCGTTCTTATTCATATCTCCCTCCTAAGATGATCCAGAACGATCCCCGACCGGTTCCATATCTTAACCGCCTCGGGAGGATAACTCCAAAACGTTTTGGTGCGAATCAAAAAAAACTTGCCACCCGTCCAATTACTGATGTTCCCCCTTACCCTTCTTGAACGGGCCGCGCGGAAAGAAAACGGTAAAAAGATTATAAAAGGAACAAACCGGCAAAGTCAACCCGGTTAATAAAGGTTTTTTCCTCCGAGATGGCGAGAAATACCGATATAATGGCGGTACAACTAAAACGTTTTGGAAGGGCGGTATTATGACCATCCGCGAACTGGCGAAAAAACTCAATTTATCGATTACCACCGTGTCCAGGGCGCTGGATGGCTACAGCGATGTGGCCGAAGAAACCCGCCGGCGAGTGATCGAAGCCGCCCAGGAAATGGGCTACGAACCCAGCTTCGCCGCCCGCCAGCTGCGCCGCAAGCGAACCGACACCCTGGGCTACATCCTGCCCACCAGTTCACCGCGCTTCTCCGACCCCTTCTACACCACCTTTTTGACCGGACTGTGCGACGAGGCCGCCTCGCAGAACATGGACCTGCTGGTCACCTCCAGCCCGCCGGAGAGCGAGGAGGAAAAAGAGCAGTACCGCCGCATGGTCCAGTCCCACCGGGTGGACGGCATCATCCTCAACCGCACCCGCATCAACGACTGGCGGGTGGAGTTCCTTACCGAGCACAAATTCCCCTTTGTGGCCCTGGGCAAGGGCAAGACCGAGGCCGCCTTCCCCTACATCGATGTCGCGGACGAGGCTCTGTTCGAAGAGCTGGTCGCCCACCTCTCAAACCGCGGACACCAGCGGATCGGGTTTATCGGCACCACGCCCAGCCTGGTCATCCAGCAGGACCGCTTCGCCGGCTACCTGCGGGGACTGGAGCGCGCCGGGCTTGAATTTGACCCGGCGCTGGTCCGCCAGGTGCGGCTGACCGAGAACGACGGCTACCTGGCCGCCAGAGAGCTGCTGGCGCTGCCAGAGCCGCCCACCGCGATCCTCGGCATAAACGACCTGACTGCGCTGGGCGCCGTCCGCGCAGCCAAGGAGCAGGGCATCTACATCGGCACCGAGCTGGCCATCGCCGGCTATGACGGCATTAAAGAAACTGAATACACCGTTCCCCCGCTGACTACCGTACTGCAGCCCACCTACGAAATCGCCCGCACGCTGGCCCGCATGCTGGTGGAGCTGATCGACGGGCAAATCCCGCCGGACACAGTGGTCCCGGTTCAACCCACCCTGGTCATCCGCGCCTCCACCGGATAAGGTATCATTACCTGAAACTGGTTGAGGTGCTTATGAGCGAATCAGAACTTTTCGCCTGGGTGGTATTACCGATTCTGATCTTCTTCGCCAGGGTGATCGACGTGACCCTGGGTACGATTCGCATTATCCTGGTTTCTCGCGGCCAAAGGCGCATCGCTCCCCTGCTGGGCTTCTTTGAAGTGCTCATCTGGGTAATTGCCATCGGGCAGGTGGTCCAAAACCTTTCCTCGGTGACATCCTATCTGGGCTACGCCGGCGGGTTCGCCGCGGGGAACTACGTCGGCATGCTGATCGAAGACCGCCTGGCCCTGGGTACGCTGGTGGTGCGCACCTTCATGCCCTCCGGCGGGGACGACCTGGTCCGGCGGCTTCGCGAAGCCGGTTTCGGGGTGACCGCGGTGGACGGACAGGGCGCCACCGGCCCGGTGAAGCTGGTGTTCACTGTGGTCAAGCGCAAACAGCTCAAGAAGGTCACGCAGATCATCCACGAGGTCAATCCAAAGGCGTTCCTCACCATCGAGGACGTGCGCTCGACCGAGGAAGGCATTTTCCCGCAGTCAGAGCTAAACCACCGCCTGCAGTTCCGGCTGCGCAAAGGCAAGTAAGCCTTCCGCTTTCAGAAAACACAAAGCCCCGGCGGTGTGCCGGGGCTTCAATTGTTATCCGTTCTCCAGTCTAGCGGCGCTTCCGCTTCCGCTTTTTTCCCTGCTTGCCTGCTGCAGTGCCGCTCTCCGCCTTGCCATCCTGCGCGGCAGCGACAGCCTCCTTCACGGCAGGCTTATCGGCCTTCGACGGCACGGCTTCGCGCTGCTCAGGCGCGGGCATGGCCTGCCGGGTCGGCTGCACCTTGAACATGCGCGTGACCACACCGGCGCGGATGTCGGCCAGCAGCTGGGTGAAGAGCTCGGAGGCGCGGCCCTTGTACTGCACCAGCGGATCGCGCTGGGCATAGGCTTCCAGGCCGATGGACACACGCAGCGCGTCCATACGCGTCAGGTATTCCACCCACAGCTGCGAAATCACGTTCAGCAGCAGCTGCCGGTAGAACTCGTTCTGAAGCCGCCAGCCCAGGATTTCAACAACTATGTCGCGGTCCTCGGGGCTAAAGCTGCGCAGCGGCTGTTCCAGCAGCTCTTCCATGCGCTCGCTGCCAAATCGGTTCGCCAGGCGGGTGCGTACCCGCTCGTCCAGCTGTGAGAGGGTGACATCCGCTGCGGAAAGACGGTTCCAGTCCGCCAGGCCCAGGGCGCGCCTGTTGGCTTCCTTGGCCCCGCGCAGGTGCTCCAGCACTTCGCTGCGCAGTTCAGCAGCCTGTCGCCCGCCCAACAGACGCGCAGCGTAATAGATGTAGTTCAGCCGCAGGTACATCTGGAAAGTCTTGCGGTGCGTCGCGGCGTCGAAGGATACCCGTGTACCCTGGCCAATGGCCAGCAGCAGCCGCAGCAAATCGCTGTCCGCCGGCATGACGCCCTCCGGCAGGCGGCTCAAGGCCTGGTCAAGGTCGGAGGCTACCTGGCCGTTCGGGCCGAGCAGCGCGCTCTTGCGCCGCTCGAACACCGCCTCGACCTCATCCAGCACGTCGTCCGAAAGCTCGAGCCAGTCCTTGCCCTGCAGATCGGCCGGCGCCAGGTTAAACCCGTCCAGACGGCGCTTCAGCGCGCCCACCAGACGGTCCAGCGTGGCGGAGGTGAGCTGGCTGTCCACCTGCTCGCGGATCTGGTCGAAGACCTCCGGGTCTCCATCCATCAGCTGGCGGATCTGCCCGCCGGAAAGCCTCAGAGGCGTGCGCACCAGGTTGGACAGCTCGTTGACCACATCCTGCGGTTTTTCGACCAGGCCGCCTTCTTCGTCTTCCTCATCCGCACCCAGGCCGCGGCCTTCCTGGAAGGTGTCAATGGCGTCAAAGCGCTCCTGGCGCTGCCGTTCCAGGGTTTCCTCCAGGCGATCCAGCATCTCCTGGGTAGCGCGCAGCAGGTGCTCCTTTTCGGCTTCCAGCGCCTGGCCGGCCACTTCGAGATAGGCCTGCTTCAGATCGGCCGGAGAAGCGCCGGCGGCGGGCAGATGCTTCTTCAACGCGCCCAACACCAGGTTCAGGGCGAATGTCGGGTAAATATCATTCCCGACCAGCACCGGCGGCTGGATTTCCTCCAGATAGCCCAGCAGCTTCCAGGGGCCTTCCTCATCTTCGTCAAAGGCTGCCGGAATGCGGTTGGAGATATCCGCCTCCAGCATGGCCTCCACGTCCTCAGTCAGGTCTTCCTTGGTGAAGACCATGTCGCGCTGCGAGTAGATGCGCTTGCGCTGGGCGTTGAGCACGTCGTCGTATTCCAGCAGGTGCTTCCGGACGTCAAAGTTGGCGCCTTCCACGCGGGTCTGCGACTGTTCCACCAGCCGGCCGACCAGGTTGCTCTCGATCGGCAGGCTTTCGTCGATGTTCAGGCGCTTCATCAGCGCTTCCACCTGCCCGCCGCCGAACAGGCGCATCAGCTCATCTTCCAGCGATAGGTAGAAGCGCGAGGAACCCGGGTCACCCTGGCGGGCGGAACGGCCGCGCAGCTGGTTGTCAATGCGGCGGGCCTCATGCCGCTCGGAGCCGATCACATGCAGGCCGCCCAGTTCGCGCACCTTATCGGCCTCGTCCATCTGCTTGAGGAAAGCGCGCACCGACTCCTCGTACACCCCGTACTGGTCCGGGGAGAGATTCTGCAGCGCCTGGCGGATTTGCTGCATGTTCATGCCGTAGGGGTCAATCCCGGCCTTGTCCAGCACGCGGGTGACGTCCCGGTAGATCTCCTCATCCAGCTCGCCGCCCAGCTTGATGTCCACACCACGGCCGGCCATGTTGGTGGCGATGGTCACGGCACCGTAGGCGCCGGCGCGGGCGATGATCTGCGATTCCTCGTCGTGCTTGCGCGCGTTCAACACCTGGTGCGGGATGCCGCCCTGCAGCACCTTGAGCAGCCTGTCCCGGTCCTCGGGACGCAGCCCCAGCAGCGAAATCAGCGTATCCAGGTTCTCCGGATCCTCCACCGAGATGGTGCTCAGCCCGTTGGCGCGCCCAAACTGCCGCATCTCGGCCGTGTTCAGAGAATCCAGCGGTTTGTTCAGGAAGGCCAGCTCAGGGATGGCAGTCTCGGCCTGCTGGCGGTTGTGCTTTTTCAGCCAGGCCTCACGCAGCAGCAGAGTCTGCGCCAGCCGGCGCAGCGGTTCCGAACCCAGCCGATCGGAGAGCCGCTCAGAGTGCTCCACCGAGGTGGTGCCGATCAGCTGAGGCCGCCCGAAAATGTGATAGCGCAGGATCTCCAGGGTGATGGCCCGCAGCTTGGCCTCTTCGGTGCGGTAGACCACATCCGGGTAGTCCTTACGCTTGAAGAACACCGGCTTGCGGGAGGGGTCGTTTAGCCGGGCGTAATAGGTGTATCGGTAGCCGTCGGCGTCCTTGTCCGTCACCTCCACCAGCGAAGCGTTCAGCCCGATGGCGTTGTACTCCAGGTTGGTGGGGATGGGAAGCACGTCCAGCTTGTAAATCTTGGAGAATTCCTCGGCTTCCGTCAGCGCCGTACCGGTCATACCGGCCAGCTTTTCATACATGCGGAAGTAGTTCTGGATGGTGATGGTGGCGTAGGTGATGGTTTCCGGCTCCACCCGGACGCCTTCCTTGGCCTCCACGGCCTGGTGCAGGCCCTCGGACCAGCGGCGGCCCGGCATTAACCGGCCGGTGAACTCGTCCACGATAACCACCTTGCCGCCCTGCACGATGTAATCCTTGTTCCGCCTGTAAAGATGCTGCGCGCGCAGTGCCTGCTCCAGGAAACCCAGCAGGCGAGCCTGTTCCGGGCTGATGTCTTCCGGCCGGTCCGGGTCGCGCAGCGGGGTCTGCAGCAGCTCTTCGACGTGCGCCTCGCCTACCTCGGTCAGGGTGACGTTGCGGTCTTTTTCGTTGATCTCGTAGTCTTCCGGGTTGAGCGCGCGAACCACCTGGGCCATGCGCACGTACCACTCGGTGTCCTCCGAGGCCGGCCCGGAGATGATCAGCGGCGTGCGGGCCTCGTCGATGAGCACGTTGTCGACCTCGTCGATGATGGCGTAATAGTGACCGCGCTGCACCCGCTCCTTGAGCGAGTTGGTCAGGTTGTCGCGCAGGTAGTCGAAGCCGAACTCACTGTTGGTGCCGTAGGTGATGTCGGCGTTGTAGGCCTCCACCCTGTCCACCAGCACCAGCTGGTGCTGGTCCTCCACCGCCGAGGTCTTTTCCAGGTCCACCAGAAAGGCCTTCTTACCGTTCTCGGTGCGGGCGGCCATCTGCAGCACGCCCACGCTCATCCCCAGCAGCGAATAAATCGGCGCCATCCAGCGAGCGTCGCGGCGGGCCAGGTAATCGTTGACGGTGATGATGTGCACGCCCCGGCCGGTCAGCGCGTTCAGGTAAACCGGCAGGGTAGCCACCAGGGTCTTGCCTTCGCCGGTGCGCATCTCAGCGATCTTGCCGTGATGCAGCACCATGCCGCCGATCATCTGCACGTCGTAGTGCCGCAGCCCGAGCGTGCGCTTGGAGGCCTCGCGGACGGCGGCAAACGCCTCCACCAGCAGGTCATCCAGCGTCTCGCCGCCGGCCAGCCGCTGGCGGAACAGGGCGGTCTGCCTTCGCAGCTCATCCTCGCTCATGGCCTCAAAGCGAGGCTCCAGCGCGTTGATTTTCTCCACCACGGCGGCGTATTTTTCTATTTCTTTTTTATTGGGGTCGCCCCCAAGCATGCGTGCGATTTTCTGAAACATGCGAATGCATACCTTTTTTCAATTTCCGTCTAGGGGAGGAATTATAGCATACAGACATGAGCGGCTATTAAGCCGCCCCCTCCGGCAGGGCTGGAGGGGGCGTTCGAACACATCCAGAGTTAAAGCTAAATGCTGATGGCGTGACCTTCGGCGTCGTGCGCCGCCTCCATCAGCACCTCGCTCAGGGTCGGGTGAGCGTGCACATTGCGCGAGATTTCCTCGGTGGTCAGCTCCCACTTCTGGGCCAGGGTCAGCTCGGGCAGCAGTTCGGACACATCCGGGCCGATCATGTGCGCGCCCAGAATCTCGCCGTACTGTTTATCCACCAGGATCTTGGCAAAGCCGGTGTAATCCCCCAGCCCCAGCGCCTTGCCGTTGGCCTGGAAGGGGAAGCGGCCGACCTTGTAGTCGCGGCCCTGCTCGCGGGCCTGTTCCTCGGTCAGGCCAAAGGAAGCCACCTGCGGATGGGTGTAGACCGCACGCGGCATCATGGTGTAATCCAGCGGCATGGTCTCCACCCCGGCGATGGTCTCCGCGGCGACGATGCCCTGCGCGGAAGCGACATGAGCCAGCAGCAGCTTGCCGGTCACATCGCCGATGGCGTAAATGCCGGGGACGTTGGTGCGCATGTACTCATCAATGACCACAAAGCCGCGCTTGTCCAGCTCGACGCCGGCAGCTTCCAGGCCGATATCGGCTGTGTTGGGCTTGAAGCCGGTGGCGACCAGCGCCTGCTCGGCTTCCAGCGCCTGCTGCTGGCCATCCTTGCTCACGGTCACCCGCACGCCGCTGTCAGTGGCTTCGACCTTCTCCACCCGCGCGCCGGTGAGCAGCTTCACGCCGCGTTTTTCGAAGACCTTGGTGAGCTCTTTACTCATTTCCTCGTCTTCCAACGGGATGATGCGCGGCAGCATCTCCACCACGGTTACCTCCGTGCCGTAGGAGGACCACACGTCCGAGAACTCGATGCCAATCGGCCCGCCGCCGATCACGATGACCGATTTGGGCTGGCGGGTCTGCAGAATGGCCTCGCGGAAGGTGAGCACCTTTTCGCCGTCCACCTCCACGCCGGGGATGACCGCGGCACGCGAACCGGTGGCCAGGATGATATTTTTGGCCTGGATTTCCTCGGTGCTGCCGTCCTCACCGGTGACCACCAGGCTCTTCGGACCGGTCAATTTGGCAGTGCCGGTTTTGACATCAATCTTGTTCTTGCGCATCAGGAAGCCAACGCCCTTAACCAGGCGGTCGGACACCTGCCGGCTGCGTTTGACGGCCGCGCTGAAATCCAGCTGCAGATTCTCAAAGGAAATACCGAATTCTTTCGCCCGCTCGCGCAGGATGTGAGCCAGTTCAGCATTGCGCAGCAGCGCTTTGGACGGAATACAGCCAACATTCAGGCAGATGCCGCCCAGTTTTTCCTTTTCCACCACGGCGGTCTTCTGCCCCAGCTGGGCAGCACGAATCGCGGCGACGTATCCGCCGGGACCGCCGCCAATGACGACAACATCATACTCGCTCATTGCTACTTCCTCGTTATTGGAATGGATCGACTCGGCTCGATCGAATGACGACGTCAGCGGAAGGTGATTGGCCGATCCCTACACCCACCTGGCTTCATTATACCCGCAAGCGCTCGCCCGACCCCGCCGGAAGCGCTCGCAAAAAGGCCCGCATCCAGGCCAGCCGTGCGGGCGGCACCTTCTCCGGGGCCAGCAGGGTCAGGGCGAAGGTCTCGGCAAAGTCTTCGGCGACGTTGAGGTTGGCATACGATCCCGGAGGCCAGTGCTCCCGCGGAGTCACCCGCCAGGGATAATCGCGCCTGGGGAGGAACCGCAGCCCGGCCCGGGCGGGCATTCCGCCCACCGCCCGCACCATGCGGTCGGCCGGCCCGCCACCCACGAAGGTGGCCGGCAGCCAGCCGCCCAGGTGGTTATCCAGCACGTGGCCCATTTCATGGAAGATGTGCCCGTGCGGGTGAGCGCTGGACTCGAACCCCTCGCACATCGAGACCACATGCCGGGGAAAGACAAAGCTTTTGCCCTTCAGCGGGCCAACACGCCCGGCAATGCCGGCTCGCCTAAAGCGGGCCGGCAGGTACTGCGGCACCCAGCCGCCGGGCGGGCGGCCCTGCAGGTCGGCGATCAGCCGCTCCAGAGCCTGCCCGGCCTCCCACAGCACGGTCAGCTGCGGTTCGCTCCACTCTCCGGTGACGATCCAACCCAGCCCGTCGCGCAGATCGCGCCGCAGGCTGAGCAGTCTGTGCATCTCAGGACCAGTTTTCAAGGGTTTCGACGACCTTGCTCAGGAATGCGTCCGCGCTGGCCCCATCCAGCGCGCGGTGATCAAAGGTTAAGGACAGGTACACCATCGGCCGCACGGCGATGGCGTCTTCATCGACCACCACCGGCCGCTTCTGGATGGCCCCCACTCCCAGAATCCCGACCTGGGGCTGGTTGATCACCGGAGTTGCAAAGAGCGAGCCGGCCGTGCCGTGATTGGTGATGGTGAAGGTGCCGTTCTTGATCTCGTCGGGCTTGAGCTGGCGGCTGCGGGCGCGCCCGGCCAGGTCAGCCACCGCCCGCGCCAGGCCCAGCAGCGAATAGCTGTCCGCCCGGTGAATGACCGGAACGATCAGGCCCTCCTCGCCGAGCGAAGTGGCAATGCCAACGTTGATTTCTCCGTGCAGCAGCAGGCCCTCCTCCGTCCAGGAGGCGTTCACCTGCGGATAAGCCTTCAACACGGCGACCGCCGCGGCGATGAAATAGGGCGTATACGTCAGCCGCGCGCCGTCGCGCTCATAGGCTGCCTTGTTGGCCTCTCGATGGCGCACCACCCGCTGCAGGTCGGCTTCCATTACCGTGGTGACATGCGGCGCGGTGCGCTTGCTGATCACCATGTGTTCGGCGATGGAGCGGCGCATCCTGGAATGCGGTACCAGGCGGTCTCCGGGAGCCATTCCGGCAGCCGGCGCTGCGGGCCGCTCCTCCCGGGCCGGCGTTTCGGCCGCTTCTGGCTGCGCCGGCGGAGCTTCCCTTGAGGCTGTTCCAAACTGCAGCTCGGTGGGTCGGAAGAGGTCGCCTTCGCCCGGCGTTTCCCAGGCCGGTCGTTCCTCCATTCTTTCGCGCTTGCGCTGCTCGATGTAGTCGCGCACGTCCTTCCTGGTGATCCGGCCACCCTGCCCGGTGCCCCGGATTTGCGTCAGATCGACATTTTCCTCCCGGGCCATACGGGCCACCACCGGGGAGATAAACCCCAGGTCGCTGTCCCTCCCGGCGCGCGGAGGCGCTGCCGCCGGCTGGCCGTTGCCCCCGGCGGTTTCCGCTTCCTGCGGGGACGTGGCTGTCTGCCCGTCCGCACCGCCGCCCTCCTCGGGAATGTCCTCCCCCGGCTCCCCGATCCAGGCAATGGTGGTCCCCGCCGGGACGGTTTCGCCCTCCGGTACAATGATCTTGAGCACGGTTCCGCTGGCCGGGCTGGGTACTTCGGTGTCCACCTTGTCGGAGGCCACCTCCAGCAGGGTCTCAAATTCCTCGATCGTCTCGCCTTCCTGCTTCACCCAGCGGCCGATCGTGCCTTCCACCACCGATTCACCCAGTTTTGGCATCACAATTCTGGTGGCCATGTTTCCCTACCTCCTGAAGCCGCGGTCCGGCTAGTACTCGGCCAGCGACCGGATGGCCGCGGCGATTTTGTCCGGGTTGAGCATGAACCACTCCTGCATCGGGTGGCTGAATGGCACAGCGGGCACGTCCGGCCCGGCCAGACGGCGCACCGGGGCGTCCAGATCCTGGAAACCGTGTTCGGCGATGGTCGCGGCAACCTCGGCGCCGTACCCGCCGGTCAGGTTGTCCTCGTGCACGATCAGCGCCTTGCCGGTCTTCCGGACCGAAGCCAGAATGGTCTCCCGGTCCACCGGGTAAAGGGTGCGCAGGTCCACCACCTCCACGTCGATGCCCTCTTTCGCCACCTGCTCGGCCGCCTGCAGGGCATAGAAATGCATCATCCCGTAGGCGAACACGGTCAGGTCCTGCCCCTCGCGGGTGACCTCCGCCGGGCCAATGGGAGTGATGTAATCCCCCTCGGGCACCTCGCCCTTGATCAGACGGTAACCCTTCTTGGGCTCAAAATACATGACCGGGTTGTTGTCACGCACCGCCGCCTTGAGCAGCCCCTTGGCGTCCCGCGGGTTGGAGGGGATGACCACCTTCAGCCCGGGCACGTGGGTGAAAAAGGCCTCCACGCTCTGGGAGTGGTACAGCCCGCCGCCGATGCCCCCGCCGTACGGCGCGCGGATTACCATCGGCACCATCCACTGGCCATCGGAGCGGTAATACATCTTGGCCGCCTCGGAGACAATCTGGTTGAAGGCCGGGTAGATGAAGTCGGCGAACTGGATCTCGCAGATGGGCCGCATCCCGTACAGCGCGGCGCCGATACCCACCCCCACAATGGACAGCTCCGCCAGCGGGGAGTCGATCACCCGGTCCGGGCCGTACTTCTCGTAGAGGCCCTGCGTCGCCCGGAATACGCCCCCGCGCACGCCGACGTCCTCACCGACGATGAAGGTGTCCGGATCGCGGGCCAGTTCTTCGTCCATCGCCTGCCGGATGGCTTGAATCAGAGTCATCTCAGCCATAGGTCACCTCCGCTTCGGCGTACACTTTCCCGGCGGCCTCGCTGACGTCCGGGTACGGCGCGGATTCGGCGTAGCGCACCGCCTCGTCGACGATCTCTTTGACCCTTGCCTCCATCTCGTCCACCTGCGCCTGATCGATCACGCCCTC
>DGEO01000027.1:174444-232746 GCA_002385985.1 Anaerolineaceae bacterium UBA3924 | reverse complement strand
CGGTAGGTGCGGTCATCGTCGTCCGAGGAATGCGGGGTGATGCGGTACATGTCGGCTTCGATCAGGGTCGGCCCGTCCCCGGCGCGCGCCCTTTCCACCGCCTCCGAGACCGCCTGGAACATGGCAAACACATCCGTCCCGTCGACCTTGATCCCCGGCAGCCCCAGCCCGCAGGCTTTATCCGCCGAGCTGGCCACCGCCATCTGCCGTTCTTTGGGCACCGAGATGGCGTACTGGTTGTTCTGGACCACGAAGACCACCGGCAGCCGGTGAACGGCGGCCCAGTTGACCCCCTCATACCACTCCCCCTGCGAGGTGGAGCCTTCGCCGATGGTGGTCAGCACACACTTATTCTCCTTGCGCAGCTTCATCGCCAGCCCGATCCCGGCGGCGTGCGTGGTCTGCGTGGCCACCGGCGCGGAGTGGCTGACGATGTTCATCTCGCGCAGGCTCCAGTGGCTGGGCATCTGCCGCGCCCCGGAGGTCGGCTCGCCCTGTTTGCCCATCAGCGCCAGCATGAAATCGCGCGGCTTCATCCCCAGCGCAAGCATCAGCGCCAGGTCGCGGTAGTACGGCACCACCCAGTCCTCGCCCCTGTGGATCGCCAGGGCGGCGCCCACCTGGGCGGCTTCATGGCCGATGCCGGAAATGTGAAAGGCAATTCTCCCCTGCCGGTGCAGCACCCAGGCGCGCTCATCCGTGCGCCTGGCGAGCAGCATCAACCAGTACATCTCACGCTTAACATCGTCGGTCAGATCCATTCGGCTTCTCCTTTGACCCGCCGATCCGGGCAGGCCAGTGTCCCCCAGTGAAAAACGCCCTTGTTCGGGTTAAGTGTAGCATAAGGCTGGAAATGACCGCCCGGGCCGCGGCGCGAATGAAAAGGGCCGTCCTTTCGGACGGCCCCGGTAGGCGATGCAGTTGTAAGGCTCAATTGACCCCGTAGCGGGCCTGCAGGAAGGCGTCGGCGGCCTGCCCCAGCATCAGGTGCAGCAGCAGGTCCTTGTGGGTCTTGATGAAGGGCAGCTCGTAGCGGTCCTCCAACACGGGCATCAGGTAGGAGGCCGGGCGGTAGGTCAGCGGCTCTTCGGAGTCGCCGAGCACCTGGCGGACCACTTCCTCGTTCGGCTTGGCCGGGGTGCGGCCAAACTCGCCCTTGAGCAGCATGCGGAACTCGTTTGAAGCGAAGGTGTAGCGGCCCATCAGCAGGTTGAACGCCGCCTGCGAGCCGACGATCTGGCTGGTGGGCGTGACCAGGGGCACGTAACCGGCATCCCGGCGCACGTTGGGGATCTCCTGCATGACCTTGTCGAGCAGGTCTTCCTGGCCCATCTGCCGGAGCTGGTTCTGCAGGTTGCTCAGCATACCGCCCGGGATCTGCGACTGGAAGATGCGGTCGTCGTAGTTGGGGTAGCCCAGGTCCTGGAGCATCTGGCGGGAGATGGCCAGCGCCTTTTCCACACGCTCCTTCTCCGGATTGGACAGCAGGTCCAGGATTTCTTCCACCTGCTTGCGGTTGATGTCCTCAAAGCGCAGCGGGCGGTAATACTTGCCGTAGTACGAGATATAGCTCTTGAGCTCTTCGAAGATCTTGAACAGCTCCGCCTGGATCTTGAGCAGCACGTCCTTGTCCAGCCCGTGGTCCAGGCCCAGCTCTTCGGCGAACACGATCAGCAGCTCGACCGGCGGGTGCGAGGAGCCGCCTGCGAAGGGCGTGATGCAGGTGTCGACGGAGGTGGCCCCGTACATCATGCCGATCACGCCGTTGAGCAGGCCCACGCCGGTGGTGGTGTGCGAGTGCATGGCGATGGGCAGGCTGGTGTTGGCCCGCAGGCCGCGCACAAGATCGACCGCGTCGGTCGGGTAGAGCAGGCCGGCCATGTCCTTGATGGCCAGCTGGTCGGCGCCCATCTCCTCCAGCTTCCTGGCGTACTGGATGAAATAATCCACAGTATGCACCGGGCTGACGGTGTAGGAGATGGCCGCTTCCGCTTTGGCTCCGTAGGCCTTGGTGGCCAGCAGCGAGGTGGACAGGTTGCGCTCATCGTTGAGCGCGTCGAACATGCGCATCACCCCGACGCCCGAAGCGACCGCCTGTTTGATGAAGGCGATTACCAGATCATCGGGATAGGGCTGGTAGGCGAACAGGTTCTGCCCGCGCAGCAGCGCCTGGATTTTCTGACGACCGCCCAGGACCTTGGCGAAGGTTTCCAGACGCTCCCAGGGATCCTCGTGCGTAAAGCGCACGCAAGCGTCTGGAATAGCCCCGCCCCACAATTCCATCACCTCGAACCCAGCATCGTCAATTAATTTGAGCACCCGTAAACATTGCTCCAGAGTCATGCGAGTGGCCGCCAGACTCTGGTTTCCATCCCGCAGTGTCAGGTCAGTGAATTGTATTTTGGTGGTCATCGTTGGTCCTCTGATGATATTTTTTCAGGCGGTTGCCCGCCTGTTCTAGTCCGTCCTAATCGACCCCTCTTTCCCCCCTAGTATAGATTATAGGAAGTAAAGTCAAGAAAAAAATGTCTCGAAGCTCCTGTTTAAATTGTGACGAAATGCACTTTTCGCAGTGCATCGGCCTATTCTCGACAGATAAAAGGCGCGGACCCGGTCCGCGCCTTTCGTTTCTTCGTGTGATAGAGGTGTCAGCTGCGCGATTCAGGCAGGCTGGTATACCCCATGGCCTGCAGCATGTCGCGGTTGGTGGCGAACTTATACCAGGCCAGGCCCAGTTCTTCTGCGCGCTGCTTTTCCATCTCCTCCAGGCACAGAAGGTCATCCAGCGTGATGAAGACCTTCTCGCGGCTGCGCAGCAGGTCCTCCAGTCGTTTGAGGCCCTGCGAGGCTTCGTCCAGCGGCTGCAGCGTATTCAGATACTGCAGCACGGCCTTCGCCCCGTTGATCCCGTCCCGGCGGGCGACGCCCACCAGCCCGGTGCTGGCCTTCCGCGCCCATCCGGCCACAAACACGCCCTCGACCGGCTTGCCGGCCGCCTCATCGTAGACTTCGTAGCTGATGCCTTCCACCGGGAAGCGCGGGTTCCGGTTCTTGACGAATTCGGTGCCCCGGGTGGGCAGGCCCACATGCTCGTCCACCGAGTCGCCGATGGCGAAGATGACGGTGTCCACATCCAGCACTTCCCGCTGGCCGGTCCCGCGGGCGCGAACATGTCCGTCCTGCAGGTACAGCTCGTTCTTCTCCACCTCCAAGCCGGTGACCTGGCCGTTCTCGCCCAGAATGCGCACCGGAGAAACCATGAAGCGGATGATGAAGCGGGTATCCCCCTTACGCGGTTCGGCCTTCTGCACCACCGAATAGACCATGTTCTTCGGTTCTTCGGGGTTCTGCCCGAGCGCCCGCATCTGTTCCGCGGCGGCTTCGATCTCGCGGTCGAAGTGCTCCAGGTCCAGGTTGGCCGCAACGTCGGCGAATTCCTTTTTTTCGAACTTGATCTCACCCGGCCCCCGGCGAGCGACCGCAATCACCTCGTCGACCTGGTGGTAGGCGATCAGGTAGTGGGTGATGTCCACCATCACATTCCCGATCCCCACCACGGCAACGCGCTTGCCGATCTTGAACTCCTGCTCGCTGTACGGCGGCAGGGAGTTATAGTGGTACACCAGGTCCTTGGCATGGTAAACGCCCGTCTGCCGCTCACCCGGCAGGCCCAGCCACTTGGTCCCCTGAGCGCCCACTGTGATCAACACCGACTGGAACCCCAGCTCCCAGAAATCCTCCAGGTTGAGGTCCCCTTTTCTACCGACAATCACATTACCGTAATAATGCACCTGCGGAAGCTGAAGGATCTGCCGGAACTGCGCCCGAAGGCCCTCTTTCATCTTGAGCTTATCGGGAAAGATACCGTATTCGGCCAGTCCGCCGGGTTTGATATCGCGGTTGATCAGCGCAACTTCAACCCCATGGGTGGCCAGCTCTCTGGCTGCAAAAAGCCCGGCCGGCCCGGCGCCAACTACTGCCGCAAGGAACTTCTTCTCATCCTCCATTTTTGAGTCCTTCCCCCGTGTCTATCCCCTATGTTGACCCTATTAGTATTATATCCAGAACCTGTATAAACAAAAGGGTTTCACCTTCTATGCTATAAAAGTATCAGGGCCGCACGTTCCCCGGATACATTGAGGAAAAAATCCTGGCAGGCCATCTGCCGCCGATAGAAAGGTTTCTACCAACCCGATGGAATCCATTCAAATCACCACCATGGGCCCGGTCATCAGGACCACGCTGCCAAATGGCCTGCAAATATTATTAAAGGAAATCCATACCGTGCCGCTGATCAGTCACTGGGTATGGTACCGGGTCGGCTCGCGGGATGAGATTCCCGGCCAGCGGGGCATCTCGCACTGGGTGGAACACATGCTGTTTAAAGGTACCCCGGAGTACCCCGCCCGGCTGATGGACCGGGTGATCTCGCGCGAAGGCGGTGTGTGGAACGCCTTCACTTACCTGGACTGGACCACCTTCTTCGAGACCATGCCGGCCGACAAGATCGATATCGCCCTGCGGCTGGAAGCCGACCGCATGCAAAACACCAGCTTCGACCCGCTGGAGGTGGAATCCGAGCGCACCGTCATCCTCTCCGAAATGGAGGGCAAGGAGAACGACCCGCTCCAGCGGCTGGGCGACGCCGTGCAGCAGGCCTCCTTCGACATCCACCCCTACCGGCATCCGGTGATCGGCGAGAAATCGGACCTAAAAATCATCTCTCGAGAGGACCTGTACCAGCATTACCGGCGGCACTACCACCCGGGCAACGCGCTGATCGGCATCGCCGGGGATTTCCAGGCCGAGCGCATGCTGGAACGGCTGATTGAGCTGTACCGGGACATTCCCATCGGCCCGGAGGCCGACCGCTCCGTGGCCCGCGAAGGCCCGCTGACGGCCGAGCGCCGGGTGGAAGTCAGAGGCCCGGGCAGCACCACCTATCTGGAGGTGGCCTACCGCGCCCCGACGGCGGTCAACCCGGACTTCTTCCCGCTGGCAGTGCTGGACAGCCTGCTGAGCGGCCCGATGAGCCTGAACATGTTCGGCGGCGGGGGCACCTCCCACAAAACCTCGCGCCTGTACCGCGCCCTGGTGGAAACCGAACTGTCGGTAAGCGTGTACGGCGGCATGCAGGCCACCATCGACCCCTTCCTTTACCACATCGGCTGCACCATCACCCCCGGGCGCAAATACGAAGAGACGCTCGCGGTGCTTGACGATGAAATCAAGCGCCTGCAGGACGAATTCGTGAAGCCCGAGGACATCCAGAGGGCCATCAAGCAGGCGCGCGCCATGTTCGCCTACGGCAGCGAGAACATCACCAACCAGGCCTTCTGGCTGGGCTACGCCGAGGTGTTCGCCACCTACAGCTGGTTCACCACCTATATGGACCGCCTGCAAGCCGTCACCCGGGAGGACATCCAGCGCGTCGCCCGGGATTACCTGCGGCCCGAACAGCGTGTCGTGGGAGTCTACCTGCCGACCGGGAGCAATGGAAGCGAGCAATGAACCTGAAACCTGCCAACTGGGACAGCCTGCCCGGCCCGGATGATATTCACCTGGCCGAATTACCAAACGGATTAACCGTACTCACCCGCAGCAATTTCAGCAGCCAGTCGGTGGTGATCAGCGGCTACCTGCCCGCCGGCAGCGTCTTCGACCCCGAAGACCGGCTGGGTCTGGCCTACTTCACCGCCGTCTCCCTTATGCGCGGTACGGCCGAGCGCTCCTTTCAGGACATTTACAACTGCCTGGAGGACGTGGGTGCTTCGCTCTCCATCGGCGCGGGGATGCACACCGCCAGTTTTGGGGGCCGCTCGCTGACCGAAGACCTGCCCCTGCTGCTGGGTCTGCTTTCCGACGCGCTGCGCCAGCCCACCTTCCCTGAAGTCTATGTGGAGCGGCTGCGCAGCCAGATGCTGGCCGCCATCGCCATCCGCGAAGAAGACACAGGCGACATGGCCTCGATCACCTTCGACCAGCTGCTCTTTGCCGGGCATCCCTACGCCCACCCGGAGGACGGCTACCGCGAAACGGTCCAGCGCATCAGCCGCGACGACCTGCACGCCTTCCACCGCACCCACTACGGCCCCCGCGGCATGGTGCTGGCGGTGGTGGGGGCTGTCGAGCCGCAGCAGGTGTTCGACCTGGCGGAAAAAGCCTTCGGCGGCTGGCAGAACCCGGCCCAGGTGGACGCTCCCAGGCTTCCGCCCCTGCGCCCGCTGACCGAGACCGTTCGCAAGCATGTGTTCATCCCCGGTAAAAGCCAGACCAACCTGGTGATGGGCACCTTCGGCCCCAAACGCACCTCCGAGGATCACCTGGTGGCGTCCATCGGCAACAACATCTTCGGACAGTTCGGCATGATGGGCCGGATCGGCGACGTGGTGCGCGAGCAGTCCGGGCTGGCCTACCATGCATCCGCCAGCCTGAACGCCTGGATCGACGCCGGCTCCTGGGAGGTCAGCGCCGGGGTCAACCCGGCCAACCTGGAGAAGACCATCGCCCTGATCAAGGACGAAATTCGCCGCCTGATCAGCGAGCCGGTCTCGCAGGAAGAACTGGAAGACAGTCAGAGCCATTACATCGGCCGCCTGCCCCTGTCGCTCGAATCGAATGCCGGTGTTGCGGCGGCGCTGCTGAAGATGCACCGCTTCAACCTGGGATTGGATTATTACAAGCGCTTCCCGGCGCTGGTCTCACAGATCACCGCCGAACAGGTGCTGGAAGTGGCCCGCAGGTACCTGGATCCCGAAAAGCTGGTCATCGTCAGCGCGGGGCCTGAGACCACCCCGGCAGGAGGCGTGCAGTGATCGTCCGTACCGGCGTCGACCTGCTGGAAACCAACCGCTTCGAGGGAATCAGCCCTGGAATTCGCCGCCGCTTCCTGCAGAGGGTGTATACTGAGCGGGAGCTGGCCCAGGCGCAGGACAACGACGAGACGCTGATCGCGCTGTTCTCTTCCAAGGAGGCCGTCTCCAAGGCCCTGGGCACGGGCATCGGCCCGGTCGCCTGGCGGGAAATCGAAATCCTGCACCAGCCCAGCGGCATGCCTGAAGTGCATCTGCACGGCCGGGCCAGGGAAATCGCCGGGGAGCTGGGCCTGTGTCACTGGTCGCTTAGCATCAGTCATTCTCGCAGCCACGTGGTCGCTTTCGTCATCGCTCTGGGCAGCGAACCGGAAGCGCCTGCCGGCGGGCAGGCAGGTGTATGAAGTTACTGGCCGTCAGTGACGTTGAACTGGGATTTATATACAACACCGGTATCGCCCAGCGCTTTTCAGACGTAGACCTGGTCGTGAGCTGCGGCGACCTGCCCTATTACTACCTGGAATTCATCGTCTCGATGCTCGACAAGCCGCTCTATTTCGTGCGCGGCAACCATGCGGGCACAGTGGAAAATGGCGTGGGCGGTCCGCGCACCTCCCCCTGGGGCGCGATCGATCTGCACCGGCGTGTCCTGCGGGCCGAATGCGGGCTGCTGCTGGCCGGTGTGGAGGGCAGCCTGCGCTACAACAACGGCCCCAACCAGTACACCCAGGGTGAAATGTGGACCATGGTGCTGCAAATGGTGCCGGCGCTGCTGATCAACAAGCTGCGCTTTGGGCGCTATCTGGATATCTTCGTCAGCCACGCGCCTTCCTGGGGCATCGGCGACATGGAAGACCTGCCCCACCAGGGCATCAAAGCTTTCCGCTGGCTGGTGGAGACCTTCCAGCCCGCTTACCACCTGCACGGGCACATCCACATCTACCGCACGGCCAAACTGGCCCCCACCCGGGTCGGGGCGACCACGGTGATCAATGCCTACGGTTACCGCGAGCTCACCCTGGACCTGCCCCAACTGCGGCCTTATACCGAGCGCTCCATGCTGGAAAGGAGGAAACCTGATGCGTGATGATCCGAACGCTTCCGGCCCCTCTTCCATCGACCGGTTAGCCAAAGAAGATTTTGAGCATGCGCTGAACAAAGCCTTCTGGCGCTCAATCGCCAGCTGGTTCCGCCGCGAGAAGAACGATCTGATCCCCTTCGACGAGGTCCGCCAGCGGCTGCCCCTGCGCGGGCAGCATTACATCGGCCTGCGGCAGGTGCCCCTCGACCGGGTGATCGGCAGCGTCGGCCGCTACCGCGACTTTGACAGGGCCTTTCTACCCAAGCGGCAGCAGACCGGCGAGCGCTGGATGAGCATCGACCGGGCCTACCTTCAGGATGTGGTCCTGCCGCCCATCGAGGTCTACAAGCTGGGTGACTTTTACTTCGTCAAGGACGGCAATCACCGCGTGTCTGTGGCCCGGGAACGCCGGCAGGCCTTCATCGACGCCTACGTGATCGAGTTCGACCTGACCGTTCCCGTGGACGAGAAAACCGATATCGACGAGCTGATCCGCCTGCAGGAGCACGCCGAGTTTCTGGCGCAGACCCGCCTGGACCAGCTGCTGCCGGAGGCCAGAGTGGAGCTAAGCCTGCCCGGCCAGTACGAGAAACTGCTGGAGCACATCAAGGTGCACCGCTGGTTTATGGGGATCGAGCAGCAGCATGAAGTCCCCTACGATGAAGCGGTCGTCTCCTGGTACCAGAACGTGTACATGCCTCTGGTGCGGGCCATCCGCCAGCTGAACATCCTCAAGCAGTTCCCCGGGCGGACCGAAACCGACCTGTATCTGTGGGTGATCGAGCACCTGTGGTACCTGCGCGACCAGTACGGCCAGGAGATCCCTCCGGAGGTGGCGGCTGCGCACTTCGCCGGAGAAAATGCCGCCCGCCCCCTGCGGCGCGTGATGGATGTGCTGCGCCGGCTGGGACGGGCGGTCCGGTCAAATCACAAATAGGGCGCAATCAGCCCTGAGGTGCCTCTCGCACCCCGATCCACAGGTGATGCGGCAGCACCATCTGGGTGGAGCGGATTTCCACGCCGGATTTCACCGCGGCGGCCTCTTTTGCCATGGAGGGATGGACAAAACAGATATTGGGGACCTGGCCGTACTTGCGGGCATAGTACTGCGCCGCGCGGTCCACTTTTTCGCTCAGCCCCGCTTTGGGGTCATTATCAAACCACAGCATTCCCACGTTCACTGTATCCTCCTGGCTGCCCGGGGCTTCATCTGACCGGCCTTCCCGGGCCATGATTCTCTCTGGCTCTATTATAGAACAATTGTGCTACTTTTGTCAACCGGGAACTCCAGTCCGGGGTCTGCCCAGCGGTCGAGAATTCCATTCCTTTAAACCGGGTTTTGAGGTATCCTTAACTCTGCGCATCAACCCTCTCTCTGGCAATATCCTGAGTTGTGAAATTCGATAACGCACAAGGAGGCAACGGTGATTAAGGAAACCATCAAGGAAGCTGAAACCCGCATGAACGGTGCTATCCAGGCCCTTGAAGATGATCTGGCTGGCATCCGCACCGGGCGGGCCACACCGGCGCTGGTGGAAAAATTACCGGTGGAATACTACGGCACTGCCACCCCGCTGATGCAGCTGGCCACCATCTCTGTTCCCGAACCGCGCACGCTGATGATCCGCCCCTTTGACGCCTCCTCGCTGAAGGCTATCGAACGCGCGATCATCGCCTCCAATCTGGGGCTGACGCCCAACAACGACGGGAAGAACATCCGCCTCAACCTCCCCCCGCTGACCGAGGAACGCCGCCGCGACCTGGTCAAGATCGTCCGCGCCCGGGTGGAGGAGGCCAAAGTCGCCGTGCGCAACATACGCCGCGACATCATGAAAGACCTGCGCGAGTTTGAAAGCGAAAAGCTCATCTCGGAGGACGACCTCAAGCGCGCCGAAGATGAGCTGCAAAAATGCACTGACCGCAAGGTGGAAGAGATCGACGCCATCGGCCAGCGCAAAGATAAAGAAATCATGGAAGTTTAACCTGCATGGGTTCCGAAGAATCAACCTCATCTGCCTACCCTAAACTGACCCACGTGCCGCAGCATGTGGCCATCATCATGGACGGCAACGGCCGCTGGGCTGCCGCCCGCGGCCTGCCGCGCCTGAACGGCCACCAGGCCGGCACGGAGAACCTGCGCCGGGTGATCCGCGCCTGCGTGGAGTTCGGGGTCAAAATCCTGACCATTTACGCCTTTTCCACCGAAAACTGGGGTAGACCGGCTGATGAGGTGGAAGGATTAATGCACATCCTGGAAGAGGTGATCGACCGCGAGCTGGACGAGCTGCACCGCGAAGGCGTGAAGCTGCGCCACATCGGCCGCCTGGAGCGGCTGAAGCCAGCGCTGCGGGAAAAGGTCCTTCATTCGATGGAGCTGACCGCCAACAACGACCGCCTGCTGCTGTGCGTCGCCTGGAATTACGGCGGCCGGGATGAAATTCTCCACGCCGTCCAGGGGATCATCAAGGAAGGCGTCCCCGCCGATCAGGTGACCGAACAGACCATCAGCGATCACCTCTATACCGCCGGAGTACCCGACCCGGACCTGATTATTCGCACCTCGGGTGAAATGCGGATCAGCAACTTCCTCATCTGGCAGGCTGCTTACTCTGAGTGGTATGTCACCAATACGCTCTGGCCGGATTTCGATAAACAGGCACTGTATGAAGCTCTACAAGAGTACGGAAGGCGGGACCGGAGGTTCGGCCGTCTCTCCCACTGCGAAGATTACGGCGAACAGCATGCTGGCTAAGCGGCTTCTGGTCGCTGGCGTTCTCCTTCCAACTGGTATCCTCTTCTTATCCCTTGGCGGCTGGGCCTATAACCTGCTGGTCACCGCCTGCCTGGGCGTCGCTGCCTGGGAATTCTGGCGCATGTTCACCCGGGGGGGCTACCAGCCCGACCTGCGCCTGCTGGTCGGCGGCGTTATCGTCATCGCGCTGGCTCGCTCCACGTGGGGATTCGCCCGCCAGGACGAAATCCTGGCCGCGCTGGTGGTCATCAGCCTGGGCGTGTACATCATCCGCTACGAACTGGGCAGCCCCTCGGCGGCCACGGATTTCGGGGTGACAGCCGGCGGACTGCTCTATCTCGGATGGTTAGGCAGCTATCTGATTTCGATCAGGCAGCTGCCTAATGGTTTTGAATGGGCCATCTTAGCCCTGCTGGCTGTTTCCGCGGCGGACGTCGGGGCCTTTTTCGTGGGCAGCGGCCTGGGGAAGCACCCCATGACCGCACGCATCAGCCCCCACAAGACCTGGGAGGGCTACGTCGGCGGCGTGCTGGCCGGCGTGCTCTCAGGTCTGCTGCTGGCCTGGTTGATTTCCTTGCGCATCCCGGCCATCCAGCCGGTGCACGGCCTGCTGGTCGGGCTGGTGGTCAGCGTGCTCTCCCCGCTGGGCGACTTCGCCGAGAGCCTGTTCAAACGCCAGTTCGATCTCAAAGATTCCAGCCATATCTTTCCCGGACACGGCGGAATGATGGACCGCCTGGATACCCTGATTTATGCCTCTGTCTTCAGTTTCTACCTGATCCAGGTGTTCTAACGGAATTATTAGTCTCAGAGAACAACAGGAGGGTGCAGATGATCGAGACAAAACCAACACGCAACCTTGCTTTGGAGCTGGTGCGTGTGACAGAGGCGGCCGCCCTGGCGGCAGGCCGGTACATGGGGCGCGGAGACAAAAACGCGGCGGACAGGGCCGCTGTCGAAGCCATGCGGTTGATCCTCAACACCATCCAGATGGATGCCATTATTGTCATTGGCGAGGGTGAAAAGGACGAAGCGCCGATGCTCTTCAACGGCGAGCGCCTGGGCACGGGCGAACCGCCGCTGCTGGACATCGCCGTTGACCCGATCGACGGCACCCGCCCGGTGGCCATGGGCCTGCCCAACTCCATCGCCACCGTGGCCCTGGCCCCGCGGGGAACCATGTTCAACCCCGGCCCGGCGGTCTACATGAACAAAATCGCCGTCGGCCCGGAAGCCAAAGACGTGATCGACATCGAAGCGCCTGTGCGGGATAACCTGATGAAAATCGCCAAAGCCCGCGGCGAGGACATCGACGACGTGACCGTGGTGGTGCTGGATCGCCCGCGCCACGCCGACCTGATCGCGGACATCCGCAAGTGCGGCGCGCGCATCCGCCTGATCCCCGACGGGGATGTGGCCGGCGCGCTCATGACCGCCTTCCCCGATTCCGGCGTGGACGTGCTCATGGGCATCGGCGGCACCCCGGAGGGCGTGCTGGCAGCCGCTGCGCTGACCTGCCTGGGCGGGGCCATTCAGGGCAAGCTGTACGCCCGCAACGAGGAAGAGCTGCGGCTCGGCCAGGAAATGGGCTATGACTTTGACCAGGTGCTGACCACCGCCGACCTGGTCTCCTCGGACAACGTGTTCTTCGCCGCCACCGGTATCACCAACGGTGACCTTCTCAAGGGCGTTGACTACTTCGCAGACGGCGCCGTCACCGACTCGATCGTCATGCGCGGACTGACCGGCACCATCCGCCGCATCAACGCCACCCACCGCCTGACCAAGCTGTCGGCCATCAGCGAAATCGACTACTGAGCCGGCCGCACCTGCTGGAGAATCGAGCGACCCCCGGCAAGCCGGGGGTCGCTGTGCAGAGAGGCGGGAGACCTCTTACCTGATAAGGTACGTCAGGCTGGCTTCGGCGGTCAGGACCAGCTGCCCGGCCGCGATGGGCGCTCCGGACATATCCGTGGCCACCCGGCCTTCCATCTGAACCAGCGGGATGGGGAGATCGCTGCCGTACACGTGGATGGTCTGCAGGTCGCCGAGCTCAATCCCGGCCGCTTCGGCCATTTCCTGGGCCTTGGCCCGGGCGTCGGCGATCGCCTGGCGGCGGGCCTCCGCTGTGGCCGCTTCGCGGTCTTCCACGTCAAAGGTCACACCGTTAATCTTGTTCGCCCCGCTGCGGACGACCTGATCCAGGATTTCACCCAGCCGGTCGAGCGCGCGCACCCGCACAAAGACCGAGTTTTCCACCACATAGTAGGTGCGTACGATCTGTCCTTCGGGGCCGTATTCCTGCTGGGGATAGACGTTGAACGCGCTGGTCTGAATGTCCTCCGGCGCCACGCCCAGCGACTGCAGCGTCTGCGACACCTGCATGGCCTCCACATTGTTCATGTCCAGCGCGTCGGTGACTGATTCTGCTTCGGAGCGCACACCCACGTACACATAGGCAATGTCGGGCACCACGTAGACTTCCCCGCGGCCTGAAACGTTCAGCGTGCGGTCCGTCTGCTGGGTCAGCCCCAGCGGGCCGCAGGCCGATAGCAGCAACAGCAACAGTAAACCGGCAGTGAGCAAACCTTTCCTCTTCATAAATCCTCCAGGATGTAGAGATGATGACTGTCTGTACTTTACAGACGCAGCATGCTGCCAAATGGTTCCATAAAAAAAGGGCGTTCGAAGAGAACGCCCTGTGAGCGCGGAAGAACCTACGGCAGGTACTCGACGGCGACTGCCCCGATGCCCGAGTCCACCACCAGCAGGATGTCCGCCTGGCCTGGCTCGGTGCCCGGTGAGGTGATGAGATCGTCGTCACGGACATAGCCGTCCGGCAGCGAAACACCGGTAATGCCGGTGTCCACGCGGATTTCCACGGAAGCATCCCGCGGGACCTGAATGGTGGTCGCGCCGATGCCGTTGTGGATCCGCCCGGTGAAGCTGCCGGTATCCGGCAGGGTCAGGATCAGCTGGCCGACGCCGAGGTCCGTGGTGAAATCCTCAACCTGCATCCCGGTCAGGTCGATCACCTGCCGGCCCACCCCCATGGAGGTGTCCAGGCTGCGCACCGCCTCGCCGTTGAGCCGCAGCTCCCAGCTGTAGGCCTCGCCGGAGATCGCTACCGGGAAGAAGACGTCGCCCTCGCTGGAGACCGTGTACCGGACGGTATCGGCGCCGGCGGCGAAGTTATCCACGAAGGTCTGGCCGCGGTGCAGGGTGATGGTTCCTTCCGCCAGCAGGTCTGCGTCCTCGCCCGTGGAGATCCACAGGTCCGCCACCGGCGCGTCGATGATGACCTCGGCTTCCTGCGCCTCAGCCAGCGGCTGGTTGATGGTCACCACTTCGCCCGGGCGGGCGATCATCCCGGAGGAGGCCAGGAAAAAGACACCCGCCACCAGCGCAACCGCCAGCAGGCCGCCCAGGAAAGCGACCCAGCCGGGCGATCCGCGGAAGATCAGGTCAACGCCGATGGCCACCAGGAACACCGGCCACAGGCGCAGCAGCAGCGCAAACGCGCCCATGCCCGCCCCCAGGTAGCCGAAGTTACCCAGCAGCAGGACCACACCCAGCGTCATCAGGATAATGGCTCCGCCGATCCCGTCACCGCGGAAAATGGCGTCCAGCCCGCCGATGACGAACAGCAGCGGCCACAGCCGGATCAGGACAGAGAGGCTGTCCCCTTCGAGCACCCCGGTGTTGACCAGAATAAGGATGACGCCAACGATGATCAACATCAATGGCCAGAAAATACTGACACGATTCTTGGTTTCCATAGCAGCCTTCTCGTACGTGTTGTGCTAGAACACCGGTTTTCCACGCAGTGATCGCCAGATCAGGTAAAGACCGGCGAGGATCAGCGCAAGCGGCCAGACAAACCCGGCCAGATTGGAGGCTTCCACCAGTGAAAGCAGGGCGATCACCGCCAGGATGCCGGCCGGCCAGAGCGGCCATTCCATCCGCCGGCCCTCATGCCGCCCCAGCAGGTAGACCAGCCCGAAGGTGGCCGACAGACCCAGCAGGAACAACCAGCCCAGGTCGAAGCGGATCAATTCGTCCAGAAAATTAACAATGGCAAGTGAGGTCAGCACACCGCCCGGAATGATCGCCCACCAGTAATCGCGGTGAAGCAGGTAGATGATCCAGAAGGCGAGGCCCAGCAGCCCGAGGAACACGCTCCCGCCGATCAGTTCACCGAGCGCGTCCAGGTTGAGCGCCTCCAGCACCAGCATAAAGGCGATACCCAGCAGCGCGAATCCCGGAATCACCGCCCACCAGTTGGGCCTCGGGGCGCTGAGGAAGACCGCCAGAAATGCCACGGCTCCGGCGCCGAACAGCATTCCCCAGCCGAACTCGGCCACATTGTCGAAATTCATCACATACAGCAGCGACAGCAAGCCCATCAGGATCAATATGATCCCGGCGATGGCACGCCAAGTGGATGCTTTCATCTCAACTTACTCCTTCCCAGCCTGATCAGCGGATCTCCAGCGAACCGACGCCGGTCTCGGCCAGAATGTCCACCCGGTGAACGGCGGTGTCGAAGTCCACGGACTGGTACACACTCCCCTGCTGCACAAAGCGGGTCTGGTCGACCACCACGCTGGACAGGCCGCTCTTCACTTCGATCCTCGCCGCCACCGTCTCGGGGATGTGCACCTCCATCGCGGCCGCGCCGGATTTGATCACCGCCCGGGTGTGGCCCGCCGCGGCGGGCAGGCGCAGCCAGGTGGAGCTGGCCCCGGTCTCAATCTGCAGATCCTTGACCTGCAGGTCGGCCAGGTCCAGGCGGTTCTCTCCGGCCCCCATCTTGATCCGCAGGCGCAGCGGGATGGAGCGATTCAGGCCGATGTTCCAGTGAATCCCCTCAGGGTGCGTCATCCAGGGCGCGCCCCAGAACATATCCCCGGGAACCTTCAGGTTCAGCCAGCCGGTGGTCCCGTCCTTGCGAACAATGGATTCCACGCCGCCGGTAAAGGTGCCCTCCAGCAGGCTGTAGCCGGCGTCGGAAGCGGCGCGAATTTCAAGCCGGCCCGCTCCGTGCTCCATCTGGATTTCCGCATCGCGCAGGTCCTCCACAGGAATGCTCAGCGTTTTTGTGGCTTTCTCCCGGCGGTAGAGCACCGGGGTCAGCAGCAGCCAGGCTCCGAGCACGATCAACCCGAAAGCCCACAGCAGACCCCAGAACTCACCCGGAAGCAGACCCAGGTTCAACAAAAGCAGCACCAGGCCCGCGACAGCCAGTACAATCCCCCAGAAAATGCGTGACCCTCTCATGAAGACATCCCTTCGGTGAAGAACCAGATTAACATGAACTTTCAACCTCATTGTACACAGCTATATACGGAATTACCGGGGGAAATGTTGCACAATTCTTGCCAGTAAATGGGGAAGTGACAGCCTGTCCAGCTCAACACAAGAGACGGCCCTTCCTACCTGGCCATCCGGCGGGAATCCGCCCCGGAAACATGTTTATTGCTTGACAAAACCATCCGCCGCCTCTATAATAATTCAGACTTAGATTATATGAATTAGGAGTATTTCATGCTTTACTGCATGTGTTTGAGGCGGGGACGGTTGTAGTCATCGCCTCCCCCTGAAAACAAGGTAGCTCTCCGGCGACCTGCGGTCGTCAGGCAAGGCGGTGAACAGCAGCCCCCCGCGAAATCAACATTTCGTGTCGTGTGGCAGGCGTTTGCCGCTTTTCGTTGCCTGACGACCGCTCGTCTTTTAACTACACCTTGAGAAAGCAAAGAAAGTTGAGAAGCTATGAAAATCGCGAATAACATCACCGAATTGATCGGCAACACCCCGCTGGTGCGGCTGACCCGCATGAACAACACCCAGGCCGACGTCGTGCTCAAGCTGGAGTTTTACAACCCGGCCAAAAGCGTGAAGGACCGCATCGGCCTGTCGATGATCGAAGCGGCGGAAAAGGCCGGCAAGATCAAGCCGGACACCATCATCCTGGAGCCGACCAGCGGCAACACCGGCATCGCCCTGGCCATGGTGGCTGCCTCCCGGGGCTACAAATGCACGCTGATCATGCCCGACACCATGAGCCGGGAGCGGAGGATGCTGCTCCGTGCCTACGGGGCGGAGCTGATCCTCACCCCGGGCAGCGAGGGCATGGCGGGTGCCATCCGCCTGGCCAACGAAATGGCCGCAAAGGATCCACGCTACTTCATCCCCCAGCAGTTCTCCAACCCGGCCAATCCCGAGGTGCACCGGCGCACCACCGCCGAAGAGATCTGGCGGGACACTGACGGCCAGGTGGACATCGTGGTATCCGGCGTTGGCACGGGCGGCACCATTACCGGCGTGGGAGAAGTGCTCAAGGAGCGCAAGCCCTCGGTGAAGATGATCGCTGTGGAGCCGGCCGGTTCTCCGGTGCTCTCAGGGGGCCAGAAGGGACCGCACCCCATCCAGGGCCTGGGCGCCGGGTTCATCCCGGAAGTGCTCAACACCTCCATCTATGAGGAAGTGATCCGCGTGGATGGAGAGGATGCCTTCCACACCGCCCGCCGGCTGGCCGCTGAAGAGGGCATTCTGGTGGGCATCTCCTCCGGCGCGGCGACCTGGGCCGCGCTGCAGGTGGCCGCCCGTCCGGAGAACGCCGGCAAGATGATTGTGACCATTATCCCCTCCTTCGGCGAGCGCTACCTGAGCACCAAGCTGTTCGCCGACCTGGCGGATATGGATTGAGAGAGGATATGTCTGTATTAGCGACGATCCGAGAGGACATTCGGTGCGCGTTTGAGCGCGACCCTGCCGCTCGTTCCAAATTAGAGGTGATTCTGGCCTACCCCGGGCTGCATGCCGTTTGGTTCCACCGCATCAACCACTGGCTGTGGAACCGCGGCCTGACCACGCTGGCCCGCTTCCTGGCGCACATCGCCCGCTTCCTCACCGGGATCGAGATTCACCCGGCAGCCAAAATCGGCCCGCGGCTGTTCATCGACCACGGCCTGGGCGTGGTGATCGGAGAGACCGCAGAAGTGGGCGCCAACGTCACCATGTATCACCAGGTCACGCTGGGCGGCGTCAGCCTGGAAAAGGGCAAGCGCCACCCGACCATCGAGGACGACGTGGTGATCGGCTCGGGCGCCAAGATCCTGGGGGCCATCACCGTGGGCCGCGGCTCGCGCATCGGCGCCAATGCCGTGGTGGTGAAGTCCGTTCCCCCCAACTCGGTGGTGGTCGGCGTCCCCGGGCAGATTGTGCAGCGCAGCAAACCGCGCCCGCAGAAGCCCGATCTGGACCACAACCGCCTGCCCGATGCCATCGGCGAGTCGCTGATCTCAGTGATGCAGCGGCTGGAAAAGCTGGAGCGCTCGGTGCAGTCCCTGGAAGTGGAAACCAACGGCCGCAACGGCGGCGCGGTGGTGCGCGTCCACACACCCGAAGGCGGCGTGTGGCACGGCGAAGACTTTATGATTTAGCCGGCCGGCTCAGCGCCTGCGCAGCCCGGTGAAGCCCACCAGGGCCAATCCGGCTGCGCAGACCACCACCATGGTGATCCCCACCGTGCGGCGGGTGTTGTCCTGGTCCAGGTCCGGCGCGCGCAGCCAGGGGGTCGGCGTGGCCGTCGGCGTGGCGGTGCGGGTGGCTGTCGGCGGGCGCGGAGAAGGTGTCACCGTCGGCGTGCGTGTGGGCCGGGGAGTGGGCGTGCCGGTCGTAGTGGCCGTGGGCGACGGCGTCTGCGTGGGCGCCGGGATGATCACCAGCTTATCGCCGGGAATGACCACCGGCGTGGCCGCCAGACCGTTCAGGGCGATAATGTCGGCGATGCGCACCCCGTAGGCGGTCGCGATGCTCCACAGCGACTGGCCGAGCAGCACTTCGTGCACCACCGACCCGTCCGGCCCCGGCGTGGCAGTCATCACCGGCTGGATGGCCGGCGGCTGGGTCGGCTGGACCTGCTGGCCTGTGCCGATCCCCGGCGGGGCGATGTTGGACGATGTTCCGCCCTGGCCGCGGCGCACCTGCAGCACGAAGTAATAAATCCCGTTGGCCTCAGCGAAGCCCGCGCCGACATACCCCGTGGTGATGCCCACCATGGTCTGCCAGTGCAGGGCGTCGGTCCAGTAAGTGTGCACCGCCGTGGAGGCGGACATGCTCATCCCCCCGGCGATGTTTTCGATGAAACCCAGCGTGGCGGGCGTACTGCCGTCCGCGCGGGTGTGGGTGATCTGCCCGGTGGAAGCCATGTACTCGGCGTGCGCCTGGGCGGAGGCCATCAGGTTACCGTCGACTTCATAAGGCGCCAGGCCGTACTGGGCGCGCAGGGCGTTCACTTCGGCGATCAGGTCATATGCGCCGCTCTGCGCCTGGACCGATGCGGTCGGCAGGAAGGCGGCCAGCAGTATCGTCAGTATGGTAGTGATGAAAAAAACCTGGCGCATCGAGCCGATTATACCCGATGCGCCAGTTCATCAACAGAGTTCTATAAAACTAGGATAGTACGCGCTCCCCGTTGCCGCGGCCCATCACTTCAGCGACCACGAGAAAATCTTCTGCGTTGATCATGCCGACCAGCTTCCCATCCTTGTCCACGACAGGCAGGTGGTGGAAGCGGTTTTCCTTCATCTTCTCGGCGCATTCCTTCAGCGACATATCCTCTGACACCGTCTTGAGAGGCGAGTTCATGATTTCCACCACGGTGACCTTCGAGGGATTCGCCTCCCGAGCCACGATTTTGTCACAGACATCAAACGCAGTAACGATGCCATATTCAGGATTGGACTCGGTTTTGCGGACAATCAGGCTGTTTACATAGCGATGCCGCATCAGGGTGAGCGCATCCGTGACCGTGGTCTCCGGGTCGACAAATACGATCAGATCCTTCATCCAATCTCGAACGGTTTGTTTCTGTTGCATTCATCTGCTCCTTTTGGTGGTGGTAGGACCAACACCTCCTCGCAGAGTAATCAGAGGAGGACAGTGCTGTCTAGTATAGCATAACCGCGGAAAAGTCAGAACCTCAAGGAGTAATGTCCTGCCATTTCCAGCCTTTAAGCAGGTCGATCTGGTCGTGGGCGGTCAGGTCCAGCTTGAGCGGGGTGATGGAGACGTAACCGCTGTTCACCGCGCCGATATCGGTGCCTTCTTCCGGCACGCCGGTGGGCACCCCGCCGCCGATCCAGTAATAGGGAACCCCGCGCGGGTCCAGCCGCCGGACCAGCTCGTCATGATAGATGCGCAGGCCCTGGCGGGTGATCTTAATCCCCTTGATCTGTTCCAGCGGCAGGCAGGGGATGTTCACATTGGCCAGAAAACCCGGCGGCAGGTCGTGGCGGATAATCTCAGCGGCCACCTGTTCGGCCACCCGTTCCGCGGCGGAAAAGTCGATCGGCTCCGAGAGATCTTCGGGCGATTCCAGCGAGAAGGCGATGGCGGGCTTTCCGCTGATGGCGGCCTCCATGGCCGCTGTCACCGTCCCGGAGTAGGTCACATCGTGGCCCAGGTTGCTGTTCGGGTTGATCCCGGAGACCACGAGGTCCACCTCGCCGGGGAGCAGGCCCATCAGTCCCAGCGCCACACAGTCTGAAGGCGCGCCGTCGCTGGAGTAGGCGGTGGTGCCGTCAGCCAGCTCCACCTCGCGAACCCGCAGCGGGCGGTGCAGGGTTTTCACATGCCCGGAAGCCGACCAGTTGTGGTCCGGGGCAATCACCCACACCTCGCCCAGACTGCGCATGGCGCGGGCCAGCGCCAGCAGGCCCGGTGCAAAGACCCCGTCGTCGTTGGTGACCAGTATGCGCATATTGCTATCCTTTCGCAGACCGGCAGGCGGTCGTTCCATTTCACAGCGCCGGAGACCGGCGCAGGCCGTCCAGAGGGTTAAACGCCCAGACCCTTGAGCAGCGCGCCCACGCCGTAGGCCACGGCGGCGGCCAGCCCGCCCACCAGCAGCATTTCCATCCCGGAGCGGAGGGGACTGCGCTGGGTGACGAACACTTTGGAAGCACCCAGCCCGAACAGCGCCAGGCCGGAGAGCGCCGTGGAGATGCCGAAGGCGGTGCCGGTCGACAGGCCGAAGTCCAGGAACAGGTCCAGCAGGTAGAACAGAAGCGGAATGACGCCGGCGACGACAAAGGAGCCAAAGGTGACCAGCGCCTCACGCAGCGGGTTGAGGTCGGACTTGACCATGCCCAGCTCCTCGAGCATCATCGCGTCCACCCAGCGCTCCTTGTCGCGGGTCTTGATCTCCACCATTGCCGCAGCGTCCTCTTCTGAATATCCCTGGCGGCGGTAGATCTCGTACAGCTCCAGCTTCTCCCCTTCCGGGAACTCCTCCACCTCCCAGGTTTCCCGCTCGCGCTCGCGGTCGTAATACTCCTGCTCGCTCTTCGAGGACAAAAACGCGCCGGTAGCCATGGAGAACCCGTCCCCCAGCAGGTTGGCTGCGCCTAGAATGAGGATGATGCCGGCGTCCAGCTGCGCCCCGACCACCCCGCTGACCACGGCGAAGGTGGTGATGATGCCGTCCAGCCCACCGTAAATCATGCTGCCGATATACTGCGAGGACGCCGGGCTGTGCTCTTCGGGCGCCATCTGAATGCGCTCCGGTGAATGGGCCAGCGCCGAACCCTGTTTATCCTTCCGTTCGTACGCCTGCCGTGCTTCTTCCAGTCGTTTTGAAATTGTCAAGATATCCTCCCGGGCTGCTGCAATCAAGCAGCCGGAACCGATTATACAACCGGCACGGGGGTAATTAAAAAAGGAGAGGTCAAAGCCTCTCCTTTCAGGGACATTCTCAGCCTAATCGCCTGCCGGCTCTCTCAGCGCGGCCAGCTCACCTTCCACAGCAGCGATTTCAGCTTTGAGTTCAGCCAGGTAGGACTCCAGTCTGGCGATGTATTCGTCGCGGGACAGGTAATGGGGTTCTGCCTCGTGGTGATGCCCGCCGCAGCCGCAGCTTCCGCCGCAGGCGCACTCGTGCTCGTGGGTCATGATCTCCTCCTGATGAGTAATGGTTCCATCGTGGGTTAATCATACCCATTTTATCCTATTTACACAAGCCCGGACGCCTATTTTTCCCAGTCAGAGGGTTCTACCACTCCGGCTTCCTTCTCCAGTTGAGCGACCGCGCGCAGCAGCTCGGCGCACAGCGGGTGATCGGGCATCAGCCGGGCGTATTCGTCGGCCAGCGCGCGGTAATACCACAGCGTGCCCTTGCGCCCGCCGTTGAAGCGCTTCCACACCTGCTCACCCACCAGATGGTAATCGGCCAGGATGGCGCGCACGTTGTACAGCTTGTCCGCGGCGGACACCAGCAGCGTCTCGGCGGGCACATCCGGCAGGTGGCGCAGGTAGCGCTTCTTCCGTTCCTCCCACTCCGGCCTGGGGGTGACGGTCGTGTCGCTGCAGTCCCGCACCATGGCGGCGATTTTCGCACCGAAGCGCCGCTCAATTTCCGCCAGCGTCTCCTCGCCGCCCTGGTCCTCGGCGGCGTCGTGCAGCAGCGCGGCGATGGCCTGGTCCTCGCTGCCGCCGTAATGCAGCACCAGGTCGGTCACGCCCAACAGGTGGCTGACAAAAGGCGTCTCGCTGCCCTTGCGCGTCTGCCGGCGGTGCAGCCGGAAGGCGAATACCAGCGCATCCTCAAAGCGCTGCCCCAATAACGAACTCATATGCTGATCCATGTTGGTTATCCTGCATCAGGGGGTTTTCCGGGAACTCCGGACTCTATGATTATGGCAGAAAAAAAAGCAGAGGCACCCTCAGGCGCCTCCTGCGAATTGACTGTTGTAGTGAAATTACGCTTCCTGGGCTTCCGCGACCTGCTCCTCCTGCCGGATCAGCTCCAGCTCGATGTTCACTTCAATGTCATCCCCCACCAGCACGCCGCCGGTCTCCAGGACCTGGTTCCAGGTCAGGTTCCAGTTCTTGCGGTGCAGCGTGGTGCTGGCGGAGAACCCGGCGCTAACCGTACCCCAGGGGCTCTTGGCCATGCCGGTGTGAACCACATCGAGGACCACCTCACGGGTCACGTCTCGGATGGTCAGGTCACCGATCAGGCGGGCGGTCTTCTCACCGGTGCGCTCCACGCGCTTGCTGCGGAAGATCAGATGGGGATAGTTATCCGCATCCAGGAAGTCCGCCGACCGAAGGTGCGCGTCGCGCTGGGGCTCGCGGGTGTTGATGGAAGCGGCTTCGATCTGCACATCCACGGTGGTGTTTTCCGGCTGCTCCTCGTCCAGCTGGATGCTGCCGGAGAAGCGCTCAAACGTGCCCCGCACCTTCGAAATCATCATGTGGCGAACACTGAAATCGATGTGTGAGTGGGCGTTATCAATGATCCAGGTTGTCATATTCCCTCCTGAGAATGTTTCATCATCATATCGTTCAACATCGTGATATCGAACATCAATATAATACCGCATATATCGATATTGTCAACCCCATTCATAGAAGTCATTGCCCGGCCTGCAGAGAGAAATAGATTTACGAATCGCCAGACTGTGTGATATACTAGACCGGCCCAGCTTCAAGGCTGGCAATCCATCCCACACGCCTCCAGACCGGCCCTGCGTGCTTCGCCCGGCGAAGTGATCGGCCGGAATGACGGGGGCGGAGGAAATAACGCAAAGGAGTGTTTCTAATGGCTTCAATCGTATCCATGAAAGCCCTGCTCGAGAGCGGCGTTCACTTCGGGCACCGCACCAACAAGTGGAACCCGGCCATGCGCCAGTACATTTTCACCGAGCGCAATGGCATCCACATCATCGACCTGCAGCAGACGGTCAAGAACCTGAACACCGCCTACAACCTGGTGGTGAAAACCGTCTCCGAAGGCGGCACGGTGCTGTTCGTCGGTACCAAGCGCCAGGCCCAGGAGACCATCCGCGACGAGGCGATTCGCTGCGGCATGCCCTACGTGACCGAGCGCTGGCTGGGCGGCACCCTGACCAACTGGGTGACCATCTACGACCGCATTCAGGAGCTGGAGCGCCTGGAGCGCCTGCGGGACAGCGGTGAGATCAACCGCCTGACCAAGAAGGAAGCCCTGCTGATCGAGCGCGAAATCGGCCGCCTGAGCACCCGCCTGAGCGGTCTGCGCAACCTGAAGACCCTGCCCAACCTGCTCTTCGTCGTGGACGTCAGCCGCGAAGAGACTGCGGTTCACGAAGCGAACCTGAAGAACATCCCCGTCATCGCCCTGGTGGACACCAACTGCGATCCGCGCAACATCGACTACGTCATCCCCTCCAACGATGACGCCATCCGCGCCATCAAGCTGCTGGTCGGCAAGATCGCCGATGCGGTTCTGGAAGGCCAGTCCCTGCGCAAGGATATTGAGGAAGAAGAGGCCGTGCAGCTGGCCGCCGCTGGCCAGCCCGCCGTTCCCGCCCGCCGCCGCCGCATTGACGTGAACCTGGACGAGGAAGAGCTGGAAGACGACGAACTGCTCGGCGACGCCACCCTGGCCAAGATGGGCACCCGGGTTGAAGCTGCCGAATCCGAAGAGGAAGAGGTCGAAGAAGAGGAAGAGGTCGAGGAAGAATAATTCCGGCCTTGCCACACTGATTGAACACACGCAAAGGAACTGGAAATGGCCATTACTACGGAACAGATCAAACAACTACGTGAAGCAACCGGCGCCGGAATTCTGGATTGTCGCAAAGCTCTGGAGCAGGCGGATGGCGATTACAAGAAAGCGCTCGATTTCCTGCGGGAAAAGGGCCTGGCCACCGCCGCCAAGCGCAGCGAACGCCGCGCCTCTGAGGGCGTGATCGAACTCTACTCGCACGGGAACGGCCGCGTGGGCGTGATGGTTGAAGTAAACTGCGAGACCGACTTCGTCGCCCGCTCCGATGCCTTCCGCAACCTGGCGCACGAAATCGCCCTGCAGATTGCCGCCTCCTCTCCCCTGTACATCCGCGAAGAGGACATCCCCGAGGATGTGCTGAAGCACGAAGAGGAAAACGCCGCCGCCAAGGCCCGCGAAGAAGGCAAGAAGGACGCCGTCATTCCGCGCATCGTCGAGGGCTCGATCAAGAAGTTCAAGGAAGAGAACGTTCTGCTCCTGCAGTCCTACATCCGCGACGAGTCCAAGACCATCCGCGATCTGATCAACGACACGGTGGTCTCCACCGGTGAAAACATCGTCGTCCGGCGCTTCCAGCGCTGGGCACTCGGTGAGACCACAGCCGAGTAAATCCTTCAACAAGCCAACCCCAGAGGTTGGCTTGTTTTTCAAATTGGAGAAACCGCATGGACGGATTGAAGTACCATCGCATCCTGCTCAAGCTCAGCGGAGAGGCCCTGGCCCCTCCTGAGGGCGTGGGCATCAGCCCTTCTCATGCGCGAGATATCGCGGCGCGGGTGCGGGACGTGCGCGAAATGGGCGTGGACGTCGCCATTGTGATCGGCGGCGGTAACCTGTGGCGGGGCAAGACCGGGCTGGAACTGGGCATGGACCGCGCCACCGCCGACAATATGGGCATGCTGGCCACGGTTATGAACGCCCTGGCGCTGATGGACGCGCTCGAGGGCATGGGCGTGGTCACCCGGGTGCAGACCGCGCTGGAGATGCGCTCGGTTGCCGAGCCGTACATCCGCCGGCGGGCCATCCGCCACCTGGAAAAAGGGCGGGTAGTGATCTTCAGCGGCGGCACCGGCAACCCCTACTTCTCCACTGACACCGCCGCCGCCCTGCGGGCCATGGAAATCGGCGCGGACGTACTGATCAAGGCCACCAAAGTGGACGGTGTGTACGACAGTGACCCGGTCAAGAACCCCGAGGCGGTGCGCTTCAACGAGATTTCCTACATCGAGACCATCAACCGCCGCCTGGAGGTGATGGACAGCACCGCCATCACCCTGTGCATGGAAAACAAGCTGCCCATCATGGTGCTTAATCTGTGGGAACCCGGTGCGCTGCGCAAGGCGCTGCTCGGCGAGCCGGTCGGCACGCTGGTCAGCTAGCGGAAGCCTGAACTTAAATTGAAAGAGGTGCTCTCGGTGTGAGAGCACCTCTTTTTACACCGGGAGCGACTGAGATTACGCCTCCCGGAATTCGCCTTCGACCACGTCGCCTTCCTCACCGCCGGCCTGCGGCTCGCCCTGCGCAGGGCCAGCCTGTGCAGCCTGCGCGGCCCGGGTCATGAGCTGCTGCAGCTGCTCGGTCAGGCTGCGGATGCGGCCGATGTCGTCCTGCGGCATGGCCTGCTGCAGATCGCTGATTCTGTCGCGCATCTGCTGGCGCAGGTCCTCGGGCACCTGGCCGGGCTTCTCACCCATCAGCTTCTCGGCCTGGTAGATGGTGTTATCGGCGTTGTTGCGGGCTTCGGCCAGCTCCTTGCGGCGCCGGTCCTCGGCCGCGTGCTGTTTGGCCTCGTTGATCATGCGCTCAATTTCGCTCTTCTGCAGGTTGGTGGAGGCGGTGATGGTCACCCGCTGCTCCTTGCCCGTAGCCTGGTCCTTCGCTGACACGTTGAGGATGCCGTTGGCGTCGATGTCGAAGGTCACCTCAATCTGCGGAATACCGCGCGGCGCCGGCGGGATGCCTTCCAGGCGGAAGCGACCCAGGCTCATGTTGTCGGCGGCCATGGGGCGCTCACCCTGCAGGACATGGATGTCCACCGCGGTCTGGTTGTCTTCAGCCGTGGAGAAGATCTGGCTCTTGCGGGCCGGGATGGTGGTGTTGCGCTCGATGATCGGGGTCATCACGCCGCCCATGGTCTCCACGCCCAGCGACAGGGGCGTCACGTCCAGCAGCAGCACATCCTTGACCTCGCCGCCCAGCACACCGCCCTGGATGGCCGCGCCAATGGCCACGACCTCATCCGGGTTCACGCCCTTGTTGGGGTCCTTGTTGACCAGCTGGCGCACCATCTCCTGCACCATGGGCATGCGGGTCGAGCCGCCCACCAGCACCACCTCATCGATATCGGAGGCCTTCAGCCCGGCATCGCGCAGCGCAGTCTCGAACGGGCCGCGGGTGCGCTCCAGCAGGTCGCGGGTCATCTGCTCAAAGCGGGAGCGGGTCAGCCGCAGCTGCAGGTGTTTGGGACCGGTGGCGTCGGCGGTGATGTAAGGCAGGTTGATCTCGGTCTCCATCATCGTGGAGAGCTCGATCTTGGCTTTTTCCGCCGCCTCGCGCAGGCGCTGCAGGGCCTGGCGATCACCGCGCAGGTCGATGCCCTGCTCGCGCTTGAACTCGTCAGCGGCCCAGTTCACGATGCGCTGGTCCCAGTCGTCACCGCCCAGATGGGTGTCGCCGCTGGTGGACTTTACCTCGAACACCCCGTCACCCACTTCGAGTACGGAGACGTCGAACGTGCCGCCGCCGAGGTCGAAGACCAGGATCTTCTGGTTGGCCTTCTTGTCCAGCCCGTAGGCCAGCGCCGATGCGGTCGGCTCATTGATGATGCGCATCACTTCAAGCCCGGCGATCTTGCCGGCGTCTTTCGTAGCCTGCCGCTGGCTGTCGTTGAAGTAGGCCGGGACGGTGATCACCGCCTGAGTGACCGGCTCGCCGAGGTAAGCTTCCGCGTCCGCCTTGAGCTTGGCCAGGATCATGGCCGAAATCTCCTGCGGCGCATACTCGCGCTTCATGATGGGGATTTCCACGCGAGCGTCACCCGCCGGGCCTTCGGTTACCCTGTACGGGACCATGCTGCGCTCCTCATCCACCTCCGAGTACCGGCGGCCGATGAAGCGCTTGATGGAATAGATCGTGTTCTCAGGGTTGATCACGGCCTGGCGTTTGGCCGTCTGGCCCACCAGGCGCTCTCCGTTTTTGTTGAAAGCAACGACCGACGGAACCAGGCGGGAGCCCTCAGCGGATGTGATCACGACTGGCTCACCGCCCTCAATCACAGCGACCACGCTGTTGGTGGTCCCGAGGTCGATACCAATAATTTTCGCCATCGTCTTTCTCCTTCCCTGACCTGATTGATGATGATTGCTAGATTTCGGTCCCTTTCATCCTAGCCAAAGAGTAATAGAAGAGCGTTAACGGGATATAAGCAAAATGTATATCCACTGGCCAGGGGCCGCGGATCATGAAGGAACAGCCGCTCACTCATCCCCCACCTGCCCCCATAGGGGTGAACCCCCCTTCCCATAGAGACATGTTTCCGCGCCTCATGTCCCGGGCCCGGGAAGGGTGGAAGAGTAGTCCGTGGAGGAAGGCGCGAAACCTCTGGTTTCGCGCCTTCCTCCGCCTGAAGCAGGGTTTAGGATTCGTTATAATGAAAGTGTCACAGGTGTTTACAAAGGAGGAGGTATCATGCTGCGGAAATTCATGCGGATAGGGTGGCTGTTCGTCGCCCTGGCCCTGTTCATCACGCCGGCCGCAGCCGCCGGACAGGCGGGGCCGGGCCAGAAGGCCGTCTTACTGCAGGCCGAAGGACCGCTGACCTCGTCCATGGTGAATTATATTGACCGCGGCATCAGCCGGGCCGAAGCCGACCGGGCCGCGCTGGTCATCCTGCAGCTGGACACGCCCGGCGGCGAAATCGGCCAGATGCAGGAGATCATCCAGCGCATCCGCCGCAGCCAGGTACCCGTGGTAGTTTACGTCGGCCCGCCGGGGGCCATGGCCGCCTCCGCCGGCACGCTGATCACCCTGGCCGGGCACGCCTCGGCCATGGCGCCGGAAACCATGATCGGCGCGGCCAGCCCGGTCGGCGGCTCGGGCGAGGATATCGGCGAGACCATGGCCTCCAAAGTCAAAGAGACCATGAAAGCCCTGGCCCGTGACCTGGCCGCCGACCGCTCCGCGGATGCCATCCGGCTGGCGGAAGAGAGCATCGACGAAGCCCGCGCCGCCTCCGCCCATGAGGCCTACGAGATCGGCCTGGTGGACTACATCGCCTCCAGCCCGGAGGACCTGCTGGCCCAGCTGGACGGGGCGGAGGTCAACCTGCAGGGCGAGACCGTCGTCCTCCGCACCAGCGGTCTGGCGCTGGAGGTCGTCCCGCCGACCGTCATTGAGCAGGTGCTGCAGTTCCTGACCAACCCCAACGTGGTCTTCCTGCTGCTTACCATCGGCGTGCAGGCCATTCTGATCGAACTTTCCAACCCGGGCGGGTGGATCGCCGGTGTGATCGGGGTGTCGGCCCTGGCGCTGGCCGTTTACGGGCTGGGCGTGCTGCCGGTGAACTGGTTCGGCCTGATCTTCATCATCCTGGCCTTTGTGCTGTTCGCCTTTGAGCTGGCCACCCCCACGCACGGCGCGCTTTCGGTCGCCGGGGTGATCTCCTTCATCATCGGCGCGCTGGTGCTGTTCAACTCCGCACGCCTGCCCGGTTTCCCGCCGGTGTCGGTGCCGCTGGTGGTCGGGACGGGGGCAATCCTCGCCCTGTCTTTCTCCATCATTGTCGGGTACGCGGTGCGCTCCATGCGCGCCCCGGCTCGTATGGGCAAGCAGGCCCTGATCGGGCAGCGCGGCCAGGTTCGCGAACCATTGGACCCGCTCGGCTCGGTGCATGTGGCCGGAGAGCTGTGGACCGCGGAGGTGATCGACGAAGCCGTAAGCCTGCCGGCCGGCACGCCAATCGAGGTGGTCGCAGTGGAGGGCCTGCGGCTGAAGGTGCGGCCGCTGCGTTAGGCGCCAGCGATCACCACAGCACCGGCTTCAGGGCCGGGTACAGCGCCTGGAAGTACCGGTAGCCGACTTCGTACTTCCCGGCTGCGGCCGGATCATGCAGCACGGCTCGCCCGGGCAGAGGACCGCGCGCGGCCAGCGCCGCCGGTAGATCGGCGTACAGCCCTGCCCCGACACCGGCCAGCAGCGCCGCCCCGGAAGCGGTGGTCTCGCCTGATTCGGGGACGACCAGCGGGCGCTGGAAGATATCGGCCATTAGCCGCAGCCAGAGCGGATGCGCAGCCGCCCCACCGGAGACCAGCACCTGATCAAACCGTCCAGTCACGCCTTCCACCAGCTCCAGGCCCTGCCGCAGCGCGAACACCACCCCTTCCATCACCGCCCGGGCCAGGTGTGCCCGATTGTGGCTCAGAGTAAGCCCGATGAACGCGCCCCGGGCGCGTGGATTCATGTGCGGAGTGCGCTCGCCGCTCAGGTATGGCAGGAAGAACAGCCCCTCCTGTGCGGCGGTGACCTGCGCGGCAGCGTCGGCCAGCGCCTTGTAGCCGACCTCTCCGCCCAGCGTGTCGCGCAGCCAGCGCAGCGACATTCCGGCCGTCAGCATGGCCGCTTCCAGATGCCAGCGGTCCGGCAGGGCGTGGCAGAACAGGTGCAGCCGCAGCTGCGGATCGGGCCGTGGCTCGGCCAGCGGCGCGAAGATTTGCCCGCCCGTCCCCACCGTGCAGGAGACCATGCCAGGTTCAATCACTCCCTGATAAACCGCCTGGGCAGCCTGGTCGCTGGCTCCGTACACCACCGGAATCCCGGAAGGCCAGCCGGTCAGCGCGGCGATCTCGTCTGTCAAACCACCGGCCACAGCGGCCGATTCGTGCACCGGCGGCAGCTGCTCCTCCGCCAGCCCGACTGCCTCCCGCAGCGGATTGCTCCAGCGGCGCCCGGAGACGTCAAACAGCAGCGTCGATGCCGCATCACTTGGCTCAGTGCCGGTCTGCCCGGTGAAGCGCAGGCGCACATAGTCTTTGGGCAGCATCAGCAGCCGTGTGCGGCGGGCGGTCTCCGGCTCGTGCTGGCGCAGCCATTCCCAGGAGGCGATCATAAATCCGGTCGCCAGCGGGTTGCCCGCCAGCTGCAGCAGTCGGCCCCGGCCGATGGACTGCTCCAGCTTGCGCACCTGCTCGCCGCTGCGCCGGTCCGCCCAGATGATGGCCGGGCGTGCTGGGCGTCCATCCGTACCCACGCACACCAGTGAATGCATTTGCCCGGTCAGCCCCAGCCCGGCTATTTGATCCGGCCGGATGCCCGCGGAATCGACCACCGCGCGCATGCATTCGACCGCCGCCCGCAGCCAGTCCTCCGGGTCCTGCTCGGCCCAGTCAGGCGCGGGCATGCTCAGGGGGATTTCTTTCAAAGCCGAAGCCAGCAGGCGGCCGCGCTCGTCCAGCAGCACCGCCTTGACCCCGGATGTTCCGATGTCCAGCCCGGCCAGTACCAGTGAGCGATCCATGCTTCCTCCCTGCCCGCCCGGGCTGCCTGACCTGCGCTAAGCCCGCCAGTACCCCCGGCGAATGGGACGCACCTCGTCGCTGGTGACGAAGGCGTTGGGATCCGTTTCCAGCACGACGGCCTCCACGCTGGACACCTCGCGCCGGCGCACGGCCGTGTTGAGCATGGTTACCATGCCGTCCTTGCCGCGCGCGGGCACCTCGGTGACCGCGTAACCCCGCTCACGCAGCGTCTCAGCGATCATCAACCCGCGCTTGGAGCTGATGATGGTCAGCTGGGTGAAGCCGATGGCCAGCCGGTCCTCGACGATGATCCCGATGACGATGCCGGTCGCGTACCCGCCCGCGTAGCCAATCACAGTCAGCGGATTGGTCAGGTTCGAAAGCACCGAGCTGATGGCCACCACGAAGATGGTCGCCTGGAAGAACCCCAGGATCCAGGCGGGCAGCTTGCGGCCGCGCATCACGAACAGCAGCCGGAGGGTGTCCAGCGACATGTCCGTGACGCGCAGCGCAAAGATTCCCAGGGCCGAGAGTATGGCCGGTCCGCTGAAATCCCAGACCATGGTAATTACTTCCTTTTGACGGCGGTTCCTGAGCGGGTTTCTGCCGGCTGGTCCTCGCGGATGGCCTCCATCGCCGGGAGATACATATCGTTCATGTACTCCTTGAGCATGCGGCGGGTGGAGAAGTAGGGCGTCAGGGTGCGAATCGCATTGCGAACCCGAGCGATCCACTCATGAGGCAGCTTGTCCGCCCCGCGGTTGTAATAGATCGGGATGATCTCGTTCTCCAGCGTGTCGTACAGGCTGCGCGCGTCGGCGTCATCCTGCTCGCCCGCGCCGGAGTAGTCGCGGTCCTCGCCGATGGACCAGCCGTTGCGCCCGTTGTAGCCTTCGCGCCACCAGCCGTCCAGCACCGAGAAGTTCAGCACACCGTTCAGGGCAGCCTTCATGCCCGAAGTGCCCGAGGCCTCGTTGGGCCGCCGGGGTGTGTTCAGCCAGACGTCCACGCCCTGCACCAGGTAGCGGGCAATGTTCATATCGTAGTCCTCAATGAACACCAGGCGGCCGCCGGAGCGGCTGTCCTTGACCATGCGGTAGACTTCCTGGATCAGCAGCTTGCCCGGCTCGTCCGCCGGGTGCGCCTTGCCGGCGAAGACGATCTGCACCGGGCGCTCCGGATCGTTGATTAGCCGCAGCAGGCGTTCGGTGTCCCGCAGGATCAGCGTTGCCCGCTTGTAGGTGGCGAAGCGGCGGGCGAAGCCAATGGTGAGCGAGTACGGCTCCAGCAGGGAACCGCCGGCCACCACCTGCACCGGATGCACCCGCCCGCTCATCCACTGCTGGCGGGCGCGCTCGTTGGCAAAGGCGATCAGCTTGCGCTTGAGGTGCATGCGGGTTTCCCACAGCGCCAGGTCGGGGATCTCGTCCAGGCCGGCCCACAGCGCCGGATCATCCAGGCGCTCCATCCAGTCCGGCCCCAGGTACTGGTCGAACAGCACGCGCATCCGCCGGGCGATCCAGGTTCCGGTGTGCACACCGTTGGTTACCGTCTGGATGGGCACATCGTCCACCCGCCGGTCAGGCCACAGCCACTTCCACATGTCGCGGGAGACCGTGCCGTGCAGCTCGGACACCGCATTGCGGTGCTCCGAGAGGCGCAGCGCCAGCACCGGCATGACGAAGCTCTCCCCCCAGGGCTGGATCTGGTGGCCCAGCTGGATGAACTGGTCGCGGGACAGGCCCAGCTCCGGCCAGAGCTGGGTGAAGTATTTGTCGATCAGCCACAGCGGGAACTGGTCATTCCCGGCCGGGACGGGTGTATGGGTGGTGAACACGTTGTTCTTGCGCACCACCCCGGCGGCCTCGTCGAAACTCATCCCCTCGCGGACCAGCTCCAGCGTGCGCTCCAGCGCAAGGAAGGCGGAATGGCCCTCGTTCATGTGCCACACGGTGGGCTGGTAGCCCAGCAGGCGCAGAGCACGCACGCCGCCCATACCCAGCAGGATTTCCTGCGAGATGCGCACTTCCAGGTCGTTGCTGTACAGCCGGTCGGTGAGCTGCCGGTCATTCGGAGAATTCTCTTCCAGGTTGGTGTCCAGCAGGAAGAGCGAAACCCGGCCCGCCTGCACCTCCCAGATACGGGCGTGCACCTTGCGGCCGGGCAGGTCCACGCTGACCACCAGCGACCTGCCCTCCTGGTCCGTCAGCGGGACGATGGGCGCCATGGCGAAGTTGAGGTGATGCGTGCCCGTCTCCTGCCAGCCGTCCTCGGTGATGTGCTGGGTGAAATACCCCTGGTTGTAGATGAAGCCCACCCCCACCAGCGGGAGGCCCAGGTCAGAAGCTTCCTTTAAGTGGTCGCCGGAGAGAATGCCCAGGCCGCCGGCATAAACCGGCAGCGTTTCGTGCAGGCCAAACTCAAAAGAAAAATAGGCAATCTGCTCGTTTTTCAGCTGCGGGTACTGCTTCTGAAACCAGGTATCCTTCCCGGCCATATAGGCATCAAAAGAGTCCAGCGTGCAGTCGTACAGGTCCAGATACTCCCGGTCGTTGGTGACCGCGTTGAGCCTGGCACGCTCGACGGTCTTCAGGAAGGCTACCGGGTTGTGGTTCACCCGGTCCCAGAGCTGCGGGTCGATCAGGCGGAAGAGCTGCTGCGCGCTCGGATTCCACACCCACCAGAGGTTGTAGGCCAGCTCTGCCAGCCGCTTGATCCGGCGGGGCAGGCTGAATTGGTTGGGGATTTCACGTTTAAACGATTCCATCGTATGGTTCCAATCTCTTTCGAGAAACTGTGTGACGAGGCTGCGCCAATGGTTAATTATAGCCATTTCTCCTCCCGTCCAGACCGCCTCGTGTGATGACGGGAAACGGGCGAGCATTATAACACAGCCGCCAGGGCAGTTTCCACCGGAGAAGTGCCCTTCAGCGCCGGTTTCAGGCCGGCAGCCCGGGGGATGATATAATTCCTGTATGCCCAGAAAAGGCTACTTCATTATAGGAACGCTCGGCATCCTGCTGCTGATGGCGGCAGCCACGCTGGGCATCCCGGACCTGCGCGAGCGGGCCGCCTGGCACCTTTCCGACTGGCGAGGGCGAATTCAGTACGCCCTGTTCCCGCCCGAGGAGGCTGTCTTCGTCCCCCAGGCGCAGGTGGACGCCATCGTCCACGCCACCCTGCAGGCGATGACCCCCTCACCCTCCCCCACGCCAACCGAGCCAGCCCCCACGATTGAGCCCGGCGAGACGGCATCCACGTCCGAACCCACGGCCACTCCGACCCCCACGCCGACGCCGCTACCGTCCTCGGTGAGCCTTGAGGGGGTGGTCTACCACGACCAGCACGGCATGTGGAACTACTGCGCCCCGGCCAACCTGGCCATGGGGCTTTCCTACTGGGGCTGGCAGGGTGACCGTGTCACCGTCGGCGAGGTGATCAAGCCTTTTGAAAAAGACAAGAACGTCATGCTCTACGAGATGGCCGATTACGTCACCCGCTACACCAACCTGACGGCGGCCGTCCGGCACGGCGGTGACCTGCAGACGCTGAAGACCCTGCTGGCCAACGGCTACCCCGTCCTGGTGGAGACCGGGCCGATGATGAAAGACGTGTACGGCAAGATCTCCTGGATCGGGCATTACACTGTGCTGACCGGTTATGACGACGCTAAAGGCCAGTTCATCTCGCAGGATTCGTTCTACCAGCCGGATTACCCCATCCCCTATGAGCAGTTCGAGCAGGAGTGGCGCTCGTTCAATTACCAGTTCATGGTGATCTTCCCCTACCCGCAGGAAAGCGAAGTGATGGCCCTGCTGGGTCCCCTGGCCGATCCCATCGCCGCATTTGAGACTGCCGCCGAGCGCGCCTCTCGCGAGATCGCGGAGCTGGAAGGCCTGGGACAGTTTTTCGCCTGGTTCAACCGCGGGACCAGCCTGGTCAACCTGGGTGACTTTACTGGCGCGGCCGCCGCCTACGACCAGGCCTTCCTGCTGATGGCCGAACTGCCCTCCAGCCAGCGGCCCTGGCGCATACTCTGGTACCAGACTGGCCCGTATTTTGCATATTACTTCTCCGGCCGCTACCAGGATGTGATCGACCTGGCCGACACCACCATCAGCGCGGTGGCCGAGCCGTACATCGAGGAGAGTTTTGTCTGGCGTGCCCGCGCGAAAATCGTCCTGGGTGACTACACCGGCGCGGCCGAAGACACCCGCAAAGCGCTGGAGTACCACCCCGGTTTTGACCCCGCCCTGGAGCTGGCCACCCAGCTAGGCATCGGCGGCTAGAGTTAATCCCCAGACGGAGATCATGCTTAGAATCGTTCATTTTGCGGACGCACATATCGACATGGCCAACCGCGGCCGGCACGACCCGGAAACCGGCCTCCCCCAGCGGGTGCTCGACTTCCTCAAAGCGCTGGACACCATCGTCGACGCGGCCATCAGGGAGAAGGTAGACCTGGTCATGTTCGCCGGGGACGCTTACCGCGACCGCACCCCGGCCCCGACCTTCCAGCGCGAGTGGGACAAGCGCATGATGCGCCTGTCCGCGGCCGGCATCCCCACCCTGCTGCTGGTTGGCAACCACGACCTTTCCCCGGCCGCCGGGCGCGCTCACGCACTGCACGAGTTCGAGACCCTGCAGATTCCCCACCTGCACGTCCTCGGCCGTCCGGCCATGCTCGGCCCGGCCCAGCTGGAAGGGCTGCCCCTGCAGGTGCTGGCCCTCCCCTGGGTGAGCCGCTCGGCCTACATGGCCACTCTGCAGCTCAGCGGCCTGGACCCGGAAGAGGTCTACCAGCAGCTGGAGCAGGCGCTGGTGAACATTGTCAACGAATGGCTGGAAAAATGCGACCCCGACCTGCCCACCGTGATGCTGGCCCACGCCAGCGTGCAGGGGGCCATCTACGGGGGCGAGCGTTCGGTGATGCTGGGCAAGGACATCGTGCTGCCAGCCTCGCTGGTGCGCGACCCGCGCCTGGATTACGTGGCCCTGGGTCACATCCACAAGGCGCAGAACCTGAACCAGGGCGGCTACCCGCCGGTCATCTACCCGGGGTCGATTGAGCGGGTCGATTTTGGCGAGGCCCATGACGACAAGTGCTTCTCCATGGTCTTCCTGGAGAAGCAGAAGACGAAGTGGGAATGGCGCCGCATCGAAGGGCGCAAGTTCATCGACAAAAGCCTGCGCCTGCGGACGATCGAAGACCTTCGGCTGCCGGATCCGCCTCCTCCGCTGCCCGTCATCCCGCCCGACCCGATCGCCGCGGAACAGGCCCTGCCCACGCCGGAGCAGTTCCTCGCCCGGCTGATGGCCGAGCTGCCCCCGCCGGAGGAGTTCAAGGACGCCATCATGCGCCTGGTGGTCGAGTACCCCCGCGAGTGGGACGCGCTGCTGGACGACGGCCCGCTGCGCCGCTACGCCGAGCCAGCCTTCGACTTTCACCTGGTGCGCCGCCCGCAGATGCAGGCCCGCATGCGCCTGCCCGAAGACCAGGGCGTCAGCAGCCTGTCACCCATGGAATTATTGAACCAGTACTGGAAAACCATTTACACCGATCCGCCGGATTTACGTGACATCAACCGGCTGGCTGAAGACATCATAACCTCCACGTCGCAGTGGACGGAGGAGGGGAGTGTAGACGTCTGGGATGAACGATAATATCCTGTTTGAACTGTTCCTCATTTTCTTCCTGCTGGTGATCAACGGCGTGTTTTCGATGACCGAAATCGCCTTTGTCTCCTCCCGGCGCGCCAAGCTGAAGCAAAGGGCGGATGAAGGCGACCGGCCGGCTGAAAGCGTGCTGGCCATTCTGGAATCACCCACCAATTTCCTCTCCACCATCCAGATCGCCATCAGCCTGATCGGGGTGTTCGCCGGCGCCATCGGCGGCGCCGCGCTGGCCGAGCCGCTGGCCGGGCAGTTGGCCCGGGTACCATTCCTGCGCCCATACAGCGCCACTCTGGCCCTGGTGGTGGTTGTCCTGCTGACCACCTATTTCTCCCTGGTGATCGGCGAGCTGATCCCCAAGCGCCTGGGGCTGAACAACCCGGAAGCCACCGCCACGCGTATGGTCGGCCCGATCAACACCATTTCCAAAATCACCCGCCCGGTCGTGCGCCTGCTGAGCGCCTCGACCGAGCTGGGCCTGCGCATCCTGGGTGTCCGGCCCAGCACCGAGCCGCCCGTCTCCGTCGAGGAGATCCGGGTATTGATGGAGCAGGGCACGCAGGTGGGCGTGTTTGAAGAGGCCGAGCAGGATATCATCGAGTCCGTCTTCCGGCTGGGCAACCGCTTCGTCGACGCCATCATGACCCCGCGCACCGAGCTGGAATGGATCGATCTGGAGGACCCGCTGGAGGAAAACATCCAGCTGGTGCTGGAAAGCAACCACACCCGCTTCCCGGTCGCCCGGGAGAGCCTGGACAACGTACTGGGCGTGGTCTCCGCCAAGGACATCCTGACCCGCCACATGCAGGGCCAGCCAGTGGTGATCGAGGATCTGATGCAGCCTCCGCTGTTCATCCCCGAGTCGATGTCTGCCCTCAAGGTGCTGGAGCTGATCCGCGAGGCCCGGGTGCACGTCGGGCTGGTGATTGACGAATACGGCGGCCTGACGGGCATGGTCACCCTGTATGATATTCTTAAGTCCATCGTCGGTGATCTGCCGGACCTGAGCGACGAGCCCAGCCCGACCGCGGTTCACCGCGAGGACGGCAGCTGGCTCATCGACGGGCTGGTTTCCATCGACGAGGTCAAGGAGCTGCTTGGCGTCAACCAGCTGCCGGAAGAGGATCGCATCGGCTACCAGACGCTGGGCGGGTTCATCGTCAGCCAGCTTGGCTCCATCCCTCAGGCCGGCCAGTACTTCGACTGGAGCGGCTTCCGCTTTGAAGTGGTGGACATGGACGAGCGCCGCGTCGACAAGGTGCTGGTGATCCCGCAGGTCCGGTCTGAAGAATGATCTCACCCGCGGGCTGGAATACGCCCCTTTCATACGGAAAAATGAAGGCCGCCGCATGATTCCCATCTCGCTCAAAATATCCGGTTTCCTCTCCTACCGAGAGCCGGTCGTCATCGACTTCACCCCCTTCGACCTGGCCGCCATCTCCGGCGCCAACGGGTCGGGCAAGTCCTCGCTGCTGGACGCCATCACCTGGGCCATTTTCGGCCAGGCCCGGCGGCGGGACGACAGCCTGATCCACAACGGCTCTCAGATGGCCGAGGTAATCCTGGATTTTGAGTACGAACACCAGCGCTACCGCATCCAGCGCGTCAAGCCGCGCGGCAAGACCACCCTGCTGGAGTTCTCCATCTGCGGGGAGGACGGCCAGTGGCGCCCGCTGACTGAGCACAGCCTGCGCGAAACCGAGGCCCGCATCCAGCAGACCTTGCGCATGGACTATGACACCTTCACCAACGCCTCCTTCCTGCTGCAGGGCAAAGCCGACCAGTTCGCCCAGCAGAAGCCAGGCGAGCGCAAGCGCATTCTCAGCAGCATTCTGGGGCTGGAGGTCTGGGAGGTGTACCGCGAAGAGGCCGCCCGGCGGCGCAAGCTGGAGGAAAACCAGCTGAACATGCTGGACGGCCAGCTGAAGGAAATCGAAAAAGAACTGGCCGAGGAGGAGCAGCGGCGCGCCCACCTGGCGCAGCTGGAGGCCGAGCTGGAGCGCCTGCACCAGCTGGTCACCGCCAGCCAGGAATCGTTTGAAAACCTGCAGCGGGCTGCCGCTTCGTTGAAGGAGCGCGAGCAGTATTTAAAGGTCCTGGCCAACAACCTAGCGGCCGAGCGCAGCCGGCTGCAGGCTTCGCGCCGCCAGCTGGCCGAGCGCCAGCAGGAGCGCGAGCAGTACCTGCAGCAGCTGGCCAGCGCGGACCAGATCGAAGCCGCCTACCGCGCCTGGCAGGACAGCCGCAAAGAGCTGGAACGCTGGGAGGCGGTCGCGGCTAACTTCCGCCAGTACGAGCAGCAGCGCGCCGAACCGCTGATGGTGATCAACTCCGAGCGCGCCCGGCTGGAGCAGGAACAGAGAAACTACCTCGAGCAGCAGGCCCAGGCCGAGCAGACCACCAGACAGCTGGCCCAGATCGCCGCCCAGCTGCAGCCCGTCATTCAGGAAGAAGAGCAGCTGGTGGCCCACATGGAGCTCAAGCCTGCCGTCGAACAGCAGGTCCAGGCGGCCGTGCAGCTGGTGCTGGAAAAGCAGCAGGAAAACCGCCGCTTCATGGAGGAAATGCAAGCCCTCAAGGACCGCATCAAAACCCTGGAGGATGTGACCGGGGCCACCTGCCCGGTCTGCGGCCAGCCCCTGAGCGCTGAAGAGCGGCAGAAGAAAATTGAGGCCCTGACCGCTGAAGGCAAAGCGCTGGCCGACCAGTACCGGGCCAACCAGGCGCTGTGCAAACAGGCCGAGAAGGATAAGCTGGAGCGGGAAAAGCAGCTCCGCGAGTTCACGCAGGTGGAGCAGCAGCTGCGGCAGGTGCAGCTGCGCCACACCCAGCTGGCCGCCCAGCAGGAGCAGCTGCTGAACGCCCAGACCGCCTGGCAGTCGAACGGCGCCGTCCGCCTGGCTGAAATTCAGCGGATTCTGGAACAGGAAGACTATGCGCATGAAGCCCGCCAGCAGCTGGCCCGCATCGACGAGGCCCTCAAGGACCTGGGCTACGACGCCGCCGCTCACGCCGCCGTCCGAAAGGCTGAGATGGACGGGCGGGCCAGCGAGGAGCTGATGCGCCAGCTCTCCACCGCCCGGGCCGCATTGGCCCCCCTGGAGCGGGAAATCGAGGGGCTGGCCGCACAGGTGGAGCGCGATGCGCAGGCCGTGCGGGATCAGGAAGCCCAGTACCTGGCCGCCGAACAGAAGTACCAGGAGGACGCCGCGCAGCTGCCCGACCTGGACAAGGCCGAGCGGGAGATGTTCGAGCTCAAGTCGCGCGAGAACCAGATGCGCATGCAGGTGGGCGCGGCGGCCCAGTCGGTCGAGGTGCTTTCGCGCCAGCGCGAACGCCAGCGGGAGCTAAACAACCAGCGCGACCGCGTGCTGGAGCAGATCAACCGCCTGCGCGCGCTGGAGCGGGCCTTCAGCAAGGACGGCGTACCCGCCCTGCTGATCGAACAGGCCCTGCCGGAGATCGAGGCGCAGGCCAACGAGATCCTCGAGCGCCTGACCGACGGCGCGATGAGCGTGCGCTTCCGCACCCAGCGCGAGTACAAGGACAAAAAGCGCGAGGACCTGCGCGAAACGCTGGACATCGAGATCAGCGATCCGGCCGGCCCGCGAGAATACGAGCTGTTCTCCGGCGGCGAAGCCTTCCGGGTGAACTTCGCCATCCGCCTGGCCCTCTCACGGGTGCTGGCCCAGCGCGCCGGCGCCCGCCTGCAGACCCTGGTAATCGACGAGGGCTTCGGCAGTCAGGACGTGGAAGGCCGGCAGCGCCTGCTGGAAGCGATTAACCTGGTGAAGCCCGATTTCGCCAAAGTGCTGGTCATCACCCACCTCGAGGAACTCAAGGACGCCTTCCCGGCCCGCATCGAGGTGGAGAAGACCGCCAGCGGTTCCCAGGTCAGGGTGGTCACCCAATGAACGCCATCCCCGCCCGCCTGGGTGTGCAGCAGCGCGTGCTGCCGGCGTACCGGGCGCCGTTTTTCGACGCGCTGGCCCGCGCCTGCCCCTCCGGGCTGAGCGTTTTCGCCGGAAGTCCGCAGCCGCATGAGGGCATTTTCAGCGCCGGCCGCCTGGACGCGGCTCAGCTGACCCTGGCGGATAACCAGTACCTGAGCAAGATGCCCTCCACCGTGTGGTGGCAGCGCAACCTGATCCGCTGGCTCGAAGCCTGGCAGCCACAGACCCTGATCGTGGAAGCCAACCCGCGCAACCTCAGCCTGCCGGTCGCCGTCCGCTGGATGCACACCCGCCGCCGGGCGGTCATCGGCTGGGGGCTGGGCGCGCCGTCCTCCCGCCGCTCGCGCCTGCAGTTCCATTTTTACCGGGCGTTCGTTCGCCAGTTCGACGCGCTGATCGCCTACAGCCAGCGCGGCGCGGAGGATTTCATCTCCCTCGGCTTCCCGGCGGAGAAGGTTTTTATCGCCCGCAATGCCGCCGTCTCCCGCCCGACCTCGCCGCCCCCGCACCGCCCTGAGCAGGGGTATGCGGGCCGGCCCGTGGTGCTGTTCGTCGGCCGCCTGCAGGAGCGCAAACGGGTCGACCTGCTGCTGCAGGCCTGCGCCGGGCTGCCCGACGAGCTGCGTCCACGGCTGTGGATCGTCGGCGACGGACCCGCCCGCGAAGACCTGCAGCGCCTGGCACGGGAGATCTATCCCGACGCAGAGTTCCTCGGCCCGCGCCATGGCCCGGAACTGGACGAAATCTTCGATCGGGCCGATCTGTTTGTCCTGCCGGGCACCGGCGGGCTGGCCGTGCAGCAGGCCATGGCCCATGCGCTGCCAGTCATCGTCGGAGAGGCTGACGGCACCCAAGAGGATCTGGTCCGCCCCACCAACGGCTGGGCAGTCCAGCCCGGCGACGCCGCCGCGCTGTGCGCCGCGCTGCGGTCCGCGCTGGAGGACCCGGCCCGCCTGCGCCGCTTTGGTACTGAGTCCTACCGCATTGTGACCGAAGAAATCAATCTGGAGGGCATGGTGGCCGCCTTCGAGCAGGCCGTCCGTGCCGTGTATCCCTCCTGCGTGTATATCTAGAAGCAGCCAAGGAGCCGAGCATGCACATCCTTTTCGTCGCCGACGGCCGGAGTCCCATCGCGCGCCGCTGGATTCAGGGGGTGCTGGCCACCGGCCATCAAGTCTCACTGGTCTCCACCTACCCCTGCGAGCCCATCCCCGGCGTGCCGCTGCTGGCGGTGATGCCGGTGGCCTTCAGCGGCATGGCTTCCGGCCCCGGAGGAAGCGGCCAAACCTCCCGCTCCGCATTCAACCCGCGCAAAGCGGTGACCCGCTTCCGCTCGCTGTTCCTGAAGGGCCGCTACCAGCTGGGGCCGCTCACCCTGCGCCGCTTCGGCGGGCAGTTCGCCCGTCTGGTGGAGCAGACCGGCCCGGACATGGTCCACGCGCTGCGCATCCCCTTTGAGGGTATGCTGGCTTCCTACACCCCGCCGCGCTTCCCGCTGGCGGTGACCATCTGGGGCAACGACCTGACCCTGCACGCCGTTCAGTCCCGCTCGATGCGCTCCTGGACCGAGCGCACGCTGCGCCGGGCCAACGGGCTGGTTGCCGACGCCCACCGGGATATCCGCCTGGCGAAGGCGTGGGGCTTCCCGGAAGAGCGGCCCACGCTGGTTGCCCCCGGCAACGGCGGCATCGACCTGGCCGAGATCAATACGCCCGCATCGCTGGAGGGCATCCTGCCCGCGGACATACCCGCGGACGCTCCGCTGATTATCAACCCGCGCGGCATCCGCCCGGCCTACGCCCGCACGGATGTGTTCTTCCAGGCCGTCCCGCTGGTGCTGCAGCGCCGGCCGGACGTCCACTTCCTCTGCCCGGCCATGGCCGGCCAGGTGGAGGCGCAGCAGTGGCTGGAACGGCTGAAGGTGGCAGACCACGTGCACCTGCTGCCCTATTTGCCCCAGCCCCAGCTGTGGGAGCTGTTCCGGCGCTCGCAGGTTACCTCCTCGGTGACCACGCACGACGGCACGCCCAACACCCTGCTGGAGGCCATGGCGCTGGGCTGCTTCCCGGTCGCCGGGGATATTGAGGCACTTCGCGAGTGGATCACTCCGGGAGTAAACGGGCTGCTGGTCGAGCCGAACAAGCCGCAGACAGTGGCGGAAGCCTTCCTGCTGGCCCTGGAGCAGCCCGAGCTGCGCCTGCGGGCCGCCGCCATCAATCTGGACTGCATTCGCGAGCGCGCCGAGATCAGCCGGGTGCGCGCACAGCTGGAAGTGTTCTATCAATGGGTCTGGGGACTGCGCTGAGGAGAGAACATGGACGAGGATCGCCAGGACCGCATTCGCGGCGCGTTCATCGGCGCTGTAGCCGGGGATGCCCTGGGCATGCCGCTCGAGTTCGGCCCGCCCTCCCCGCCGGATCAGCTAGTGCGTGACATGCGTCCCGGTCCGCTGCCCGCCGGGACCTTCACGGACGACACCGAAATGGCGCTGGCGCTGGCCGACAGCCTGCTGCACCACCTGCCGCTAGACCCGGTCGACCTGGCCGGGCGCTTCGCCGACTGGCACCGCCGCGGCCCGCGCGACGTGGGCATTTACACCAGCCAGGTGCTGATGGGCGTGAACAGCGGTCTGGACTGGGAAACGGCGGTGGAGAACGTCCGCCGCGCCCAGCCGGACAACGCCGCCAACGGTTCGCTGATGCGCTGCTGGCCGGTGGCCCTGGCCTGCTGGCCGGACCTGCCAGCGTTAGTGCGCGAAAGCCGCCTGCAGAGCCGCGTCACCCACCCGCACCCGGAGTGCCAGGCGGCCTGTGCCTTCACCGCTGCGGTGATCGCCCTGCTGATCCAGGGTCACACCATCCCGGAGGCCATCGAAGCCGCGCTGGAATGGTCCCCGCTGCCCGCTCCCCTGCTGGAGATCGTCCGCACCGCCGGGGATCTGCGCCGGGAAGACCTGCCCAACACCGGCTGGGTGCGCCACACCCTGCAGAGCGCGCTGTGGGGCCTGCTGACCACGGACAGCTTCGAAGAGTGCGTGGTTCAGGTGGCCAACCTGGGCGCGGACGCGGACACCGCCGCCGCGGTCGCCGGTGCGCTGGCCGGGGCGGCCTACGGGCTGGAGGAGATCCCTTTCCGCTGGGTTGAAGCGCTGCGCGGTGAATGGCCCATCCACTCCGGGCAGGTGCTGCGCGCGCCGGACCTGATCGCCCTGGCCGACCGGCTCGGCTCTCTCACTCCTCTGTCCTGAAACCCCGACCGCTTTGACACGACCCCTCTCCTGATCTATACTGTTAGTGTCTGGGGTTCCATTGACGATCAAATCATCCACCGCTTCTGTTCAATCTATATAAGGAGGTCATTTCGTATGGCTGCCGACGTTCAGTTCAAGTTAACCTACGGCACGATGTTCAATCCGCCCGAAGAACTGCACACCCGCTACGAAGAAGCCCTGCGGGAACGCCGCGCCAACCTGGGCCAGGAAGTCGCGATGCTGATCAATGGCGAGGATGTGTATGCCGCGGATAAGTTCGAGAACCGCAACCCGGCCAACACCGACGAAGTTCTGGCCATTTTCCAGAAAGGCGGCGTGAAGGAAGCCCGGGCCGCGATTGAGGCCGCTCAGAAGGCCTTCCCCGTCTGGAGCCGCATGAAGTGGCAGGACCGCGTCGCCCTTATTCGCCGCGCAGCCGACCTTCTGAGCGAGCGCATTTACGAAGCCGGCGTGATCATGTCGCTGGAGGTGGGGAAGAACCGCATGGAAGCCCTGGGTGACGTGGCTGAAACGGCGGATCTGCTGCGCTATTCCTGCGACCAGATGGAAGCCAACGACGGGTACATCAAAGAAATGGGCCGCGACCCGCTGACCGGCTTCAACTCCACCAACTGGTCGGTGATGAAGCCTTACGGCGTCTGGGTGGTGATCAGCCCGTTCAACTTCCCCATGGCGCTGACTGGCGGGCCTGCCGGTGCTGCTCTGGTGACCGGCAACACGGTGATCATGAAACCGGCCACCGACACCCCCTGGTCTGCCCGCATCCTGGCGGAATGCTTCCGTGAAGCCGGTATTCCGGACGGCGTGTTCAACTACGTGACCGGCCCCGGCAGCACCCTCGGCCAGACGATCATCGAAGCCCCGGAAATCGCCGGCATCACCTTCACCGGCTCCTACGATGTGGGCATGAAGATGTACCGCGACTTCGCCAAAGGCGCCTACATCCGCCCCATCGTGCTCGAGCTGGGCGGCAAGAACCCGGCCATCGTCACGAAGCACGCCAACCTGGACGATGCGGCCACGGGCATCGTGCGCTCGGCCTTCGGCCTGCAGGGCCAGAAGTGCTCGGCCTGCTCGCGGGTGTACATTGAAGAGCCGGTCTACGATGAGCTGGTCGAACGCCTGATCGCCAGGACCAAAGAGCTGACCATCGGCGACCCGACCGACCGTCAGAACTACATGGGCCCGGTGATCAACCGCGGCGCCTACCACGATTACCAGCAGTTCAGCGAGGAACTGCAGGAAGCCGGCCGCCTGCTCACCGGCGGCAAGGTGCTCACCGACGGCCCGCTGGCGAAGGGCTACTTCGTCGCGCCCACCCTGGTCGACAACCTGCCCTACGACCACCGCCTGTGGAAGCATGAGATGTTCCTGCCCATCACCACCATCGGCAAGTTCACCGACCTGAATGAGGCCATGCGCATGGCCAACGATGTGATCTACGGCCTGACCGCCGGGATCTACGGCAGCCAGGAAGAGGTGGAGTGGTTCTTCGAGAACATCGAAGCCGGCGTGACCTATTCCAACCGCCCGCAGGGCATCACCACCGGCGCGTGGCCCGGCTTCCAGCCCTTCGGCGGCTGGAAGGGCTCCGGCGCGACCGGCAAGAATGCCGGCGGCCTGTACTACCTGCCGCTGTACATGCGCGAACAGATCCACAACCGGGTGGCCCGAAGCTAACGCCCGCCGGGGAGGGCCGGATGACCGGCCCTCCCCTTCTCTCGCCTTTCACAATTTGCCTTAACATCCCCACAGGAACCGTTCACCCCTATGTCCAAATTATGCTCACTGACTGAAGCCATTCAGCAATACGTGCACGATGGCGACACCATCTATGCCGCCGGTTTTACGCACCTGATCCCCTTCGCGGCCGGGCACGAGATCATCCGCCAGGGCCGCAGGGACCTGGTCCTGGCCCGGGCCACACCGGACCTGATCTACGAGCAGATGGTGGCCGCCGGCTGCGCCCGCAAGGTGATCTTCTCCTACATGGGCAACCCCGGCGTCGGTTCGCTGCGTATCATGCGCGCCGAGATGGAGGCCGGGCGTCTGGAGTGGGAGGAATACTCGCATTTCGGCATGATCTCGCGCCTGCAGGCCGGAGCGGCCGGGCTGCCCTTCATCCCCATGCAGCCGACCGCCACCCGCGACCTGGAGAATGCCAACCCGCTTTACCGCCGGGTGACCGACCCATACACCGGGCAGGACGTAATCGTGCTGCCACCGCTGCGCCCGGATGTGGCCATCATTCATGTGCAGCGCGCCGATGTGAACGGCAACGCGCACATCTGGGGCATCCTCGGCGAGCAGAAGGAAGCCGCCTTTGCCGCCGAACATGTCATCGTGACCGCGGAAGAAATCGTCTCGGAAGACATCATCCGCTCCGACCCCAACCGCACCATGATCCCGGACCTGATCGTCGACGCCGTGTGCCACGTGCCGTACTGCTCGCACCCGTCTTACACCCAGGGCTACTACGACCGGGATAATGAGTTCTACCTGCAGTGGGACAAGATCACCGCTTCGCGCGAGGAGACACAGCGCTGGCTGGAGGAATGGGTCTACGGTGTGAAAGACCGCGCCGAATACGTGGAAAAACTCGGCCCCGAGACTCTGGCCCGGCTGCAAGTTCCCGAGCGCTTGAGCGCACCGGTCAACTATGGAGCGTATTGAGATGAGCTACTCTTCTGCCGAACTGATGATTGTCAACGCCGCCCGGCTGCTGCGCGATCGCGACGTGGTCTTTGTGGGCGTCGGCCAGCCCAACCTGGCCTGCAATCTGGCCCGCCGCACCCACGCTCCCAACCTGGTGATGATCTACGAAGCCGGGGTGATCGGCGCGCGGCCGGCCCGCCTGCCGCTTTCGATCGGCGACCCGACCCTGGTCAGCGGCGCCGCGTCGGTGTGCAGCATGTACGACATCTTCACCCTCTACCTGCAGCGCGGCAATGTGGACGTCGGCTTCCTGGGCGGGGCGCAGATCGACCGCTTCGGCAACATCAACGCCACGGTCATCGGCGACTACAGCCAGCCCAAAGTGCGCCTGCCCGGATCCGGCGGGGCGATGGAGATCGCCGCCTGGGCCAACCGCTGCTACATCATGACCCCGCACCAGAAGCGCCGCTTCCCCGAAAAGGTGGATTTCTGCACCTCGGCCGGCTTTCTCTCCGGCCGCGCGGAGCGACAGGCCGCCGGGGTGCGCGGCGGCGGTCCACAGGCGGTGGTCACTAACCTGGGGATCATGGAACCGGACGAAACCGGCGAGCTGGTTCTCACCCACATCCACCCGGGCGTCCAGGTGGAGCAGGTCCAGGAGAACACCGGCTGGCCGCTCAAAGTGGCTGAAGATCTGTGCGTGACGCAGCCGCCCACCGATGAGGAGCTGCGCATCCTGCGGGAAGAACTGGATCCGCGCGGCGTGTACCTGCGCTAATCCTTTGAGACCTTGCACGCTCAGGCGGTTCATCCTCTCAGGAGGTTGAACCGCCTTTATAATAGAGGTATGAGCACGCAGCTTGTCGAAGTATTGATTACCCAGCCCTTCCCGGACGAAGCCATGGAGCAGCTGCGAGCCGTCTCGCCGCGACTGCGCTTCACCGTGCTGCCGAGATCGCGCGCCGAGGATATCCCCAACGAAGTCTGGCAGCGTACCGAAATTCTGTACACCGACCAGGTCTTCCCCGCTCCCGAGCAGGCCCCCAACCTGCGCTGGCTGCAGGTCAGCTACGCCGGGGTAGAAAACCTGCTGGATGCGCCCATCATGCACAAAGAGGGCGTGGTGCTGACCACGCTTTCCGGCGCGAACGCCCCGCAAATGGCCGAGTACATCCTGACCATGCTGCTGGCCCTGGGGCACCGCCTGCCGCTGATCGCCTCACTGCAGGCCAAAGCCGAGTGGCCCAAAGACCGCTGGGAGCGGCTCCGGCCGGCCGAGCTGCGCGGCAGCACCGTCGGGCTGGTGGGCTACGGCTCCGTCGCCCGCGAGACCGCACGCGTGCTGCAGCCCTTCAACGTCACCATCCTGGCCTCGAAGCGGGATGTGATGCACCCTCAGGACAGCGGCTACATACCGGAGGGCCTGGGTGACCCGGAAGGGGACCTGTTCGACCGCCTTTACCCCATCGAAGCGCTGCGCTCGCTGGTCAAGGAATGCGATTTCGTGGTGCTGACCCTGCCGCTGACGGACGACACCCGCGGAATCATCAATGCCGAAGTCTTCGCCGCGATGAAGCCCACCGCCTATCTGGTGGACGCCAGCCGGGGCGGAGTGGTCGACCATGCCGCGCTGGTGACGGCGCTGCAGGAGCGGCGCATCGCCGGGGCGGCGCTGGACGTGTTCCACCAGGAGCCGCTGCCCAAAGACGATCCGCTGTGGAAGCTGCCCAACGTGATCATCACCCCGCACATTGCCGGCATCTCCGCCCGCTACAAGGAGCGCGCCGCGGCCATGTTCGCCGAAAACCTGCGCCGCTACCTGGCCGGGTCCAGCCTGCTCAACCGCATTAACCTCGAGCACGGGTATTAGCCCCGCGCCGTATTATCACCTTTACCGCCGAGCACCCTTATGCCTCTACCCGCCCATCGTTACAAAGTGATCTTCTTCGACCTGGGCAATACGCTGCTGTACCAGAGCCGCCCGTGGGACGAAACCCTGCCCTCCGCGACTCGGGCCATGATGGATGTCCTGCGTCGGCACGGCCTGCAGCTTGATGAAGAACGCTTCTGCAAGCAGTTTGAGGACCGCCTGAGCAGTTATTACCAGGAACGCGAGACCGAGTTTATCGAATACACCACCGCCTACCTGCTTTCACAGCAGCTGCAGGAGTTCGGGGTGGCAGAGGTCAGCGAGGAGACCATTCGCGAGGCGCTGGCTGCCCTGTACCAGGTCTCCCAGGCTCACTGGATTCCGGAGGAGGATGCCGTGCCCACCCTGCAGGCGCTGCGGGAGCGGGGTCTGCGGCTGGGGGTGATCTCAAACGCCAGCGACGCCGACGACGTGGAAGCGCTGATCGACAAGGCCCGCATCCGCCCGTATTTCGAGCACATTTTCATCTCCGCGGTGGTGGGCCGGCGCAAGCCGCACCCGCACATCTTCGAGGTCGCCCTGCAGGCCTTCGGCGTCCGGCCGGAGGAGGCTGCCATGGTCGGCGACACGCTGGGCGCCGATATTCTGGGGGCCAACAACCTGGGAATCACCTCGATCTGGATCACCCGCCGGGCGGACACGCCCGACAACCGCGACCACCTGGACACCATCCAGCCGGACTACACCATCCGGACGCTGGCTGAACTGCCCGGCCTGCTGGCCTGACAGGCGGCAAGCCCCGGCATGCGTGCCAGCCTGCCGGTCGCGCGGGCCGCTCCCCCTGAGAGCAGGTCAGTCTGCGGCCAGCGGCAGCGCCCTGTGACCCAGCGCGGGCACCAGCTCGGGCTTCATCATCTCCACAAAGGCCTGCACCACCTGCGGGTCAAACTGCCTGCCGGACTGCGCCAGGATGTACGACCAGATCTTGTGCTCCGGCCAGGCGTCCCGGTAGGGCCGGCGCACGCTGAGCGCGTCCCACACGTCGACGATGGCGAAAATTCGCGCCGCCAGCGGGATCTCCTCGCCCTTCAGCCCGCGCGGGTAGCCGCTGCCGTCCCAGTTCTCGTGGTGGCAGTAAGGAATATCCAGCGCCGGCTCGAGGAACGTCACCCGGGAGAGCATTTCATAGGCCAGGGTCGGATGGCGGCGCATCACTTCCCACTCATGGGCGTCCAGCGGGCCATTCTTGAGCAGGATCTCGTCCGGAATGCCCATCTTGCCCATGTCGTGCAGCAGCGCGCCCCGGCGAATGTGCACCAGTTCCTCCTCGGGCACGCCCATCCGGCGGGCCAGGCGGATGGTCAGATCTAGCACCCGCCGCGAGTGGCCCTCGGTCTCACCGTCGCGCAGCTCCAGCGCGTGCGCCCAGCCCTCGATGGTCCGGTCGTAAGCCTGCACCAGCTCTTCGTTGATCTTCTCCAGGTCCTGGACCAGCGAGGCATTGTCCAGCGCGATGGCGCCCTGGTGAGCCATGGTCTCGATCAGGTCCATCCACTGCTGATCAGAAGGCAGCGGTGTGCGGTGATAAACCTCAAGCACGCCCAGCACGGCTCCCTTGGCAATCAGCGGCGTGCAGTAGTAAGCGTAGAAACCTTCCGATTCCAGCCGCGCCGCGCTGAGCATGGTCCGCGGCGTACCGCGCAGGCAGGCGACCAGCACCGGATGCCCCTGCGCGGCGGCCTTGCCGGCGTAACCTTCGCCCATGGCCACCTCCGCAGACAGGATGGCCCGCGTGCGGAAGCCCTGGTGAGCGGCGTACTTCAGCTTTCCCGTCTGGCGGTCCACCAGCAGGATGTCCGCCGCGTCCACCCCCAGCTGGCCGGTTACCTGCTCCAGCAGCAGACGCAGGGTGCGGTTCACGTCGGTGTTGCCGGCGATGGCCATGTCCACCGCGCGCAGGGCGGCCATGTGCTGCAGCTGCCGGGTGATGCGCTCCTCGGCCTGCTTGATCTCCGAAATATCGGCGACCAGGTTCAGCGTGGCCGGCTTGCCCTTCCAGTGGATGCGCACGGAGTTCAGCAGCACCCAGCGGCTCTCCCCCTTGCGGGTCAGCAGGCGGCAGGTCAGCGGCTCTTTGCCTGCAGTGCCGAAGATTTTATGAGACTGAAACTCGCTGACCTGTTCGCGGTCGTCCGGGTGGATCAGGTCGAGCGCATTCACCCCGGCCAGCTCTTCCTTCGAGTACCCCAGAATTTCCAGCAGGCGCGGGTTGTGAAAGACCAGCTGATCCTGGCAGATCACCGCCACCCCTTCTGATGCGTTTTCCACCAGCAGGCGGTACTCCTCTTCGCTCTTGCGCAATTCCTGGGTGCGCAGGCGCACCTGGCGGCGCAGCGTACGCGTCCAGGCGATGGCGATCACTAGCAGCACCCCGGTGGCAGCCAGGGCGATGACGAAATAGCGGGCCACGCCGGTCAGCCGCAGGGACTCGAAATCGCCGAACCAGCGCTCGTACAGGCGGTCGAACTCGCCGTTGGCCTGGACGATCGCCAGACCTTCATTCAGGCTCAGCAGCAGATCAGTGTTCCCCTCGGTGACGGCAAACCCGTACGGGTACGTCTCAAAATTCACATCCAGCAGGCGGAGGTTGTTCAACCGCTGGTTCCGGATGATGCGCAGCGCCTGCATTCTGGGCAGCAGCGCCGCGTCGTACTCACCTGCCGCCAGCAGGCGCAGCGCGTCGCCGTTGGAGGGCACCGCGACCACCCGGCTGCCGAAGGGGTTCTCGCGCAAGTAGTCGTGAGTGATGCCGCCTTCCTTCACCAGGATGCTGGCGTCAGCGGCGTCGGCCAGGGACCGGATGGGCGAATCAACTCGCGCAAACAGGCCCATGGACAGCGCCGCGTAGGAGGTGGAAAAGTCCATCTCCTGATCCCGAGCCGGAGAAAAGGCAATGCCGGCGATGGCGTCAAGCTCCCCTTCCGCGATCATGCGGCGCAGCTCCTGCCGGGCCGCGGGGATGAACTCCACCTGCAGGCCTTCCTGCTCGGCGACGGCCAGCATCAAATCGACGTCAAACCCGGACGCACGCCCGTTCTGCCAGTAGGAGAAGGGGGCAAAGTCTTCCTCCACCCCCACGCGGATCAGCCGCTCCCCGGCCAGCGGGGGAAACACCTGTTGGTCCCGGGCTGCAGGCAGTTCCTCAATCAGGATGCGGGCAGGTCGGGATAAGTTCTGGTTGATTAATCCGGTGCCAAAGACGACCAGTAGAATGGCCAGCAGTGCAAGCAGCAGCGTGAATACCGGGGAAATACGTTCTCTCATTAGTATTCCAATCGGACAGTGCTTTTGAGAGATGTGAACGTGCTGCAGCGCAATGGGTAAAGGTTTCCATCTACAAAGCGCACTCGGTTTTCAAGCACGGCCGGGAGAATACCCGGGTAGGCCGCAGTGAGTACAGATTAGGCAGATCTATTGATGCCCGGGCCAGGGAGAATATCCACCTATCAAAATTGTCAACGAATAATGCTGCTATGATACCGAAAGTTTTTACATCGGTCAATAGCACTGTGCGAACCAATTAATCCAAAATCAAACCGCCAGCCAGAACGCTCTGGCTGGCGGTTCCATGCCGTCTGCCCGGCTCGGCCTAATCCTCGTCCTTCTTCGGGTTATTCTGCAGGATCTCCTCGATGCGGGCCATCACTTCATCGTCCAGCTTGCCGGCAACTTCGAGCGCCTTCATATTCTCCTGGACCTGCTCGGCCCGGGTGGCGCCGGTGATCACCGTGCTGACGTTGGGGTTCTTCAGGCACCAGGCCAGGGCCAGCTGCGCCATGGTGCAGCCCAGCTCGTTGGCGATGCCGGTCAGCTGTCGCACCTTGTTCAGCCGGTCGTCCGAGAGCACCGACTTGCGCAGGCGCTCATACTTCGCCAGGCGAGACCCCTCCGGGATGCCGTCGTTGTACTTGCCGGTCAGCACGCCGGAAGCCAGCGGGCTCCAGATGGTGGTGCCGTAGCCCAGTTGCTCGTACAGCGGCTGATACTCCACCTCGAAGCGGTGGCGGTGGAACATGTTGTACTCGGGCTGCTCCATGCTGGGCGGGCGCAGACCATTGGCCCGGGCGATGGCGTCCGCGCGCATGATATCCGCGGCCGACCATTCGGATGTACCCCAGTAGAAGGCCTTGCCCTGGCGGATGATCTGGTCCATGGCCCACACGGTCTCTTCAATGGGGGTGTTCGGGTCCGGGCGGTGGCAGAAGATCAGATCCACATAGTCCTGCTGCAGGCGCTTGAGGGCCTTGTTGGTCCCCTCGATCAGGTGCTTGTACGACAGGCCCGAGTCATTGGGGCCATCGCCGCCCCAGAAGATCTTGGTGGAGAGCACGTAGCTTTCCCGCGGCCAGCCCATGCGCTTGAGCACATTGCCCATCACAATCTCGGCGTTACCGCTGGCATACACTTCGGCGTTGTCAAAGAAGTTCACCCCACAGTCATAGGCGGCTTTCATGCAGGCTTCGGCCGCATCCTCACCCACCTGACCTCCGTAGGTGATCCACGCGCCCAGCGAGAGCGCGCTGAGTTTGATCCCGGCTTTACCTAGGCGTCGATATTCCATGATGACCTCCAAAGGGATTGGATTGCTGCCGTAATTATAGAACATCCAGCCGGCCGGCGGCCCCATCGAAAGGCCCCGGAGAGGCCGCTATGGTAGAATCGATTCCATGGACCTGTTCGACCACGCCATGAAGGAGCGAATGGCGCAAGAAGCGCCTCTGGCCGCGCGGATGCGCCCGCAGACGCTGGACGAGTACGTCGGGCAGGAACACATCATCGGCGAAGGCAAGCTGCTGCGCCGGGCCATCCAGGCCGACCGCCTGTTTTCCTCCATTATTTTCACCGGTCCCCCGGGCACCGGCAAGACCACCCTGGCGCGGCTGATCGCGCAGCACACCCGCGCCTATTTTGAGAACATTTCCGCCGTTCTGGCCGGCGTGGCCGACCTGCGGCGCGTGATCGCCGACGCCACCGAGCGCCGCCGCCTGCACCGCCAGCGGACCATCCTGTTCGTCGACGAGGTCCACCGCTGGAACAAGGCCCAGCAGGATGCGCTCCTGCCGCATGTGGAAAGCGGCATGATCACCCTGATCGGGGCGACCACCGAAAACCCCTACTTCGACGTCATCCCCGCGCTGGTTTCCCGCTCGCGCATCTTCCAGCTCCAGCCGCTCCGGGAAGAGGACCTGCTCAAGATCATGGAGCGGGCGCTGGCCGATCCGGAGCGCGGCTACGGGAACCGGCAGGTCGAGATTGACACCGAAGCCCGCGAACACCTGATCGCCATGTCCGGCGGGGACGCGCGCAACCTGCTCAACGCGCTGGAGCTGGCCGTCGAAACCACCTCGCCCGACGAGAACGGCCGGGTGCACATCACACTGGCGGTGGCCGAAGAGTCCATCCAGCGGCGGGCCATCCTGTACGACCGGATGGGTGACGCCCACTACGACACCATCTCTGCCTTCATCAAATCGGTGCGCGGCTCCGACCCGGACGCCGCCCTGTACTGGATGATGAAAATGATCATGGCCGGCGAAGACCCGCGCTTCATCCTGCGCCGGTTGATTATTCTGGCGGGCGAGGACATCGGTCTGGCCGACCCGCAGGGGCTGGTGGTGGCCACCGCCGCCGCCCAGGCCTACGAGTACGTCGGCCTGCCCGAAGGCCTGTACCCCATCGCCATGGCGACCATCTACCTGGCCACCGCGCCGAAATCCAACTCCGTGGGCGCTTACCACTCCGTGCAAGAGTGGCTGGCCCGCGAGGGCGCCGGCAGCGTCCCCATCCACCTGATGGACGCCAACCGCGACGCCAAGGGGTTCGGCCACGGCAAGGGATACAAGTACCCCCACGACTTCCCCGGTCACTTCACCCCGCAGCAGTACCTGCCTGACGGGCTGCTCGGTCACGAGTTCTACCACCCGTCCGAACAGGGTTTCGAGGCGCAGATCGCCCGGCGGCTGGAAGAATGGCGCCGGGCGCAGGCCGAGGGCCTGGGGTTGAATCGAGGGGAGAAAAACGAAGAGGACCATGCCAACCCTGCTGCTGATCCGCCACGGAGAGAATGACGTCATGCACAGGCGCCTCACGGGCCGCATGCCCGAGGTGCACCTGAACAAACGCGGCTGCGAGCAGGCCGAACAGCTGGCGGAGATGCTCAAAGATGCGCCCATCAAGGCCATCTACAGCAGCCCGCTGGAGCGCGCCGTGGAGACCGCCGAACCGCTGGCCCGCCGGCTGGGCCTGCCGGTGCAGATCGCCCCGGGCTTGATTGAGGTCAACTACGGCGACTGGCAGGGGCGCACCTACAAGCAGCTCCGCCGGCTGCGGCTGTGGAAGCAGCTGCAGCAGTCCCCCGGCTCCATCCGCTTCCCCCGCGGAGAAAGCCTGGTGGAAGTGCAGCAGCGCGCCCTGCAGGAAATCGAGTCGCATTTCGACGAAGCGAACGACGTGGTGGCCTTTTTCGCCCACGCCGATATCGTCCGCCTGGTCATGGCCCATTACCTGAACATGCGCATCGACGATTACCAGCGGCTGGTGATTCACCCGGCCTCGGTCTCCATCGTGCAGATCACCGAAGAGAACACCCGGGTGCTGGCTGTCAATCAGGTGCACACGCTTTCCTGGCCCAGAGAGAAACCCGAGGACGAGAAAAAGAAATCCGGCCGGGGTCAAAAGGATGCCTGATCCGGCGCGAACTGGCTATAATCACAGCAAGATCAACAGGGAGCCAACCACAGAATGGAAATCACTGAACTTACCCATGTGACGGATGAAGTCGTGCAGGCCTTCGAACATCTGGTGCCCCAGCTGTCCTCCTCCGCGAAGATTCCCACCAGGGAGGAGATCGAGGATATGGTGCAGTCCAAATCCTCCATCGTGCTGGTGGCCCGCGACCCGGACCACGGCGGACGCATCATCGGCTCGCTGACTCTGGCTGTTTTCCGCATCCCCACGGGCGTGCGCGCCTGGATCGAAGATGTGGTGGTGGACAATACCTACCGCGGCCGGGGGATCGGCGAGGCCCTGACCCGCGCCGCGCTGGAACGCGCCCGCCAGGAAGGCGCGCGCACGGTGGACCTGACCTCACGACCGACACGCGAAGCCGCCAACCGGCTCTACCAGCGGGTGGGCTTCAAACTGCGCCAGACCAACCTTTACCGCTACGATCTGGAAAACTGACCGCGGCTCAATCGGCGATGCCGCTGTAAGCCACCACCCGGTCGATCCTCACACGAACCAGCAGCTCGCCGGGCACCGCGTTGCGCCGGCCGAACGCCTCGGCCTGGTCCGCGCCCATGTACCGCCCGGCGATGCGGGTGGCCCAGTAGCGCAGCTGCTCCAGGTCGTAGATCAGCTCCGCCCGGCCTTCGACAAGGCAGAAGGCGTACGGCGGCACTTCGTCGTCCACGCACAGTGCGATCCGGTCGTCCTGCCGCATGTTGTTCACTTTGACCGTGGTGTGCCAGCTGGTGAAGTACACTTCGCCGCCTTCTACATCGATCCACACGGGCACCACGTGCGGGCGGCCATCCGGCCGCACCGTGGCCAGCTTGGCCGTGCGCGGTTGTTCGACCAGGAATGCGAGGGCTTCCGCCCGGGATAGAACGCGCATATCGCCCCTTTCTTGAACGTGTTCGCCCGGGTGCATTGTAGCACGACCCGCCCGGCGGCATTCCGGCCTACAATAAGGCTGACTCTTCACGGTGACGGATGAATATGAGCGAATCAAAGCCAACCTCAGCCGGACCCATCCCGGACCTCGGCCCGCAGAACCCCAAAGACAGCCCCTTCACCGCCCGGATGCGCTTCCACCAGAGCTGGTACCGTGCTGCCGTGCTGAACCTGCCCCCGGGCAGCCCCCGGCCGGGCAGCAAAGCCGCGCTGGGGAGCATGCTGCGCCAGCCGGACGGGAACCGGGGGAAAAACTTCCTCAGCGGTCACATTTTCAACGTGGTCAACCGCCGCCTGGCGCTGCACAAGGGCGTGCTGGACGTGTATCACCTGCACTGCGACCTGCTTTCCCCGCTGGCGCTGGCTTTCAACCTGTTCGCCCAGCCCGCGGACCTGCGCGAGGTGATGCCCGAACTGGTCCGCTCGCTCTTCCCAGGCGAAGTGAAGTACCTTAACCGGCTGATGTTCGCCTACACGCCCGAGCCGACCCGCGACTACCTCAACGACCGCGGCAGCTTCGACCTGCTGATCGACTACACCCGCTCGAGCGGCGAGCAGGCCTTCATCGCCGTGCTGGCGCTGCCGGTTCCGCCGGCCGCCGACAAGGTGTTCGTCAATCCCGCCTATATCACCCTCACCGCCGGCCCGGCCTCCCCCTGGCGAGAGGGAGTCATCGAATCGCTGGCACAGCCATCCCTGTTCCCACTCTGGCGGTCGCACCTGCTGGTCGAGGCCGTCCGCAGAAAGCCCGGCAGCCGCTTCGACCACGGCCGGCTGCTGCTGCTCCATCATGAGGATGACGGCGAGACCCGCCAGGCTGCGGAGCAGTACGCCGCCCTGCTCAAACCGGGCCAGGACTCCTTCCACACGCTGACGCTGAACGAAGTGGTCCGGCGCTGGAGCGAAATCATTGACCGGCCCGGCCTGCGCGAGTGGCTCGACGCTTTTCGCCTGCGCTATCTGGACCTGGACCGCTCGCAAGAAGCTTACGAGGCGTGGCCTCACCGCCGGCCTGGTTGATCGATTCCCGGTAGGACCGATTTCCCCATCTCTGGAGGTGTACACCATGCACCGATTCAGCAGCAGATTCCGCAGCCCGGTCAAACGGCTGGGCGCCGAGCAGCATATTCTGGTCACCCTGCTGGCCTTTGCCCTCTCGGTCAGCCTGACACGCCTGTTCCTGGCGCTGACCGGCTACCCGCAGATCGGCGGCGAGGTCTTTCACATCGCCCACGCGCTGTGGGGCGGCCTGCTGCTCTACATCGCCGCCCTGCTGCCGCTGGTGCTGGCCAACCGATGGGTCTACATGGTGGGCGCGGTGCTGACCGGCATGGGGGTCGGGCTGTTTATCGACGAAGTGGGCAAGTTCATCACCCAGGCCAATGATTACTTCTTTCCCCTGGCGGCGCCCATCGTCTATGCCTTCTTCCTGCTCAGCGTGGGCATGTACCTGCGCGTGCGCCGGCCTCGCGAGCGCAGCGTGCGCGGCGAGCTCTTCCGCGCGCTGGAAGCGCTCGAGGAAGCCCTGGAACAGGACCTGGACCCGGAGGAGAAGGCGGACCTGGAGGAGCAGCTGACCTTTGTCATGGCAAACAGCACGCAGCCGCACATGGCACTGCTGGCCAGAAACCTGCTGGATTTCATCCACTCGGATTCGCTGCAGATTGTCCCGCGGCAGATGGGCCTGGTTGAGCGGACCATGGTCCGCTGGCGGGCCTTTGAGACGCGCTGGCTGAGCCGGCGTAAAGTGAAAGCCGGCATCGTCCTGGGTCTGCTGCTGGTCGGCGGGATCATTCTGGTAAAAATGTCCTTCGCCGCCCGGGCGCTGCAGGGAGCGCTGGCCGTCCCGCTGGACCCGGTTGCCGAGCGCTCCCTGAACCTGTTTCAAGAGATTTTTGGAACCAATGTGTATGTGGAACGCGGGCTGTTCCGCTACCTGGACATCGCCCTGGAGACACTGGTGAGCATCTCGATGGTGCTTTCCGCCGTGCTGTTCACCTTCGGCAGAGAGCGCTTCGCCACAGCGCTGGCCAACATGGGCCTGCTGCTGGCGCTGACCGGCGTCAATCTGCTGGTCTTTTACTATGACCAGTTTTCAAACATCGTCATCGCCGGGCTGCAGTTGATCCTGCTGGTCTCAATCGGATACTACCGCCAGCGCTACCTGAAGACCGACCCGATGGTTTCCTGAAGTCCGGTCTCAGCCAACGCCCCGGCTGTACAGGATCACCAGGCTGATGATGTACAGGATCACCAGGGCTGTGGCGTCAAACTCGAACTTCCACAGGCGCTTTTCCAGTCGCGCCACATTGCCCACCAGGGCCACACAGTTCATCACCATACCCATCGCGCCGACCAGCAGGAAGGTTGGGTCAACGACGGAAATGAACCGCCCCTGCAGGAAGAAGATATCTGCCGCGCCGATCAGCATCAT
>DGEO01000027.1:167584-174167 GCA_002385985.1 Anaerolineaceae bacterium UBA3924 | reverse complement strand
ACCGCACGCCGCATGCTGGGCATGTCTTCAGGGATCGGCTCCGGCTCGCGGGACTTTTTCGAAGCGTGCTGCGAATCCCTGCGCAGCAGATATACGCCGATGATATACACCCCGATCAGGATCAGGCTGTCCAGGCCGACAGGCCCCACCATCACGTCCAGATCCGCCAGGATGAACACAATTACCAGCGAGATCATCAACAGCGCCAGGCTGCCCGACAGGGCATGGCGGTGCGATTCCCGGCGCAGGAAGCGGTGATTGTTACCAGCCAAATCCACCACAGCCAGCAGCATGATGTTGAACAGGTTGCTGCCCATCAGGTTGCCGACGGCCAGGTTGGGCACGCCTTCCTGGATGGAGTTCAGGATGGTCAAAAACTCGGGGATGGAAGTGACGGAGGCCATTAACAGCACGCCGATGAACACGCCCCCCACCCCGGTGCGGGTACCAATGACGTCCCCGTAGCGGGCCAGCACACTCGCGGCAAAGGCGATCACCGCCGCGCTTACGATAAATGTGATCCATACCATGACTAATCCTCACCCATCCCTTCTTTGCGACCAGCCCCCTTTGTCACAGACAACGGCCAGGCCGCAAATACACCGGTATTGGGTTCGTTCAAGTCACCGATCACACTTTCAGCAGCTTTCAGGCAGCGCCGGACCGTGTCCTCATCCGGGACGATGGTAATCAGGGTGTAATGCCCTTCCATCCGGTCAGCAACGCCGTAGTTAAAGCGCATGGGAATGTAGCGCTTGCGTTTGCGGGCGATGCCGGTGGACTCCAGGATGGTCGTGCCGGTGATGCCGGCTTCCACCCAGGCGTCCAGCACGTCATCGAGCCGCTCCACATCGTCGATCACGCAAAACACCATGTACATATAGAAGCCCTCCATGTTTCATGACGGTTTCTGTTCAAACCACCCGATCCTCCCCCGGTCGAGGTGATCTGTTCGATTTTTCACTTACGGCGACCCAAGTGTACCATAACCTCCTCGGAATCGCCCGGCCCTTCGTCTCCTTCGTATACTCGGGACGCGAGATAAACCAGTTCCAACTGCCGTCTAAATCAAATCTAAACAGGCCGCTGCTAGACTCAGTCTGGAACCGGATTAAAATGGGAGTACCATGGCTGAGACAATCCTGGTCGTAGACGATCAGACCAACATCCGCCGGCTGCTGGAAGAATACCTGACTGAACAGGGCTTTCGCGTGCTGACCGCCGGCGACGGGCAGACCGCACTGTACATGGCCAGGCACGACCCGCCGGACCTGGTGCTGCTGGACATCATGATGCCCAAAATGGACGGCTACCAGTTCCTGCGCGTGTTCCGCCAGGAACGGCAGATCCCGGTGATCATTATCACCGCCCGGGATGACGAGACCGACGCCGTGCTTGGGCTGGACCTGGGAGCGGACGACTACGTCACAAAACCCTTCCGCATGCGCGAGCTGACCGCCCGCGTCCGCGCGGTGCTGCGCCGGGCCAGAGAAGCTCCGCAGAAGCAGGAGGTACTGCGCGCCGGCGGCATTGTGCTGGATGAGCGCGCTCACATGGTCACCGTGGACGGTAAGGAAACCGCCCTGACGCCCATCGAATTTGACCTGCTGGCCACGCTGATGCGCTCACCCGGCCGGGTGTACTCGCGCGCCGAGCTGGTCGACATCCTGGCGGGCAGCGGCTTTGCCGGGCTGGACACCACCCTGAACGTGCACATCCGCAACCTGCGGCTGAAAGTCGAGCCGGACCCAGCCTCTCCCCGCTATATCGAAACCGTCTTCGGGGTCGGTTACCGCTTCCAGAAGCAGCCCTGACCGATGAAAACATCCCTCTCCTTCAAGCTGACCCTGGCCTTCGTGGCCGTTGCCCTGAGCACGGCCGCGCTGATCGCGGCGTTTATCCGCGTGACCAGCGTCGACCGCCTGTACCGCCTGGTGGTCGACCAGCAGGGGGCCATCATGCTGGACGCGCTGGAGGACTACTACCGGCAGGTCGGCTCCTGGGAGAACATTGACCTGGTCTGGCCGCAGCTGCAGGAAATCACCGCCTGGCTCAACATCCAGACCAGCGAGGACCTCCGGGAAATGCGCATGGGCATGCAAACCATGCACACCCGCCGGGTGCTGTTCGGGCTGGCCGACGCGCGCGGCCGCTGGATCGTCCCGCTGAGTTCGGACACGCCGCGCGGCAGCCAGGCCACCGGCCGCCAGCTGCGCAGCGGCTTCCCCATCGTCGTCGACGGAACCCGGGTCGGGACGCTGCTGGCCGCCAGCAGCCTGCCGGTGTACAGCGAGGCCGAGGCCAACTTCCTGCAGCGCACCAACCAGGCGCTGATCTGGAGCGTGCTTGGCGGCCTGCTGCTGGCGCTGGTCATGGGCATGATTCTGGCCCGTGCCATCACCCGGCCGCTCAACGCCCTCAACCGGGCCAGCCAGGCCATCGCCGCCGGTGACCTTCAGCAGAAGGTTCCCGTGGAATCGCAGGATGAAATCGGCCAGCTGGCCGAATCCTTCAACCGCATGAGCGAGGAGGTCGCCCGGGTCAACCGGCTGCGGCAGCAGATGACCGCCGACGTGGCTCACGACCTGCGCTCTCCGCTGACCGTGATCGGCGGCTACATTGAATCCATGCGCGACGGTGTACTGCCGCCCACGCCGGAGCGGCTGGGCCTGATCTACGCCGAGATCGAGCGCCTGCAGCGCCTGGTCGAAGACCTGCGCACACTGTCGCTGGCCGACGCCGGCTCCCTGCCGCTCGACCCGCAGCCCGCCAGCCCGAAAGCCATCCTGGACCGGGCCGCCGGCCTGTTCCAGCTGCGGGCGCAGCAGCAGAATCTCAGCCTGCGGGTGGAGGCCGACCCCGACCTGCCGGAAGTGGCGGTGGATGAAACCCGCATCATTCAGGTGATGGACAACCTGCTGGCCAACGCCCTGCGCTACACACCGGCCGGCGGCGAAATCACCCTCTCGGCCCGTGCGGAGGAAGGGACCGTTCGCTTCACCGTCCGCGACACCGGGGTGGGCATCCCGCCCGAGGAACTGGGGCAGATCTTTGAGCGCTTCCACCGTGCCGACCCTTCGCGCCACACCGAGATGGGCGAAAGCGGCCTGGGGCTGGCCATCGTCAAGGCCATTGTGGAGGCGCACGGCGGGCAGGTCTGGGCCGAGTCGGCCCTGAACCAGGGCACCAGCGTGCACCTGCGCCTTCCCGCGGCCGGCGCCGCCCATCCAGAGCATACCGCCACACAATTTCCCCGTCTCTAAACCCAATCTCCTGCTCTGCAAGTGTTTGCCAATCTTTATAAAACACATAGAAAATGCTGTGAATAGCCGGTTTCCCCTTTCCCCCGGGCCTTACTTTCGTCATAATGAAAGCATCGGAGGGGGTAACAGCCAATCATGGTCTGCAACAGGATGGCAGCGCTGTGAACAGGGGAAACCGATCCATCTTTTCAAAGGTTGTTCACTACCTCGGAGGACGGGTATTTCGCCTCATACACCAACGTCTGGTGAAGGTGTACGGGCAAAAGCCGTCCGCTCATCGTGACCGCCGGATCAAGAGGTTGACCTACTGGCGCAACCGCATGGTACTGTTCCTGTACCACGATGAAGGCCGGGCCGAGCGCTGGACCGGCTTCTCTGCTGCGGATGGCGCTCCGCTGAAGGTGGCTTATCTCGGGAACCAGCGAGCCTACAACGAACATTCCCCGGAATTCTTGATCACCCGTCTGTTTACGGAAGGGCAGGCCGATCGTGAGGACCTAGGCGACTGCCGTCCCCGGGATTTTATAAATCGAGCCCATGCCCTGGCTGACGGCGTCGACATGGTGGTGATCGAACAGAATCGACTGGCTCCTTTCCAGGCCCGACGCGGAGAATGGCTGCGCACCGATCTCGAAGTCAGGTTCATCTTTGAAATCAAAGACGATGAAACCTGGGAAGACCTGCGAAAACGATTCAAACGCCAGAAAAGGAACCTGAGCCTGATCCGGCGTCACGGATTTACCTGCCGTGTGGCCAGCTCGCCAGAGGAGTTCGACTTTTTCTACGACCGGATGTACATCCCCATGGTCCAGAGACGCCACAGCGGTTATGGGAAGATCGAGCCCCGTGATATCCAGTTCAAATACTTCCAGAGCGGCGTGCTCCTTCAGGTGCTCTCGCCAGACAACCAGCCTGTCTCTGCGGGCCTGCTGCTGCCGGATAACCTGGTTCTGTTTTACACCAGCAACGGGCTGACGGACGGCAGTATGGAATGGTTCCGCCGCGGCGCGCTGGCGGCCCTGTATTACTTCAGCATCCAGTATGGATACGAGAACGGCTTCCGCATCCTGGATCTGGGATCAACCCGTCCCTTCCTCAGGGACGGCATCTATACCCACAAGTCCCAGTGGGACATGCAGCCGGTGGAAGACTGGCGAGAGTCTAATGATTGGACTTTCTGGGTGCCGGCCGGGTCAGAGGCTGCCTTCTGTTGGTTGAGAGAGAACCTCTTTGACCCCCGCTTTGCCAGGTGGTCTGGCCCCACGATGGAGAAAATCTATACACAGGCCGATCAGAGAGTGCAAAAACCCGAGGTCTGGCCTGTCAGAGCTCTAACGCATTGAATTGCTCATGCAGTAACGATCTATGCACAGTTGCCGGCATGGCGTTGGTCCGATTAATTCATTATTGTGAGGGATTACCTTGGCAATTTCAGACTTTACCGTTGCGAGGAAAGCTGTTCGATTCACTGCTGGATATCTTTTCAGGCATTTTCACAGAAGATTAATGGGTGAGTACAGCCAGCCCCCGTCGCCGCAGCGCCTGACGCGTATTGAACAGCTCACTCGCTTCCGCGACACGTGCCACCTGTACCTGCAGACCCACGATGGACGCATCGAACGATGGACAGGCCTGTCCAGCAAGGATGGATCCATCCTGAGCGTGGTGTATTTGGGTAATCGGAGCGCGGTGGAAAAACGCCACCACGATTATCTATTCAGCCTGCTTTTTATTGACGGGCAGGCAGCACGCGAGCAGGCAGGTGATTGCGCCCCGCGAGACTTTTCCGCCCGCGCCGCCGAGCTGGCCAGCAAAGCCGATCTGCTGATCATTGACCAGAACCGCCGGGCCAGATTCCAGCCGCCCCGCGGGGAATGGCTGCGCGCCCGGATCAGCGCTCGCATGGTCTTTGAGCTCCACCCGGGTGAAGACTGGGAAGCGGTCCAGAAGCGCTTCAAAAGTCAGAGCCGCAACCTGCGTCGCATGCGTCGTTATGGTCTTCAGCCGCGCATTACGAATTCACCGGAGGACTTCGAGTTTTTTTATGACCGCATGTACCTGCCCCTGATCCAGTCTCGCCACAGCAGCTATGTCAAAATCGACTCAAAAGAGACGATGAAGGGATACTTCCAGCACGGATTTCTGCTTCAGGTGCTGTCCGCGGATGGCGAGCCCGTCGCCGCCGACCTGCTGATGCCAGACCAGGCCATGCTGTTCAATGTCGGCGGCGGAGTCAAGGACGCCGATCCGGAATGGTTCCAGCGGGGCGTATTGAGCGCGGCCTACTACTTCCAGATCCAGTGGGCACACCAGAACGGCTTTCATTATCTGGACGCGGGACCGGCTCACCCACTGGTCAATAACGGAATATTCAACCACAAACTGCTCTGGGGCATGCAGCCGGTGGATGACTGGCGCGAGTCCAACGACTGGACCTTCTGGGTGCCGGACGGGTCGCAGGCAGCCTTCCGCTGGCTGGCGGAAAACCGGTTCGACAGCCGCTTTGTCTCGCTGCACGGCGATACGATACAGCGCCTGTACCGGCCGGATGCCGGCGAAGGACAGGGTCAGTCGGTCGCCAGCCCCACCGTCGGGGCAACCGCCGGCTGAACCTCCACCTCCTCCGCCGCAGCCACGGGCCGCGGCAGGATTTCGCCGTGGGTGACCAGCTGCTGGAACAGGGAGACGGTCAGCAGCGCGCTCAGCGGGCGGTAAGCGTTCGCCCGGCCGGACATATGCGCTTCCACCAGGCTCCGCAGGCTGGCAGGATCGATGATTCCCTCGCAGCAGTCCTCGCTCAGCAGTTCCGCCAGGACGTATTCCCGCGATGCCGTGCGCAGCCAGGTGTTGTGGTCCACGCACCCCGGCGGTCCGAAGGTCAGGTTGACGCCCAGCAGTTTCCGCAGCGCCCGTATCCCCAGCCGGCGGGCGCGGTTGATATGAGGCCTCCACGCACCGCCCTCAGCGCTCTCCCCCATCACGTTGTAGGGCAGTCGGGCCAGCTGCGGGAATTTCTTCTTCAGAATGTACAGGAACAGGCGGCCGTTGGCGCGCAGTTCGGGCGGCAGCCGTAAGGCGAAATCGACCAGATCGTTATCGTAGAATGGGTCGGCCGGACGTACCGCCGGTCCCAGCACGTCGTGTGTGCTGGCGTGGCGGCGGTAATGCTGGTACAGCGACATGCCGTCAAACTGGTTGAACAGCGATTCGTCCGCCACGCTGATCACGCTGCGCCGGATTGATTCCAGGCTTTCACTTGCCACCCGCTCGTAAACCTCGGGCCGCAGCAGCTGCTTCACCACCGCATGATCAAACTTCTG
>DGEO01000027.1:141360-167273 GCA_002385985.1 Anaerolineaceae bacterium UBA3924 | reverse complement strand
ATCCGGCGGTGAGCAAACCCCAGCAGGCCGGCGATGCGCCGGCCGGTGCTGACATCGAAACACCGCTCCGGCCCCAGCGAAAAGGTCTGGGCCTGCTGCTGCAGCCCCAGCTCGTAAACCGCGCTGGCAATCAGGCGCGAATCCAGCCCGCCGGTTACCAGCAGAGCCGTCGCGGGTGTCATGCGCCGCTCCACCGCCTTGCAGACCAGCCGGAAGAGCTGCTCGGCCGCCTCGTCCAGGCCAATGTCCAGCCGGGGGGTGAAGGCCGGCTCCCAGTAGCGGGTCAGCTGCACCTGCCACCCGGTGACCACCAGGTGCGAAGCCGGCGGGAGGATGCTCACCCCTTCCAGCAGCGTGCGCTGGTCGAGGGGGTAATCCACGCTCAACAGGTCGGCGACGGTGATCTCGTTGATCAGGGGCCGGTATCCGGGCGCGCGAGCGATGGCTTTCAGCTCGGATGCGAAGGCAAACCGCCCCGCCCCCTGCCAGGTGTACATGCGGCTCAGGCCGTAGCGGTCGTTGATCAGCTCCAGCCGCTTCTTACGCTCATCCCAGATGACGACCGTGTACAGGCCGTTCAGCCCGTACAGCCCGGCCGCCCCCTTGGCCAGATAGCGCTCCATCAGCCAGGCCGCCGTATCGCTGGCCGGCGCGCTGTCCTCAAAAAGTTCTCCGGTGAACCACAGCGTCACCTGCTCACAGGAGGCGGTTCGCTGGCTGTTCACATTCCCGGCGGCCATCACGGCGAAACCGGGCCGCGCCAGCAGGGTATGCAAAGACGCGGATGGGCGCTGCAGCGCGTTTCCCATCCGCGTCACTTCCTCCACCAGTTCCCCGGTTGTGTTTGCCGCGACAAGACCGACCAGCTTCATTGTGCTCCTTTTGATCTTACTGGTAAAGAGGGTATGGATATTCGGTTACCAATAATTACTAAATTCTCTTATATTATCCGGATTTCCCTCCTTTCAGACCATAACCAGGTCATTATAAATTCCCTAGAAATTCCTAAGAAGCGCGCTGCCTGTAATCGAAATTACCATGCAGCCATCTCAGCGAACAGCGTCCAGGGTCACTTCCAGCACCCGCTCCCGGCCATCTCGCAGGATGGTCAGCTCCACCTGCTGTCCGACGCTGGTGTGATTGAACAGGTACGAGGTGAGGTCTTCGAAGGCCTTCACCGGCTGCCCATCGATGGCGATGATCACATCCCCGCCCGCCGTCACGGTCTGCCCGCTGGGCAACCGGCGGGTGGTGCTGCCCACCAGGCCGGCTTTATCCGCGGGGCTGTTTCTCGACACCGTGACGACCAGCACGCCGGTCTGGCCCTCATCCAGGCCCAGCTCCTCCGCCAGGTCCGGGGTGAGCGTGGCCCCGCTGATGCCCAGGCGCGGATGCCGGTACTCGCCGTCACTGATCAGCACCGGGACGATGCGGCTGACGATGTTGGACGGGATGACGAAGCCGATGCCGGCGTTGGAGTTGGTGTTCGACCGGATGGCGGTGGTCACGCCGATAACTTCGCCTTCCAGATTAACCAGCACACCGCCGGAGTTGCCTGGGTTGATGGCCGCATCCGTCTGGATGATATCGGGGATGGTGTACGTGCCGCCCGACGAGCTGCTGGACTCACCCACCGGCAGGCTGCGGGAGAGCGCGCTGATAATGCCCTGCGTCATGGTGCCTGCCAGCCCGTAGGGGTTGCCGATGGCGATAGCGATCTGCCCGACCTTCACCTGGCTGGAGTCGCCCATACGCAGCTGCTGGATGCCAGCCGGCATCTTCTCCACCCGGATCACCGCCAGATCGCTGTCGGGGTCCGTGCCGACAATTTCCGCCGGGCTGGTCGAGCCGTCAGCGAACGACACCTTGATCTCTGATGCGTCCTCGACCACATGGTTGTTGGTGACAATGTGCCCCTCCTCATCCCAGAGGAAACCTGACCCCTGCCCCTGCTGAACCAGATCCGGCGTCTGGAACCAGCCGGAGGGAAAGGGCGAGGTCCTCACCGGAACGGTCACCTGGATGTTGACCACAGCGGGGTTGACCTCTTCATAAACCGCTTCAAGCGTGGACTGCAGCGCCGCCACCACGCGGGCTTCATCCAATTCGGCCATACCTTCCAGCCCGGCCAGCCCGGCCAGCCCGTCCAGGCTGGTTTTTTCTGCCTTTTCAACGGATAGAGCGGCCTCCTCAGCTTCAACCTGAGCCGGCTCCGGGTTGATCAACTCCTGCGCAGCGCCGATCAGCATCAACGGGCTGCAGGCGCTGAGCAGAAGGGTGATCACCACAGCCGCGCTGATCGTGATGTGTCTGATCTTCATTGCATACCTCCTGACATTTTGCCTGTCATTCGCTGCTTATATAGATAGCACCCCGGAATTTACGAATGCTTTAGCCTGCGTAAATAAATGGTTAACATTTCCGGCCAGGGGACACAATTCATGGAAAAGCAACATTTCGTAAAGCATTCCTGAATAACTGCCCGTTATTCTGTAGACACTCCGCGCGGCGGAGACACAGCAATTCCTGAGCACAAGGAGACGCTATGACCAGAAAGATGATCCTCATTCCCCTGTTCCTGGCAGGCGCCCTGACCGTGGCAGTGTTTCTCGGCCTGCGCGCCTCATCCGTGAGCGCCCAGTCGGGCACGGGGGAACCAACCGTGAATAATGAACGCTTCGCACCGGTTCTCAGCTGTTACAACGGTGAGCATCTGGCCGGTGCGCTGGGCATCAGCATCGAGGAGCTGGAAGAGGCCCAGAGTGTAGCCTTCCAGGCAGCCCTTGATCTGGCTGTGGAACAGGACCTGATCACCCGCGCCCAGGCGGACAGCCTGCTGGAGCGCGGCGGCCGGGGCATGCCCAGCATCTGGAACAACTGGCTGGAGCGCAGCGGCATAGACTATCAGGCGCTTCTGGCCGAAGCGCTGGGCATTTCCGTGGACGAGCTTGAAGAAGCCATCGAAACCGCCCGCCAGGCGGCGCTGGAAGACGCCAGAGCGAACGGCCTGGGCCCGGGCGGCGATCCCGAGGTGTCTCTGGGGCTGGAAGCCCTGTTCAATGACGGGCAGTTCCAGGCGACCATGCAGTCCGCCTTCGAAGAGGCTGTGAACCAGGCCGTCGAGGACGGCGTCATCACCCGGTCCCAGGCTGATGCGATCCTGGAGTCCTTCGGGGAGGGGTTCGGCATGCCCGGTATGCTCTTCCGCCGGATGGAGTCCGAGCCTGAGGCCGGCTTCGGATCCGGGCGCATGTTCATGCACGGGATGCCCGGCATTCACCACCGCATGATCGTTGAGGACATCATACCGGAAAGGATGCCCTCGCCTTAATCGCATGAACCGGCCGGTATATTCGCCCACCGGCCGGTTCCTCCTCCTTTGTAGAAGGAGCCTGCCTGGCTCCTTCTTTTTTTCCTGGCCACCTGAACTGCCCCGCCGCCCTTATAATTAGAGTAAGATGACCTGTTCAGCAGAGGACCACCGCGGCATGTTGATCAAACAGGGGCCTTACGCAGGCAGGGTGGACTATACCCCCAGAACCGAGCTTGACAATGACACCATCCGCCGGCTGTCGCGCCTGCTGGTCGACGCAGGCGCCGTCGAAGAGCCGGAAAACCCGGCCGTGGTGATTGACTGGTACCTGGTGGAGCGGGACCATCACCGCCGCCCGATCCGGCAGGCCTACATCGTGCTGCTTCGCAACGGCGGCGACGCGGAAACCCCGGCCTGCATCTTCTACCGCCGCGAGATCGACCGCCTCCGGCGAGAGGAACGCCGCACGGTGCACATCCCGCCCCCGGAAGCGCAGCCTGCCCTGACCTCCGCCTGGCAGTGGTGGTCGGACCCGGGCAGCGGGCATCTGGAAGAGCTGAATGCCTACCTGGACCGCCTGCTGGAGGACGAATCCGCCTGGGAACCTTATGAGTAGTGTTCGCCCCGTCTGAGGAAATATTAATGACCGCCCGAAGAGTAATTCTTGCCCTTATCGTCATCGTCGCACTGCTGCTTTGCCTGTCCATCGCGCTGCTGCTTTTCCTGCAAATTCGCCAGCAGCCAGCCCAGCCGGCACTGCCGGCCGCCACACCCACAGCCGTCACCGGCGAGTTCACCATCACCTTCATCGACGTCGGCCAGGGAGACTCCGCCCTGCTGCGCGACCCGAATGGCTTCACCGTGCTGATGGACGGCGGGGTGCGCAGCGCCGGGCCAATCATCGCGGAATACCTGCGGGATGAGGGCGTGCGCCAGATTGACGTGCTGGTCGCCAGCCACCCCGACTCGGACCACATCGGCGGTCTGATCACCGTGCTGGAGATGGACGACATCCCCGTCCGGAAGGTGCTGTACAACGGCTACCCCGGCGATACCCGGACCTGGGAGGACTTCGCCCGCGCGGTGCGGGACGAGGGCCTGCGCCTGACCGTCACCCGGGCCGGTGACAGGCACACCTGGGGGCAGATGCGGGCGGTGGTGATCAACCCGCAGGCCGGGCTGAACAACCCGGAAAGCAACTCCGCCTGCCTGGCGGTGATGGTCACCACCGGCCAGCTCAGGACGCTGTTCACCTGCGACCTGGCATTTGATCAGGAGCGCGATTTGATTAACAGAGGCGTGGACCTGGACGCTGACATCCTCAAAGTGGCCCACCACGGCAGCGGCGAAGGCTCCAGCACGGCCTTCCTGGAAGCGGTCAGCCCGGAGATCGCGGTGATCTCCGTCGGGGCGGACAACACCTACGGACACCCCCGTGAAGAAACCCTGGCCCGGCTGGAGGACGCCGGGGCTGGCATCTGGCGCACCGACCTGGACGGGCATATCGTCATCCGCACCGACGGGATTCGCTACGCCATCAATGAGCCGCTGCCGGCCGCTGAAGGACAAACCCCCGTCACCGGTTCTGACCCGGCCGGCGCCGCCGAGCCCACGCCGCTCCCCACCGCCCGGCCCGAACGCCTGTACCGGGTGGTGATCACCACCGTCTTCTATGACGGCGAGCTGACCAACGAGCCGGACGAATACGTGGAAATTCTCAATGAAGGCAGCCAGACGGTTCAGCTGGGAGGCTGGACCCTGCGGGACAAGCAGAACCACGTGTTCACCTTCCCGGATTACTCCCTGCCTGCCGGGGAGATGGTGCGGGTGTACACCAACCAGGTCCACCCGGACACCGGCGGCTTCTCCTACAACACCACCACCCCGGTGTGGAACAACGGCGGCGACTGCGCCGAGCTGCGCGACCCCTCCGGCGCGCTGGTGGCGGAATACTGCTACTGATTCCCGGGTTTAGACAGCATCTACGGCCGCCGGCGCTGCTGGCGTCCTTTTTTCGCCAGTCCACAGGCCCCTCTCAATCCGGGGACGATCGCCGGGCGATTAATCCTGACGGGCTGGTTCACCCCGCGTGAGGGTAATCCCCTGCCCGCACGCAGCTGGGACCGGCCTACTTAAAAATGGGACCGACAGTAGGCCGAACCTCCCATAGGAATTTCCCGGCCCGCCGGGTAGACTGGTGAGCAGTATGAACATGGAGGTTGCTCATTCAATGCGGGCAGGTATCCTTCGAAAAATCAAGGACCCGGTCAGCGCGCTTACCCATTACGCCGGCGCGGCCGCCGCCCTGCCGGGGATGGTGGTCCTGCTGGGTCTTTCGCCGGGGATGGCACCGGCCGGAAAAGCTGCCCTGTTGGTCTACGGGGCGAGCCTGTTCCTGTTGTTCTTCTCCAGCGGGCTGTACCACACCCTGGGTCAGCCGCCCCGCGCGGCGCAGCTGCTCCGCAAGCTGGACCACGCCTGTATTTACATACTGATCGCCGGTTCATATACTCCCTTCTGCGTGATCGCCTTCGAAGGCCCCTGGCGGTGGCCCTTCCTGGCGGTCATCTGGTCGCTGGCGGCGGCCGGGGTTGTGGCCAAGCTCTTTTACATCAACGCCCCGCGCTGGATCACCGCCGGGGCTTACGTGCTCATGGGCTGGCTGAGCGTGCTGGCCGTCCGGGAAATCCTGACCTCGCTTCCCCCCGCTTCGGTGGCCTGGCTGGTCACCGGCGGGCTGGCTTACACGGTCGGGGCGGTCGTATACGTGACCAAACGGCTTGACTTCCTCCCCGGTCGGTTCGGTTTTCACGAGGTCTGGCACCTGTTCGTGCTGGCCGGGGCCGCGGCGCACTTCGTCTCCATTCTGCTGCTGATACAGGCAGGCTGAGACCGGTTCAGGCCCTTGCAGTCGGGCAATTCTGGCCCGGAGCGTGTACAATAGTGGCGTGACCCGAATCCTGCTTGTGGAAGACGATCACAGCATCGTCTCGAACCTGACCCGATACCTGTGCGACGAAGGCTTCACGGTGGAAACCGCCGGGGGTCAGGCGGAAGCGCTGGAAAAGCTGGAGACCGGACAGCACGACCTGGTGCTGCTGGACATCTCTCTACCCGACGGCAGCGGCTACGCGGTCTGCGCCGCCGCCAAAGCCAATTCGGACCTGCCGGTCATCTTCCTGACCGCCTCCGGCGACGAGTACAGCGTGGTCGCCGGGCTGGACATGGGCGCGGACGATTACATCAGCAAGCCCTTCCGCCCCCGGGAGCTGCTCTCCCGCATCCGCAGCGTTCTGCGGCGCAGCGGCAAATCCCAGACGGTGCTGGAAGTGGACCACATCCGGGTGGACACCGAAAAGGGCAATGTGACCAGACATGGGGAGGAGGTGTTCCTCTCCGCGCTCGAGTACCGGCTGCTGCTGGTCTTCTTTGCCAATAAAGGTCTGGTCCTCTCCCGCTCCCGGCTGCTGGAAGAGATCTGGGACGCGGCCGGGGAATATGTCAACGATAACACCCTGACGGTCTACATCAAGCGCCTGCGCGACAAGCTTGAGGACGACCCGCAGAACCCCACTTTCATCAAGACCATTCGCGGCATCGGGTACAAGATTGGGCATTGAGCAGTACCTTCGCAACCCTGAGATCCGGCGCGGACTGCTGATCCAGGCGCTGCTGGCCGCGCTGGTAACCGCCGTTGGATTTGTTCTCAGCCCCTCGCACGGCTGGCTCGCACCGGGCACCGCCGCACTGTTCATCGCCCTCTATCACATCCTGACCTACCGCCGCTACCGCCGCATCGCCGAGCTGAGCCAGGAAATCGACCGCATCCTGCACGGCGGCGAGGACATCCGGCTGGACGCCTACGCCGAAGGCGAGCTGGCCATCCTGCAGTCCGAGATCCTCAAGCTGACCGTGCAGCTGCGCGAGCAGGCCGACGCGCTGCGCCGGGACAAAATCTATCTGGCGGACTCGATCGCCGACATCTCGCACCAGATCCGCACCCCGCTGACCTCGATCAACCTGCTGCGCGAGCGCCTCTCCAGACCCGGCCTGGCGGAGGAACAGCGCGCTTCGCTGCTGCGCGAGATGGAAAGCCTGCTGGTGCGCATCGACTGGCTGATCTCCGCCCTGCTCAAAATCGCCCGACTGGACGCTGGCACCGTCTCGCTGCAGAGCCAGCCGGTGCCGGTGGCCGAGCTGATCCGCCGGGCCGCCGCCACCCTCGCCGTGCCGATGGACCTGCGGGGCCAGCAGCTGCAGGTCTGCGCCAGCGGCGGCGAGACCTTCACCGGCGACCTGTCCTGGTCGGTGGAAGCGCTGGCCAACATCCTGAAAAACTGCATGGAAGCCACACCCGAAGGCGGCTGGATTCGCATCGAAGCGGCGGAAAACCCGCTGTACACTGAAATCGTGGTCCGGGACAGCGGCCCCGGGATTGACCCGGAGGACCTGCCCCACCTGTTCAAGCGCTTCTACAAAGGCAAGCATTCCGGCGACCAGAGCGTGGGCATCGGGCTGGCTCTGGCGCGCATGATTGTCACCCGGCAGAACGGCACTCTCCAGGCCGGCAACCATCCCGAGGGCGGGGCAAAGTTCACCATCCGCTTCTACAAATCCATCGTCTAATCCAGCCCCGGTGACAGAATTGTCACCGAAGAGTCACCGGCCTGTCACCCTGAGCCGCTATCTTCATACTGGAAACAGATTGGAGGGCAGCGTGATTCAGTTGGTGACAATTGCAGCACTCTCGGTGCTTCAGACCGAACCGCCGGCCGCCCCTTCCGGGCCGGTCACGGAAGTGTCCCCCATCATCGCGGTGACCGTGCTGGCGCTGGGGCTGCTTTTCGCACTGCTGGCGCTCATTCCCGTGTGGCTGAGCGCCGGTGAGCCGCAGGAAAGAGCCTGAGACGCCGGCTAAGTGACAGAATTGTCACTTTAGAGTCACGGGATTGTCACCCGGAGGACTTAGCATTACGGTTGGAATCAAACTTGGAGGTTCATTGTGGAACTGCTGCGTGTTGAAAACTTGACCAAAATCTATGGAAAAAACGGCATCCAGGTCCGCGCGCTGGACGGGGTGAGCTTTTCGGTGCAGAAAGGCGAGTTTATCGCCATTATCGGGCCTTCCGGGTCAGGAAAGTCGACCCTGCTGCACATTCTGGGCGGGGTGGACACCCCCACCGGCGGAAAAGTCTTCATGAACGGCTGCGACGTGTATGCCCAGGACGACGAGCAGCTGGCCATCTTCCGCCGCCGGCAGGTCGGACTGGTCTACCAGTTCTACAACCTGATCCCGGTGCTGAACGTGGTCGAAAACATCACCCTGCCGGTGCTGATGGACGGCCGGGAGGTCGACCAGTCCCGCCTGGACGAGCTGCTCACCACGCTGGACTTGAAGGGCCGGGAAAACCACCTGCCCAACGAGCTTTCGGGCGGGCAGCAGCAGCGCGTCTCGATCGGCCGGGCGCTGATCAACGCCCCCGCGGTGGTACTGGCCGACGAGCCGACCGGCAACCTGGACTCGAAGAACAGCCACGAGATCGTCGAGCTGCTCAAGCTGTCCAACAAGAAGTATCACCAGACGCTGATCGTCATCACCCATGACGAGAACATTGCCCTGCAGGCCGATCGAATCATCGCGCTGGAAGACGGCCGCATCTGCCGGGACGAGGTGATCCGCCGATGAACGTCTTTCACCGCATCACACTGCGCACGCTGGGGCTGAACAGGGTGCGCACCCTGGTCACAATCGCCGGCATTGTGCTCTCGGCGGCCATGTTCACCGGGGTGACCACGTCCGTCTCCAGCCTGCAAGATTATCTTGTGCGGGCCACCATTGACCGCAGCGGCAGCTGGCACGGAGCGGTCTTCGGCGTCGAGCAGGACCGTCTGGCGGAGCTTGACACCGACCCGGAGGTGGCTTCCTATACCAGCCTGCAGAACATCGGCTATGCCCGACTGGAAGGCATCCCGAGTGATTTCAAACCCTACCTGTTCGTCGCCGGGATGTCGGATGATTTCACCGAATACATGCCGGTCAAGGTGACCCGCGGCCGTCTGCCCGAGCGAACGGATGAAATCCTGCTGCCCGAGCACCTGCTGTACCAGGGCGGGCTTGAATACTCCCTGAACGACCGGCTCGAGCTGGAACTTGGCTCCAGAACCTACGCCGGGGAAGAATTGACCCAGTTCAACGGCCTGATCGCCGAGTCCGAGCTGGAAGCAGAAACCCTGACCGTGCGGGAAACTCGCGCCTACACCGTGGTGGGCTTCTACGAAAGGCCCGGCTTTGAGGACTTTTCCGCCCCGGGTTACACCGCACTGACCCTGCCCGACCCCGCCAGCCCGGGCCGGTACGACCTGTACATCCAGCTGGCCAGGCCAAAAGGCGTCCACGCCTTCCTGAGCACGAAGTTTCCGGAATACGGATCAACCAAGAACAGCGACCTGCTGCGTTTCTCCGGCGCATCTGATGAAACCACCTTCAACGCCACACTGTACAGCCTGGCGGCGGTGCTGATGGGACTGGTGCTGTTCGGCTCCATCTCCCTGATCTACAACGCCTTTTCGATCTCGGTCAGCGAGCGCACCCGGCAGTACGGCCTGCTGGCCTCGGTCGGGGCCACCCGGCGGCAGATGATGCAAAGCGTGCTGTTCGAGGCTGCCTTCCTGTCCGTGATCGGCATCCCGGTGGGGATTCTGGCCGGGCTGGCAGGCATCGGGGTGACCTTCCGCGTGTCGAGCAATATCATCATGACCTTCCTGGGGAACTTCGCAGACGTTCCGCTGCAGCTTGCCCCCTCGCTCCCCGCGCTGGTGGCTGCCGTGGTTGTTTCGCTGGCCGCGGTGCTGATCTCCGCCTATCTGCCTGCGCGGCGGTCCTTCCGCATCTCGCCCATCGACGCGGTGCGCCAGAACCAGGACATCCAGATCACCCCCGGGGTTGTGCGCACCTCGCGCCTGGAGGACCGGCTGTTCGGCCTGGAAGGCATGCTGGCCCGCAAGAACTTCAAGCGCAACCGGCGCAAGTACCGCGCCACGGTGCTCTCGCTGTTCCTGAGCGTAGTGCTGTTCATCTCCGCCTCCAGCTTCACCGCCTACCTGTCGCGCAGCGCCAGCGGATTGATGAGCAATATCGAGTTCGACATTGAGTACTTGCTGTCGAGTGCGGCAGACGAAACAGATGTCCGCGTCCCGGACATCGAAGCCCTGAAGTCCGACCTGGCCGCCATTCCCGGGATCACCCGGGCCGGGTATGCAAGCTGGGCATACAGCGAGGGGATTGTCGCAGAGGAACTGATCAACCCCGAGTTCATGACCTTTACAGAGCAGGCTGGGTGGGGGAGCTCGAATCAACCCGGCAAGGTGAGTTTGAGCACCATGGTCTACTTCATCGAGGATGAGAGCTACGCTGACTTCCTCGCCGAACAGGGGCTCGACCCGGCCGTGTACATGAACCCCGACCAGCCGGTGGCTCTGGCGCTGGATTTCGTCCGCTTTTTCTACCCTGGTGAAGAACGCTATTACACCTTCAACCTGCTCGCTCAGAAGTCGCTTAACATGACCGTGGACAGGACGAAGTCTGTGAAGGGGTATTATCTGGACCGGACGGAGCCAGACGGACAGGGCGGCCTGCTGTATATCTACACGAACAGCAGCGGCGAGGAAATCACCCTGACCGAGGCTGAAGTGCGGGAAACGGTCGACGTTCGCATCGGCACGGTTATCGACAAGAAAGCCTTCATGGTGTCCCCGGACATCAGCGGACTGACGCTGATGTTCCCCTACAGCGCCATGCCGAAAATCTTCGATATGGAGCGCGGCCAGCTGACAACCAGCCTGTTCTTCAACGCCGTTGACCACAAAGCTGCCTTCGACCGCCTGCACGACGCCCTGACGGAGAAAGGCCTGCCCGCCTACAACCTGTGGGACTATGCCCAGGCGGTTGAAACGGACCGGGCGCTGATCACCGTGGTCAACATCTTCTCCTACGGGTTCATCACCCTGCTCTCGCTGATCGCCGCGGCCAATGTGTTCAACACCATCTCCACCAACATCGGGCTGCGCCGCCGCGAGTTCGCCATGCTCAAGTCCATCGGGATGACCCGGGTCGGCTTCCGGCGCATGATGAACCTGGAATGCCTGCTGTACGGCTTCAAAGGGCTGGTCTACGGCATCCCGGTCGCGATCGGGGTGACCTACCTGATCTACCGGGCCGTGCTGACCGGGTACGAGATCAAGTTCTTCATTCCCTGGTACAGCCTGGTAATCGCCACCGGCAGCGTGTTCGCGGTCGTGTTCGCCACCATGATCTACGCCATGAACAAGATCCGGAAGGACAACCTGGTCGACGCGCTGCGAAACGAGAACCTATAAGAAAAGGGTTCAAACCGGAAAAACGGGGCTGGCCTGCTCGGTCAGCCCCGTTTTTATTCAGTGAATACCTCGCCGGGGGAAATGCGGCCTGTATAATATCTTTACCGTCCGGCTCGTAAACATGGTCAGGGGAACCTATGAAGAAGCTGCCGCTTCTGCTCGTCTTCGTTTTCCTGCTGGTATCGTGTCAGGCGGAGGAGCGATCCGTCCAATCCGCGCCTGTGAATGCTGTCAGCATATGGGCTGAAGTCTCAACCACGGCGCCAACCCTGACTCACACTGTCACGCCAACACCAACACCATCCTCCACGGCGGTTCCAACCAAAACCAGAACGGTCACCCCCCCGGTCACCCCGAGTATCACCGCCGCGCCAACGGAAGAACCCACCGGCACGCCAACACCAACCACGACGCCCACCCCGACCGGTGAAACCCCCAATCCGGTTTTGGTGATTATCGGGGTGAATAAAGCCGCCGAGTATGTGGATATTCAAAACCAGGGAAATGTCGATGTCGATCTGAAGGGCTGGCTGCTGGTATCCGAGAAAGGCAGCCAGCGCTGCTGGCTGTCCGGAATCATCAAGGTTGGCGAGACGCTGCGCATCTGGGCCATGAAAACCGATGAGCCGGGTTTCTCCTGCGGATTTTCCACCAACATCTGGAACAACTCGGAACCCGACCCGGCGGTGCTGTACAACCCGGCGGGCGTGGAAGTCAGCCGGTGGTGACGGGCGTGCAGCCTGCCATCCGCCGGGCCGTATCACTGCGCTCTGCCTGGCCTCAGTCCTGCTTTTTCTCCACCGGCGGAGCGTAAGCCGGCAGATCCCGTCCGAAGATGCGCTGCAGCCAGGCTCGCGGAGAGCCCAGATGCGTCCCGGCGGTCTGCGCGCCGCTGGCCAGCAGGTACACCGCCACGATGATCGATCCGACGATATCCACATACCGGGTGACCGGGTGGGCCGGCGCGATGGCGATCGAAGTCAGTGCCGCGACCACGCACAGATCCACCATGGCCTTGGCGCGGTAGAGCTTCATCTGCGCGGCGATGACCGAAGAGTACTTCTCCCGGGTCATGGTGGTGTACCGCCGCCAGAACCAGGAGTTGGTCAGCAGCCCCAGCACGGCGATCACCAGCCCCAGCGTCACCTGGCCGCCCGGCTCATAGGACGGCAGGCGTGAAATGGCCAGCGCCAGCATCACGATCCCCGAGACAAACATGGCCGCGGCCACAGTCAGCCCGGCCAGGCGCTCCAGCCGGCTTCGCTCACCCTGGCTGAGCGAAGCCCTGCGCTGCAGCTGGCGGAACACCCACCAGGATAGGAACAGCGCCACCAGATCCATCCCCCGCCGCAGGAAATCGGCAATCTGGGTGGTCGACTGGCTGGAAAGCACCGCCATCCCGGTGAAAATCGGGCCCGGCGCGCTGAGCAGCAGGGCGGTCAGCAGCGTCTTTTCCCGCCGCGCGGCCTGCTCCCTGGTCATCTCGTCCATGGCTCAGAACCCCAGGCTGGCAAACAGCGCCAGGTACGACGCCACCGCCAGGCCGGTCGAGATGGGCACGGTCAGCGTGTCCAGACCGCGGTTGGAGAACAGCTCCACCACCGCGCTGATGGGCGCGACCAGCGCCGCGATGACCAGACTCAGCAGCCAGGGCTGGCCGGCGGCAAAGCGCAGCGAGAGAAACAGCGCCGTCCCGGCCACCAGGTACATCGCCAGCGTACCTTCGAACGTCTTCGGGCCTTCAATCCCGCGGTGGCGGATCAGGTGACGGCCGATAGACTTCCCGATCAGCGCCGCGGAGGCGTCCCCCAGCCCCCAGGCCAGCGCGGCCACGATGCAGATGCTCTTCCACTCCTCGCCCAGGATCCCCCAGAACACAATGATCAGCAGGGCGAAGGAGATCTGCACCACGATCAGGCTCTCCCGGAACTCACCGCCGGCGCGTTCGACGGCCAGCCGGCCGAACAACCGGGTGGGCTCGAGCGCCTTGAGGATGGGGTAGAGCACCACCGCGAACAGGGCCACCGCCAGCAGCGCCGCGTACCAGGTGCTGAACAGGCGCATCAGCGGGAAAATTGAACCCATGATCGCCAGGTGATACAGCTTGCGCGTCACCTCGAACGGCACCTTGAAGGCGGCCTTGAGCAAGAACAGGGGCACGATGGCCGCCAGGAAATAACCGATATACAGGAGGATGCCGATCCAGTCACTGCCTGTCATGCGGCGCCGCCCTCCGAAGACTGGCCTCCGCGGGCCAGGTTTTCTCCCACACGGGCGAGCAGGGGCAGGACGCGCTCCAGTTCCTCCCGCGGGATGCCCTGCAGCGCCAGTTCGTACAGCCGGTTGTAGGCCTGCTCGATGGCCGGGCCGGCCGCCTGCGCCCGGACGGTCAGCCGCACCGTGAAGGCGCGCCGGTCGTGAGGGTCGGGATGGCGGGTGATGAAGCCCTTCTCCTCCAGCGAGACCAGCACCCGGGAGATGGCCGGCTTGGACACGTCCAGCTGCTCGACCAGCTGCTCCTGCGGCAGGTCAGCGCCCTGGGTGAGCAGGTGCAGCAGGATGTTCCCCTCGGAGCTGCTGAGGCCCAGCGGCTTCAGGTTTTCGTTGATGATCCTCCGGCCCGAGCGCAGCATCCTGTGCGCGTGAAGCCAGATTTCGCGGATGTCGGACATGTCCCTCCATGGAACCGGAGTGTTGGTTCGCGTCATTATACCCGGGATTTGGTTAACATGTTAACGATTGAGGGAGGAAATCGCCGGATTGACTCGAAACGGCAGCGTTAAAAAGAAAATCCCCTTGCGGGGAGATCTTAGTGAGCGCGCAGGGGCTCGAACCCTGAACCAATGGCTTAAAAGGCCACTGCTCTACCATTGAGCTACGCGCCCGGCGAGGGAGATTATAGTACAGCCCACCCCATTCGTCAACGGCCAGTAAGGTCAACCAGCCTTCGGGATGGCTGTTATTATTATTATTAGATTTTTCTACTTCACCCTTCCGGGACGAACTTCCCCTCCGCTGCCGTCTACCAGCCCGGAGCGGCGGCCGCGTTTGCCGGCGCTCTTGCCCGCATTGGGGCTGAGAATCAGGTTCAGCTGGTTGAGCGCCTGATGATCGTACTCCCGGCGCCCGCAAACGTCGCACACCCAGGCCGGAAAGTTCTGCACGGTGATCAGCTCTTCACCGATCCAGGTGAAGTAGGTCACGTACTTGCGGCGAAGGTAGCCTGCCTGGCATTCCATGCAGTGCACACGGGCGCTCGTATTATTGTCCATTTCCACTAACTCGCTTCTGGCCGGATATCTGCCATGATCTTGACACCGGCGCTGGTCCCCAGGCGATTTGCTCCGGCGCGCAGCATCGCCTGAGCGTCGGCCAGCGAGCGCACGCCGCCCGCCGCCTTGACGCCCATGGTGGAACCAATCACCCGGCGCATCAGTTCCACATCCTCCACCGTCGCCCCGCCTGCCAGGAAGCCCGTGGAGGTCTTGACAAACTCCGCCCCGGACGCCTGGCACAGCAGGCAGGCAAGGATCTTCTCCTGGCGGGTCAGCAGGCCCATCTCGAGGATGACTTTGACAATCGCGTTACCCTCGTGCGCGGCATCGACCACCGCGCGCACGTCGTCCAGCACCGCGGCGCTCTCGCCGCCCTTCAGCCGGCCGATGGCCAGCACCATGTCGATCTCGTCGGCGCCCTGCTTGGTGGCCAGGCGGGTCTCGAAGGCCTTGGCTTCAGAGGCCATGGCCCCCAGCGGGAAGCCGACCACCGTCGCCACCTTCACCGGCGACCCGGCCAGCACTTCGCGCGCCAGCGAGACGTAGGTGGGGTTGATGCACACCGCGGCGAACTGATAGCGCAGCGCGTCCTCGCACAGCGTCTTGATCTGCGCGGCGGTCGCTTCCGGCTTGAGCAGGGTGTGATCCACATACCCCGACACTGGCCGGTCATCCAGCCACGGCTCCGCCGGGTAATCGGGGAGCTGCTGCTCGTACTGTCGAGCCAGTTCTTCAATTTCTTTGACGTTCATGTTTACGGTCCGTTCGCTGCTCTGACGATGGTGGGTGCGACCAGGGTTTTTATTTCTTCCAGCGGCCAGTAGACCACCAGGGCCTTGCCGATGACGCTTTCCAGGGGCACAAAGCCCCACTCATGCGAATCCGATGAACGGTTGCGGTTATCACCCAGGACAAACAGGTGGCCCTCCGGCACGTCGCCGGAATAGTTGTAGCGGGGCGGCGCGGCGATGTACGGCTCGTACAGCTCGTTGCCGTTGATGAACACCTTGCCGTCGCGGATCTCCACATGGTCACCGGGCAGGCCGATGACGCGCTTGATGTAATCCTCGACCGAGCCGTCCGGGGGATGGAAGATAATCACGTCCCCGTAATGCGGTTCGCCCAGCTTGTAGGCCAGCTTGTTGACCAGGATAAAGTTACCGGACTGCAGTGTGGGCTGCATGCTCACGTTTTCCACCCGCACGCGCGCCAGCACACTGTCAATCATGAAGTACAGCAACAGGGCCAGGATGACAGTCTGGAGGATCTCAAGGGTGAACGACAGCCAGGCCGGGCGGGTGCGCGCCGGTTCGGGCTGGGTCTCTACGGGTATACTACCGTTTTCTAGCAAATGAGCCTCCGTCTGTTCAATGCCTTCATTATAAGTCCGGAAGAAAGCAACCGCAAGGTCGCCGGGACACCGCTTGCCAGCCTGGTGTAATACAACTATGAGTTACAAAGAGCGTGCCGGTTAATATTGTATTAATGTAATGGCTCCGCTATAATGATTTCACTTTTCCGCCAAGTCACAGGAGGTGAACCTGATCCGATATCCATAACCTTACCCCACGTTCAAATATTGTTGATTAGGAGAATGCACAATGCCCAAAACGAAGCTAAATCTTCCTTTACTGATCGGCCTCCTGCTGCTGTTGGGACTGGCGCTGGCAGCCTGCCAGCCGGCCACCCCGACAGCGGGTGCACCCGACACACCCCAGGTGACCGAACCACCCGTTACTGCTCCTACAGAAGAGGAAGCCCAGACTCAGGAGGCGCCCGCGGCCCCCGGAGAGGTTGAAGTCCCCTTCCTGGCGGAATGGCAGTCCTCTGCCCACGCGGACGCAGCCTCTGAATCCTTCACTCACTGGGACGAAGAAGACCCGGCTGAAATCCCGGCCAACTGCGCCAAGTGCCACAGCGCCACAGGCTTCCAGGATTACGCCGGTGCAGACGGCAGCGAAGCGCTGAGTGTCGACGCCAACCACCCGGTTGGAACGGTCATCACCTGCACGGCCTGCCACAACAACGCCACCATGGCGCTGGATACCGTCGTGTTCCCCTCCGGCGTGCAAATGACCGGGCTTGGGCCGGACACGATCTGCTCCAGCTGCCACCAGGGCACAGCCTCTGAAGCCCAGGTCAACGCCAACATCGAATCGGCTGGCATGACCGAGGACCTCGACACCCCCTCCGAGAACCTGGCCTTCACCAACATCCACTACTACGCCGCGGCCGTCTCCCGCTACGGCACCGTGGTCAACGGCGGCTACCAGTATGACGACCGCTCCTACGACCACATCTTCGAGCATGCCATCGGTGTCGACCAGTGCGTCGACTGCCACAACCCGCACTCCCTCGAGGTCAAGGTCGAGTCCTGCGGCGAATGTCACCGGGGCGTGGAGACCGTGGAAGACATCCGCAACATCCGCGAGGTGTCCTCGCTGCGCGACTACGACGGTGACGGTGACATCGAAGAAGGCATGTACTACGAGGTGGAAGGGCTGCGCCAGCTGCTCTACGAAACCATGCAGGCTTACGCCGCAAACGTAGCCGGGACTCCGCTCGTCTACTCCGAATCGGCGTATCCCTACTTCTTCATTGACACCAACGGCGACGGCGAGCTTGGCGAAGACGAAGCAGGCGTCCCGAACCGGTACAACGCCTGGACGGCCCGGCTGGTCAAGGCGGCCTTCAACTTCCAGACGGCCACCAAGGATCCCGGCGGCTACGTCCACGGCGGCAAGTACATCATCCAGCTGCTGTACGATTCCATCGAGGACCTCAACCAGGCGCTGGGTGAGAACGCCACCGATCTGACCGGCATCAACCGCGTGGATCCGGGCCACTTCGACGGCTCGTCCGAGGCTTTCCGCCACTGGGATGCGGAAGGCGCTGTCCCGGCCAGCTGCGCCAAGTGCCACAGCGCCGACGGCCTGCCCATCTACCTGCAGGAAGGCGCTAACCTGTCCGTGGATATCTCCAACGGCATGCAGTGCGAGACCTGCCACAACAGCCTGCAGGAGTTCACCTTCTACGAAGTTGAGTCGGTGCGCTTCCCCTCCGGTGCGGTCATCGGGTTTGAAGAGGACCTGCCCAGCAACCTGTGTCTGCAGTGCCACCAGGGCCGCGAGTCGACCACCAGCGTCAACGCCCGCCTGGGTAACGCTCCGGACGACGAACCGGTCGAAGGGCTGAGCTTCATCAACGTGCACTACTTCGTTGCCGGCGCCACGCTGTTCGGCACCGATGCCAAGGGTGTGTACGAGTACGCGGGCCAGGAATACTCCGGCCAGTTCATGCACATCCCCGCCTTCGACTCCTGCGCCGAGTGCCACGACGCCCACCAGCTGGACGTTCAGGCCGCTGCCTGCCAGGGCTGTCACCTGGTCGACGACCCGCGCGACATGCGCCAGAACATGCTGGAGGACTACGACGGTGACGGCGACAGCGAAGAAGGCCTGGCCTACGAAGTCGAGACCATGCAGGAAACGCTCTTCGCCGCCCTGCAGGCCTACGCCGCCGAAACGCTCAACACACCCATCGCCTACAACCCCAACCGGCATCCCTACTTCTTTGTGGATGACAACGGGAACGGCGTCGCCGATCCTGAGGAGACCACCCGGTATGCGAGCTGGTCGCCGCGCCTGCTGCGGGCAGCCTACAACTACCAGTACGTCCTGAAGGATCCCGGCGCGTACGCCCACAACCCCGCCTACGTACTTCAGGTGCTGTACGACAGCATCGCGGACCTGGGCGGTGACGTGAGCGGCATGATCCGTCCCCCGGTTGAGTAATCTCCAACCAGCTTCAATCTGAACAAGTCCTCCGGCAGGAAATCCTGCCGGAGGATCTTTTTTTTCGGGTATCAAGACGATGACCATCTTGACCTCTCATGTATAATTAATCCAATACTTATCTAACCCTAATTTACCCGATTTATCCCAGGTAAGCCCCGCATCGCACGGGTAAAGGAGTCACAGGAATGCATCGATCCCCCCTTCATTCCAGGCTCAGGCCTGTCCCCATCCTTCTCCTCGTTTTCGCGCTGGCTGCGGCAGCGCTCTTTCTGTCGCTGAACCAGCCGGTCAGCGCTGCCCCGCCCGCACAGCAGGACGAGCCGTTGTCCAACGCCGAATGTCTGGCCTGCCACTACAACCCGGATCTGCCGGCCATGACCTTTGACGGTGAACAGGTGTCGGTCACCATCGACCCGGCCATCTTCGGCGGGTCGGTGCACGGGCAGGAGAACATCAGCTGCGTGCAGTGCCACACTGACATCACCGATTACCCGCACCCGCAGCGCTCCGGCGTGGACGACCGCAGGGACTACTCCCTGCTTTATCGTGACGCCTGCGCGGCCTGCCACGAAGAGCAGTACAGCCAGACCCAGGCCATCGACAGCATTCACTACGAGGCCTTCCTTTCCGGTAACGTGAACGCGCCCATCTGCACCGACTGCCACGACCCGCACGCCATGCAGCCTCTGCAGGTCAACCGGCGGGGTGAGTTCCTGGCCGGTGAGCGGGCCAAGATCTCGCAGACCTGCGCCCGCTGCCACAGCGGCGTGTTCGAGGATTACGTTTCCGGCGTGCACGGCGAGGCCCTGCTGAACAACAACCCCGACGTGCCCAACTGCACCGACTGCCACGGCGTGCACGAGATCGTCGACCCGACCACGGCCGGCTTCCGGCTCTCCTCGGTGGAACTGTGCGCCAACTGCCACACCAACCCCACCATCATGAACAAGTACGGGCTGTCCACCAAAGTGCTGGACACCTTTATCGACGACTTCCACGGCACCACCCTGGTGCTGTTTGAGCAGCAGCACCCCGACGACATCCCCAACACGCCGGTGTGCTACGACTGCCACGGCTTCCACAACATCGTGGCGCTGGACGATCCGGAGGAGGGCCTGCGGGCCAGGGACAACCTGCTCGCGACATGCCAGCGGTGCCATCCGGAAGCCTCGGTGGACTTCCCCACCTCGTGGCTCGGGCACTATGTGCCGGACGCGGAGCGCTACCCGCTGGTCTACTGGGTGGACGTGTTCTACCGCATCTTCATTCCCACCGTCATCGGCGGTATGGTCATTTTCGTGGCCACCGACGTCGGACGGCGGATCTACGACCGGCGGCGCGGTCAGGCGGCCAAAGCCGGAGCAGAAACCGAGGCCGCAGCAGAGCCCGAACCCATTACGGACGAAGGCCCCACTGCCGAGTCACCCGACCAGCCCTCCGAACCTGAAGAGCCGAAGGAGTAACCCGCCATGGCAACCGCTTACCCTCCTGAAACCGAAACCACCAGCACCGCTCCCGCTGCTCCTCAGCCCTGGTATATTCGCTTCCATCTGGCGCAGCGGATCGAGCATTTCCTGCTGATCCTCAGCTTCACCACCCTGGCACTGACCGGCCTGCCGCAGAAGTTCCCCCTCTCGCCCATCTCCAGGGGCTTTGTCGACCTGGTGGGCGGAGTCGAAAACCTGCGCATCATCCACCGCGCCGCCGCCACGCTCTTCCTGCTCGAGGCCATCTATCACGTGGTCTATATCGCCTACATCCTGTACGTCCGCCGCGCAAAGCCCTCCATGCTGCCGACCATGACGGACGTGCGCAATGCCTTCGAGGCCATCCGCTACAACCTGGGCCTGTCCAACAAGAAGCCGGAGATGCCGCGCTACAACTTCACCGAGAAGATGGAGTACTGGGCAGTGGTCTGGGGCCTGGTGATCATGGCCATCACCGGGTTCATGATGTGGAACCCGATCATGACCACCCGCTTCCTGCCCGGGGTGGTCGTTCCGGCGGCCAAAGCGGCCCACGGCGGAGAGGCCATCCTGGCGGTGCTGGCGATCATCATCTGGCATTTCTACCATGTTCACATTCGCCACTTCAACAAAAGCATGTTTACAGGTAAAATTAGTAGAACCTTAATGGAAGAGGAGCATGCCTTGGAACTGAAAGAAATCGAAACTGGTAAGACGCCCCCGCCTCCCTCGCCTGAAGAGTACCGCAGGCGGATGCGCGTGTTCGTCCCCATCGCCGCTGTCATGTCGATCCTGATGCTGGTTCTGGTCGGCTGCTTCGTCACCGGCGAAAACACGGCCGTGGCCCCCACCGACGCGGTTCCTCCTGCTCAGGAGACCCCCGCGCCGGCCGAGACCGAACCGGTCGCTACCGAACCGGCCGCGACCGAGCCGGCCGCCGAACTGCCTGAGGATCTCACCTGGGCTGCCAACGTCGGGCAGATCTTCCAGGACCGCTGCGCACTGTGCCACGGTTCCTCGGGCGGCTACTCGGTGGAAACCTACGCCGACGCCATGACGGAAGTCACCCCGGGCGACCCGGACGGCAGCCTGGCGCTGCGCATCGGGTCATCCCCCAGCCACCCCGGCACGTTTGATGCCGATGAGGTCGAGCTGATCCGCGCCTGGATCGAGAACGGCGCACCGGAAGAATAACCCGCACGCTTGAAAAGCACAGCGCCCGGCCTTTCAGCCGGGCGCTGCCTGTTTAATTATCAGTGATTAATCTCAGGGTGTGCGCAGGCGTGTTCCGCAGGAGCGGCAGAACACGTCTCCCGGCGATGCACGCTTCCCGCAGCGGGTGCAGTACACCACCTCATCTTCCGCGGCGGCAGGCGGCGGAGTCCGGCGGACTTTCTTGCGGCGCGCGGCGGCCGGCAGCTTCGGCCCGGCGGCCGCCGGGCGAGGGCGTGATCTGCCCAGCGTGCGCCACACCACGCCGATGAGGACCAGCGCCAGGCCCAGCACCGCGGCGATGATGGGCCAGGAGCCGTTCAGCGAATGCCACCAGTTCTGCCCGGCTATGCTGCCGGACTGGATCGGCTGGTTGGGCTGCACGGGCTGCAGCAGGCTCTCGCTGGTCAGCACATCACCTTCTCTGGCGTAATTGACACGCAGCTGGAAGCTCATTCCCGCGTCCACCCGGCCGAGGTCCTGGACAAAGTACTGCAAACCGTCCCCGCCGGTCACCGGAGCGCCCATGGGGGGCGCGGTGGTGAAGTCCTCCGCCCCGGTGGGCTGCTGCACGCGGACGATCATGCGCTCCACGGCGTGGTCGGCCGGCCACTGGTAGAGGAACGAGCGCCGGTCGTCCTGGCGGGTCAGTCCGGGATCGTAATACTCCAGCTGGTTGACCGGCACCGCCGTGGTGAAGGTCACAGCAATCCAGTCCCCCTCCGTCCGGGAGGTGTAGGCCAGGTTATAGAGCTGGCCGTCGACCTCCTGCATCGCCAGGCTGTACGGCTGGCCGGCCGCCCGGGGAATGCGGATGGTCACTTCGGCAGGCAGGGTCACCCCGGACCCGAGCGTCATGCGGTAGATGACCAGCATTTCCGGCTGGTCGTACTCGGGCCACAGGTCCACCTGCAGCTCGGAAAAGGAGACCGGGGCCTGCGCCTGCACCGGCGCCGTCCAGGCCGGCAGCAGCAGGGCGAACAGGATCAACAGGGCCAGTCGCAGCGCGCGCCCTTCGTGGGTCAAATGAACAGGGAAGAATGTTTTCACAGGGTACCTTTATCCAGAATCAGGGCGGTGCCGCCAGTCAGTCCTCGTCCTTCTCGTCGTCATCCTCGTACGCGTCGGACGGGCTGCACTCCACCTCCAGGTGCGCCACCGAATCGACAATCCAGGTCGGGCGGTAGGGGAAGCGGTCCACATCCTCCCGCGTGCTCACCCCGCTCAAAACCAGCACGGTGGCCATGCCGCTCATCACCCCGGTGACCACATCCGTGTCCATGCGGTCGCCGATCATGACCGTCTCTTCGGAATGAGCGCCGAGGTAGTTGAGCGCGCTGCGCATCATCAGCGGATTGGGCTTGCCAATGAAAAAGGGGTGGCGGTCGGTGGCCTTTTCGATCAGCGAGGCCATCGCGCCGGTGGCCGGCAGGATGCCCGTTTCGGAAGGCCCGGTCGCGTCCGGGTTGGTGGCGATGAACAGCGCTCCCTCGCGGATCAACCGGATGGCCCGGGTGATCTGCTCGAAGTTGTAGTAGTTCATCTCCCCCAGCACCACGTAGTCGGGTTCCTCGTCGGTCAGCACGCAGCCGGCTTCATGCAGCGCCTGAGAAAGCCCCGACTCACCCAGCATGAACACCTTGGCGTTGGGTTTCTGCGAGCGGATGAAGCTGGCCGTGGCCATGGCGGAGGTGTACAGGTTTTCCGGCCCCACATCCAGCCCGGCGGACTGAAGCCGGAAGGCCAGGTCACGGGGAGTGTACAGGGCGTTGTTGGTAAAGATCAGGAATTTCTTGCGGCATTTCTTCAGCCGCTGGATGAAATCGTCCGCGCCGGGGATCATGGTCTTGCCTTTGACCAGCACCCCGTCCATGTCGATCAGGTAATTCTTGATGGCTTTCATGTGGCGCTGTTGTGCTCCTTTGCTGGTTTGATCTAATTATAGCCACTGGAACGGCCCGCGGGCCGCGGCGAACGTGAATATTGTAGCCTCAGGCTCTGCTATTCATCCATGGAAGCGGGTCGTGAAATGGTATATAATCACCGTTGAAGGCCACGCGATTCTCCCGAGGATGCCGATTGAAGCCACGCAAACGGTCCGTTGACAACCTGTCCGTTCAAGAACTGCGCCAGATACTGATCCAGAAGCAGCGCGCCGAACGGCTCTCTCGAGTGGACCAATACCGCCGGACAGGCCGCGTGATTCGGTTCGCTGCGCAGCCCTTCCCCACCAGCCTGGACTCGCTGTCCAGCAGCGTGGTGTCCGAGGAAGAACCGCCGGCGGAAACCAGGCGCACCAGGCCAAAAGGTCTCGACCGGGCGCTGTTCGTTGTGGAAATCGCGGCGGTCATCGGCCTGGTCTTCGTCCTGGTGAACATTGTCAATGTGCTGCGCGGCCTCAATAATGAAGTTGCCAGCCTGCTGCAGCAGCCCACCTTAACACCCACCCCTCTGATCAATGCGGTCGTCCTTCCGTCCGGGCACACCCCGCCCGACGGCACAGAGCCGGTCCGCTTCAATGAGGGCGAAATACCCGAGCATTTACGGCCGCTGGTCCAGTCCATGGCCGCCCTGCCCATTCCCACCCCCGGCCCTGAGTACGCGGTTCGCCTGCAAATCCCCGCCATCGACGTGGACGCGCCCATCGTCCAGGGTGATGGCTGGGAACAGCTGAAGAAGGGCGTCGGGCAAAACCTTTCCCATCCTGTCCAGCCGGGGCAGCCGGGCAACCTGGTGCTGTCTGGGCACAACGACATCTTCGGCGAGGTGTTCCGCCACCTGGATCAGCTGAAAGAGGGCGACGAGGTGATTGTGCACACCGGCCAGCGAACCTACACCTACGTTGTTCAGGAGACCCGGATCGTCGAGCCCGACCAGGTGGAAGTGATGGCCCCCACCGCCGACCCCGTGGTCACGCTGATCTCCTGCTATCCCTACCTGGTCGATAATCAGCGCATTGTCGTCCGGGCCATTCTCAAACCCTGACCCACCCGGCCCGCCACCGGGCCATGATTGAAGGAGCTGTTCTTATGAGTAAGTACACCAAGCGGCAGGCCAGGAAGGCCGAGAAAACCGCCGAAACGGCGGAAACCCAGGCCAATACCTCCACCCGCACCCGCCTGTCTGATTTCAACCCGGATTATACCGACGTCATCAACGACCTGAAGCGCATCGGTACGCTTGCCGGCACCTTCTTTATCATTCTGGTTGCTCTGTCCTTCTTCCTGAGATAGGAATCCGACTCAGCCCCATCCATCCATATCAATCCAGAGGTCGTTAAAAGGAGCTCACCATGTCCCATATGTTTGTTCCTGGTCCTGTCGATGTTGCGCCGGAAGTCCTGGCAGCGCAGGCGAAGCCCATGCTGCCCCACCGCAGCAAAGAGTTTGAAGAAATCTTCCGGCGGACGGAAGCCAAAGCCAAACAGCTGTTCTTCACCGAAGGCATCGTGTTCCAGTTCAGCGGTTCGGGCAGCGCCTTACAGGAAGCTGGCATCCGCAACTTCGTTCAGGAATCGGTGCTCGCCTGCGTGAACGGCGCGTTCTCCCAGCGCTGGAGCGAAGTGGCAGCGACAAACGGCAAGAAAGTGGACCTGTTGGAAGTCGAATGGGGTCAGGCGATCAGCCCGGATGTACTGGCCGATGCGCTGAAGCAGAAGCACTACGAAGCCGTTACCATCGTGCACAACGAGACCTCGACCGGCGTGATGAACCCGATCAAGGAACTGGCCGCGGTGGTGCACGAAGTCAGCCCGGACACCCTGATCCTGGTGGACGCCGTCTCCTCGCTGGGCGGCGCGCGCATCGAGATGGACGCCTGGGGCCTGGACTGGCTGCTGACCTCCTCCCAGAAGTGTCTGGCCCTGCCCCCCGGTCTGGCGCTGGCCAGCCCCTCCGAGCGGGCCATGAAAAAGGCCGAGACGGTCGAGAACCGCGGCTGGTACCTGGACGTGCTGCGCATGAACAAGCACCGCATGAAGGACTCCACCCCGGCCACCCCGGTCATGCCTCTGATCTACGCGCTGGACGTACAGCTTGACCGCATCCTGGCCGAGGGCCTGGACAACCGCTTCGCCCGCCACCAGCAGATGGCCGAATGCGTCAACGATTGGGCTGAAGCCCACGGCATGACCAACTTCGCCGCGAAGGGCTGCCGCTCGCACACCGTGGTCACCATCAACAACGAGCGCGGTATCAACATCAGCGAGCTGAACAAGTTCCTGCTGCAGCGCGGCATGCGCATCTCCAACGGCTACGGCAAGCTCAAGGAAAAGACCTTCCGCATCGCCACCATGGGCGAGACCACCATGCAGGATGTGGATGCCCTGCTGACTGCGATGGACGAATACCTGGCGAAGTAACCTTACCGGACCTCGATCTAGACGCCCCTTTACGGGGCGTCTTTTCTTTAATCTCTTGCATCCCCGGTCATCGTCTGGTATATTGGACTGGAGTGCGGAAATCAGGACGATAAG
>DGEO01000027.1:127543-141091 GCA_002385985.1 Anaerolineaceae bacterium UBA3924 | reverse complement strand
CTGCTGCTGCGCGAACTGAAAGACCTGGGCTATGTGGAGCAGTCCGAGACGCGCGGCCGCTACCGGGCAGGCCCGCGGCTGCTCAGCTGGCGCGCCAGCGCGCCGGCGCAGGATCTGCGCCAGGCCTTTGCCCGAGAGCTGGCCCACCGCTCCTGGCCGGAGACATTGATTCTGGTGGCCCCGGCCGGCCTGCGCGCGGAAAACGGCCTGCGTGTGCTGGCCCAGGCCGAAGGCACCGAGCGCGTGCGCAGCGCCTACGAGGTCGGCGCGGAGTACACCGCCGAACTGGCGGCGGCTGCCTGCCTGCTTTCTGCCCGGGACGCCGGCTGCCGCAGCGGTGACCACGCCTTCAGCCAGCAGGATCACACCCTGGAGCTGGCCCTGCCCGTCTGCCCAAACGGGACCGATCCCGAAGCCGCGCTTGTGCTGAGCGCGCCGGCTTTCCGCTGGCAGCCGGACGAGTTCTGCCAGCGCTGGCTCCCGGAGCTGCGCGCCGCGGCCGCCCGCCTCTCGTACTGGCTGGGCGCTCCCTATTACCGACCCTTCCAGACCGTTGACCAGACCGAGCTGAAAGCCTCCGCCCCTCTGCCGCGGGCAGAGATCGACGCCCTGCTGAACGAACCGCTGGCTGCCCGCCTGGCCTGCCTGCGCCCGGACGGCAGCCCGCACGTGGTCCCCATCTGGCACGACTGGGACGGGGCCGTCTTCCGCATCGTCGCCTGGCAGGGCTCGCAGTGGGCCGATTATCTCACCCAGAACCCTCAGGTGTCGCTGACCGTCGACGAGCCATGGCCTCCGCTGCGGCGCGTGGTGGCCCGCGGCGAAGCCCGTCTGGCACCCCTGGAGCCAGGCTCCCCACAGCTGGACGAGCTGCTGGCCCGCATGTCACGCCGCTACCTGGGCCGCGGGCTGTCCGAGCAGCTTTCCGCCCAGGTGGAAAAGGCCTTTATCATCCAGCCCGACACGCTGCGCGGCTGGCAGGGGTTTTACCTGCGCCAGCCTGCCGAAAGTTCTGATTAGCGATGGATTTAACCGTATCCTGTCTGAGTCACGTGTACCCGGGCCGCAAGACCCGGCCGGCGCTGGAAGCGGTGGACTTTACCGTGCCCTCCGGCCAGTTCGTGGCCCTGGTGGGGCCGAGCGGCTGCGGCAAATCCACCCTTTTACGGCTGATTGCCAGCCTGATCCAGCCCACCGCCGGGCGGATTGAGATCGACGGCGGGTTGACCCCGTCGCAGGCGGCCGCCGCGCAGCACATCGCCTGGATGAGCCAGAGCCCCGCTTTGCTCCCCTGGCTGACGGCGCGGGACAACATCGCCATCCTGCGCCGGGTGCTGCCGGAAGGCACCCGCCTGCGCCTGTCCCCCGATGAGGCCCTCAGCATGGTCGGCCTGGAGGCGGCCGCCGAGGCCTACCCCTTCACCCTCTCCGGGGGGATGCAGCAGCGCCTGGCCCTGGCCCGCCTGCTGACCCTGGACTCGAGCCTGTGGCTGATGGACGAGCCTTTCGCCGCGCTGGACGAGCTGACCCGCGAGCGCCTTTCTCAGGATCTGCTGGAACTGTGGCAGCCGCTGCGCCCCACCGTGCTGTGGGTGACGCACAACATCTACGAAGCGCTGCGCCTGGCCAACCGGGTGCTGGTCTTCACCCCGCAGCCGGGGCGCATCGCCGCGGACATAGACGTTCCGCTTCCCTACCCCCGCGAGGAGGCCGATCCCGCCTTCCAGCAGGTGCTGCTGCAGGTGCGCCAGGCGCTTTCGCTCAACCGGAACCAGTATGAAGCCGCACACGCCTGATTCCTCCGCCCGCGCCGCGCTGATCATCGTTCTGGTCTTCGTCCTGCTGTGGGAAGGCGGCGTGCGGCTGTTCTCCGTCCCGGTCTACCTGCTGCCCGCCCCCTCCACCATCCTGCTGACCCTGGCGCAAAACGCCTCGATGTACGCCCAGGCCACCCTGCTGACCGTCGGCGAAGCCCTGGCCGGGCTGCTGCTGGGTGTGCTGGCCGGGGTGATCATTGCTGTGCTGCTCACGCTGGTGCCGCACATCGAAGCCGGGGTGATGAGCCTGGCCATCATGATCAAATCCACGCCGCTGGTGGCCATCGCCCCGCTGCTCACGCTGTGGCTGGGCTTCGGCGTGCTGCCCAAGATCATCATCACCGCGCTGCTGACCTTTTTCCCGGTGCTGGTCAACGTGATCAGCGGCCTGCAGCGAGTGGACGGCGCACTACTGGATCTGTTCCGCTCCTGGCGCGCCAGCCGGTGGAAGCTGTTCTTATACCTGCGGCTACCCTCGGCTGTCCCTTACATCTTCGCGGCGCTGAAAATCAGCGCGCCGCTGGCCATCACCGGGGCGGTGGTGGCCGAGTGGACCGGGGCTTCCGGCGGGTTGGGCCGGGTGATGTGGCTGGCCTACGCCAATTTGAACCTGCCCTACCTCTTCGCCCCCATCGTGATCCTGGCCGCCATCGGCATCAGCCTGTACCGCCTGCTCGCACACGCCGAGCGCCGGCTGGTGTTCTGGCTGCCATCTTCAACTGTGGAGTAACTGCATGCGCAACCTATCCCGTCTCATCTGCCTCCTGCTGGTTTCCACACTGTTCCTCTCCGGCTGCCAGACGCCGGGCGCCGCGTCCACGCCTGAAGAGCCGGACCAGCTGGTCTTTATGGCCGGCTACAAGCCCCAGGCCAACCTGCCCTTCGTCGGTGTGTATGTGGCCCAGGAAAAGGGCTTCTTCGCCGGGCAGAACCTGGAAGTGACCATCGAGCACTCCGCCGGGCAGGGGCAGCACCTGCAGATGGTGTCCTCCGGCAAGGTGCACATCACCACCCAGGACGCCGGCATCCTGCTGCGCCGCCGCTCGGACCCGGGCCTGCCGCTGGTTTCCATCGCTCTGATCGGCCAGCAGGGCCAGCAGGCCTTCGCCGCGCTCGATACCAGCGGCATCCACACACCGCAGGACTGGGAAGGAAAACGTGTGGGCTACAAGGGCACTCCGCCGCCCGAGCTGTTCGCGCTGATTCAGGCCGCCGGGGCAGACCTGGACAAAATCGAGCTGGTCAATGTCGGCTTCGACCCGCGCCTGCTGGTGGAAGACAGGGTGGACGTCTACCCGGTCTACAAGTCCAACGAGCCGTACATCCTGGAGCAGTGGGGCCATCCCGTGCGCCTGTGGGCGCCGGAAGATTACGGCGTTCCCAGCCTGGGGCTGACCTACGTCACCAGCGACGAGACCCTGGCCAGCCACACCGACCAGCTGACGCGCTTCCTGAAGGCCGCCCTGCAGGGCATCGCCTATGCGGAAGAGCACCCGGATAAGGCCGTCGACATCGTCCTCCAGTACACCGGCCCGGAAACCGACCGCGATCACATGCTGTTTATGCTGCTGGAGGAAATTGAGGATGCCCACAGCGACCTGACCGATGAGCACGGCCTGGGCTGGCAGACGCGGGAGCAGTGGGAGAGCCTGGCACAAATGCTGATCGAGTACGAGGGTATGCAGCAGGTGGATGTGGAGCAGGTCTTTACCAACGCCCTGCTAGAACAGGCGGCTGGAATCAAGTGAGCCTGGACAGCGTCCAGGCCCACCCCAGGTAACCCCTCTCCGGGAGAGGTTTTCCGTTTCCCACGATTAGCGCAGCGGCTCCTTGGTGAAGGCGCGCATCATCCAGGCACGCTTTTCCAGCTGCATGATCATATCTTCCAGCATGTTGACCGTGCCTGTGTCTTTGGCCTCCTCGGCCACTTCGTGGGCTTCTTTCAGCGCACTGCACATGGCATCCAGATCTACCAGCGCCCGGCTCACCATCTGGTGCTGGTCGGGAGTCTCGGGGTCCTCGCGCAGCGTGGCCCGCTGCAGGATGGCCTCCATGGTGTGGATCGGGTAATACCCCAGCGCGCGCACCCGCTCGGCAAGCTGGTCAATATCCGCCTCGGTGGCCCTGTACTCCTTCTCAAACTGCTCGTGAAGCTGGAAGAACAGATCCCCCACCAGATTCCAGTGATAGTGGCGGGTCTTCTGGTAGTACACGGTGTTGTCGGCGATCAGGCCGTTCAGCTTCGCCACCACCGGGGATTCGCCCCGCTTCACGGAGGTGTCAGTTTTCGTCTTCACTGCGGTTTTCTGTGCCATATTCCATCCTTTCTCCTATTCCATTCTCAGTCGTCCGGGAATGTTCCAGCGAACAATTTCAGCATACCCCCCGGCAGGGCGGCAAGCAATGGGGAGCATCCCTCGAGGACTGCTCAGGGTTTTCCCCCAATTCGTGATACAATCGGGATCACAGGCGGTGCACTCAGCCTGCTGTCATTACTGTCAACCAAAGGTGCGGCCTTCCGCACCTTTTTCTTATGGAGAACTGAATGCAGTCCATTCGTGAATACAAGCCCGCCCCGGAAGATAACCGTCTGTACCGCCGCGCGCTGTGGATCACTGTGGTGGGGAATGTCGCCCTGGCCTCGGTCAAGGCCCTGGCCGCCTACATGACCGGTTCCGTCGCGCTGCTGGCCGACGCGGCCAACTCCATCTCCGACGTGTTCTATTCGATCCTGCTGGTGGCCGGGCTGTGGATGTCCCGCCAGCCGCCCGACGAAGGCCACCCGCAGGGCCACCACCGCTTTGAGCCGCTGGTCGGCCTGGTGGTCACCCTGTCGATGAGCTTCGCCGCCTATGAAGCCGCCCGGGCGTCCATTGACCGCTTCCTGGCCGGGCCGCAGGCCATCGAACTGGGCGTACCGACTTTCGTGCTGCTGTTCAGCGCCGGGGTGAAGGTGTTCATGTTCCTGATCATCCGCAAGCTGGCGCAGCAAACCAACAGCCCGGCCCTGCAGACCACCGCGGTGGACCACATCTCTGACGTGCTGACCTCGCTGGCCGCTTTCTTCGGCATCCTCGGTTCCAATTTCATTGCGCCCATCTTTGACCCCATCGCCGGCCTGCTGGTTTCCGGGTGGATCTTCCGTGCGGCCTTCCTGGCCGGCCGGGAAAATCTGGGGTACCTGACCGGCGCGGCCGCTCCGGAGGAGCTGCGGGAGGAGATCGTCCGCATCACCCAGAGCGTTCCCGGGGTTGAGGCTGTCCATCACCTGGTGACCGAATATGCCGGGCCGACGCTGGTGGTCGATCTGCACATCAACGTCGACGGCGATCTGAGCCTGCGTGAAACCCACGCCATCTCCGACCGGGTGATTGAAGCGCTGGAAGCCATGCCCGAAGTGGACCGGGCCTACGTGCACATCGAACCCACCGGATGGGAAGGCTAGCCCGACACCCGCATCCTGCCCCTCGAAAGGAGAATCCCCCATGCGCATGACCCGCCTGTTCAGCCAGACCCTGCGCGAGGCCCCCGCCGAAGCCCAGACCGAAGGCCACCAGCTGCTGCTGCGAGCCGGGTTCATCCGCCAGGTGGCGGCTGGCATCTTCAGCTACCTGCCTCTGGCGCGCCGGGCGATGAACCGCATCGAGGCCATCCTGCGGGAGGAGATCAACGCCATCGGCGGGCAGGAGATCACCATGCCGGTGGTGCTTCCGGCCGACCTGTGGAGGGAAACCGGCCGCTACCAGACCATCGGCGCGGAAATGGCTCGCTTCAAGGACCGCGGCGACCGCGACCTGGTGCTGGCCATGACCCACGAGGAGGCGGTCGGCGACCTGGTGCGCCGGGAGATCCATTCCTACCGCCAGCTGCCCCAGCTGATCTACCACATCCAGACGAAATTCCGCGACGATCCCCGCCCCCGCGCCGGGCTGGTGCGCGTGCGCGAGTTCACCATGAAGGACTCCTACAGCCTGGACCGCGACTGGGAAGGGCTGGACCGCCAGTACCGCGCCCACTATCATGCTTACTTCAGGATATTCCAGCGCTGCGGCCTGCCGGTGATCGCGGTCAAGTCCGACACCGGCATGATGGGCGGCCGGCTGGCTCACGAGTTCATGTACCTGACCTCGAGCGGCGAGGACACCCTGCTGCTGTGCGATTCCTGCGGCTATTCCGCCAACCGCCAGGTGGCCCGCTTCGCCAAACCCACCCCGTCCGCCGAAGAACCCCTGCCGCTGGACAAAGTGCCCACACCCGGCGCCAGGACCATCGACGCGCTGGCGGACTTTCTCGGCATCCCCGCTTCGAAGACGGCCAAGGTGGTCTTCATGACCGCCGAAGTGGAGGATGGCGAGCGGCTGGTCATGGCGATTGTCCGCGGGGACATGGAGCTGAACGAAACCAAGCTGGCCAACGCCATCCACGCCCGCGAGCTGCGCCCCGCCACCGAAGAGGAAATTGTGGCGGTGGGTGCGGTGCCCGGGTATGCCTCGCCCATCGGCACAAAGGGTGCGCTGGTGGCGGTGGACGACCTGATCACCGCATCGGCGAATCTGGTCTCCGGGGCCAACCAGGCCGATTATCACTACCTCAACGTCAACTACGGGCGCGATTACACCGCCGATGTGGTGGCCGACCTGGCCGCCGCCCGGCACGGTGATCCCTGCCCCGAGTGCGGCCAGCCCATGCGGGCCGAGCGCGGCGTCGAGGTGGGCAACATCTTCCAGCTGGGCACGCGCTACAGCCAGGCCATGGGATGCACTTTCCTGGATGAGACCGGCGAGAGCAAGCCGGTGATCATGGGTTCTTACGGCATCGGCGTGGGGCGGCTGCTGGCCTGCATCGCCGAGCATTACCATGACGAGCACGGGCTGTGCTGGCCGGTCTCCGTGGCTCCTTACCCCGTCCATCTGGTTCTGCTGCCCGGCAAGAACGATCCCTACCCCCGCGAGGCGGCCGACCGCCTGTACGAGGAATTGAACGCCGCGGGTGTCGAGGTGCTCTACGACGACCGGGAGGAAAGCCCGGGGGTCAAGTTCAACGACGCCGATCTGATCGGCCTGCCGCTGCGCATTACCGTCGGACCGCGCACACTCAAGAACGGCGAGGTGGAGCTCAAGCGCCGCGACCGGGGGGAGCGCACGCTGGTCAAGCTGGAGGAAGCCCTGCCCGCCGGGCTGCAGATCCTGGCCGAGCTGTGGGACGAAATCGGCCAGGGCGTGCGCGAGGTGCCCTACAAGGCCTGATCGTCTCAGGCGGCAAACAGCACGTACTGCAGCAGGAAGCGCTCGACCTTCTGGTAATAGTCCAGCAGGGTCTCACTCCGGCGGAAGCCGTGGCCCTCGCCCGGGTACACATGGTACTCGTGCGGGACGCCGCTGGCCTTCAGCGCGGCGACAATCTCCTCCGACTGTGAGGGCGGCACCACCTGATCGTCGGCCCCCTGGAAAATGATCAGCGGGTCCCGGATCTGGGAGGCGTGGAACACCGGCGACCAGTCATGGTAGCGACCGGCAGCTTCCGGCAGCGGCCCGACCAGCTGGTCGGTGTAGCGCTCTTCGAACTTGTGCGTGTCCATCGCCAGGGTGAACAGGTTGCTCACCCCGTACAGGCACACGCCCGCCTTGAAGGTCCCCGGGTGGCGGGCCAGCGCGTTCAGCACGGTGTACCCGCCCGCGCTGCCGCCGATGATGATCGCCTTATTTGGATCCACCAGGCCCTGTTCGGCCAGGCCGCGCACGCCGCTGACCGTATCCTCCACGTCCAGCTCGCCCCAGCGCTCGTTCAGCGCCTGCTGGTAGCTGCAGCCATACCCGCTGCTCCCCCGGTAGTTGACCTCCACCCAGGCGTAGCCGCGGGAGGTGTAGTAGGCCGCTTCGGGGTTGTAGCGCATCCACGCAGAGCTGGTCGGCCCGCCGTGCACGTGGAACAGCGCCGGCGGAGGCCCGTCCGCCCCGAAGTTCGGGTTCGCCGGCGGGTAGTACAGCCCGTGCACCGGCTGGCCGTCCGTGGAGGTCCAGGTCACCGGCTTCGGGTAGGATAGATATTCCTCGTCGATCCACTCGCCTTCGCTGCGGGCGACGGTATGCCACTCCTCGCCGTCCCAGCGCACCACCCGGTCGGGGATCTGCGGGCTGGAGGCCAGCATGGCCAGCTCGCCGTGAGGAGAAACGCTGATCTGCGAAAGCCAGGTGTAGGGGCCGGTGTCGATCTGCCGGGACTCCCCGCTGTTGACATCCACCTCCCACAGCGTGGTCTGCCCCCCGGCGTGGCGGAAATAGTAGATACTCTCCCCATCCGGCGACCAGTCATAGTCGCGGATACCCTGCACCCAGGCCGGCAGCGCCAGGTGGAACCCGTCCCCGTGCACCAGCACCTTCTTTTCCCCGTCGCGCAGGTCGAGCAGCACCAGATCCTCCCACTCGCCCGAGCCAGCCAGGTAGCTGAGCCAGGTCCCGTCGGGCGAGAAGCGCGGCTGCACCGCCGCCCGGCCCGGTTCGGCCGCGACCGTGACCCACTCGCTCAGAGACAGGGTGGCGGGAGAGAACTTGCCCAGGCAGATTCGGGTGGCGTTCCAGGGCATGTTGGGATGGTCCCACTCCACCCAGGCCAGCGCCGTCCGGTCCGGGTGCCAGACCGGCTGCATATAGAAGTCAGCCCCCTGAGCCAGCTTGACCGGCCAGCGCTCGCCTTCCGAGTCCACCAGCGCGAGCAGGTCCACGTTCCCGTCCGAGTACACATAGGCCACCCAGCGGCCGTCCGGCGAGATGGCCGGAGAGGCAGCGGCGCCGAAAGGCGGGGTCAGCGGCCGGGGCAGGCCCTTGCCGGCCGGGCGCCGGTACAGGCGGCCGCCGCGGTCGGCAAAGATCACCCACTCACCGGCGGCGGCCAGTTCGCCCCCTCCGTAACCGACTCCTCCGCGCACCGAGTGCTCGGCGGTCAGGTCACGCGGCGCGTCATCGCCCGTCCGGCTGACCAGCACACCCTGGCCCGAGCGGCCTTCCACCCAGAACAGCGTGCGGCCGTCCTCGCCGCCCCAGATCACCTCGGACAGGCGCAGGCGCTGGCTGAGCATTTTCGCGCTGATGGGGCTGGACCACATTCCATACGGCTTCTGCGTGGCCATCCCTCCCCCTCCTTTACTTGCCCGCCTGCATATGCGGCGACAGTTTTTCCACCAGCTTGTTGTAGGGCTGGAACCCGGTCAGGCGCTGCACCGGCTGGCCGTCGACGAACAGGATGGTGGTCGGTACGCTCATGATCTGGTAGTGCATGGTCAGGTTCAGGCTCTGGTCGACGTCAACCCTGGCCAGGCGGATGCGGTCTTTCCAGGAAAAGGCCAGTTTTTCCAGCTCCGGTTCCAGGCGCTTGCAGGGCACGCACCAGGCGGCGCCGAACTCCACCAGCACCGGAACGGATGCGCGCAGCACCTGCTGCTCGAATTGGCTTTCATCAACCTCTGCGAAGGTGCTCATCGGGGGATCTCCATAGCGATTGGTTATTTTCTGCAAACCTAGTATAGCGCATCCTTACCGTACGAGATGCAGTCAAGACGAATGGATATTTTTGCTGTATCATTGTAGGAACCAGGCGAGAGGGACCCATGAGAAATCCGACGTCATTCGCAGCCCAACCGGCCAGCTCCACCCACCGCGGCGGCGCGGCGCGGCATACCTGGAACCGGAGGCTGATATGACCAGACCGTCGGGCAGCCTGCGCCTGCCGCGCGGCGATCTGCGCTACCCGGTGTACCTGCCGGACGCCACCTTCGGCGTGGTGCGCGCCGTCGACGCGCAGGACCTGCTCAGCGTGCAGGTTGAAGGGCTGGTGATGAACGCCTTCCACCTGATGCAGCGCCCCGGGTCCTCCACCGTGGAGGCACTGGGCGGCATCCACAAAATGAGCGGCTGGGACCGGCCCATATTCACCGACTCGGGCGGATTCCAGGCCTATTCGCTGATCCGCCAGAACCCGCGCTTCGGGCGCATGGACGAGAAGGGCATCACCTTCCAGCCGGAGGGCAGCAAGCGCAAGTTCCTGCTGACCCCCGAAAAGTCGGTGCAGCTGCAGATGAGCTACGGCACCGACGTGGTCATCTGCCTGGACGACTGCACCCACGTGGACGCTTCGGAGGAGGAGCAGTGCCTCTCGGTGGAGCGCACCATCGCCTGGGCAAAGCGCTGCAAGAGCGAGTACCTGCGGCTGCTGGAGCAGAAAAAGGTCCCCGAGAGCGAGCGGCCGCTGCTGTTTGCCGTGATTCAGGGCGGCGGGCTGCTCGACCTGCGCCGGCGCAGCGTGGACGCGCTGCTCGAAATTGGCTTTGACGGCTTCGGCTTCGGCGGCTGGCCGCTGGATGCCGAAAGCAACCTGCTTACCGACATCCTGGGCTACACCCGCGAACTGGTACCGCCGGAATACCCCATGCACGCGCTGGGGGTCGGGCATCCTTACAACGTGCTGGCCTGCTATGAGCTGGGCTACCAGATCTTCGACAGCGCCATGCCCACCCGTGACGCCCGCCACGGGCGGCTTTACACCTTCGCCAACCCGCCGGACGCTCCGCGGGCCGGGCTGACCGGAAAGTGGCTCAAGTACGTCTATATCGAGGACGAGAAGAACATCAAAGCCGATCGCCCGATCTCGCCCTACTGCGACTGCCCGGTCTGCTCCCGCTACTCGCTGGGCTACCTGCATCACCTGTTCAAACTCAACGACAGCCTGTACCCCCGCCTGGCGACGCTGCACAACCTGCGCCTGATGACCCAGCTCACCGAGCGAATCCGGAGGCGCGCATGAAGACGGCTCCCTCGCTGGACGAGCTGGTCGAGATGGTCCGGGCCGGAGCCAAGTACCAGGCCATTCACCCGGACCTGGTGCGCCGGGTGACCGAGCAGGAGCTGTCGAAGGGCCGCGGCCTCAAAGACACGGTCAAGGCGGCGCGCAGCAAACTGCACCAGATGGGCGGCGCATACATGGACACTTCCATTGACTATGCGCAGTGGACGAAGGAGCTGCGCGATCTGCCCGCTGACCTCTCCGCGCAGGCCGTCCGCGAGGTCTGCCTGCGCTGGATGCGCTCGCACGCTTCCACCCGCGAGCGGCTGCCCTTCCTGGAGGACTTCTTCCGCCAGACGCTCGGCCCGCTTGGCCCGCTGCGCTCGGTGTACGATTACGCCTGCGGCCTTAACCCGCTCTGCCTGCCCTGGCTGCCGCTTGCGCCGGGCGCGGCTTACCACGCCTGCGATATTTACGCCGATCAGATTGGCTTTCTCAACGAGTTCTTCGCCCATTTCCGCCTGAGCGGCTCCGCCAATTTGTGTGACCTGACCGCCGCCGTGCCGGACACGCCGGTGCAGGTGGGGCTGCTGCTCAAAACCATTCCCTGCCTGGAGCAGTTCGACAAGACCGCCGGTGCACGCCTGCTGGCGGCCATTCCGGCCGAGCATCTACTGGTCTCCTTCCCGGCGCGCAGCCTGGGCGGCCGCTCCAAAGGCATGGTGGACAATTACGAGGCCCATTTTGAAGATTTGATCGCCGGTCAGAACTGGCGTGTACAGCGCTACGAGTTCCCCACAGAGCTGGCTTTTCTAATCTCCCGCTGAGAGGTGAAGCATGCCGCATCCATCCGATGACCCCTACCAGACCTGGATCAGCCAGATCCGCACCTCGAAAAAGTACCGTGAGGTGGATCTGCCGGAGGAGACTGTCCGCAGCCTGTTTGAGCAGGAGATGCCGCGCCACCGCAACCCCAAGGACGCGCTGCAGGCCGTACGCGAGAAGCTGCACAACATCGTCGCCCCCTACCTGGGCGACCCCGACTACACCCTGATGGCGAAAGAGCTGGAGGAGGCCTTCGCCGACGGCGACCCGCAGATGGTCAAGTTCATCTGCGCCCAGATTCTCGCCGCTCACGCCTCCACCCGCGAGCGGATGGACATTCTGGAGGAATTTTACCGGCGCATTTTCGCCACCATCGGCCGCCCTGCGCGAATTCTGGACGTGGCCTGCGGATTGAACCCGTTCGCCTTCCCCTGGATGGGCCTGTCCAACATGGTGGAGTACCACGCCTACGACCTGCACCATCCCCGCGTGGAACTGATCAACCACTATTTCCGCCTGCAGGGGCTGCAGCCGCTGGCCCGCGTGCAGGACGTGCTGGTGCGCCCGCCTGAAGAAACCGCCGAGGTGGCCTTCCTGTTCAAGGAGGCGCACCGCATCGAACAGCGCCAGAAGGGCGCCAATTTGCCGCTCTGGCAAGCGCTCAAGGTGCGCTACATTCTGGTCTCGCTGCCGCTGGAAAGCCTGAGCGGCAAGCACAACTTGATGGAGCGCCAGCGCCATCTGGTGCAGCAGGTCACGCAGGGACAGCCCTGGCATGTGAGCGAGATGATCTTCAAAAACGAAATCATTTTCGTGGTCGACAAGGGCTATGGCGCGTAGGAAAAAGAAGAGCGCCGCCCCCGCGCCGGAAAGCGGAGCGGACCTGCTGCAGGCTGCCCTGGAGCGCTACCGGCCGCTGCTCTCGGAGAACGACTTCGCCGCCCTGCTGGCCGAACTGGACCGGCCGCTGTACCCCGCGCTGCGGGTCAATACGCTGAAAGCCGACCCCGCTCAGGCGATCGAGACCTGGGCATCGCGCTATGGCTGGCAGGTGCAGCCGGTCCCCTACTGCCCGACCGGATACCGGGTAACCGAAAGCCCTGCGCCCATCAGCCAGACGATCGAGCACCGCATGGGCCAGTACTACATCCAGGACGCGGCCTCCATGCTGCCGGTCGAGCTGTTCGACTTTGACGAGCTGGACGCCCCGCTGGTGCTCGACATGGCCGCTTCGCCCGGCGGGAAGACCACCCACATCAGCAGCCGGATCCGCGACCGGGGGCTCGTGCTGGCCAACGATTCCAGCGCCGACCGCATCACCGCTCTGCGCATCGTGCTCAACAACTACGGCGCCATCAACGCAGCCGCAGCCCGCTTTCCGGGGGAGAAATACGGCGCCTGGTTCCCGGAAACCTTCGACCGGGTGCTGCTGGACGCGCCCTGCTCCATGCAGGGGCTGAAGACCACCGAATCGCACCCCATGCGCCCGATCACCGAAAAGGAGCAGTCCGCGCTGGCCCAGCGCCAGGCGCGCCTGCTGGCGTCGGGTTTTCAGGCGCTGAAAACCGGCGGGCAGCTGGTCTATTCCACCTGCACCCTGGCGCCCGAGGAAAACGAAGCCGTGCTGGAGACCCTACTGCAGGCCTACCCGGGCGCCGTCGAAATTGTGGACCTGTCCACCCGGCTGCCGGTCCCCGCCCCGGCGCTTGCCGCCGACGGAGAGCGAGCCTTCGACCCCCGCGTGCAGCGCGCCGCCCGGCTGTGGCCGCACCGCTTCGGCACGGCCGGTTTCTTCGCCGCGCTGCTGATCAAGACCGCCCCGGTGACTGCGGAAACAGAACCCCCGCCCGACCGGCCGCTCGAGCAGGCCGGGATGCGCCCGGTACCTCCCCGGGAGGGGCGAGAAATCAGCGCCTGGCTGCAGAAGGACTACGGCTTCGACCTGGACACGCTGCTGGAAGCGCAGGACCTGGAGCTGTGGCAGCGCCAGGAAAAGATATACGCCGTGCCGTCCCTGTTCACCCGCCATTTCCGCGGGCTGCCCGTCCAGCGGCTGGGGCTGCTGCTGGCCGAGGAGGGCCAGACCGGGCGGGTGCTGTCGCACAGAGTGCTGTCGCACAGGGTGCTGTCG
>DGEO01000027.1:114205-127451 GCA_002385985.1 Anaerolineaceae bacterium UBA3924 | reverse complement strand
CCCCCGCCATTTCCGCGGGCTGCCCGTCCAGCGGCTGGGGCTGCTGCTGGCCGAGGAGGGCCAGACCGGGCGGGTGCTGTCGCACAGAGTGCTGTCGCACAGGGTGCTGTCGCACAGGGTGCTGTCGCACGAATGGGCCGCCCGCTTCGGACCGGGCTTCACCCGGGGCAAACTGGTTCTGGCGGAGGATCAGGTTGCCGGGTGGCTGCGCGGCGAGGACCTGCATTCACCCCCGGCCCATACCCTGCCGAAGGGCTTCATCGCGCTGGTGACCGACCCTGCCGGGCGCAACCTGGGCCGCGGCCGGATCCTGCACGACCGGGTCAAGAACCTGCTGCCGGCCCGCCTGATCTAGCTCCCGACGCGCTCGCACTCGTACAGCACCAGCGCGGAACCGACCACTGCGGCAGTCTCCATGCGCAGAATGCGCTCGCCCAGGCTGACGGAGGTCCAGCCTGCCCGCCGAGCCGCCTCGATTTCCTCAAGTGAAAGCCCGCCCTCCGGGCCGATCAGCAGCGCCGCCCGCCGCGGCGCCGGTGCGGGGATGGCCTGCCGGAGTGTGGTGGCCTGCTCGCCTTCCCAGGCCGCCAGCGCCAGGTCATTTGCCGCGGCCAGTACCAGCGCTTCGGAGTAGGATACCGGCTCGCGCACCGGCGGTACCCTCCCCCGGCCGGACTGTTCGGCGGCCTCCTGAACGATTTTGCTCCAGCGCTCCAGCTTGCGGCCGGCTTTCTCCGGCTCCTGCACCAAACTGCGGCTGGAAATGAACGGGACGAACTCGGCCACGCCGACCTCCGTCCCCTTCTGCAAAATCCACTCGAACTTCTCCCGCTGGGTCAGCCCGACCAGCAGCGCCAGCCGGGTGGCCGGCTCGCCGGATGCCGGTTCGCGCGCCAGCACCTGGCCGGTCACCTCGCGCGGAGCTGGCATGTCCAGAAGCACGCGGTACTGGTCCCCCAGCCCGTCCAGCACAATGACCTCATCGCCGGGTTTCAGCCGCAGCACGCGCTGAATCTGGCGGGCCGTCTCTTCGGGAAAAGACACCGACTGGTCCTGGATGGCGGAAGGGGGAAGAAAAAAGCGGTGCATTGTGGCGGGTTCCCTGCAGGTCCATTATACTCGAGCAGCATTGTGCGATAATTCGGGTACAATTGCCCCTCGGAAAGGACAACGATGACGGCACAGACTGACAGGCAGGAGATGCGCGCGTACCGCTACTATGACTGGGTCATGGTGGTGTTTGTCAGCGTGCTGCTGATCAGCAACATCGCTTCGTCCGCCAAGATCATCGACTGGGGCGTGAACATCCTCGGGCTGCCGCTGGCCTTCGACGCCGGCACCCTGCTGTTCCCCGTTTCCTACATCTTCGGCGACGTGCTGACCGAGGTGTACGGTTTCCGCCGCTCGCGCCGGGTGATCTGGACCGGGTTCGCCGTGCTGGCGGTCTCCGCCCTGATCTTCGGCCTGATCAGCGCGCTGCCGGGCGACCCTTCCTGGGAGGAGTACGCCGGGCAGGCAGCCTACGACGCCATTCTGGGCGGCCTCAGCTCCGGCGGGATCGTCGCCGCCAGCCTGCTGGCCTACCTGTTCGGCGAGTTCACCAACTCGGTGGTTCTGGCCCGCATGAAGGTGCTCACCGAAGGCCGCTGGCTGTGGATGCGCACCATCGGCTCCACCCTGATCGGTCAGGTGGTAGACACGGGCATCTTCTTTCTGGTCGCCTCCGCCCTGGGCGTCTTCCCCTGGAGCCTGTTCCTGACCCTGGTGGTGACCAACTACATCTTCAAAGTGGGCATCGAAGTGCTGATGACCCCGGCCACCTACGCCGTCGTCCGCGGGCTGAAGCGCGCCGAGCAGGAAGATTATTACGACCGGGACACCCGCTTCAACCCCTTCGAGATCTCTTAGTCCTCCTGCAGCCCCTCGATGACTACCACATACTCGCCCTTCAGCTCCTGCTGGCCCAGGAATTGGATGAGCTCGGACAGCCTTCCCCGGTAGACGGTTTCAAACAGCTTGGTCAGATCGTTGGCGATGGCCGCTCGGCGGTCGCCGTATACTGCCAGGGCGTCCTCCAGAAAGGCCGCCAGCCGGTAGGGCGATTCGTAGAAGATCAGCGTGTGCGGCGAGCGGGCGTCCACTTCCAGAAAGCGCCGCCGTCCGGCGGATTTGCGCGGCGGGAACCCGCGGAAGGTGAAGCTGTGCACCGGCAGGCCCGAGAGAATCACCGCCGCGATCAGCGCGGCCGGGCCGGGAATGGCGGTGACCTCCAGACCCTCTTCCACCGCGCTGCGCACCAGAATAAAACCGGGATCGGAGATGGCCGGGGTTCCGGCGTTGGTCACCAGCGCCACGGACTGGCCCTGGCGCAGCGCGTCCATGATGCGGGGCAGCCGCTGGCGCTCGTTGAACTCGTTAAAGGACAGCTGCGGCTTCTTGATCTCGAAATGCTTGAGCAGAAGGCCTGTCTTGCGCGTGTCCTCGCTGACCACCAGATCGACGCTGCGCAGAACCTCCAGCGCCCGCAGGGTGATGTCGCCTAAATTGCCAATGGGGGTCGCCACCAGATAGAGCATGTTGTGCCTTGTTGTCGAATGGCTGCCTGCTGGCCGACTATCCGTCGCCCAGGCAGATGGTCAGGTCCCGGGCCGTCTGGATGGCGTCCCCGTACACGTCCACCCGTTTGGGCACCGCCAGGGCCTCCGCCAGCGGGACAGTGGTGATCCTGCCGCACTGCAGCGTGACCATATGCCCGAATTTCCCTTCAGCGGCCGCACGCACTGCCGCCGCGCCGAAGCGGGTCGCCAGCACGCGGTCGAAGGCGCTGGGGCTGCCGCCGCGCTGCAGGTGACCGAGCACCGTCACCCGGGTTTCCACCTGGCAGGACTGAGCCACGAAATCCGCCACGTATGCGCCCATGCCGCCCAGGCGGGCCTGGGCGATCTCGTCGCCGGAGCGGGTATAGATTTTCTCCCCGCCGGCCTCGTGCGCCCCTTCGGCCACCACGATGATGCTGAAAAAGGCCTGATTGCGAATGCGCTCGGTGACCTTGCGGCACACCGCGCTGCGTGTGAAGGGGATTTCAGGGATCAGGATCACGTCCGCCCCGCCGGCGAGACCGGCGTGCAGGGCGATGAACCCGGCGTCCCGACCCATCACCTCCAGCACCATCACGCGGTGGTGCGATTCGGCGGTGGTGTGCAGGCGGTCGATGGCCTCCATGGCCGTCCCCACCGCAGTATCAAACCCGAAGGTGTACTCCGTGCCGCCGACGTCGTTGTCGATGGTCTTGGGCACGCCGATTACCGGCAGGCCCAGATCATAGAGCTTGCGGGCAATGTTCAGCGTTCCATCCCCGCCGATCAGCAGGAGCGCGTCCAGGTTGTGCGCCCGGATGCTCTCGTAAACCTGGTCGGAGACATCTTCGATGACCACCTTTCCGTCGCGCTCCACCTTGCGGGCAAACGGGTTGGCCCGGCTGGCCGTGCCCAGAATGGTCCCCCCGCGAGGCAGGATTCCGCGCACCGAGGAAAAGTCGAGCGGGATCACGCCGCCCGGGAAGAGTAAACCGTCCAGCCCGTCGCGGATGCCAAACACTTCGCAGTTGTAGTGATGGATGGCCGTCTTGACCGCCGCCCGGATCACTGCGTTCAGCCCGGGCGCGTCACCGCCGCCGGTCGAAATCCCGATTCGCTTCATCGCTGTCTCCTTCCAGGCTCATTATAGCCGTGCCCGGGCCGGTCAGGCGCGCTGCCCGACAAGTTCCATCAGGGTTTCCGCGCCCTGCTCAAAGCTCTCCCCCAGGAAGGTGCCCGGGGTGCGCTCGCGCAGCCGCGGGTCCTGATTGAACGCCTCCCCGGCGAAGCAGAAAGCCGGGGCCGGGTGGATGTGTCTCAACCGCTCCTGAAAGCCGCGCAGCCGCAGCGCGGCCGTCGGCAGGCTTGCGGTCAGCACCACGGCAGCCGGTTTTTCAATGTCCACGTAATCAGCCAGGTCCTCCAGATTCAGGTCCGGCCCCAGGTACTGCGCCCGGCAGCCCTGCGAGCGCAGCCAGATGGTGAACATCAGGCCGCCCATCTCGTGGCGCTCCTCGGGCGCGCAGCCCACCAGCACCGGCCGGCCGGTTGGCGGGCCGGTGGTTTCATGCAGCAGGCCGAGCAGCTGCCCGAGGATGAAGGCGGAGGCGAAATGCTCGGTGGTCACCCCGATCTCACCAAAGTACCAGGCCTCGCCCACCTGGCGCAGCACCGGGGTGAAAACCTCGAGCAGCAGAGTGCGCAGATCAAACCGCTCCCGGGCACTGCGGGCCTGCTCGAGCGCCTGAGCCTCGTTGAAGCGCAGCAGGGCCTGGTACAGCCTGGCAGCCGTCTCTTCCGGCCCGGAGTCCTCCGAAGGCGTGCCGGCCAGGTCACCGCCGGCGATATCGCCGACGCGCAGCCAGCGCTTCAGTTCCATCACCGCGCTGCTGATGGATACACCGCTGTCCACGCGCTGCTTCAGCCAGTTCAGGATGGCCACGTCCCGCTCGGAATAGAGCCGGTAGCGGTTGTCCGAGCGGTGCGGCGAGAGCACCTGGTAGCGCCGTTCCCAGGCGCGCAGGGTCACCGGAAGGATGCCGGTGATCTTGCTGACGGTTTTGATGGTGTACCTGGGTTCGTCCCCGTAGTCAAGTATCGGCCCCATGTCCGTCCTCCCTGTGTGCGGCTCGCAGTGCGGCTGACAGGGCTAAGTATATCAGAGCAGGCGGAGTGAAACAGCCCCGATGGGGCATCGGGGCTTTCCCACGGGGATAAAAAACTAGATCAGGCCTCGGCCTGCGGTTTCAATTCGCGCATCACCGTCTGGATCACGTCCAGCGCCTGCTGGACCAGGTCCCAGCGAGCCTGCGCGCCCATGTGCCCCAGGCGGAAGACCTTTCCGGCCAGCGGACCGTAGCTGCCGCCCACCACCAGGCCTTTTTCACGGAAGCGGTTGTCCAGATCGGCCCACTGCACGCCGTCCGGCACGCTGACCGCCGTCACCGTCGGGGAGGGAATGGCGTCCGGAGCGGGGAACAGCGCCAGCCCGCAGTCTGCGATGCGCTGGCGGGTGTAGAGGGCGATCTTCTCGTGGCGCTCGTAGACCTGCTGCAGGCCCTCGTCCAGGATCAGCTGCGTGGCCCGGTGCAGCGCAGCCATGCCGTGCCAGTTGGGCGTGTAGGGGAAGTACATCTGCTCCACCGCGCGGCGGAAGGGCTGCAGCGCGTCATAGCCCTGNNGGAACAGCGCCAGCCCGCAGTCTGCGATGCGCTGGCGGGTGTAGAGGGCGATCTTCTCGTGGCGCTCGTAGACCTGCTGCAGGCCCTCGTCCAGGATCAGCTGCGTGGCCCGGTGCAGCGCAGCCATGCCGTGCCAGTTGGGCGTGTAGGGGAAGTACATCTGCTCCACCGCGCGGCGGAAGGGCTGCAGCGCGTCATAGCCCTGGTACTGCACCTCTTCGATGATCTCCCAGGCCTTCTCGCTGACCGAGAGGAATGACAGGTCGGGCACGGCGGAGATGGCCTTCTGGGTGCCGCCCAGGCACAGGTCGATGCTCCACTCGTCGGCCAGGACCGGCGTGCCGCCAATGCTGGCGACCGCGTCCACGTAGAACAGCGGAACCCCGTGCTTCTCCTTGATCCGTCCGATTTCGGCGACCGGGTTGAGCGTGCCCGAGGGAGTCTCGCAGTGCACCGCGGTGATCATTTTGGGTTTGAACTCGACCACCGCCTCCTCAATGGCGTAGAAATCGCGCACCGTTTCGTTATAGGGCAGCGAGATCTTGCGCACCTCGGCGCCGATCGCGGCCGCCATATCGCCGATACCGTCGCCAAACACGCCGGTGCCGATGCTCAGCACCCGGTCGCCGGGCCGCAGGCAGCTCTTCAAGGCTCCCCACAGGGCGATCATACCCTCGCCTGACTGGATGACCACCTGAGCGCTGGTGCTCATCAGCTCCTGCAGGTTCTTCTCGGTCTCCTCATACAGCATAAAGAACTCCGGCTCCAGATCGGCCGATCCGTAACCGGTCAGATATTCGCGCAGCACTTCTTCCGGCACCATCACCGGGCCTGGAACCATGGGAATTGGATATGTCCGCATACTGACTACCTCCCACTCCGCCTGGAGTGACTTAAGAATAATAGTCTCATTATGCCACAATCGGGCCTGTCCCTGCGAGGCTCGCCGCCCCGCTCCGTGGTACACTAACTTTGAATCCAGCGCCAGTCAAAGGAACCTGCATCATGACTGACTTCGTTCGCTTTCCGGATTCCTTTATCTGGGGGACTGCCACCTCCGCGTATCAAATCGAAGGCGCCTGGCAGGAGGACGGAAAAGGGCCTTCCATCTGGGACACCTTCGCCCACACTCCCGGCAACATCCAGGACCGCTCAACCGGGGATACTGCCGCAGATTTCTACCACCGCTGGCCCGAGGATGTAGCGCTGATGCGCTCGCTGGGCCTGCAGGCCTTCCGCTTTTCCATCTCCTGGCCGCGCGTCCTGCCGGAAGGTACCGGACGGGTTAACCCCGCCGGGCTGGACTTTTACGACCGTCTGGTGGACGGGCTGCTGGCGGCGGGCATCCAGCCGGTGGTGACGCTGTTCCACTGGGACCTGCCGCAGGCGCTGCAGGACAAAGGCGGATGGCCCAGCCGGGAAACCGCGGACGCCTTCGGCGAGTATGCCGCTGTCGCCGCCAGGCGGCTGGGCGACCGGGTGCCTGCCTGGATCACGCTCAACGAGCCCTGGGTGGCCGCTTTCGCCGGGCATTACACCGGTGATCACGCCCCCGGCTGGCGCGACGCGAAGGCTGCTCTGCAGGCGGCGCACACCCAGCTGATAGCCCACGGGCAGGCGGTCCAGGCGCTGCGCTCGCTGTGCAGCAATCACCCGAAGATCGGCATCGCGCTGACCCTCTCGAGCGTGCAGCCGGCAAGCCAGAGCGAGGACGACCTGGCCGCCGCCGGCCGGTACGACCTGATCCTGACCCGCCTGTTCCTCGACCCACTCTTCCACGGCCGCTACCCGGCCGAGCTGCAGGCCGGTTTCCCCGGGCTCTTCCCCGACGTCCGCCCGGGTGACCTGGACGCCGCATCCGCCCCGCTCGATTTTCTGGGCATCAACTACTACTCCCGCGACGTCATCCGCCACAACCCGGATATCCCCTGGATCCAGGCCGAGCCGGTCCAGCCGGAGGGCAGCCCCTACTCGCAGATGTGGGAGATCTACCCGCCCGGCATCTACGAAGTGCTGGCCCGCGTCTGGCGGGATTACCACCCGGCCAGCATCTGGATCACCGAAAACGGCGTGCCCGTGCCCGACGGAGTGGACGCGGACGGCCGCGTGCGCGATTTCCGGCGCACCGCCTACCTGCTCGATCACCTGGTTCAGGTGCGCCGCGCCATGGACGAGGGCGTGCCGGTCGAGGCTTATCTTGTCTGGTCGCTGCTGGACAATTTTGAGTGGGCCTACGGCTACAAAATGCGCTTCGGACTGGTCTACGTCGATTTTGAGACCCAGCAGCGCATCATCAAGGACAGCGGGCACTGGTTTGCCCGGGTGATCCGCGATCACGGCTTCGCTGCAGTCAAGGAACAGATCTAAATGAACACCATCCACATTCTCCCCCACACTCACTGGGACCGCGAGTGGTACCAGCCGTTCCAGGAATTTCGCCTGCGGCTGGTGCACACCATCGACACCCTGCTGGACATCCTGGCCGCCGAGCCGGAGTACCGCAACTTCATGCTCGACGGGCAGACCATCACCCTGGAAGACTATCTGGCCGTGCGCCCGGAACGCGCCGCCGATCTGCAGGCCGCCGTGCAGGCCGGGCGCATCTCCATCGGGCCCTGGTACATCCTGCCGGACGAGTTCCTGGTCAGCCCGGAGGCCACCATTCGCAACCTGCTGCGCGGCGAGCGGGTCACCCGGGCGTTCGGCAGCCGCATGGACATCGGCTACCTGCCTGACCCCTTCGGGCACATCGGCCAGATGCCGCAGATCCTGAACGGGTTCGGTATTTCCGCCGCTGTGCTGCGCCGCGGGCTGGACGTCCAGCCCTGCGAGCTGTTCTGGGAGTCGCCGGACGGCTCGCGCGTGCTGCTGGCCTACCTGCCGTTCGGCTACGGCAACGCCTTCCACCTGCCCGCCGGCCTGCCGGAGCAGTTCGCCGAAGCGGTGCGGGTGGCGGCCGATCAGATCAGGGACCGGGCGCAGACCGGCCAGCTGCTGCTCATGTACGGCACCGACCACACCGAGCCGGCTCCCGGCACCTCGCGGGCCATTGCCTGCACGCAGGAGCGCCTGACGGACCGGGTGCTGCATTCCTCCCTGCCGGAGTATGTGCAGGCCATGGCTCAGGAAGTCGCCGAACGAGGCCTGGACCTGCCCGTCGTGCGCGGCGAGCTGCGCTCACCCAAGCGGCACGACCTGCTGCCGGGTGTTCTGTCCGCTCGCATGCACGTCAAGCAGCGCAACCACGACTGCGAAAACCTGCTGGAGCGCTGGGCCGAGCCGACCAGCGCGCTGGCTGAGTGGCTCGGCTGTGACGGCCGGAACGGGACGCTGAAAAAGCCCTCCGAGGTGGTCCGCGCCGCCTGGAAGCTGCTGCTGGAATGCCACCCGCATGACACCATCTGCGGCTGCTCCGTGGACCCGGTCTATGAAGAAGTCAAAGTCCGCCAGGATGCGATCGAGCAGATGGGTAATATGCTGGTGGCGCAGAACCTGTCCGCCATCGCCGGGGAAACCGATACCCGCCCGCCGGAAGGCGTCACGGCAGGCGCGGCGCTGGTGGTCTTCAACCCCTCCCCCTTCCCTCAGACCGGGCCGGTAGAGGCGGATTTCCGTCTGCCGGTGGGCATGGGCGCCTTTGAACTGGTGGACGAGACCGGCCGGGCCGTGCCCGCCGAGATCGACCTGCAGGGCGGCGGGGAGCTGGAGGTCCAGGAGCTGGACCGCGAGGCGCTGCGCGAGCAGTGGGTGCAGCTGACCCTGGGGCGCATCGGCGGGTTGAGCATTATCGACGCCGCGGTTCGCCGGCAGGGCAGCACGGTGGAGGTGGATTTCACCGTCAGCCCCTTCCACGAGCCGGAGCAGGAAGCCGTGGAGACCCTGCTTGGCGGCCTGGCCGATACTCTTTCCGGGGAAGGATTGACCTACCGGCTGCGCGGCCGCAAGCTGGCGACCGCGCATGTGCGCTGGCTGGCCCGCGACCTGCCCGCACTGGGCTTTCGCACGTACTGGCTGCGGCCGGTTTCCAGCCTGCCGGCGGAGGCCCGGCCGGCGGCCGGTAAAGACCTGGTAATTGAAAACGAGTTCCTCCAGGCCCTGCTGGCTGAGGACGGCACGCTGGCGCTGCTGGATAAGCGCACGGGCCAGGTCTATGAGGGCCTCAACCGCTTCGTCGATACCGGGGACCGGGGCGATTCGTACAACTACTGCCCGGTGGAGCAGGATGAGGTGGTCACCGCCCGTCTGGTCTCGGCCCGCCGTGAAGAGAACGTCGCCGAGTCCGCGCTGGTGGCCGAGCTGGAGATGAGCGTCCCGGCCGGGCTGAGCGAGGACCGGCGCAGCCGCAGCGCCGAACGGCTGACCCTGCGGCTGACCACCCGCGCCCGCCTGCTGAGCGGCGTTCCCCGGCTGGACATTGAAACCGTGGTGCACAACCCGGCCCGGGATCACCGCCTGCGGGTACACTTCCCGGCCCCCTTCGCGGCGGACTCGGCGCTGCACGACGGGCATTTCGAGGTGGTCGAGCGACCGCTCGGTATTCCCCCTTACGAGGACGACTGGGCCGAGTTCCCCCGCCCGGAGGTTCCGCAGCGGCTGTTCACCAGCATCGCGGCGGACGGCGCCGGGTTGATGATCGCCAACCGCGGCCTGCCGGAGGTGGAGGTCGCCCGCCGGGAAGACGGCGGAACGGAGATCGCCCTGACCCTGCTGCGCTGCACCGGCTGGCTGGCCCGCCGGGACCTCTGGAACCGCAAGAGCCTGGCCGGGCCGCCCTACCCGCTGGAGACCGCGCAGATGACGGGCGCCTGGCGCTTCGAGTACGCTGTGCTGCCGCACCAGGGCGACTGGCTCGAGCCAGCCCCGGCGGCTTACGCCTTTGACCTGCCTCCGCGGGCCGCGCTGACCGGCCTGCACGGCGGCCAGCTGCCGGCTGCCGGCGCCTTCTTCTCGATTGAGCCGGCCGGCTGGATCGTTACGGCGTTGAAAACCGCCGAAGACAGCCCCCGGGTGGTGCTGCGCGGATACAACGCCACCGGCCAGTCCCTGGACCTGCAGGTGCAGACCGCGCTGCCCTTCCGCCAGGCTGCGCTCCTGCGCCTGGACGAGACGGAAGTGGAGCCGCTGGAGGGCAGCCCGCTCCGGCTGGCGGTCAAACCCCGCCAGATCGTAACCCTGGGCTTCAGCCCTGCAGCAGATTAGGCTCTGGAACCGCTCAGCATCCGGTAGAGATCGCCCCCTCTTTCCGAGGGGGCGTTTTCTTCAACGGTGCTGGTCGCCCGGCGGGATGATGGTTTCCTGCTTCTGTTCGGCCGGGCCGGGCTGGGCGCCGTTTCCATCCTGCCAGGAGAGCCGCACCAATGTGCCCTGCCCGGGGGCGCTTTGCAGGTCCAGCGCCGCGCCGACGATCTGCGCCCGCTCGCGCATGATCGCCAGACCCAGATGGCCGGACGGGGTCCGGTCCGGGTTGAACCCGACGCCGTTGTCTTTCACCTGCAGCACCACCTGACTGCCGGCGCAGGTCAGGCTGACCCACACCTGGCTGGCGTTGGCGTGCTTGGCGATGTTGTTGAACGCTTCCTGGGCCACCCGGTAAAACACCACCTGGACCTCGGGCGGCAGCGCCTCCAGGTCGTCGTCCGCAGTGAACTCAACCGGGATGCGCCTCCGGCCCTGGAAGGCCTCGCACAGCTGCTGCAGCAGCTCATCCACCGGCGTGTTCAGCAGCGCGGCCGGACGCAGCTCCAGCAGCAGCGTGCGCATCTCCGCCAGCGCGCCGCGGGTCAGCTCGCTGATCTCCTGCAGGCGCTTCCTCCCCTCCTCCGGATTGCGCTCCCAGATCGCGGGCAGCACCTCGGCGATGATGCTGGTGGCGAACAGAGTCTGGGTGACCGCGTCGTGCAGGTCGCGGGCCAGGCGGCTGCGCTCGGCAGAAACGGCCAGCTCCTCGGCATGGGCGCGCAGCCGCGCATTGGCGATGGCCAGCGTCGCCTGGTCGGCGAAGGAGAATCCGGTCTTGAGATCTTCCTCGCTGAAGCGGCGCGGCTGGTTGAACATCAGCAGCAGCCCGCCGTCGACGCTGGAGCCGATCGACATGGGGAAGCCCAGCAGCGCACGCTCGCCGTTGAGCAGGGAGGATTCCAGTTCGGGATGCTGCGACAGGTACTCGCCCACCTCCTCCACCTGCAGCGTTTCCCCGTCCAGGATCTTTTCCGCGGCCCAGCCGGGCACGCAGTCGCCAAAGTGCGCCAGTTCTTCGGGAGCCAGGTTGGAGACCAGCACTTCCACGCACTCGCTGTTTTTCTCCAGGATGATGGCGGCGTCAGCCTGCATCAGCCGCACGATCTGCGAAATGATGTACTCCAGGCTTTCCTGCAGCGGCCGGTTGGAGTTCAAGATCGCCAGGATCTCGCGCAGGCCTTCAGCCACCTCGCGGCGGCGCTCGATTTCCAGCGTGCGCTCGCGCACCTGCTGTTCCAGGTTGCGGTTGAGCGTCTCCATGCTCTTCATGCGCAGGTAGTACACGCCCCAGACCGAGCCGCCCAGAGCGACCGCCAGCAGGCTGATGAACCACCAGGTCTGCCAGAAGGGCGGGATCACCCGCAGCCGGATGGAAGCGCCAGCCTCGTTCCACACACCGTCGTTGTTCGACCCGCGCACCCGGAAGACGTAGTTCCCGCCCTGCAGGTTGGTGTAGTTCACGTAGCGCCGGTTCCCGGCCTCCACCCAGTCCCGGTCAAAACCTTCCAGCTTGTAGGCGTACTGGTTCTTGGCCGGGGCGTTGAAATCCAGCGAGACGAACTCGAAGGAGATGAAGTTCACCGAGTAGGGCAGCTCGATCTCCTGCCCCTCTTTCAGGTTCTCGGCGACCACCTGATTGAACTCTTTATAGGCGGTGATCACCACCGGCGGCGGGTTGGGGTTGGCCGCCAGCGTGGCAGGATGGAAGGCGATCAGCCCGCTCAACCCGCCGAAGTAAATATCGCCCTGCGCGTTCCTGAAGGCAGCCCCCGGGTTGAACTCGTTCCCCGGCAGCCCGTCCTCCAGGTCGTAATTGCGGAAGGTCTCCGTCTTCGGGTCAAAGCGGGAAAGGCCCCGGTTGGTGCTCAGCCAGAGGAAGCCCTCATCATCCCGCACAATGGCGTTCACCGTGTCGTTGGGCAGCCCGTCCCGCTCGGTGTAGTGCCGGATCTGCATGGTCTTGAGATCAAGCCGGTCAAGCCCGGCCAGGTTCAGGCCAATCCACAGGCAGCCGTCAGGGTCCCACAGCAGCGCGTTGATCTGGCTGCTGGCGATGGTGTCGGGGTTCGCCGGGTCGTGGAAGAAGCGCGTGAATTGCCGGGTCTCCAGGTCCATCCGGTTGAGGCCGTTGCCGGTCCCCACCCACAGCGTCCCTTCCCCGTCCTCGGCAATTGCGCGGACGTGGTTGTCGCTCAGGCTGAAGGGGTCTGCCGCCTGGAAGGTGTGGTGGATGAAGGTGCCGTTGACGTGATTGAAGCGGTCCAACCCGCCGAAGCGGGTTCCTACCCACAGATTGTGCCGGCTGTCCTCATACAGCACGGTGATGATGTTGTCGCTCAGGCTGTTCGGGTAGGAGGGGGAATGCTTGTACTGGGCGAACGTCTCCGAGCGCGTGTTCAGGCGGTTCAACCCGCCGCCCGAGGTGCCCACCCACAGCACGCCGGTGGAATCCTGCAGGATGGCGCGCACGTCGTCGCTGCTCAGGCTGGAGGGGTCGGTCATCTGGTGGCGGAAGACCCGCACCTCCCCCGTCTGGCGGTTGATGCGGTTCAGGCCGCCGTCCATGGTCCCCACCCACAGCGTACCGGCCGAATCGTCGTAGACGGCGTGGACGATGGCGTCGCTCAGGCCGTAGGGCGATTCACCCGACGGCTCGTAGATGGTGAACTTGTTGGCGTAGCGGTTGTACTTGCTGACCCCGGCGCCGTAGGTCCCCACCCACAGCACACCGGAGCGGTCCTCGTAGAGAGA
>DGEO01000027.1:111208-113913 GCA_002385985.1 Anaerolineaceae bacterium UBA3924 | reverse complement strand
TGGTCCAGCCCGCGCCGGGTGGCGATCCACACATCCCCGCGCTGGTCGGCCAGCAGCGCCTGCACGGTGTTGCTGGAAATGGCGAAGGAGTTGTTGTCGGCCACCGGCAGCCGGGTGAAGGCGCCCGTGCTTCGGTCAAAGCGGTTCAGTCCGCCGTCCTCCGTCGCCACCCAGAGGATGCGCTCGCTGTCTTCAACAATCTGCAGGATGCGGTTGCTGCTCAGGCTGAGCGGGTTTTCCGGGTTGTGATAATAGCGGTAGAAGCTGGCTGACCCTGGATCGAACAGGTTCAGACCGCGCCGGGTGCCCACCCAGATCTGCCCGTCGGAGGTTTCCAGCAGCGAGGTGACCGAGTCGTTTGAAATGGAGCTCAGCTCGGCTGGATTGTGGCGGAAAAAGGTGTATTCGCCCGTGGAGCGGTTGAAAAGCGCCAGCCCGCGGTTTTCGGTGCCCACCCAGAACCGGCCGCTGCGGTCCTCCAGCATGGCCAGCACCGGCCCGACGCTCAGCTCCCCGGCAGGATAGTGCTGGAAGGTTTCGGTCTCCGGGTCGAAGCGGTCCAGCCCGGCCGAGGTGCCCACCCAGAGCGTGCCCTCACGGTCTTCGTACAGGCTGGTGATCCGGTTGGCGCTGAGCGAGCCGGGATGATCGTCGCTGCGGCGGTAGACTTTGAAGGTGAACCCGTCGTAGCGGTTCAACCCGTTGTCGGTGCCCAGCCAGATGAATCCGCGGCGGTCCTGCAGGATGGCCCAGACGATGTTGTTGGACAGCCCGCCGGTCGTGTCCAGGTTCTCAAAGCGCACCTGCTGCGGGGTGTGAGCCGCGTTGACAGGCACAGCCGGCTGGACCGCCAGCAGGCCAGCGATCAATGCCAGTAACAGAATTCGAAGGCTGCCTCTTTTCAGCCGGGTGCCCATCCTGCATCCAATCGATTATCTGCCTCGGGAACGAAACTGCGCTGGTGAATCATTATACCCCAGGCACATGAACGCCTTCTGAGAGGTGAGCAGGCCGGGCGAAGTTCGTCAAAAACCTTAATTTGAGGTAATATTTAATTTTGTATGCATTTATTCCTCACTGGCAATGAAGGAGATCCCCGTGGCAACGCTCAAGAAAGCCTTCGCACTGTTCCTGGTGGTCACGCTCCTGGCCGGATGCGCGCCGGGCAACCCCGGTTCCACCACGCCGACCATCGAAGCCACCGACACATCGGTTCCTCCAACCGCAACCATCACCCCCACTGTCACTGAAATTCCTCCCACCCCCACCCCGACGGTCACTCCCACACCCGAGCCGGTCGTCTTCGGCCCGGCGGATTTCCCCGAAGGGGTTAACCCGCTCACCGGCCTCGAGGTGGAAGACCCGGACATTCTGGACCGCCGTCCGGTCATCGTCAAGGTGCAGAACCTGCCGCGCACCGACCGCCCGCAGTTCGGCCTCTCGCTGGCGGACCTGGTGTATGAGTACTACACCGAGCAGGGCACCACACGCTTCACCGCCATCTACTACGGCCAGGACGCCGAGCTGGTTGCGCCCATCCGCTCCGCCCGCTTCTTTGACATCCACATCAACGAGATGTACAAGGGCGTGTTTGTGTTCGGCGGCGCTTACTACCTGCTGCTCAACCGGCTGATGGAGTCCGATTTCGCCGACAAGCTGATCATCGAGGCCGACCGCTGGCTGCCGGCCGTGCGCCGCTTCGATCCCGGCGCGCGCAATTACCTCTCCGTCGACACCGCCGCGCTGCAGGAAGTGCTGGAAAAGAACAACGTCGACAACACCCGGCCCAACCTGGACGGGATGCTCTTCTCTCCGGAAGTACCCGACGGCGGCGAGGATGGCTCGCAGGTGATCGCCCGCTTCTCGGCGGCCATCTACAACCGCTGGGACTACGACCCCGAAACCGGCCGCTACCTGCGCTTCTCGGATACGGAGAACGACATCACCGGCGGCGAAAACGAGGTTTACGAGCAGCTCACCGACGCACTGACCGAGCAGCCCATCGCAGCCGACAATGTGGTCATCGTGCTGGTCCGCTACGAGATCCGCGATCCCAGGGCTGACGCCGAGGTGCTGGATATGCAGCTGCTCGGGCAGGGCCCGGCCTACATCGCCCGCGACGGCAAGCTCTACGAGGTGCAGTGGCAGCGCCTGAACCGCGACTCGGTGCTCACGCTGGTGGACGCGGAAGGCAATCCCTTCCCCTTCAAGCCCGGGCAGACCTGGTTCGAGATCATGGCCGCCAACACCACCGTCACCAGTACGGACACGGACGATGACGGCAAGCTGCTGTGGCGCTTCGATTTTCACTCGGACTGGTAGGCCATTCGCGCCCTGAACCGATGCCTTGACAGGCAGTTTTTATCGGTTATACTTTGAGAACGGTTGTCAACAATCCAACCTGAACAACTGAGCCATCTTTATAGATGAGGAGGTGTTGCCTGAAATGGTAGACAGTAATTTGCTTACGGCTGCGGCAGCCCTCCTCGTTATTTTGCGATAAGGTTGCCGCAGCCCACAAACCCGGAGCCGCCGAAAGGCGGCTCCCTGGTTTAATTCAGGCGCAGGCAGGCGTCCACCGCCAGCCAGAACATGAACGAGCGGATGTCCTTGCGGCTGACCCACTCGCGGCCATCCCAGGCCTCCGGAACCACCACATCTCCGGAGTAGACCACCTCTCCCAGCACAATCCCACGGAACCGGGC
>DGEO01000027.1:100001-110985 GCA_002385985.1 Anaerolineaceae bacterium UBA3924 | reverse complement strand
TCGGTGCACCAGCTCTTGCCCAGGCTGTACTCGATTCCCCGGTCGCGGCAGGCAGCTTCCAGCGCGGCCACCGCCTGTGGATGGGCCGCCACCTCGCGGGATGGCGGCAGGTAGTGGTAGGAGGTGCCTTCGTCGCGCACTGCGCCGGTCAGAATCACCGGATGCCCGACCGCCCGGCTGGCGTCCAGCACGCCGCAGCCTCCGCAAACCATGAACCGCCGGATGCCCAGAGCGATCAGCTCCTCCAGCAGCCCGGCCGAGAGCGGCCCGCCCAGCCCGGCGTGCCCGACCAGGATCGCCCGGCCATCCTCCGTCATCAGGCGGTAAAGCGGGTGCGGGCCAATTTCAGAATTCTGCGCCCCCACCGGCTCCAGCCGGCCGGTGTCCGCCAGCTCGGCCAGCACATCTTTAAAGAAGGTCAGCACGCAGTACTGCGGGGTTTCAACGCTCAGCCGGGGCGGGCGCGGCATCAGGATGGCTTCGGGTGTCGGGTCGTATTCCAGAATCGGGCTGCTGGCGTCCATGAGTGGGACCTCCAGCCTCTGTCAGGAAAGCGGCGAGCCGTCCGGCCCCAGCCACTCGATCTCACTGCAGCCAGCGAAGCGGCGGCGCATCACCTGAAGCGCTTCGGGGTTGTTGTCCACCAGGATAAAACGCCGGCCCAGCTCCAGGCAGGCCGCGCCGGCGGTGCCGCTGCCGGCGAAGAAGTCCAATACGGTATCCCCCGGGTTGGAGGAGGCCTGAATGATGCGCCGCAGGATGCCCAGCGGTTTCTGGGTCGGGTAGCCGGTCTTTTCCTTTGAGTTGGTCGGGACGATGGTGTGCCACCAGGTGTCGGTGGGCAGCTTGCCGCGGGCGGCCTTCTCCGGACCTACCAGCCCGGGGGCCATGTAGGGGATGCGGTCGATCTTGTCCGCGTTGAAGATGTACTTCTGCGGATCCTTCGCATACCACAGGATGTTGTCGTGCTTGGGCGGCCATTTCTTGCGGGTGCGCCCACCGTAGTCGTAAGCCCAGATGATCTCATTGAGAAACGCCTCACGCCCGAAAATTACGTCCAGCAGCAGCTTGCAGTAATGCACTTCGCGGTAATCGATGTGGAAGTACAGCGAGCCGTGCGGCCTGAGCACCCGGCGGGCTTCCTCCAGCCTGGGCTCCAGGAAGGCCAGGTAGTCGTCGAACAGGTCGGCGTAGGATTGCGAACCGAGCTTGATCGTGGCGTAACGGCGGCCGCCGAAGCCGGTCCGGTCACCGTCGCCGGATGAGACTGTCTTAATCTGTGTGCGCGCCTGTGTCTTGCCGGTGTTGAAGGGCGGGTCGATGTAAATCAGATCGACCGATTCATCCGGCAGGGATCGCAGCACGGGCAAATTGTCGCCGAAATAGATGCGGGACGAGGGCATGGCGTAATTGTACTCGAGAATTCCCCCGCGCGTTCCCCGCCGTGCGGTCTACGACAGGCTCTTCAACACCAGCAGAAAGCCGAAAATCGCCAGCGGCACGCCGACCACTGCCCCTACGATTGTCAGGCTGACGATCACACCGGCGATCATCAGCACCAGGCCGATAATGGCCGCCACCATCCGCCCGACCGTCAGAATGATCCAGCCAATCAGGCGGAACAGGGCATAAAACGGCCAGAGGAACCACGGAACGTTCTGGCTCTGATTCGACATCATCTACCTCCCATCCATTCGTTCAACGCTCATTCACACTATATAACGAAAGGATGGGGCCCGGGTTGCAGTAAATTAGCCGCGAGTCACGGCGGTGAGCGCTTCCTCGATGCGGTCCACCAGTTCCAGCCGCAGCGGGGACTCGTGCTTCGAGCGCCGCAGGCGGAAGTAGACGCTGCGCAGCAGGTTTTTCACATTCAGCTGCCGCCGGAACCCTTCCAGGAAGGGCAGGTCTTCACGGGTGGAGGCAACCAGCTCCTCCAGCCACTCCTCCCACACGCTCCGCTCCAGCAGCCCGCGGTGGAAGATGGCCGTCACCGCCACGCTCAGGCGCTCATCCTCGCCGCTGGCGTAGACCAACCCGGTCTCGCCGGCCAGACTGCGAATGGCAAAGAGCAGATCCCGCAGGTCCTCGGCCTGCAGCTCATGCAGGTGAGCCAGCACAGCCAGCGTGTCGGCCGCGTGCGCAACGGAATGCGCCCAGCCGTGCCCCTCCACGTAGCCGCGCCGGTCCCGCTCCAGCACCAGGTAGCACAGCACCTGCTGGCGGGTGTACTCGATTTCCTCGGGCTGCAGGTAGGGCCTGCGCCGGTGAGCGTCCAGCAGCAGGGCGAGCAGCAGCATGGAAAAGCTGCGCATGAACACCGCCCGTTCGTCCGGCTCGGTGATGGCGTGAAACAGGTGCCGGTCGTCCAGCGCGGTCCGCCGCAGGTTGTTCAGGTCATCGGGGGAAAGCTGGTCTGAAGAGATCCAGCGGGCGAAAGTCTCGTAGATCAGCTCGTCACGCAGCTCGGGGTCCAGCGCGCCAAGCTGCCGGACCATCTCCGACAACAGCGGGCGCAGCGCCGGTCCCTGCGGGGGCGGAGCGCTCTCCGCAGACATGCGGCGCAGGCGTACTTTGATGCGCGGTTCGGTGCGCTCCATCATCGCAGCCCCGTTCCGGCGTGCACGAAACGAGCAGGTGAGCTTCCGGCGATGCAGTCAATCGTTGGCATGGGCCCATCCCTGTTGAGTTTTTTTCTTGCTGGAAACAGGTCAATTATAACCCGGCCGCGCGCTCTGGTAACCTTATTCTTTTCGGAGAGGCACACGAGGCGTGTAGTAGCGCTTCTGCCAGCGGCTCAGCCCGTCGAGGCCGGGGAAGAGCACCCGCTCGGTGACGTTGGCCTGGTCCAGCTTGTCACGCACCTCCCACTTGATCTCCGCCGGCAGGATGATCTTGCGCCACAGATGCGGGTGCCGCTGCAGCCAGCCGTCAATCTGGGCCGAAGAGCTGGACATGAGCGAAAACAGGGCATACTGGTTGACGATGCGCGCGTCAATCGAAGGCGGCTCGAAGAAAAGGACAAAGGGTTCTTCAGCCAGGTCGTCCAGGTCTTCCAGCGAGGCGGCCAGGCGGTCCAGCATCTCCACGGTGAAGAAGGTGGCTCCCTCCTCCTCCAGCGCGGACCGGAAGGTGTCCGGCAGCAGGTGGTGCGCCTGTTCTGCGTTCACCATCCAGATGCAGCCGTCACGGTCGAACGACTGGATATCCTCGGTGGAAAAATGGGCCGCCACCAGCGGAGAGATGGTCCAGTCCAGCAGGCGGGTGGGCAGCCCGTGGTGCTGGGCCATGCTCAGCCAGTGCCACAGCGTGTCAATTTCGACCATGCTGTGCCGGGCGTACTTGCGGAAGTTGCGCAGCAGGTGGCTTTCCAGCCGTTCAAAGCCCGATCCCAGGCGCGACAGACCCGTGACCAGCGGGTAGGCGGCGTCCGTCGCCCCGCGGAAGACAAACGGCGAGCGGTAGCGCTGAATATCCTCCCGCCAGGAGCCGGCATACAGCGCTTCGATTAACTCCAGCCAGCTGTGAACCCGCACCTCAACCGGCGGTTCCATGTTCATCCCCCCGAAAAGGAGGAAGGCCGGACGGAAACCGCTTCCGCCGGCCTTCCCCTGCTGTCAATAAACTGTCTGCCAACCGTCCGGGGACCTTTGGATCAGGTTCTTCGGACGGCCTTCAGGATCAGGAGCAGAATCACCGCCCCGAGAAAAGCGACCACAATATCCCACAGCAGTGAATTTCCGGTGTTGATGCCCAGCAGGTTGAAAATCAGGCCGCCCAGGAAGCCACCGATGATGCCGATGACAATATCCCCGAGCATGCCAAAGCCGATCCCGCCGACCACCAGGTCCGCCAGGAAGCCGGCCACCGCTCCGACAAGGAGCCAGATCAGAATACCACCAATATCCATAATATCCTCCACATCTAACAAATACTGCCGGCCTCGCCGCAGCCAGGAATGGCAGACTGGCCGGCCGGATGGCGTGTGCAATCATCGTAACGGTTTCGGCGGGGGGAGAAAAGTAGGACAGTCCCGGCAGTCGGGTAGGGTCTTCCCCTACGCATGCTCGATGAGTCACACCGCCTGGCGCAGCATGCGCAGCAGGATCAGCAGCATCACCGCACCGAGGAACGACACCATCACATCCCAGCGCAGCCCCGTGCCCACCCGGATTCCCAGGAACGCCAGAACCCAGGAACCGAGGATGGCGCCAATCACACCCACGATGACCGCGCCGAGCAGCCCGATTTTAAAATCTCCCACCACCAGATCCGCCAGCGTCCCAGCTACCGCTCCAATGATCAACCGGATGAGGACTACCTCCAGGACCATTGCCATCCCTCCGATCCGTCCGGGCCGATAATGTAACAGTAAAATCTCCCCCTGCACGGAAGAGAACGCCTGTCTCTATGGTAGGGAGGCGCAGGCAGGTGAACAGGTGGGAAAATCCCTTATTCTCGATAGGGAATTCCCTAACAGCGGGTCAGGCGCGGCGCGCTACTGCTTTTTCTTCTTGAGCGCTGCGCCGGCGGCGATCAGCAGCAGCCCGAGACCAAAGGTGACGCCGATACCGGCGAAGATCATCTGGCTGCTGCCCTCTGCAAGGCCGTCCGCGCCGCCGGAGGCCTGCCGCGGAGCGGTCGGCGTGGGCGTAAAGCGCGGCAGCGGCGTGCGCGTCGGCCGGCGCGAGGTCCCTCCCGGAGACGGGGTTTCCGCCGTCTCCGCCGGCTCAGTCCCGGCCAGGGCGATGGCGGTCTGCTCGGCCTCCTCCGGCAGCGTGGGCGCGACCAGGTTCCGCAGGTCCGGGATGATCAACTCTTGCCCGATGTACACCGTGGTGTCGCCGGGTAGCATGTTGTTGGCCGCCTGCACGTCGCTGATGTGGGTATGATAGGCGATGGCAATGGCCCACAGCGACTGCCCGGACTTCACCTCGTGGATGATCACCCCGTCAGGCCCCGGAGTGGCCGTCTCCACGGGGACGATGATCTGCGAGATGGCCGGGGTGGCAGCCGCCCCCGGCGTGTTGGCGGAGCTTCCGCTGCTGGTCGGCCGCGTCGAGGGGGCACGCCCGCCGGAGGTGTAGGCGGCGTGGACCACGTAATACACCCGCCCGTTGTACTCGGCCACCCCCGCGCCGATGTGCGTGTAATTGGGGCTGACCACCGGGATCATATGAGAGGCGTCCGCCCATGGGCCGGACATCAGCTGGTCGATGGTCAGCGGGCCGACGGCGAAGTTCTCGGTCGCCCAGGCTTTTGCGCCCCCGCCGTAGCCGGCCGCCATGACCCGGCCGCTCACGTCGCCGATGTGCCAGCCCATCTGGTTGATGGCCATGATTTCCGCCGTGGACTGGGCGGTGCTCATCAGGATCGGGTCCACCTCCAGTGCGGGCAGGCCGTACGCCACCCGGGCTGTGTTGATCGCGTTGATCAGGTCGGCGGGGGTGATCTCATTGCTCTGCTGCCAGGGAGCGGTGTACGGCAGCCCAGCGAGCAGAACCCAGAGAAGTTGGATGATTAGCAGGCGCATAGATGGTACCGGTGAATCGGATGGGCAAACATGCGTATTGTAGCACAGTGCTGCGTGGGGTGAAACCGGCCGCCCCTGGCCCAACTTGACACCTGGTATGCGGACTGGCTACAATCGTTTTAACACGATCGATCAGATCGAATCGGAGGATTTCATCATGACTCAGACCTACGAGCAGCAAGACCTGGCCTACCTCTCCTTCTTGCGAACCTGGAAGAGCCAGCTGCCGGAAATGAAGATGGAAGAAGCCTTTCCCAACCCGGAGCGGGGTGCGCTGGTTTCGGTGGACATCATTAACGGTTTCTGCACTATCGGACCGCTGGCCTCTGACCGGATCCAGGCCATCGTTGGGCCCATCACAGACCTGATGGCCCGTGCATGGGATCACGGCGTGCGCCATTACCTGCTCGCGCAGGACACCCACGAACCGGACGCCAAGGAGTTCGGCGCCTACCCGCCCCACTGCGTGCGCGGTACCGCCGAATCCGACACCGTACCGGAAATCAAGGCGCTCCCCTTCTACGGCCGGATGACCATCATCGAGAAGAACTCCATTGCCATGGGGCTGAACACCATCTTCACCGGGTGGCTCGCGGATCACCCGGAGGTGAACACCTTTGTCGTAGTCGGCGACTGCACCGACCTGTGCGTTTACCAGAGCGCCATGTACCTGCGGCTGGACGCCAACGCCCACCAGCTGGACCGGCGGGTGATCGTCCCCGCCAACGCGGTCGACACGTACGACACCCCTCTGGAATTTGCCCTGGAGAAGGGCATTACCCCCCACCCGGCGGAGCTGCTGCACCACGTGTTCCTGCATCACATGGCGCTGAACGGCATCGAGGTGGTTGGCTGCATCGTCTAAGGCCATAAGATATACTAAAGCTCCCGGTGTTTCCACCGGGAGCCAGCTTCCAATACCATCAGGGCAAAACGCTAGAGCTGCGGGTCCTCCCAGTAGCTCATCTCGTCCACCTGGATGGTAAAGTTATCGGTCTCATCACTGCCGATGAAGACACCGAAGCCGCCTTCCGCGGTGAAGGTGCTGTCGCGCACCTCATCCACCAGCACCCCGTTGATGTAGACGGCCAGCCGGTCGTCCAGGGCCAGCACACCCAGGCGGTTGACCTGGTTGGCGCCCTGCTTGATCTCCTCCGCCTCCGTCCAGCGGATCAGCCAGACCATTTCGCCGGACGCGCCGATGCGCGCATTCCAGCGGCGCAGCGAATAGCGCCCGTCGCAGGTCAGCCCGAGCAGGTAGCCCTGGTCGGCTTTGCTCGGCTCCGGCACCCGGAAGATCAGGCCGTAGTGGTCCGATCCGGAGCAGGTTCCCGGCTGGAAGGTGGCCTCAAGATAGTAGTCCTCGATGCGCGGCCAGCTCAGCCGCCAGCCGTCCAGGTCTGTGCGGGCCGTCAGCACCATCTTCCCGCCGGTGAACTCGATGCTGGTGAAGGTGTCGGTGCCGCGCGGCCAGGCCTCGCCATTATCCATGTTGTCCGACCAGGTGGCGCCGCCCAGCCGGGCGCGGGGATCGGTGGCGGAGAGGGTCGGAGTGGGCTGGGCCGGGGTAACTTCCACCGTCGCCTGGGTGGGCGCGGCGGTCGGTTCGGCCGTCGGTTCAGCGGTGATCAGCGGGGTAATGACCACCGTCGGCACCGCGCCGGGCTCGGTTGGCTCCGGAGTGGCGGTATCCGCCGGGGTGGTCTCGGTCGGCGCCGCTGGCTCAATGGGGACTTCCTCCGTGGGCGGAGTGGTGGCGGCCGGTTCCGTTGGCGGCTGCTGTGGCTCCGCGGTGACTTCCGAAGTGGCCGTCGGCATGGAGGTCAGAATCTGCGCGACCCGGGTCTGCATGTCGATGTCGGAGGGGGTTGGGTCGGCGGGCGGGGGCAGCAGGCTCTGACAGCCAGCCAACAGGGCAGCGATTATCAAAAACAGCGCTAACTTCTTCATCGTTCTCCTCGTTCCAGCTGGCAATACGGGTGGGTTTTCGTGTCCTTGAGACGCAGCCGCGGAAAGAAAGGTTCCCGTCAGCCGCTCTTGTAGCCGATCTTGCGCAGGAAGCCTTTGCGCCAGGCGATGTCCTCCTCGCCTTCGATGCCCTTCGGTTTATAACCGTCGATCACCCCAAGAATGGCGCGCCCCTCACCATCGTCGACCAGAACAACCTTGGTCGGGTTGGCTGTGGCGCAGTAAATCGAGGCAACTTCCGGGACGGCTTTGATCGCATTGAGCACGTTAATGGGGAAGTAGCCGCCGGCCAGGAAGAGAATGAAAGAGTGCCCGGCGCTGATGTTGAGCAGGTTCTTTTTCGCCAGCTCAATCATCTCCTCATCCGTGCCGCTCCAGCGGATCAGACACTTGCCCGAGGCTTCGGAAAACGCCAGGCCGAACTTGATCCCCGGCACCGAGGTGACCAGCGTTTCGTGAATGTCTTCCACCGTTTTGATGAAATGCGACTGGCCGAGAATGAAGTTCACATCCTCGGGTTTTTCAATCTTTACGCTGATGAGTTCCATGCGAACCGCTCCTGTATCTGTTTTCACAAATGATTGTACACCGTTCGCCTCGAGTTGGCACGCACCCTTGAGGCGGTTTTCGGCTCGCGGCGGCCGATTCGGCCCGGCAAGTTAGGGTACAATAAAGCACACCCTAGGGGAAAGGACCATCCTTGTTCGAAATCGTCTTCCTTGGCACCTCTGCCTCCGCGCCCTCAGCCCGGCGAAACCTGCCGGCGCTGGTGGTTAAACACGAAGAACACCGCTTCCTGGTCGACTGCGGCGAAGGCACGCAGCGCCAGATCCTGCAGTCCGGCATCGGCTTCAAACGACTGAACCGCATCCTCATCACCCACGGGCATCTGGACCACATCCTTGGCCTGGCCGGGCTGCTCTCGACCTACCTGCGCTGGGAGAGCGTGGACGAGCTAGAGATCATCGGCGGCCGGGCCGCGCTGGAGCGCATCCACGACCTGCTCTACGGCGTGGTCCTCAGGGGAACCAGACCGCCCATGCCCATCCGGATGCGCCCGGTCACAGGCGGCGATGTGGTCTTTGAAACGAACGGGATGAAGATCACCGCCGTGCCCACCAACCACCGCGGGCCGGACAACCTGGGGTATGTGTTCGAAGAAGAAGGGCGCCGCCCTTTTCTGCCCGAGCGGGCCGAGGAGCTGAACATTCCACCCGGCCCCTGGCGTCGTGACCTGGTGGCCGGGAAAAGCATCACCCTGCCCGACGGGCGGGTGATCGAGCCGGATATGGTGCTGGGAGACTTCCGCCCGGGCACGCGTCTGGTGGTCATCGGCGATGTGGCCGAAACCGACAGCCTGGTGGAAATCGTGCGCGGTGCCGACGGGCTGGTGATCGAGGCCACCTACATCGAAGAAGAAGCCGAAATGGCCCGCCAGTTCGGCCACATGACCGCCCGCCAGTCCGCCGAACTGGCCCGCCAGGCCGGCGTGCACCAGCTCTTTCTGACCCACATCTCCCGCCGCTACCGCGAGAAGGACGTGCAGGCCGAAGCCCAGGCCGTCTTCCCGCGGGCCATCGTCGCGCGGGATTTCGACACCTTTATCGTCAAGCGGGAAGAACCCGAGCCGCAGAGCCATAGCGGATAAATCCTAAGAAATTTATCAACTTATCATTCAAGTCACGAATTGACAGCCGCGCAGTGCTGTGATACTATTTCGTTCAACAAATAGATAGCCCCATGAAGGCGCTCTTATCCAGAGAGGCGGAGGGACCGGCCCAGTGAAGCCTCGGCAACCTGTGCGGTGGGAAACCACCCACAAAGGTGCCAATTCCGGCAGAAGGATTTCTGGAAGATGAGAGGGCAGTCACGAATAATGCGTGCATTTTGCCCCTCGGTCCGGAAGGGGCAAAATCTTTTTTTGGAGGAATGTCATGAACACCAGTTTTATGAATTCCCCCCGGTACCTGTTCACTTCTGAATCGGTGACCGAGGGGCATCCGGACAAGATCTGCGACCAGATCAGCGATGCGGTCCTGGACGCCTGCCTCAAGGTGGATCCCTACTCCCGCGTCGCCTGCGAAGCAGCCACCAAGACCGGCTTTGTGGTCGTGATGGGTGAGATCACCACCAAAGCCTTCGTCAACTTCAACGATCTGGTGCGTGATGTGGTGATCAATATCGGGTACGACGACAGCGCCAAAGGATTTGACGGTAACACCTGCGGTGTGCTTTCCGCCATCGCTTCCCAGTCCGGCGACATCGCCATGGGTGTGGACAAGGCCCTCGAGGCCAAGACCGGCGAGATGACCGATGCGGAAATCGACGCCATCGGCGCCGGCGACCAGGGCATGATGTTCGGCTTCGCCTGCAACGAAACCGACGTGCTGATGCCCATGCCGATCTACCTGGCCCACAAGCTGACCCGCCGCCTGAGCGAGGTCCGCAAGAACAACACCCTGCCCTGGCTTCGCCCGGACGGCAAGTCGCAGGTGACGGTGGAGTACCGCTACGGCAAGCCCGTGCGCATCGACACGGTGCTGATCAGCACCCAGCACGCGCCTGACATCAGCCAGGAAGAGATCCGCACCGCCATTATCGAGCACGTGATCAACCCTGTGCTGCCCGCCGAAATGGTCGACGACCAGATGAAGATCTTCGTCAACCCGACCGGCCGCTTCGTGATCGGCGGCCCGATGGGCGACGCCGGCCTGACCGGCCGCAAGATCATCGTCGACACCTACGGCGGCATGGGCCGTCATGGCGGCGGCGCATTCAGCGGCAAGGACCCCACGAAGGTGGACCGCTCGGCCACCTACGCCGCCCGCTGGGTGGCCAAGAACGTGGTCGCCGCCGGCCTGGCCGAGCGCTGCGAGATCCAGCTGGCCTACGCCATCGGTGTGGCCCGCCCGCTGAGCATCAACGTGGAGACCTTCGGCACCGGCGCCATCCCCGAGGATGAGATCGTGCGCCTGATCGAAGAGCACTTCGACCTGCGCCCTGGTGCCATCATCCGTGACCTGGACCTGCGCCGGCCCATCTACCAGCAGGTGGCCGCCTACGGTCACTTCGGCCGCGACGACCTGGACCTGACCTGGGAGCGCACCGACAGGGCCGAGGCGCTGCGCCAGGCTGCCGGGCTGAAGACCGCTGTGACCGCGGACTAAATACACGCCTGAAAGCAGAACGGAGGGCTCGCGCGAGCCCTCCGTTTTCATTTATTGACCATCAGCCATATCAGGAGATGATGTCCGCTGCTGGCCGCTGGAGCCGGTCGGTTTAATACCCGTCGTCCTCCGGCGGAGCGGTCTGCCCGTAATCCAGCACCTCGCGCATCTGGGACCCGTTCACCGGCGGGCCGACGATGCCCTTCTCTTCCATGGCGTCGATCAGCCGGGCAGCTCGAGTGTAGCCGATGCGCATGCGCCGCTGCAGCATGGTGATCGAAGCGCGGCCTTCCTTGCGCACCAGCTCGACCGCCTC
>DGEO01000027.1:70879-99885 GCA_002385985.1 Anaerolineaceae bacterium UBA3924 | reverse complement strand
GGGCGTCACCGGCACGGAATGCATGGCCGCGGCCGTGCGCCAGTAATCCACCAGCCGCTGGATTTCCGGATCGCTGACATAAACACCCTGCAGGCGAACCGGCCCGGGCGCGTCCGGGGCCTGGTAGAGCATATCGCCGCGGCCCAGCAGGCGTTCGGCGCCGGGCTGGTCCAGAATGACGCGGCTGTCGGTCCCGGAAGCGACCGCGAACGCAATGCGCGCCGGGAAGTTGGCCTTGATCAGGCCGGTGACCACGTCCACAGACGGGCGCTGTGTGGCCAGGATCAGATGAATGCCGGTGGCGCGGGCCAGCTGCGCCAGGCGGGTGATAGCCCGCTCGGTTTCGTCGGGGGCCAGCATCATCAGGTCAGCCAGTTCGTCGATCACGGCGACAATGTAGGGCAGTTTAACCGGCTGCTTGCTGTTGTAATCCTGGATATTGCGCGCCCCCACCTGTGAGAAGCGGTGATAGCGGGCGTCCATCTCGCGCTGCATCCACTGCAGCGCGCCGACCACCTTCTCCGCGTCGGTGATCACCGGGGCCAGCAGGTGCGGGATGTTGTTGTAGCCGGTCAGCTCCACCCGCTTGGGGTCCACCAGAACCAGGCGCAGCTCGTTGGGGGTATTGTTGAGCAGCAGCGAGCACAGGATCGAGTTGACGCACACCGATTTACCCGACCCGGTGGTACCGGCAATGAGCAGGTGCGGCATGGCAGCCAGGTCGGCCACCACCGGCGCTCCGGCCACATCCTTGCCCAGGGTGAACTTAAGCGGTGAGCGCACCCGCTTATAGACCGGGCTGTCGAAGATCTCGCGCAGGACCACCGGCACCGGCTCGGCGTTGGCCACCTCGATACCCACGTAGTTACGGCCAGGCACCGGCGCCTGAATGCGAATGCGCGGCGCAGCCAGCGCCAGTGCCAGGTCGTCGGCCAGGCTGGCAATCTTGCTGACGCGCACGCGGGTGCGCCCGGAGCGGGTCTCGATGAAGTCCGGCTCGACACCGAACTGGGTCACCGTCGGGCCGCGGTGGATTTCGACCACATGCGCCGGCGCGCCGAAGGATGCCAGCGTTTCCTCAATGACCCGGGCGCGCTCGCTGTCCACGTTGGTCTGGACGGCCACCTCGGTCGGCGGGTCCAGAATCTGGTCCACCGGAGGCAATACCCAGTTAGGCACCGTGGCGGCCTCCTCCGGGGCGGGCAGGTTGCCCTCCTCCCCGGCGGGTTCCGGAGCAGGTGCGGCTGCAGGCGCGGATTTTTCAGGCTTCACCTTCGCCGGTCGGGCCGGGGCGGGTGTTTTCTCCGCCGCAGGCCGGGCGGCCGGTCTGGAAGGTGTGTGCACCAGCGGATTGAAATCCGGCGGCAGGTCCTGCTCCAGCGTCGGAGCGATGGGTTCCAGCGGCTCGCCTGACGCTGCGCTGGCGTCCGGCTGACCGGCCCGCTTTTCCAGCGCGCGCCGCAGCGGCGTGAACAGCGACTTGATCCAGATAAACAGCTCGGGGATGGACACGTCCAGGGTCAGCGCCAGGGCGATCAGCAGCCAGGCCGACAGCACCACCATCCCGCCAGGCAGCCCCAGGCCATGAACCAGAATCCAGCTGGGGAAGCCGCCCAGGTAACCGCCCCCGCCGCCGCGGTAGGCCAGCTCCCAGCCGCCGCCGCTGGCCAGGTGCGCCCAGGCCAGCAGGTTCAGGTAGAGCAGCACGCTGCCGGTCAGGCGCTCGGCGGAAATCACCGGCAGGCGCTCCAGTCGGCGGAAGATCAGCCACAGGCCGGCGGCCAGCAGCGCCAGCGGAATCACGAAAGCGCCCCAGCCTGCCAGCCGGCGCACCCACAGCACCACCCAGGCGACCGGCACGCTGTTGTGCTCCGAGAGCAGACTGAGGATGACCAGCAGCCCCACCAACGCCATGAAAACGCCCAGCACGTCCAGCCGGCGCTCCGGAGACAGCTTTGCCAGCGGATTGCTGAGCTTCGGCAGCCGGATGTTGAGGCTGGGCTTCGGCTCAGACCGCCGGCGGCGCGGAGCCGCAGCCCGTGTGGACTTGCGCGCCGCCCCCCGGGCGGATGAGGATTTGGATTTCGAAACGCCCGTGCGGGACGGGCGGCTGGCGGTTTTAGGCATGGGCTAGAGCTTCCTCAAGGGTTGGATCAGGCGGCATTATATCACGCCGGCCGGGCAGTCTCTTCGACCGTTTCGGTGCAAGTTCAATGCCAGGCCCTCCCGGCCGGTCATCCGGCCGGATGCCGGGCCTTCTCAGCCCGCCAGGCGCAGCAGCGCCCTGCGGGTGGCCTCGAACGCCAGCGGCGGCAGCGCGTTCGGGTCGAAAAAGGCCGCCCGGTCAGCGTCATCCCCGGCCTGCAGCCGGCCGCCGGTCACCCGGGCGGAATAGACGATGATAAAATCCGCGCCACGGTCGTGCTCCTTACCGGCGATCACGTCCAGCAGCCCGGTGATTTCTACCACCAGGCCGGTCTCCTCCAGACATTCGCGGGCGGCCGCCCTGGCCGGGTCCTCCCCGGCGTTGACGAAGCCCGCCGGCAGCGTCCAGCTGCCCTGGTGCGGCGGGTTGACCCGCCGGGTCAGCAGCACCCGCCCGGTATCGTCGACCACCAGCACGGCGGCGGCCACCTTGGGATCGTCAAAATGGATCCACCCGCAGTTCGGGCAGACCGGTCTCAGCTCGCCGAACCGCTCCTGAAGCTCCGTCCGGATGCCGCACTGCGGGCAGAAACGGATCTCGCCTAGGGCCAAGCGCTCAGTTTCTCCGGTGGATGTACCAGGCGCCCAGCCCGGTCAGCAGGGCCACCACGGCCAGGCCGATCTGCGCGATGCGCCAGGTTTGATTCTCGAGACCTGCGATCTCGTCTTCGTCCGCAGCCGCTTCGGCGACGAAAGCCTCCGCTTCACCCTTGAGCAGGCGCTCGCCTCTCTCTTCGGCCGGAGGAACGCCCAGGATCGGCCCGGTGCCTTCGATCGGTTCGGCTGCGTCATTCGTGACCGTTCCGGGATCCCCTTCAGCCGGTTCTTCAGGCTGTTCTTCCGGGCCGGCGCTGCCCAGCGGCGGCGGCTTAGCCGCGCGCGGCGAGGTCACTTCCGGCGGGTGATAGATGTTCGGCGTGCCCTCAAGGCCGCCGCCCAGATCCGGACCACCGCCCATACCCGGACCGCCGCCCACGCCGTTGGCATACGGCAGCCCGCTCGGGCCGCCCCAGTAGAGAATTTCCGGCTGATCTTCTTCCTGCACACCCAGGGCCGACATCTCGCCGGCTTCGGGCGGTGCCGCAGGTTCCAGAGCTGCGGACTGCATCATCGGCGCCTGCGCGGGTGACACGCCCGGCAGCAAATCCACCATGAACATGACCATCACCAGTAAAGCCGCCAGCGCGGATGACAGCCGCAGAACCGGGAACAGCCCCCGGAAGCGGAACGGCTGCGGCACCATATCCGGAGTCAGGGTGAAATTGCGCGGAACGGGGCGTGAAGGGAGGCTGCGAAGCATGGCCCGGTTCCGGCGCATTACTTGCAGGTTTTCCTGTAATTCGGGGGAGGCGTTAAGCCGCTGTTCCACCTGGACCCGCTCTCTTTCCGAGAGCTGCCCGTCCATGTAGGCAGACAGCAGCTGCCAGTCCCTTGGTGACATTTGATTCTTCATGCGCTTCCCTCGTCATCCAGACGAAACTGGGAAGGTAAAAGTTCCCCGATTCCATGCAGGCAGTCGCGCATTTTCAGCCGCGCGCGCGCCAGCCGGCTCTTGACCGTCCCCAGCGGCGTGCGGGTGATTTCCGCGGCCTCCTGGTAGTCCAGACCCTGCACATCGACCAGCAGGATCACCGAGCGGAAATCCTCCGGCAGCCCGTTGATGCATCGTTGAATCGCCCGCTCCAGCTCGGCCGTTTCCAGCTGATCCTCCGGACCGGGGCCTTCGTCGGCCAGCCACCTGGGCGATTCGATCTCCTCACTGGTTTCGTCGTCCACCGGTTCCAGCGACACAACTGGACGGCGCTTGCGCCGGCGGAGCTCGTCGTAGCAGGTGTTGGTCACCATGCGCAGCACCCAGGCGCGGAACGAGCCGCCCCGGTACGACTTGAGATTGCGGTAGGCGGAGATGAAGGCCGTCTGCGTGGCGTCTTCAGCGGCATCCGGGTCGTCGAGCATCCGGTAGGCCACGTTGAACGCGATTTCCTGGTAGGCCAGAACCAGCCGGTTGAAAGCAGTCAGGTCGCCCTGCACAGCCGCCTGAATCAGGGCTACTTCGTCCATGCTGGCGCCTTTGCTTGTCGGATGAACACCCAGATGAGTCGCCATATGCCGATTCCCAGGGCTGAGAACAGCCCTAAAACGAGTGTGAATAAGGGAACGACGGCCTGACCCAACCAGAAACCTCGCAAAATCACCGCCAGGGGGACAGCCAGCAGAACCGCCAGGACTGGCTGCCAGACCTTTTTCGGCGAGGAGGTCACAGCGGGATGGTACACCTGAAACCATGGAGAATACAGGCCCCAGGCTGCCAGTAAGGGCAGATACACCGCGAAGAAGCGGTTGGCAGTGAGCGCCTGACTGTGACTGGCAAAGCCAGCCAGTGAAACCAGCAGCAGCGTCACTGCATCCCCCAGGGCCAGCAGGAAGAAGGGCGTGCGGTTATGCATGGTTTGAGGTGTCCCCTGTCTGTGTATCCTATCTTAAAGGCTGTTAACCGTCAAGAACCCTCGCTGAGGGCAGTTGTGATACACTTTCTCTGGTGATGTCCCTGAACTCCCTGACCTGTGTTGGTGTGCATCTGTCCGCCAGCCCAAAGCCGTTCACCTTTGCCGCGCTGGACGAAGAGCAGCGAATCCTGGCCTTCGGCGAGGGCGAGATGGTGGACGCGCTCTCGTACCTGGCCGGACTGGGGCGCGCGGTGGTGGCCGTCAGCGCGCCGGCCCGAACCAACAGCGGCTTTCTGGACACTCCTGAGGCCCGGGAGCGGCTCAACCTGCCGCCCGGCCGTTGGGTGACGCTGCGCTCCGCCGAGTACGAGCTGGACCAGGCGGGCATGGCGGTCCCCCACACCCCGGTACGGGCGGAGAGCGTGCCGCTGTGGATGCGCGCCGGGTTCCGCTTCTACGAGCAGCTGAACGCGCTGGGCTACCAGCCCTATCCTGCGCCGGAGGCCCCCCGCCAGTGGCTGGAAACCCAGGCCGACGCCGCCTACTGGTCGCTGCTGGGCGTGGTCCCCTTCCCCTACGGCTCGCTGGAAAGCCGTCTGCAGCGCCAGCTGGCCCTGGCCGGTTGCGGGCTGCCCGTCCCGGACGCCATGGACTTCTTCGAAGAGGTCACCCGCTACAAGCTGCTGCGCGGCCAGCTGCCGCTGGAGGGCATCTACAGCCCCGCGGAGCTGAACGCGCTGGTGTGCGCGCACACCGCCTGGCTGGCGGCCAGCCGCCCGGACGCGCTGCGCTGCCTGGGCCAACCGGAGGACGGGCTGGTCTACCTGCCCGCGCCGGATCCGCGCTGACCACAAGTCCCCCACAATCACACACTTTTTCGCGCCTTTCTGCCTGGCTGCACCCACCGCCCAGCTGCCGGCCGTCGTGTCTTGCCGGAAAACACGGGGCTGCCTCCCACATTCGCCCACAAGGGAAAGTCACCCTGAGCAAATGATGCCCTCGGTTCGTTTGAGCTATAATGTTGCGAGCAATACAGTACCATTAAGGTCATTTTAGGGGAGTTAACATGGTCAACTTTGCGATGTGGATGAAAGCCCTGCGGGTCATCCCCCGCCTGAGCAAGTCAGAGTGGCAGCGGCTGGACGTGATATCCCGCTGGCTGGTATCGGTGCGCGCCGCGGTTCTGCTGATGACCTTCTTCTCCGCGGCCATCGCCGGCCTGCTGGCGCTGCGCGACGGCGTCTTTCACCCGGGGCGCTGGCTGCTGCTGGTGATCGGGCTGGTGTTCGCCCACGCCGCCAATAATCTGGTCAACGACTGGACCGACCACCGCCGCGGGGTGGACCGGGACAACTACTTCCGCACGCAGTACGGGCCGCAGCCGCTCGAGCAGGGGCTGATGACCTCGCGCGAATGGGCCGCTTACGCCGCCGCGACCGGACTGATCGCCGTGGCCGCCGGGCTGCCGCTCGTGCTCGACCGCGGGTGGCCGGCCGTGCTGCTGATGGCCCTGGGGGCGGTGTTCGTCCTGTTCTACACCTGGCCGTTGAAATATATCGGTCTGGGCGAAGTGGCCGTGGTGCTGATCTGGGGCCCGCTGATGATCGCCGGCGGCTATTACGTGATCTCCGGACTGTGGGACTGGAACGTGTCCGTGGCCAGCCTGACCTACGCCTTCGGCCCGACCACAGTGCTGTTCGGAAAGCACATCGACAAGCTGGAAGCCGACAAAGCCAAGGGCATCCACACCATGCCGGTGATTCTGGGCGAGCAGGCTTCCCGGGTCGCCATCGGGGCCATGATCGCGCTGCAGTACCTGCTGGTGATCTATCTGGTGGTCACCGGATTCTTTTCCCCGGTCATGCTGGTGGTGCTGCTGGCGGCGGTCACCTGGCCGCGCGTCTGGCAGGGGCTGCAGCGGCCCAAGCCCGCCGAACGGCCGGAGGGCTACGACCCGAACGTGTGGCCGCTGTGGTTCTCCGCCCTGGCCTTCTACCACAACCGCGCCTACGGGCTGTGGCTGATCATCGGCCTGATCGGCGAGTGCCTGCTGCGGACGCTAACCTAGCCCTTCCAGCGCAAGATCGCTGACCTCGAGCCACTGTTCCTCATCATTGGGCAGGCTGCCGTAGCGCACTCTGCCGTCCGGCCCGAAAGCGGCGTACTGGTTGTCGATCCAGAGCACAAATCCGAGCGGACCGCGCGGAGCGGCCGGGGTCACCAGGCACTCCTCGCCGTCCACCTGAAATCGGACTGCGCCCGCGGTCCACTCCAGCGCGTAGCTGTGCCATTCGCGCGGGTCAATTTCCAGGCGGGCGGCGTCCTCTTTGATCACCCGGCCCGCCAGGCTGCGCAGCGCGCGGGCAGCCGGACGAACCAGCAGGAGCGGCAGGGCCAGCACACCGGGGGCGGCCAGCCAGAAGGGCAGCCGCGGCGAGGAAAAGGTTGCCGCCAGCAGCCCCTGCGCCGGGTGAGAATCCCGAAAGGCCAGGTAATTGGGCGGCGAGGCAGAGAAGAACCAGGCCGCGTTGGGCAGGGCTGGCATCCGGCGGCCCGCCCCGCCAACCCCCAGGGTGGCGGTGAAGGGGTCGTTCCAGAAGCCGAAGCCCCAGGTTCCGGCCAGGTGCAGGCCGGACGCGCGCGCCCGCAGGCTCATCCGGGCCGGCGGCTGCCAGCGGAACGCTTCGCGCCGCAGCTCGCGGTAGTCGTCCAGCTGCGCCAGTCGGTACTGCCCCGACGGCCCCGGCGCGATGCTCAGGCGCCGTACGGCTCCGTCCCCATCCAGAGTCACGCGCCCGCCGCTCACCTGGCTCACCTGCAGTGCGGTTTCCAGCTTTACCGCTGAACACATCCTCCCTCCTCGGTTAAGCATAGCAGAAATCCCCGCCTGAATCGCCAGCGCTTGACAGGCCCCCTTCCGGCGGTATAATTTTGATACCAAAGACCAGCCCGGGTCCAAGTACCCAGCCCGTTGTTCAGAGAGCCGGCGGTTCGGTGCGAGCCGGCCAACATCCTGGGGAAATCCAGCCCGGCGGGCCCGCTCGATGCGGACCGGTCGCCTTCGCAGGGGCTTGCGCAGCCGTAAGAAGGCCGGTGGGTTCCGTTAGCGCCCGAATGAGGTCTCCGGCCTGGCCGGCGGCGAACGCAGGTGGTACCACGAGTTCCCCCCTCGTCCTGCACGAGCGGGGGATTTTCATTACCAGCTACGAAGAGGTGATCACGATGCTAGACATTAACCTTATTCGCGAACAGCCGGAGGTCGTGCGGGAGGCGCTGATCAAGCGCAATATGGACCCGGCTGTGGTCGATCAACTGCAGGAACTGGACGCGAAGCGGCGCAGCCTGCTGGTTCAGGTGGAGTCGCTTAAAGCCGAACGCAACGCCGTCTCCAAAGAGATCGGCCGGATGAAGGACCCGGCCGAGCGGCAGGCGAAGATCGAGCAGATGCGCGTGGTGGGCGAGCAGATCGCCGCGCTGGACGAGCAGGTGCGCCAGGTGGAAGCAGACCTGCAGGGCCTGGTGGCGACCATCCCCAACCTGCCCGCCGATCAGACGCCGGTGGGCAAGGACGAGCATGAAAATATGGTCCTGCGCCAGGAAGGCGAGCCGCGCAGCTTCGACTTCTCTCCCAAACCCCACTGGGACCTGGGGCCGGAGCTGGGCATCATCAACTTCGACCAGGGCACCAAAATCACCGGCTCGCGCTTCTACGTGCTCAGCGGCGCCGGGGCGAGGCTGCAGCGTGCGCTGATCGCCTGGATGCTGGACCTGCACATTCGCCAGGGCTACACCGAGCAGTACACCCCCTTCATGGTGCGCTCCGACACGCTCTTCGCCTCGGGCCAGCTGCCCAAGTTCGCCGACAACCTGTACCACGACGCCGAAGAGGACTTCTGGATGGTGCCCACCGCCGAAGTCCCGCTGACCGGGCTGCACATGGGCGACGTGCTGGACGAAGCCAGCCTGCCGCGCCGCTACACCGCCTACACCCCCTGCTTCCGCCGCGAGAAGATGAGTGCGGGCCGCGACGTGCGCGGCATCAAGCGCGGCCACCAGTTCGACAAGGTGGAAATGTACATCTTCTGCAAGCCCGAAGACGGCCTCAAAGAGCTGGAGAAAATGCTGGCCGACGCCGAGCAGGTCTGCAAGGATCTGGGGCTGGCCTACCGGGTGGTGCAGCTGTGCACCGGAGACCTTGGCTTCAATGCCAAAATCACCTATGATATAGAGGTGTGGGCGCCGGGCGTGCAGGAGTGGCTGGAGGTCTCGTCCGTCTCCTGGGTCGGTGATTTCCAGGCCCGCCGGGCCAACATCAAGTACAAACCGGCCGGCGGCGGCAAGAACCAGCTGGTGCACACGCTCAACGGCTCGGGCCTGGCCCTGCCGCGCACCATGATCGCGGTGATGGAGACCTACCAGCAGGCCGACGGCTCCATCCAGGTGCCGGATGTGCTGCGCCCGTGGATGGGCGGCATCGACGTCATCCGCAAGGATGAATAAGGACACTTCATGGAAACCTTCAGTGAAATGACCCTGCAGTGGGTGGTCCTGGTGGTGATGGTCTTCGGGCTGTTCAGCCTGCTGATCCCGGTCATCCCCGGGCTGGTGGTGATCTGGGCCGGGGCGCTGGTATATGGCCTGGCCGGGAACTTCACCCTGGGCGGCGGGATCCTCTTCGCCATCATCAGCGTGCTGGCGCTGGTTGGCAGCTTCTCCGACGAGATCTTCATGGGCGCCAGCGCGCGCCAGTCCGGCGCAAGCTGGCTGGCTATCGCCGCGGCGCTGGCCGCCGGGCTGGTCGGCACCCTGCTGTGGACCCCCATCGGCGGGTTGTTCGCTGCTCTGCTGGGCATCTTCCTGGTGGAGTTCTACCGCCTGCGCGACTGGCGCAAAGCGCTGGATTCCACGCGCGGCATGGCCCTGGGCTGCGGCTGGGCGGTGATCGCCCGCTTCGGCATCGGCGTGGTCATGATCCTGCTGTACGCCTGGTGGGCCTTCTGGATGTAGCAGCCTGGAGAGACAAAAAAGAGCTGGCGCCGGCCAGCTCTTTGCTTTTAATCAACGAGTATCAGACCCGGGCGGTTTTCTGGCGCGCCTGCAGAGCCAGATAGATGGCAATGGACCCGGCGACCGCAGCGTTGAGCGAGTCCACCTGCCCGCGCATGGGCAGCGCCATGAGCACGTCGCAGGAGCGGCGCACCAGCGAGCGCATCCCCTCGCCCTCGTTGCCCACCACCAGCGCCAGCGGACCATCCAGCCGCACCTGCGCGGCTGGCTGCGCTTCCGGGCCGCCCTCCAGGCCAATCACCCAGGCCCCGGCTTCCTTCAGCGTCTCGATCATCTGGGCCAGGTTGCCCTGCGCCACCAGCAGGTGCTCGGTGGCCCCGGCCGAAGCGTGCACCACCGCGGGGGTGACCGAGGCCGTGCGCCGGAAGGGGATCAGCACCCCGTGCATACCGGCCGCCTCCGCAGTGCGTATTAATGTGCCGAAGTTCTGCGGGTTCTGCAGCGTGTCCAGGATGAGCACAAAGGGCGGTTCCTGGTGGCTTTCGGCCAGTTTGAGGATGGAGCGCAGGTCACTGTAGGGGTACTCGCCCGTCTCCAGGGCCACGCCCTGCGGATTCTCACCCCGGCTGTCGATCACCTGGCGGGGCACCCGCTCCACTTTGACCTTCGCCCTGGCTGCCAGGTCGATGATCTCGGCCAGGCGGCCTTTCTCTTCCGCGCCCTGGGCCACCTGCAGGCGAAAAACCTGCCGCCGCCGCGCCCGCAGCACCTCGTAGACCGGATTGCGGCCGATGATCCATTCCTTCATTGATCAGCTTCCTCGTTTAGGCGGATGCGGTACACCCCGGCGCAGTTCGACACCTGCCGGTACTGCACAGTCAGGCCGCGGGCTTCCAGCGCCGGGAGTGCATCCTCTGCGATCCAGTACGGCTCCTCATCCCAGTACTCGCCCTGCGTCTGGCGCTGCGTATCCCGATCCGCCGCGGTGAGGAAGGAGATATCGCCGATTACCAGGCAGCCGCCCGGCGCCATCGACTCGCGCACCAGCCGCTCGGCCAGAGCGGCCTTCTCGGGCAGCTCGAAGTGATGAAACACATACGCTGAGACGATGCAGTCAAAGCGCTGCTGCAGCTCCGGCGGGAAGGGGTCTCGCAGGTCGTGAAGGAACAGGCGCGCTCCGGGCAGCTTTTCACGGGCGCGAGCCAGCATCTCGGATGAGAAATCGGTGCCCCACACCTCGCAGCCCGCGGCGGCCAGAAGCTGTGTCAGGTTGCCCGTGCCGGCGCCAAGGTCCAGCACCTTCAGCCCCGGGCGGGCGCCCGTCTGGCGGACGACTTCGGCCAGCAAATCACGGTAGCCGGTGAAGGGAAAGGTTTCACCGGCTGCGTCCTGATCGTATTCCCCGGCCCAGCTGTCAAATTCGGCCGCCGGGAAGGGGTCATTTTCCTGAAAGTCGCCTGTCATCGGGGCCAATCTGTCCGGCCTACTCCCAGCGCCAGGTTGAGCCTTCGCGGCTGTCTTCGATCACCACGCCCAGTTCGGCCAGCCGGTCGCGAATCTGGTCCGAGATCGCCCACAGCTTCTGCCTGCGCAGCTCGGAGCGCACGCTGACCAGCAGATTGATGAACGGGTCGGCCTGAGCGCTGCCTTTGTCCTGCTGCTCCAGCTGCAGGCCCAGCACGCCGCTCAGTTCGAGCAGCAGGTCCTGCGCCGGGCGCAGCTGGTCATCGGTCGCGCCGCTGTCGCGGGTCTGGTTGATGGCCCGCACCAGCTCGAACAGCGCTGCCAGCGCGCCGGCGGTGTTGAAGTCATCGTCCATGGCGGCGATGAAGTCCTCCCGGGTGCGCTCCGCCTGCTGCTGCAGGGTCTGGACGGCTGCTTCCGCCGCGCCGCCAGCCCCGGGCAGGCACGGCCGCAGCCCGGAGCGCAGCCGCTCCAGGGCACGCTCGGTCTGCTCGACGACCTCATCATTGAAGGTCAGCGGGCTGCGGTAGCCGGAATTGAGCACCATCAGCCGCAGTACGTTAGCCTCATGGTCCTTGAGGAAATCGTCGATGGTCACCAGATTGCCCAGCGACTTGGACATCTTCTCGCCGCCCAGCTGCAGCATGCCGTTGTGCACCCAGTAGCGCACGAAGGGCTTGCCGGTCAGGCTCTCGGACTGGGCAATCTCGTTTTCGTGGTGAGGGAAGATCAGGTCGTTCCCGCCGCCGTGAATGTCGATCTGCTCGCCCAGGTGGTGCAGGCTCATAGCCGAGCACTCGATGTGCCAGCCGGGCCGGCCCTTGCCCCAGGGGCTGTCCCAGGATGGTTCGCCCGGTTTGGCCGACTTCCACAGCGCGAAGTCCAGCGGATCTTCCTTGGCCTCGTCCACCTCCACCCGGGTGCCGCCGCGCACATCGTCGAAGCTGCGCCGCGACAGCTTGCCGTAATCCTCATCCTTGCGCACCCGGAAGTACACATCTCCGTCGGCAGTCGGGTAGGCGTAGCCCTTGGCGATCAGCTCCTGAATGATCTTCTGGATGTGCTCAATTTCCCGGGTGGCGCGCGGGTTGACCGTGGCCGGCAGCACGTTCAAATCGGCCAGATTGCGCTCGTACTGCTGGATATACCGCTCGGCCAGCTGGAAGGGGTCCTCTCCACTCTGGTTGGCCCGAGCGATGATCTTGTCGTCCACGTCGGTAAAGTTCATCACGTGGCGGACCTCGTAGCCCCGGTATTCCAGGTAGCGGCGCAGGATGTCAAACACCAGCGCCGACATGGCATGACCAACATGCGCGTTGGCATACACGGTCGGACCGCACACGTACATCCGCACCCGCCCCGGTTCCAGGGTCTCAAAATCCTCTTTCTTGCGGGTGAGGGTATTATAGATTTTTAAGCTCATCCCAGTGCTCTCCTCAATGCGCGTAATGGTTGTTCTCTTCCGGCTTCCCGAAGATCATGCGCCCCGCGGCGGTCTGCAGGACCTTGGTCACGTTGACGACGATCTCGCGCCCGATGTAGTCGCGCCCGTTCTCGATCACCACCATGGTGCCGTCGTCCATATAGCCCACGCCCTGGCCGACTTCCTTGCCTTCCTGGATGATGCGGATGTTGAGTGATTCACCCGGCAGCAGCACCGACTTGACCGCGTTGGCCAGCTCGTTGACGTTCAGCACCGTGACTCCCTGCAGTTCGGCGATGCGGTTCAGGTTGTAGTCGTTGGTCAGGATCGGACAGCGCATCTGGCGGGCAAGGATGATCAGCTTGTCGTCCACTTCGCGCACGCCTTCCACATCGATGTCGGAAATGCGCACGGGAATATTAGGCTCCTTCTGCAGTTGAGAAAGAACCTCCATCCCCCGCCTGCCGCGCTGCCGGCGCAGGCTGTCAGGCGAGTCGGCGATATATTGAAGTTCAGCCAGTACAAACCGCGGGATCAACAGCCCGCCGGGCAGGAACCCGGTGCGGGCGATGTCGGCGATGCGCCCGTCGATGATCACGCTGGTATCAAGCAGGATGGTGCGCGCGTCGGATTTCTCCGCTTTCTCTTCTCTGGCGGCGGAGGCATGCCCGCCGCGGTTGAACAGATTGGAGAAAAAACCGAAGAAATCGTTCTGGCGGGTGACAAAGACGGTTACGCCCAGATAACCGAAGATGACCACGCCAATGAAGGGAAGAATATCCCCCAGCGGCGAAGGCAGCCGGGAGATGGGAAAAGCCAGCAGGGCAGCGATGATAAGGCCACAAATTAATCCAATGAATGCAGAAAAAAGCGTTTGAACGGAAAGATGAGAAAGGGTGGACCGAAGTGCGCGTACCGGGCGGGTGGTGATATAAGGAGTGATGATGACCCCCAGAAGGGCCCCGATCAGGCCGATGATAAATGCGTATTGTTCGACGGAGAAAGCGCCCGAAGCGGCGTCCAAATTGGCTGCCCGACCGAGCTCTGCTCCCCAGAAGACACCCGCGATCGCAAAAACAACCATGCCGATTAAACGGACAATGAAATCAATGCTCATAGATAAGTGCTCCTGTTGGGTTGTTAAAGAACGAAAAAAGAAGATGAGTGCTCTAGGAAAATCATAGCACTATCGAGGCGGTTCGTCAATGAAACACATTGACACCCTCTGGAAAGCATGTTAAAATCCCACCCGTTCGAGCCGCCCCCATCGTCTAGCGGCCCAGGACGTGGCCCTCTCAAGGCCAAAACAGGGGTTCGAGTCCCCTTGGGGGCACCTGGATATTGTCAAAATACCGGTTTCCATACGAAAAGCCGCTTATTGAGCGGCTCTTTGTTTTCCCTCTTCGAGTTATGCCTGCTGTGTAATTAGTCCGTTTCTACAGGTAAAGAAAACAACATATCGGGTTATTTACCGGAACTGTCGTCATCTGGCGCCGCACTGCGGCAGAGGGGAGCATGATGAGAACAGTCCTGCAAACCCGCCTTCCTTTACCGACCAGATGGGAAAAACCCATCGCCGTGGGGCTTTTTACCCTGCTCGCGGTTTTACAGTTATTGCACAACTATGTCCGCTGGTCACCCCTGTCGGACTATTCCATTTCCTTCTACCCGGCCGCGCAAGACCTGTTCCGGGCCAATCCCTACGGATCAACCGAATACGATTTCTTCTATCCCATCTGGTCGCTCATCCCCATCCTGCCGCTGACTCTGCTGCCTGTCCGGATCGGGAACGCAGTTCTGGGCGTGGCTTCGGTCATCACACTGGGCACGGTGACCTATAAACTCGGCGCAAAACCGCTGCAGCTCGCCCTGTTCCTGCTCCTGCCGCAGGTGCTGTTCGGGGCCAAAAACGGCGATTACATGGACGTGCTAACCGCCGTGGGCTTCGTCCTGCCGCCCCGCTGGGGATTATTCTTCGTGCTGATCAAACCGCAGGCCGGGATCGGTGTGGCTGTCTACTGGCTGTTTGAAGCCTGGCGCGAAGGCGGCTGGAAACAGGCTGTCCACACCTTCGCTCCTGTGGGGATTGCCTACGCTCTGATCCTGCTGGTCTACTCGCCCAATCTGTTCGACAGCCTGCTGGCCGCACCCGGCATAGTCGGGTTGGACTCACACCACAACGCGGCGATGTGGCCGTTTGGAGCGGTGATCGGTGCGGCGCTGCTGGCCCATGCTGTCCGCACTCGCAGGATTGGCCCGGCGATCCTCTCCAGCGCCTGCTTCACCCCCTACGTTGGGTTCTACTCGTGGCCGACCACTATGCTCGGCCTTCTGCCAGGAAATGTAGAGTTTCTGGCCGCCACACTGGTAATGTGGGCGATCGGGTTGATCGAGGCGCAGTGGTGAGCACTGGAACACTATGAGATTGAACCTGCACTCTAGCGCCAGAATGAAGGTTAATCTGGCGACGATTCTGCCTGCCAGAAAGACAAACGAAACAACAGATCGCTGCCAGGGCTTCAGGCCAGGCCTGGGCCGAGCCGGGTGAGGTTATACCGGTACTAGAACCCTTTGATCCACGAACTGGTTCAGGTTTTTCCAGTCCTGGTTGCTGCTGAAAAAGGTGCGTGGAAGCGCCACAAAATTGCCAGTGTCGCTCAGGATCACGACCAGATCGGGCGTTCTGTGCACCTTAATAAACTTTTCCCAGGCTTCCCAATCCTGAGAAGGGTCATGTTGAATGCCCAGCGGAGAGATCCTTCCCTTGCGCGGCATACGGATTAGCGGGTCTTTCCACAGGCGGGAAGCTGTCCGAATTGATATACGGCTGGAAAATGAAAAAACCAAGCAACAGCAGTGTGATCAGATGCCGGACAAGACGCATCACATCCCGGCTGGAATGGGCTTCATTTTGTGAAAATGCGACGATCAAAGCCGCGTACAGGGCGTCAAACAGGATCAACATGGTCAGGCGGGTGACCAGGCTTCGCCTGGAGGGCCGGTAATCCAGGGAGACGGCTTTGAAATAAGTGTTCCGTTCGAACTGTCCGCAAAACCAACAACAATTACCATTCAGATAGACTATATAATGATAGACAATTAGTTCCAATTATTGCACGCGTCCCAGCCGGGGACGAGGAGGTAAACGTGCAGCTTACCGGACTTCACCATGTCACCGCCATCACGGCCCGGGCCGAACAGAACCTTGACTTCTACACGCAGGTCCTCGGCCTGCGGCTGGTCAAGAAAACCGTCAACCAGGACGACGTCTCGGCCTACCACCTTTTTTATGCCGACAAATTCGGCTCGCCTGGCACCGACCTGACCTTCTTCGACTGGCCGAACACGCCCCCCAATCAGAACGGCGCCGGCAGTATTGCCCGGGTGATGCTGCGCGCTCCCGGTCCGGATGCGCTGCGCTTCTGGGAGGAGCGGCTGACCCGGGCCGGCGTGCCCCACTCCGGCCTGCTCACCGGCAGCGGACCGGCCCGCCTGCGCTTCAGCGACCCGGAGGGCCTGGAGCTGGAGCTGGTCGACGACGGCGGCGCGCCCGGCGGTACGCCCTGGGAGGGCAGCCCGGTTCCACCAGAGGTGGGTCTGACCGGCCTGCACGCCGTCCACCTGATGGTGCGTGACCTGGATCGAACCGCCCGGGTGCTCACCGACGTGCTGGGCTTTCAGCTTGAGCGCGAGGTCAGCGAACCCGGAGATCCGGCACGGACGATTACTGTCTTCACCACAGCCGGAGGCGGGCCGGGCACCGAGGTGCACGTAGAAGCCAGCCCAGACCTGCCGATCAGCCGGCTGGGCCACGGCGGGGTGCACCACGTCGCCTTCCGCACCCCCGACGCGGGCGAGCAGCTGGAGTGGCGGGACCGTATCGCCGCGTCCGGCCTGCGGGTGACCGACGTGATCGACCGCTTCTACTTCAAATCGATCTACTTCCGCATCCCCGGCGGAATGCTGTTTGAGATCGCCACCGACGGGCCGGGCTTCGCTGCCGATGAAGACCCGGAGCGCCTGGGTGAAAAGCTCGCCCTGCCCCCCTTCCTGGAGCCCCACCGCGACACCATCGAGGCCGGGCTGCGGCCGCTGTGACCCTGCCCGGCCGCCGGGCCAGCATTGCAGTTTGATAACAATCCCGGTAACCGGTTGACCGGTGCAGCAGCCGGTGTTATAAACCTAACCAATGATTACGAGCCTCATCCATAAGCGTCATGCGACCATAACCAGCCTCTTCGCGAAGGTTCGGTCGTGTTGCGCTTGAGTTGAGCAAACATTTCTTGCAGCAAGGGCCTTCCGAAGAGGAAGGCCTTTTTTATTGCCTGTTTCAGGAGGTGGAACTAAGAAGACTATCGGCCATCACCGGAGAGAGGCTCGCGGCAGTATCTTTTGAGCCGGGATACTGTGGCGCTCTCCGAAACCAGGCTCCCTGTCGCTAACCGTATTCGGTGACCGCCGCAGTCTCCTGGACTGCTCCTTGATGATTCAACTTAAAAGAGCAAAGTGGACATTATGAACCGTTATAGTAACCTGATCCTGTTTCTGGCACTGGCTGCCCTGATGCTTACCGCCTGCACCCCGACCGCTGGCGCTGCCTCTCCCGCCCGGACCGAGCCTGCATCGACCTCGGATGCCTGCCTTGGAAGCGCGGAGGACGCCCTGGTGGACCTGGACTGCCGTGAAATGCACATCGCAGTCGAGAACGTATACCTGCCCTTCAACTACGTCTCGCTGGAGACCGGCGAGCCGGGCGGCTGGGACTACGACGTCTGGCGGGAAATCTGCACCCGCCTGCACTGCACGCCTGTCTTCGTGGAGACCTCCTGGGACAGCCTGATCCAGTCGGTGGCCTCGGGTGAGAACAATGCCGGCGCGGACGGCATCACCATCACCCCGGCACGGGCCGAGCAGGTGGACTTCTCCGACGGCTACATCCAGCTGGTGCAGCGGCTGCTGGTCCGAATAGATGAAGACCGCTTCGACAGCATCGAGGCCTTCGCCGCGGATGAGAGCTTGCTGCTGGGCACGCAGGTGAGCACGTCCAACTACGAAACCGCCATCCAGTACCTGCCCGAAGAGCGCATCAAAGCCTTCGACACCATGCCCTTCGCCGTCCAGGCGCTGGTCGCCGGGGACGTGGACGCGGTCCTGATTGACGAAGTGGTGGGCATGGGCTACCGCGGCGCCAACGCCGATCAGATCGAGTTCATCGGTCCGGCCATCAAGAGCGACGAACTGGGCTTCATCTTCACCCCTGGCAGCGATCTGGTCGACCCGGTCAACCAGGCCCTCGCCTCCATGCGCGAGGACGGCACGCTGGACGAGTTCAACGCCTACTACTTCGGCCCGGATTTCACCCTGACCGAAGCGGACATCCAGACGGGCGAGTAAGATGACGACCCGGACAGAACTTGCACCGTTTCGAGCCGCCCTTCCGGCCCGCCTGATCCGGCCCATCACCGGCGCCCGGTGGAAGGCCTTCCCCTGGTGGATCGCGGCTCTCGGGCTGGTCGCGGCCGGCACTGCGTACCTGGTCCTCTCCAATCCCGCTTACTACGAAGCCTTCCAGTTCATCCGCGCCGGGCTGGGAGTCACCCTGACCATCGCGCTGAGCGCCTACGCGGTCGCGCTGGTGCTGGGGCTGCTGGCCGGGCTGGGGCGCATCTCCGAAAACCCGCTGGCCCGCAACGCCGCCACCTTCTACGTGGAGGTCATCCGGGGGGTCCCCATGCTGGTGTTGATCTTCTTCATCGCGCTGGTGGCGCTGCCCGCTCTGATCGACGGGCTGCATTCCCTGGGGCTGTGGCTCACGGCTCAGGGCCTGTCCGGTCCGGGCCAGATGCTGGGACGACTCGACTCGCGTTCAGTCTCCATGAACGTGCGAGCGGTGGCTGCCCTGTCGATCACCTACGGCGCGTTCCTGGCGGAAATCTTCCGCGGGGGCATCCAGTCAGTGGATCGGGGTCAGATGGAAGCCGCCCGCTCGCAGGGCATGACCCGCGCCCAGGCGATGCGATACATCATCCTGCCGCAGGCGTTTCGGGTGATGCTGCCGGCGCTGGGCAACGACTTCATCTCCATGCTCAAAGACTCCTCGCTGGTCTCCGTGCTGGCGGTGAGGGATATCACCCAGGTGGCGAAGCTGTACGCCGGGCATTCGTTCCGCTACACCGAGGCCTATACCATCCTGGCGGTGCTGTACCTGAGCATGACCATGCTGCTCTCGGCGCTGGTCAGGCTGCTGGAAAGAAAGGCGGGAAGCCATGCCAGCCGCTGATGCGATGATCGAGGTACGCGATCTGGTCAAGGAGTTCAACGGCCTGCGCGCGCTGGACGGGGTTAGCCTGACCGTGCCGCGCGGCAAGGTGGTGGTCATCATCGGGCCGAGCGGCTCGGGCAAGTCCACCCTGCTGCGCTGCATGAACCTGCTGGAAAGGCCGGACGAGGGCGAGATCCGGGTGGACGGCGAGCGCCTGACCGGCGACGAGCGGGATCTCAACCGCATCCGCGCCGATATCGGCATGGTGTTCCAGCATTTCAACCTGTACCCGCACCTGACCGTGCTGGAGAACCTGACCCTGGCCCAGCAGGTGGTGCGCGGGCGCGGCCGGCAGGAAGCGGAATCAATCGCCATGGCGCAGCTGGAACGGGTGGGCATTGCCGAAAAGGCGGGCAGCCACCCCCGCCAGCTCTCCGGCGGGCAGCAGCAGCGTGTGGCCATCGCCCGCACCCTGGCGATGAACCCCAAGATCATGCTCTTTGACGAGCCGACCAGCGCGCTCGACCCGGAAATGATCAAAGAAGTGCTCGAAGTGATGCTGCAGCTGGCCCGGGACGGGATCACCATGGTGGTGGTCACGCATGAGATGGGCTTTGCGCAGGCCGCCGCGGACGAAGTCGTCTTTATGGACGCCGGACGGATCGTCGAGCAGGGAACGCCGGAGGGGGTCTTCAAGAATCCGGCGAGCGACCGCACGTGGTCGTTCCTCTCGCAGATCCTGTATCATCCCACCGCGGCGGCAGTGACGGGCTAGGAGGAGGACCGTCACCTTAGCGGTAGGCATTACTGGTTGAAAGACAGGGGTAAATAATACCGGTTGGAATTACAGGTATGGCACAGCAGGCAGCGGGCGGTCTCGAGACCGCCCGCTGCCGCGTTCATCCCCCGGATCAATCGATAAACTCGGTCAGCTTTTCCACCCGCACCAGCCGGGCCTCGACCACCGCCCGCTCGGAATAGGCGCGGCGGATCGGGTTCCAGTTGGTGCAGGTCACCAGCAGCAGCTTGCGCCCATCCGGCACGTACAGCTCGGCCACATTCTCCGGATCAACATGGCGCTTCCCTTCCACCCGGTAGATGTACAGCCGGTCGCCCTCGCGGTAGTGGATTTCCGCGCCTTCCCGCAGGTAGGGCAGCTCGTAGAACGGACCCGGGTCTCCGCTCCCCGGCAGGGTGACGTGCCCGATCAGCACCATGGCCAGGTCATCCCCCGGCCCGGTCCCGGTGGTCTCCAGCCAGCCGACCTCCATGACCATGTTGGAGATGTCCCACTGGCCGTCCTGCACCGGGATGGGCATGACCGCCTGGTGTAATCCCAGCCGCGGGATGGCCAGGTCACCCTTCAGGGCCTGCACGGGGGCCCGCTCAGCGGCTGCCGCCTCCGCCTGAAGCGGCTCCTCCGTGGGGTCCGGCGGCAGGGCGGCCATCTCCGGCGGGGCCGGGCGGTCACCGGGTATTGGCCGCGCCGTGGGGCTTGGCGAGCCGCGGGTGGCGCCGATCTCCTCCCGCACTGGCATGGCCGGTTCCTCCGCCGGGAGCAGCACGCCCGGGGTCAGCAGGAAGCGCAGGCCGAAGGCGACCGCAGCCAGGGTGGCCAGGGCCAGCAGCCCGGTCAGCAGCCAGAGCAGGAGTATCCGCCGGGCCAAGCCGTTACCCCGCCCGCTTCCACCACTGGATCAGCCGCCACCAGGCGAAGGCCAGCAGCGCCAGCGTGCCGGTCAGCGCGGCCGCGATGCGGGCGATATCGCCCGGTCCCGGCCCGCCGCCCGTGGTGGGAATGGACCCGGGCGTGGGGACCGCTGTGGGCGTGTCCCCCTCGTCCGGCTGAGGACTTGGACTGGGGCTTGCCCCCACGTCTGGCAGCGGCGTCACCGCCGTGGGCGATGGCTCAGGCGAAACATCGGTCGCCTGCCCGGGCGTTTCAGTCACCGCCGGCAGAGTTTCGGTGGCGGTCGGCTGCGGCAGGGTGGCGGTCAGCGCCGGCGCGGTGGGCGACGGGGTGGCCGGAGGCTCGTCCGGCAGGCTGGTCGTGGCGGTCACGCCCGGGGTGGGCGTCTCGCCCGGCTGGCCGGGTACATCCTGCGGGCACAGCTGGACGATGATGCCCACGCTGTCCTCGGCGAACAGGGTCAGCTCGCCAGCCTCCGGAACGGTGAAGCCGCCGTAAACCACCATGCCCTGATCGATCAGGTACAGCTCCTCGCCGTTCAGGAAGAACCGGTTGCGGCGGGAGTCAATGTTGTCCTCGATCTGGACGAAGTTGACCTGACAGCCAGCTGGAACCTGGCCGTAACTGCGGCCTTCGTCGTGCAGCCTGATGCTCTCTCCGGGCAGGTAGTCGGTGGTCCAGACCCGCTCGCGCGCCGCTGCCTCGTATGTTGGCCCTTCCACCTGCGCAAAGAAGAATACGCCATTTTCGTAAGTCTTCACCACGAAGAAGCGGCCTTCTTCGACGGTAAAGGATCCCGGCCCCTCCCCCAGGAACTCGATCACGGGCAGCGGGCCTTCCACCACCTGGGCGGAGACGTTCGCCCCTGACAGCCCCAGGCTGACCGCAGCGGCCAGCAAAATCACCATCCGGATTAACCTGTATTTCGTCATGATCTGGTCCCTTTCCATCCCCTCTATGGCTGCGGCGCTGGTTCCAGTGAAACGACGATCTCTTATTGACTGTCGTTATCAATATACTCAAAATAGCGGCGATTACAACTCGGGAATCACCCCCGCTTTCAAAAAAACAAAACCGGCCGGCATGAACAGCCGGCCGGCGGGCCTACCGGTAATGATTACCAGTTCATCAGCGCATGGCCGCGGCGGTCCGCTCCAGCTTCTGGAAAATCTCGTCGGTCAGCTCGAAGTGCAGCACCTGGGCCACGACCGCGCTCCAGCCGTAGACAAAATACACCCAGCCGTCTTCGACGGTCAGATTGCGCTCTTCCTTCTGGGCCAGCGCCTGGTGGAGGAAATCCAGCTCGCCGCGGTAATTGAACTCCCAGGCCACACCGTTCTCGGGGAACTTGCCCTCCCAGGTAACCGGCGAGCCGGGCGTGTCCTTGCCCATGCCGGTGGCGTTGATCACCACGCTGTAAGGCTTCATCTGCGCCATGATGGAGTCGTTCACCACCGGGTCCGAGTTCTGGATGTACTCGAACTTGATGTCGGTTCCCACCGATTCGATTACCTCGCGGGCGTGATCCAGCCGGCCCTGCGAACGGTTGACAAACACGAAGCGCTCCGGCCGGTCAGCTTTTTCCTGCTTGCGGATCAGGTGCAGCGCCGTCGCCAGGCCCGAGCCGCCTGCGCCGAAGCACAGCACTTCCCCGCCCGTGCGGCCGAAATAATCCTTGCCGATGATCGCATCCATGCTCAGGCCCGAGGTGATGGGGTCAAAGGCGTGCCCTTCCAGCCGGCCGTCGCGCTTGGAGATGCTGGACACCTCGCCGGTGATCTGCGCGTTGGGGTCCAGATAGTCGAACAGGTCGCGCGCGGCGGTGACCAGGTCAATCTTGTGCGTGGTCACCAGCGCGCCCAGCGAGAGCGGGTCTTCCTTTATCTGGGTGACAACCCGGCGGTAGTTTTCCGGCTCGTCATGGATCTTCAGGTCCACACCTTCCAGCACCACCTCCGGACGGCCGAGCACCTCCATCCATTTCGGGAATATCTTGCGAATGGAGGATTTCCCCGTGGTCACACCGATGAAATAGAACGTCGGCTGGGTTTTGGTAACGATCGGCTGTGTCATCCTTCCTCCTTTATTTTGCTTGCGGCGCGCGGGCGGCCTCGACGATGCGCACAAACTCACGCGCCCGCTCCGAGATTTCGTCAAAGCGTCCTTCTTTCGCCAGTTTGGGCGGGCACAGCTCGCTGCCGGCGCCCACCGCCACCACACCGGCGGCGAACCAGTCGGCAATATTGCCCGCATTCACCCCGCCGGTGGGCATCATGCGAATGTAGGGGAACGGCCCCTTGAGCGCCTTGATGTACGACGGCCCGGTCATTGAGCCGGGGAAGATCTTCACCACGTCCGAGCCCAGCTGGTGGGCCTGCAGCACCTCGGTCGGGGTCAGCGCCCCGGCCATGACCGGCAGGCCGGTGGCCACCATGGCGCGCACCAGCTCCGGATCGCAGACCGGGCTGACCAGGAACTGAGCGCCGGCCGCCTTCGCCGATGCAGCCTGTTCCGGCCTGATCAGCGTGCCCATCCCCAGCAAAATCCGGTCGCCGAATTTCTCTGCCAGTTCAGCCACCACCGCCTCGGCGTTCGGGGTGGAATAGGTAATCTCAATACCATACACACCGCCAGCCGCCAGCGCCTCCACCATGCGCACGGTCAGCTCGGGGGAGGGTCCACGCAGCACCGCCAGCAGGCCCAGTGATTCAATACGATCCAGTACAGCCTGTTTATCCATTCAGCACTCCTTTGGGATGGTCCAGTTACACCACGCGAAATTTCGGGTCCTCACCGCGCAGCACCGCCAGACAGTCGCGTACCGCCATCCAGCCCATGTTGTTGGTGGCCGAATCGGCGTGCGCTCCGGTGTGCGGGGTGACCAGCACCTGCGGCAAGGTCAGCAGCGAATTGGCCGGGTCCGGCGGCTGCTGGCTGAAGGCGTCCAGCGCTGCCCCGGCCAGATGCCCGGACTGAAGCGCTCGCAGCAGCGCGTCTTCGTCGATCAGCTCGCCGCGGGCGGTGTTGATCAGATAAGCGCCCGGCTTCATGCGAGCCAGGAAGCCGTCATTCACCATGCCGCGCGTCTCGGCCGTGGCCGGCAGGTGCAGCGAAAGGATGTCCGCCTGCGCCAGCACCTCCTCCAGGGGCAGCAGCTGCACCCCGTGGCTGCGGGCAAAGTCTTCGTCAGGGCGCGGATCGTAGGCAAGGATGCGGCAGTCGAACCCGGCCAGCCGGCGGGCCACCTGCCTGCCGATTGAACCCAGCCCCAGCAGACCGACCGTCCGGCCTTCCAGGGACTTGCCGCTCAGACGCGGCCACTCGCCCCGCCGGGTAGCGTTCACCGCCTGAGGGATGGAGCGCAGCAGCGAGAGCATCAGACCGATGGCCAGCTCGGCCACGGAGACCGAGTTGGCCCCGGGCGTGTTGGTCACGATAATACCTCGAGCCTTCGCCGCGTCCAGGTCCACGTTGTCTACGCCCACACCGTAGCGGCTGATCACCTTGAGCCGGCTGGCCGCGGCCAGGGCGTGGGCGTTGATTTCGTCCAGCCCGGCGATGTATCCATCCACACCGGGCAGCAGCTCGCACAGCTGCTCCGCGCTCAGCGGTTTGCCGGTGGTGTTGTAGATAACCTCCCCCACCTGCTCCTCCAGAAAGGTGCGCAGGGTGGGATCATTCTTGCCGTAGGATGTGGCCGTGACCAGCACCCGGCAGGTTTTCAAATTCACGCCGCCTCCTTCTGCGCCGGCTGCCAGCGGGGATTGTCCACCACCGCCACGCGGCCGTCCTTTTCCACCACAAGCTTGCGGAATCCCTGCTGCTCGATGGTGCCGTAGTCATGCCCGGCGTTACCGGGGTAAATGAAGAAAGTCACCAGGTCCTCCTGGCGGCCGGTGCACACCGAGCGGTGCGCCCAGCGCGGGGGAACGTAGAGCACCTTACCCGGCGAAAGCATCTCCACATGGGCGTCGCCCTCGGGCGTCTCCATCACCATGCAGCCCTCGCCCTTGAGCACGTAATACACCTCGGCGGTGTCCAGTACGGTGTGAAAGTGACCCTTGGTCATGTAGAACTCGTCCCCCACCTTGCCCGGATGCACCACGGAGATGCCCATCAGCATCTCCCCCTCTACTTCGGGGCGGTGGATTTCATACACTTCGTACAGCAGCGGGTCACCGGCGGCGACCATCTCTTCATAAGCCTTCTGGTCCAGGAACTGGCCGCGCATGGCGCTCAGCCGGCGCTGGATGTGGTTGTCCACCCGGGAGGGAACCAGGTCCGGGAAGGGCAGCGTGAAGGTAAAAGGTTGATCCATCATGTTCTCCTTGTAATGCGTGGGTCACGGATCGATCAGGGACGATCTCCGGACGGGTCCCACTCGAGCGGGCGCCAGCGGTCACGCTGCCGGACCAGCTCGATCTCAAACCTGGCCCGGTCGCCGCGGTGATAGGCGCGGAAGTACTCCAGCGGCGTGCCGTCCTCCAGGAATGACAGGCTTTCCAGCAGGATAACCGGATCGCCGGTGTGAATGCCCAGGTGACGGGCATCCTCTTCACTGGCCGCGGCTGCCTCGATGGAGCGGTGCGCCCGGACGATGAACAGCCGGCACTCGTTCTCCAGATACTGGTACAGCGAGCGCTCGGACAGATCCACCTTCTCCAGCCCCGGGCAGAGGCTCTCGGGGAGGAAGCTGGTGACCACCGCGATGGGCTCGTCCTCCACCAGGCGCAGGCGGCGGACCTCCACCAGCGTAGCGCCGGCCGGTACCTGCAGCTGTGAGGCCAGGAAGGCATCCGCCCGGGTCAGGCGCTGCGAGAGCACCCTGGTTCCCGGCTTGCGGCCCTGCTCGAGCATGTCCTGGTGGAAGCCGGTCAGCTTTTGGGCCAGCCGTTCGGTGACCTTGGGGCCGGAGACGAAGGTCCCCCGCCCCTTGCGGCGGATGATGTAGCCGCCCAGTTCCAGCTCGAGCAGCGCCTGGCGAACGACGGTTCGGCTGACGCCGAATTCGCGGCACAGCTCGACCTCACCCGGGATGCGCTCGCCAACCTGCCACAAACCGGCCAGGATGCGGCCTTTGAGCAGCTCTCGCAGCTGAACGTAGTAAGGCACGTAGCTGGAAAAATCGATGACTTCCGGGGATGGTTCCATGGGGGTTCTCATCCTGTAATTACAGGATTAACTCTTATTGTAGCAGGCCCGCCGCGCTTGTCAACTGGTTTTCCGAGGGTTATACTCATTTCACTTCCCACTTTTTTTCAGGAGAATCGCCATGGGCATCCCGGCTGAAGAATCGATCCGTTCCCACCTGCAGTTTCTGGCCGGGACCACCGGCCCCCGCCCGACCGGCTCGCCGGCCTACCGGCAGGCTGCTGAGTACATCCGCCGCACCTTTTCTGACGCCGGGCTGCAGATCCAGGACATCCGCTTCCCCTGCATCGACTGGCGGCACAGGGCCACCCGGCTGGAAATCGGTTCATCCGCCTTCACCGCCGCCGCCAATCCCTTCTCGCCGGCCTGTGACGTTCCGGGCACACTGCTGCCGCTGTGCACCCCGGCCGAGCTGGAAGCTGCCGAGATTGGCGGAAAAATCCTGCTCTTCTACGGCGATCTGTCCAACGAGCCGCTCATCCCGCTCAACTGCGAGGTGTACAACACCGAGCGCGACCAGCGCATCAACCGCCTGCTGGTGGAGCGCAAACCGGCCGCCGTGCTGAGCGCCAACCTGAACTGGCCCGCCGCCGACGCCCGCATCGAAGACGCGGACATGCCCATCCCCTCGGCCACGGTGGACGCTGAGACCGCCCTGGCGCTGCTGGACCACGCCGGCGAAGAAGCCCATCTGGTCATCCTGGCCGAGCGCCTTCCTTCTGAAGCGATCACGCTGGTCGGCTCCCGCCCCGGCCCGGACCGGCGCAAGCTGGTGCTGATGGCCCACTACGACACCAAAGTCAACACCCCGGGCGCGATCGACAATGCCGCCGGCGCGGCCGCGCTGCTCTGCCTGGCCGGACGCCTGGCGGAGCGCCCGCCCGCCATCGGGCTGGAGTTCATCGCCTTCGGCGACGAGGAGTATTACGCTTATTCCGATGGCATGTACGTTAAGCAGTTCGGCGAGCAGTTCGCGGACATCGTCCTGGCGATCAACTTTGACGCAGTGGGCCAGCGCCTGGGCACGGACACACTGGCGCTGATGGGGGCCTCACCCGAGCTGCAGTCCGTTATCGACGGCATCCTGCGGCGCTACCCGCAGATGCTGTGGACCGATCCCTGGCCGCAGTCCAACCATTCCACCTTCGCCTTCCGCGGCGTGCCCAGCCTGGCGCTGATTTCCCGCGGGTCCAATCGGCTGCACCACCAGCCGCAAGACTCCCTGCGCTGGGTGAGTCCGGAAAAGATCGCCGCGGTGGTTGCGCTGATCGAGGAGATCATCGCCGCGGTGCAGAACTGCGATCCGGCCTGGTCGCGAGAGAAAGCTGAATAAGACCGGCAGTTAACTGGATATCACCTCGACACATTCCGCCGGGACCCAGCCGGCCTGTCCCTGCGCGTCTTCAGCCCAGTACCAGCCGCTGACCAGACGGTGCAGCGCCAGCCGGTCGCCGGGCTGCACCTCCAGCTCGTGGTTTGTGTAATCCTCCCGCAGCACGGTGAGGCCGTCCCGGTCTTCCAGCAAGGCCTTCGCCACCCAGGCGGCGCGGCCGTCTGCGCCCGCACACCAAAGCCAGCCCGGCCAATCCGTGTCCTGCCGTTCGACCGTCACCGCCTCACCGGCCTGAAAGGTAACGTAATCGCGGGTGTAGCCGGATGTGTAGGCCCGGATCACCCGGCCAACCGCGCCGGGTGCAATCCTGAATTCACCAAACTCATTCATCCCAGCCCCGCTCACAGGATCTGCATGGCCATGTCGGCGATGGTGCGGCCGATGCTGATGGAAGCCGTCGCCGCCGGGGAAGGCGCGTTGAGCACGTGCACCATGCGCTCCGACTGGATGATGCGAAAATCGTCCACCAGCTGGCCGTTGGGCTCCAGCGCCTGCGCCCGCACCCCGGCGCCCGAGCGGTGCACATCCTCCGCCCGCACAGCCGGGATCAGCCGCTGCATGGCGCGCACGAAGGCCGGCTTGGACAGCGAGCGGTAGAACTCGCCGGTCCCCATGCGCCAGTACTTGAGCGCCATGCGCCAGAACCCCGGGTACAGGCCGTACTGGACCATGTCGCGGGGATGGATCTGCAGCAGTTTATAGCCTTCGCGGCGGAAGGCGAGCACCGCGTTCGGGCCGATCTCCACCCCGCCGTGCACCATGCGGGTGAAGTGCACCCCCAGGAAGGGGAAGCGCGTGTCCGGCACGGGGTAGATCAGGTTCTTCACCAGGAACTCGCGCCGCGGGTTCAGCTCATAGTACTCCCCTCGGAAGGGAACGATCTGCAGCCCCGGGCGCACCCCGCACATGCGCGCGATGCGGTCGGACTGCAGCCCCGCGCAGTTGATCAGCGTTTTGCAGATGACCTCGCCCCGGTCGGTGGAGAGCACATACTCCCCCGGGCGGGAGCGAAAGCCGCGCACGCGGGCGGAGGTGCAGATCTCGGCCCCCCGCTCCTGCGCCACCTCGGCCATCTTGCGCGTGACCGCGGGGTAATCCACAATCCCGGTCTCCGGGACGTACAGACCGGCGATGCCGGACGCATGCGGCTCGAAGCGGTTAATCCCCTCCCGGTCCAGCCGGCGCAGGCCCTTCAGGCCGTTGGCCCGGCCGCGTTCCTCGAGCATTTCCAGCGCGGGCAGCTCGGCATATCGGGTGGCAACCACCACTTTGCCGCAGCGCTCGTGAGGCAGGCTGAACTTTTCGCAGAAGCGGTACATGGCCTCGCGGCCCTCGACGCAGTTGCGCGCCTTGAGCGAGCCGGGTTTGTAGTACAGCCCGGAGTGGATCACCCCGCTGTTGTGGCCGGTCTGGTGCGCGGCCAGGTCGCTTTCCGCCTCGAGCACGATCAGCGAAAGCGATCGGCGTTCGGTGAGGGCCATCGCGGTTGCGATGCCGACAATTCCCCCGCCAATGATGGCAACATCGTACGGTTTTGAGTTCATGGTGCGGCAGTCATCCTTTTATGGGTGAACCGTTCTTCTTCCCCCTGGATTAATTATATGAAAGAATGGCGAATGAACCCTGTAGACCGAGAGGACTCCACAGCGCGGTCGCGGGTAGCCCTTTCGCAGGTTGGTCCGGATACATCCTGGGGGAAAGAGGGTATGATCATAGGTGTATCCGGCGGGGCTCTCCCCCGCTCCGTTCTTCGCTTTTCTCCTCCCCCCGATCCAACAGGCAGGTACACATGAAATAATGCTGCGTCCCCGCATCCGGCCTGGAAAGCTGGCAGGCCCTGCTGGCTGATCCCACCAAGCACTGGAAACCCGGGTACTCGGCCCACGCCCTAGCCAGCGCCTGGGAGCGCGCCAGCGGGCGGTTCCCCCTGGAAGGGAGAGACCTCCTGAACTCAGCCAGAGACC
>DGEO01000027.1:44114-70656 GCA_002385985.1 Anaerolineaceae bacterium UBA3924 | reverse complement strand
CAGAGACCTGAAGCTGCTCCTGGCCCTCCCGGAGTGGAAGGTGTACATGAGGCCATCCTTCGCAGAATGATCTCTTTGTTCTGGCCCGCAGCCGGCACGGGCTGGCGGCGATCATGGTCGAGGGGAAAGTCGCCGAGACTTTCGGCCCCACGCTGGAAAAGTGGCTGGAGCAGCCCACGCCGGGTAAGTTGAAACGGCTGTGCTTCCTCAAGAGAAAACTGGGGCTGGAATTTGACCTGCCGGGATCGATCCGCTACCAGCTGCTGCCCCACGTCCGCCCTGATGGAAGCGGAACGGTTCCACGCAGCCGCGGCGGTGATGCTGGTGCAGTCCTCCCCCACGGACTGACTCTGGCTGGAAGTTTACCAGGCCTTCCTGGCGCTGTTCGGCATCCAGGATGACGCGCCGGGGAGACTGTACCGCCTGCCCCACCCCGGAACCCCGGCGCTTTTCTGCGGCCGGGCGACAGGCAGTGTCTCAGATAGCGAAAACCCACGGCCCTGAACCGCTTGACGCAGGCCCCGGGCGCGAGTATACTCAAGATATTCATTAAATGAATATTGAATAAATATAAACATGTCCCCCCGCGCTCAATCCCCCTTCACCTTTGAGTATGTCCTGCTAGGACTGCTCGAACAGCAGCCCAGCCACGGCTACGACCTGCACAAAGCCATCACGCAGATGGAAGGCGTCTCGCTGGTCTGGTCGGTCAAGCAGGCCCGGCTGTACGCCCTGCTGGACAAGCTGGAAAGCCTGGGCTGGGTCTCAGCCGAAATCATCTCCGGTAACACCCGCCCGGATCGTAAGGAATACCGCCTGACGGAAGAAGGCCGCCGGCAGTTCCACCTCTGGCTGGGCAGTCCGGTGCGCCGCGGGCGGCAGATCCGCCAGGAGTTCATCGCCAGGCTGTACTTCGCCCGCCGCCAGGGAGAGCGCGCGGTGAGAAATCTGATCCAGGCGCAGAGGGAGGAGTGCCGCCGCTGGCTGCTGGACGTCCGCCTGCAGCGCGAGGTCAGCCCCGGCGGACCCATGGACGAGGTGGTCTACGACTTCCGCCAGGCGCAGGCGGAGAGCATCCTCGCCTGGCTGGATACATGCGAGCGGAGGCTGCTGGCATGAGGTGGTCCCCTGCCCTGCTGCTCCTGCTGGCGCTGGCGGCCTGCGCCGGGAGCAGTCCAGACTCGCGGGAAGTGACCGTCTTTGCCGCCGCCTCGCTCCGCGAGCCGTTCACTGCGCTGGCTGAGACGTTTGAAGCGCAGCACCCGGGAGTGCGCGTGACGTTCAACTTCGCCGGATCGCAGGCGCTGGCCCAGCAGCTGAACGCCGGCGCCGCGGCGGATGTTTTTGCCAGCGCCGATGCCCGCCAGATGGATTGGGCCGTCGAAGGCGGCAGCGTCGCAGACGGTTCGGCAGCGGTTATCGCCCACAACCGGCTGGTCGTCATCCTGCCGCCAGAAAACCCGGCGGGCATCCAGCGGTTGGCCGATCTGGCCCGGCCGGGCGTGCGGGTGGTGGTGGGCGCTGAGGACGTGCCCGCGGGAGCTTACGCCCGGCAGTGGCTGGATCAGGCCGCGCAGGACCCGGCCCACGGCGAAGCCTTCCGGGACCAGGTGCTGGCCAACGTGGTCTCGCTGGAGGAGTCCGTGGCAGCCATCCGCACCAAGGTTCTGCTGGGCGAAGCGGACGCGGGCGTGGTTTACGCCTCCGACACCGCCGGCCAGGACCTGCTTACCATAGAAATCCCGGCTGGGCAGAACGTGCAGGCTTCCTATTACATTGCCCCGGTGCTCGCCGGTCCGCAGCCCGACCTGGCCCGCGCGTTCATCGACTTCGTTCTCTCCGCCGAAGGGCAGCGCATCCTGGCTGAAAGCGGCCTGATTCCTGCCGGCGAGACCGGTGAGTAAAGGGTAAGGGCGAGGAGGCGGCGTGGCGGAAAACCTTCACCAGACCGGACGCTGGCAGCGGCCGTCCCGCCTGCCCTCCCGCTGGCGGGAAAGCGGCCCGGTCTGGTGGGCCGTATTCTCCATGCCTGTGCTGCTCTTCCTCGCCATTCCCGTGCTGCTGCTGTTCTTCGAGGTAAGGCCCGCCGACCTCTGGATGCAGCTGGGCAGCGAACAAACCCGGCAGGCCGTGGTCATCAGCATGAAAACCTCGCTGATCAGCCTGGCGATCATCCTGCTGCTGGGCACGCCGCTGGCCTACCTGACCGGCCGCTTCCAGTTCCGCGGGCGGGCCGTGCTGGAAACCCTGATCGACCTGCCCACCGTGCTGCCCCCCTCGGTGGCCGGCCTGGCCCTGCTGCTGGCCTTCGGGCGGCGCGGGCTGCTGGGCGCGCCGCTGAACGACCTGGGCTTGCAGATCGCCTTCACCCAGGCAGCCGTGGTCGGCGCGCAGGTGTTTGTGGCCGGCTCGCTCTATATCCGCTCGGCGGCCATCGGGTTTGCCCTGATCGACCCGGAAATCCTGGAGGCCTCCCAGCTGGACGGGGCCTCCACCCTTCAGCAGCTGCGCCATGTGGTGCTGCCACTCTCGCGCTACGCGCTGTTGAGCGGGGCGGTGATGAGCTGGTCGCGTGCGCTGGGCGAGTTCGGGGCCACCATCCTGTTTGCAGGCAACCTGCCCGGCCGCACCCAGACCATGCCGCTGGCCATTTACCTGGGATTTGAGTCCAGCCTGGAGTCGGCCGTGGCCCTGTCCATCCTTCTGGTGCTGCTCTCCTCGCTGGCGCTGCTGGGGGTGCGCTGGTTATCCCGCGGACGGATGGATTGAGTTACCGGCACGCACGGTGCCTGATCGGACTTTCTTTTTCCTATTGAAAAAGTAAGTTAATCAATCTATAATAAGATCGCTATTGGATGGTCGTCTGTCAACCTGATTTGTCCACTTCTTGATGGAGCAGGGATGGCCGCCACCAGCGCGTCTGTGAGTACCGTCCGCGAACACAATCTCAGCCTGGTATTGAATCTCATCCGAGATGCCGGCTCGATCTCGCGCGCGGACATCATCCGGGAAACCCGCCTCAGCCCCACCGCCGTCTCCGCTCTAGTCAATTTGCTGCTGGAGTCGGGTTTTGTGGAAGAGGCTGGCGTGGGCCAGTCCAGCGGAGGGCGGCGGCCGATTCTGCTGCGCTTCAACTACGGCCTGCGGGACGTGCTCAGCGTGGACATCGGTGCATCGCATCTCAACGTGATCGCCATGGATCTGCGCGGCCGCATCATCGCCCGCCGCTACTGCAAACACGACGTCATCAATGACCCGCACGGAACCATCCGGCGGGTCATTGACATGATCGGCGAGACGCTGGCCGAGGCCAACCTGCAGGTCCACCAGGTGCTGGGCATCGGGGTCACCATCCCCACTCCGCTGGACGGGCCGCAGCTGGACCGCATGATCACCTACTACATGCCCGCCTGGGAGGGCATTGGCCCGGGAGAGGAGATCCGCAAAGTATACGACCTGCCCATCTACCTGGACAACGACGCCAACGCCGGCGCCATGGCAGAAAAATGGTGGGGCAGCGGGAAAGAGTACTCCTCGCTGGCCTTCATCAAACTGGGCGTCGGGGTCGGCGCGGGGCTGATCATCGACGGCCAGGTGTACCGCGGGTACAACGGCGCCGCCGGCGAGATCGGCCACACCACCATCGAGCCGAACGGCCGCCTGTGCCGCTGCGGCAACTACGGCTGCATGGAAGCCTACGTCGGCGGGCCGGGCCTGGTCGAGGCCGTGCGCTCCGACCGCAGGGATGCCGGGCTGCCGCCCCTGCCGGAGTCCGAGCTGAGCGTAGAGACCATCGTCGACCTGGCCCTGCAGGGCGACCCGATCTGCCGGCAGGTGGTGGTCAACGCCGGTCACTATCTGGGCGTGGCGGTGGCCAACCTGATCAACCTGATCAATCCCGGGCTGATCGTCTTCGGCGGCGAGCTGACCGGAGCCGGCGACCTGCTCTTCGACGCTGTCCGCGAGACCGTCCAGAAGCGGGTGCTGCCTCTGAACCGGCAGCCGGTCGAACTGGTCACCACAACAATGGGCGAGGATGTGGTCGCCATTGGCGCGGCCACGCTCGCCCTGCAGAACGCCTTTCTACCCAACAAGCTTCCTGAAACCCTTGGTCTTGTTGAGAGGAGGTGATCGCCCTCTACGATATTCCTGCCTTGCCAGACTCCAACTGATTCTTTCGTTCGAGCGCTACAAGGAGAAAAAGAATGAAAAAGTTGCTAACCCTGATCAGCCTGGTGCTGATTCTCTCGATTGTGCTTTCGGGCTGCGTCAGCCAGGCTTCCCCCACTCCTGCTCCGCAGGAACCCGGCGGGGCCGTGACCGAACCGGCTGAACCCGGCGGCCAGGGCCGGCAGCAGGTGGAAGTCTTCTCCTGGTGGACCGGCGGCGGTGAAGCGGCCGGCCTCGAGGCGATGATCAAAGTGTTCCAGGCGGAATACCCCGACATTGAGTTCATCAACGCCGCAGTTGCCGGGGGCGCCGGAACCAACGCCCGCGCCGTGCTGGCCACCCGCCTGCAGGCCAACGATCCGCCTGACTCATGGCAGGGTCACGCCGGCCAGGAGCTGATCGGCACCTACGTGGCGGCCAACCAGCTGGAACCCCTCAACTTCCTCTACGAGGAAGAGGGCTGGCTGGAGGTCATGCCCGAGACGCTGATCCCGCTCATCTCGCAGGACGGCAACATCTACTCCGTGCCGGTCAACATCCATCGGGCCAACGTGGTCTGGTATAATCCCGCCATCCTCGAAGAGAATGGCATTACCATGCCCACCACGCTCGAAGACTGGTTCGCCTCCATGGAGGATCTGAAGAATGCCGGTGTGGAAACGCCGCTGGCCATGGGCGAGCAGTGGACCGCCATGCACCTGATGGAAACCATCCTGCTGGCCTCCATGGGTGAAGCCAACTACAGCGGCCTGTGGACCGGTGAGTTCGATTGGGCCAGCCCTGAAGTCACCACCGCGCTGGAGCACTTCGCCACCGCGCTCTCCTACACCAACAGCGACGCCACCTCGCTCACCTGGCAGGACGCTGCGCAGCTGGTGGTTAACGGAGACGCCGCCTACAACGTGATGGGCGACTGGGCGGAAGGCTACTTCCGCGAGCTGGGCAAAACCCCCAACGTGGACTACGGCTGGGCCCCGGTGCCCGGTTCGGACGGCGTGTTCCAGTTCCTGTCGGACAGCTTCGTGCTGCCGGTGGGCGCGCCCAACCGCGACGGGGCCATCGCCTGGCTGAAGATCGCCGGCTCCCAGGCCGGGCAGGACGCGTTCAACCCGGTCAAGGGCTCCATCCCGGCCCGCAATGACGCTGACCGCTCGCTGTACGGCGAGTACCTGCTCTCCGCCATGGATGACTGGGCCAGCGACATCGTGGCCGGCAGCCTGACCCACGGCGTGGTCGCCAATGACTCGTGGAAGACCGAGATCGACACCGCGCTGGGATTGTTCCTGCAGTCGCGGGATGTCGCGGCCTTCCAGAGCGCGCTGGTGGCGGCCTGTGCCTCCTCCGGCCCCTGCCAGTAAGCCTTTTCAACCTTACCGGGAGCAGGCGGGAAACCCGCCTGCTCCCCATCCTATCTGGAGAGCGCAATGCGCGTTAACCGAGAAAAAGTGATTTCTTTCTTACTGGTGCTGCCATCCATCGCAGCAGTAGGAATCTTTATTTACGCATTCATCCTCTGGTCGGTGCGGGTGTCCCTCAGCCAGTGGAAAGGCCTGCTGCCAGATTACACCTTCGTGGGTCTGGCAAACTACATCGGCCTGTTCAACGATCCCCGCTTTCAAATCGACATCCGCAACCAGGCCATCTTTACCGTGCTGTTCATGATCGGCTGCCTGATTGTGGGGCTGGCCCTGGCCATCCTGCTGGACCAGAACCTGAAGGGCGAAAGCTTCTTCCGCAGCGTGTACCTGTTCCCAATGGCGATCTCCTATATCGTCACCGGCGTGGTCTGGCGCTGGCTGATGAACCCGGCCCAGGGCAGCCGCCTGAGCGGGCTAAACCTGCTCTTTGACCAGATGGGCCTGGACTTTCTGGTGAACCGCTGGCACACCACACCTTACTGGGGGATCGCATTCATCGCTTTGCCGGCGGTCTGGCAGATGTCCGGGTACATCATGGCTCTGTACCTCAGCGGGCTGCGCTCCATCCCTCAGGAGCTGCGCGAAGCCGCCCGGGTGGACGGGGCCAACGAAATCCAGATTTACCGGCACATCATCCTGCCCATGATCAGCCCGGTGACCCTCAGCGCCATCATCATCCTCGGGCATATTTCGCTTAAAGTGTTCGATCTGATCCTGGCGGTGGCCGGCAAGCAGCTGCAGCTGGACGTACCGGCCATTTACATGTGGCAGACCACCTTCGACGGCTACTTCTTCGGCCGCGGCGCCGCCATCGGCATCCTGCTGCTCATCAGCGTGGCCGTGCTGGTCATTCCCTACCTGCGCTGGAATCTCAAAACCGAGGAGTCGCTATGACCCGCGGCCGCTTCCAAACCCGCTACCTGCTGTACATTCCCATGGTCCTGGCGGCGCTGTTCTACCTGCTGCCGCTCTACATCATGCTGGTGACCGGGTTCAAAAGCTTCAGTGAAGTCTCCCTGGCGACCATGTGGGAGCTGCCCTCCGGCCTGTATCTGGATAACTTTATCGAAGCCTTCCGGGCCCTGGCCCCCTACCTGGCCAACAGCGTCCGCATGGTGGTGCCGGCGGCGATCATCTCCTCCATCATCGGCTCGATCAACGGCTACGCCCTGGCCAAGTGGAAGTTCCCCGGCGCGGACATTATCTTCCCGGCCATGCTCTTCGGTATGTTCATCCCCTACCAGAGCATCCTGATCCCGCTGGTCGAGTTCATGAAAGACATCAACATCTTCGGCGTGAGCCTGTACGGCACCGTCCCCGGGCTGATCGTCACCCACGTGATTTACGGCATCCCCTTCACCACGCTGACCTTTCGCAACTACTACGCCACCATCCCCCGCGAACTGCTGGAAGCCGGCCGCATGGACGGGGCCAACATCTTCGGCATTTACCGCAGCATCATCCTGCCCATCTCCATCCCGGCCTTTGTGGTGGTGCTGATCTGGCAGTTCACCTCGGCCTGGAACGACTTCCTCTTCGCCGTGGTGCTGACCAATCCCCAGGCCTGGCCGGTGACGGTGGCGCTGAACAACATGGCAGGCAGCCAGATCATCGCCTGGAACGTGCAGATGGCCGGTTCCTTCCTGGCGGCGCTGCCCACCCTGCTGGTCTACATCTTCCTGGGCAATTACTTCCTGCGCGGTCTAATGGCCGGCGCGCTCAAGGGTTAGAAATCGGACGCCGGTGTGCTATAATCGCGGAGTTCACATCGTTCCTTATCACCGACAGGAGAAAATCATGGAGCAAGCCCAAACACTGACCGTGGCCGACGGCATGGTGGTCAGTCTGGATTATGTGCTGACCGTCGACGGTCAGGTGTTCGACTCCTCGGAAGGCATGGCCCCGCTGGAGTACGTGCACGGCGCGGGAACCATCATCCCCGGACTGGAAAACGCCCTCACCGGCATGGCCGTGGGGGAAAGCAAAATCGTGCAGGTGCCCGCCGAAGAGGCCTACGGCCCTTACGACCCCAACGCGCTGGCCAGCCTGGATCGAGGCCAGTTCCCGCCGGAATATCCCATTCAGGTGGGCAGCACGCTGCGCGTGCGCAACGAGCACGGCCAGGTCTTCAATGCCCGCATCTCTGGCTTTGATGAGCGGGAGGTGTACCTGGATCTGAACCACCCGCTGGCGGGCAAGGACCTGCAGTTCCACGCCCGGATCGCCGGGGTGCGGCCTGCCACCGAAGCCGAACAGGCCACCGGGCGGGTCGGCGGCAGCTGCAGCGGCTGCGGCAGCGCTGACAATTGCTCCGGCGGCTGCGGATAGATCCGTACGGAAGACAACAGGGAGCCTCACGCGAGGCTCTTTTTTTCGCTTCAACCTGCGGGGCACCACTCACAACAAAACCGCCCCCCCGAAGACCGGAGGGCGGTTTGTTCATAAGCAGCGTGCTGTAGATCAGGCCTTCGCGGCCAGCTCGGCGATCTTGACAATCACCTGGACGGCCTTCTCCATCGATTCCACCGGAATGTACTCGAACTTGCCGTGCGGGTTGTGCTCGCCGGTGAATATGTTCGGTGTGGGCAGGCCCATGTAGGTCATCTGCGCCCCGTCCGTCCCGCCGCGGATGGGCACCACCAGCGGCTTGACCCCACAGGCTTCCATCGCCTGGCGGGCTATGTCCAGGATGTACATAACCGGTTCGAGCTTCTCGCGCATGTTGTAATACTGGTCGTGCATCTCCAGCTCGGCGGTCCCGGGGCCGTACTTCTGGTTGATGAAGGCCACCGCACGCTCCATCAGCGCCTTTTTGGCTTCGAACTTCGCCCGGTCGTGGTCGCGGATGATATAGCGCATGCGGGTCTGCTCCACCGACCCTTCGAACAGGTCCAGGTGATAAAAACCCTCGTAGTTCTCGGTGTAGGCCGGACGCTGCTCAACCGGAAGCATATCGTTCAGCTCCATGCCGATCAGGATGGAGTTCACCATCTTGTTCTTGGAGCTGCCCGTGTGCACAGCCCGCCCGTGGACGGTGAGCTGCGCGCCGGCGGCGTTGAAATTCTCGTACTGCAGCTCGCCCAGCTCTCCGCCGTCGATGGTGTAGGCGAAGTCCGCGCCGAACGCCTTGACGTCGAAGTGCTGGATGCCGGTGCCGATCTCTTCATCTGGCGTGAAGGCTACACGAATTGTTCCGTGCTGGATCTCCGGGTGGTCGACAAGGTACTTGAGCGCCGCCATGATCTCGGCGATGCCGGCCTTGTCATCCGCGCCCAGCAGCGTGGTGCCGTCCGTGACCACCAGCGTCTGGCCGGTGTACTGCGCCAGATCGGGGAAGTCACGCGGCGACAGCACGATGTTCTTTTCCTCGTTAAGAACAATATCCCCGCCGTCGTACTTGACGCAGCGGGGATTGACATCCTTGCCACTGAAATCCGGGGTGGTGTCCAGATGAGCAAGAAAACCCACCACCGGCGCCGGGCTGTCGATGTTCGCCGGAAGCGTCGCCGTGACGAAGCACTGTTCATCCAGGTTGACGTCCTGGAGGCCCAGGTCGTTCAACTCTTGCACCAGCACGCGGGCCAGGTCAAACTGCTTAACGGTGCTGGGAGGTTTATTATCCCCCGTCCAGGCAGACTGGGTATCGATTTTTACATACCTGAGGAAGCGCTCCAGTGCGTCGGTCATCAATAATCTCCTGTGGAGAAAAATATAGCCCCTTGAAGGGCACAAATCATTATACTCCGCCTGACTCCGGCGCGGGTCTGCACACCGGTGTGCGTTGTCACATAAAAGGCACGCGTATAATAAAGACCATGGCAGCGCCCACCGCCCGTAACAATACCCTCCTGCCGGCCGTGCTGGCCGTGCTGTTCATCATCGCGGCTGTCTCCTGGCTCTCCTTCGCGCCGCCCGGCCTGCTGGGCAAAGCCGACGCCCTGGGCTACGCCGTGTGCCACCGCATCGAGGAGCGCTCCTTCATGATCGGCGGCCGCCCGCTGCCCCTGTGCGCCCGCTGCACGGGGATCTTCCTGGGCGCGCTGTTCGGCATGCTCTACCAGCTGCCGCAGGGCCGGCGGGCGCAGTTCCCGTCGCTGCGCTTCAGCCTGGTGCTGGGCCTGTTCGTGCTGGTTTTCGCCGTGGACGGCGTCAACTCCTTCCTCAAATTTATCCCGGGCTTCCCGGGGCTGTATGAGCCGTCCAATCCGCTGCGCCTGTTCACCGGGCTGGGCGTCGGGGTGACCGTCGCGGTTGTTCTCTACCCGCTCTTCAACCAGACCGTCTGGGTACGGGCGGCAGACCTGCCCGCCATCCGCTCCTGGCGGCAGCTGGGGGGACTGGTGCTTCTGGCCGCCCTGCTGGCCGCACTGGTGCTGAGCGGCATCCCTGCGCTGCTCTACCCGCTGGCGCTGCTCAGCGGCGGGACCGTGCTGCTGCTGCTGGGGATGTGCTACACTGTGCTGTGGATCATTATCACCCGCAGCGAAAACACCTACGAGCGCCTGGCTCAGCTGTGGCCCGCGGCCGCGGCCGGCTTCACCGTCGCGCTGCTGCAGGTTCTGACCGTCGACGCGCTGCGCCTGCACCTGACAGGCACCTGGGGCGGCCTGCCCATGCCCTGAGCCGCCGGAGGATAATCAAATGATGGAACTGCTGGGCGTTTTTTCGGCCTTCGGGCTGTCGGTCAGCGCCGGGCTGAACGCCTACATCCCGCTGCTGACCATCGCGCTGATGGCCCGCTTCACCGACCTGATCAAGCTGGCCAGCCCCTGGGACGCGCTCACCAGCTGGTGGATCATCGGGCTGCTGGTGGTGCTCTCGGTGATCGAGTTTTTCGCTGACAAGTTCCCCGTGGTCAACCACGTCAACGACGCCATCCAGACCTTCGTGCGCCCCACGGCCGGGGCGATCGCCTTCGCCGCCAGCGCCAACGTGATCACCGAGGTCAGCCCGGTGCTCTCGCTGGCCGCCGGCCTGCTGCTGGCCGGGAGCGTGCACGCGGCCAAGTCGCTGGCCGTGCGCCCGGCCGTGACCGCCGCCACCGCCGGAATCGGCAGCACGCCCGTTTCCATCCTGGAAGACGGCGCCGCCACGCTGATCTCCGTGCTGGCGGTCGTCATCCCGGTAGTGATCGGCGTGGTGCTGCTGCTTGCCGCGCTGCTGATCTTCCGCTGGATTTCGCTGCGCCAGCGGCGCTCGCCCTCGGTTTAGGCCCCGCCCGCTCCGTAATAGCTCGGGTCAGTCGGCGTCCTGCCGGACGGGTCCCAGACATGGACGTAGTCGCCTTCACGGGCCCAGTTATAGACCCAGTGCGCGTCACCCATCGACAGGTTGATGCACCCGTGCGACTGCTCGATGCCGAACCAGGCCCGCCAGTAGGCCCCGTGGATGGCCCGGAGCTCGTCAAAATACATCGTCCAGGGCACATCTTCCAGGTAGTAATAATCCGAGCGGTCGGCTTCAAAGGCCCCGGTCATGGTCTCCGTCTCAAGCCGCTTGTAGATTTTGAACAGGCCCGGGCGGGTGAAGAACGGCTCCGCCCCGGAGGCCATCATGGTGGCGAAGACGATTTTTCCGTCCTCGTACACCGCCAGTGTCTGGTCATACAGGTTGATGTCAATCCAGCGGCCGTTGTCCACGCCCTCGGGCGGCTCCTTCTGGATGCGCAGCTCGCGCACGTAGCGGCGCTCCACCCAGCGGTCCACGCCGATCATGTACCAGTCGGTGCCGTCGGCGGTCACCATGTCATAGATGCTGATCAGCGATTCCTTGGCCAGCTTTTCCGGGCGCAGCGGAGCGCTGTACCCCGGCGCGGTGCGCACCTCGGCATGGTCAAAAATCCAGCCGAAGGAATGATCCGGTGTATCGGTCAGCTCCACCCCCTGGAAGCTGGAATAGGCGACCGGCGAGGCGCGAACCCAGGCCCCGGACTTCAGCTGCAGGTAGGGCTTTTCATTGTAATAAGCCACCTGAACGTAGGACACGTAGCGCAGGTAGCCAGGATCAATGTATGCGATGGGATTCTGGCCCTGCGTGGCATCCTCGAAGGATCCATACAGCGGCGCAGGCTCGGTTTCATCCAGGTTGATGCGGGCGATATTGACCGGGCTGTCCACCAGCGCCGGGTCCGGCTTCCTGATCGGGAGGGGCTTTTCCGGGTAGAGGCCTTTGCGGGCCAGGTCGGTCATCTTTCCGGCAGGCCCCATCGCCAGACAGCCGTCCGGCTCGACCAGATACACGTCCGGCAGGCACAGCGGCAGGCCGCGGTCGGCTTCCGCCTGCGCCTCGGCAGTGCCTGCAGCGGGGAGCCAGGCCATAAAGACCGTAATGAGCAGGAGTACCCGTAAAAAGCGCATCGTTCAAATCCTTTGCAGTGACATAATCGGCCAGCAGTACCGCTATTGTAATACACATTGTCAAGCGCGCCAGTCAAGGTCCGGCCTTACAGAAGAGGAATCGCAGCCTTCTTCTCCACGGGGAAGAAAGTGGTTATACTTGATAAGGTTTTCACGGCCAAATACGATGACCGAGGAAAAACAGGAAATGGAACAACCCCGAACAGCATCTGTGAACGCCTGGATGCTGGCCTCTCGCCCCAGAACACTCCCCGCGGCGGTCTCTCCAGTGATCGTCGGCTCTGCGATCGCCTTCGACAGCGGCAAGCTCGACCCGCTGCCCGCCATGGCCACGCTGCTGGCCGCCCTGTTTCTGCAGATCGGCTCCAACCTGGCCAATGACGTGTACGACTTCGAGCGCGGCGCCGATACCGCGGACCGGGTCGGTCCCCTGCGGGTGACCCAGGCCGGGCTGCTCACTCCCCGCCAGGTCAAGACCGGCATGTGGGTGGTCTTCGGGCTGGCAACGCTGCTGGGCCTGTACCTGACCTTTCATGCCGGCTGGGTGGTGATCCTGCTGGGGCTGGCGTCCATCCTCGCCGCCCTGGCCTACACGGGTGGGCCCTTCCCTTACGGGTATCACGGCCTGGGCGAGTTCTTTGTCTTCCTGTTCTTCGGTCTGGTTGCCACTACCGGAACGTATTACGTGCAGACCGGTTCCGTCAGCCTGCAGGCGGTCGCCGCCGCGGTGCCGATGGGCTTCCTGACCACCGCCATCCTGGCGGTGAACAACCTGCGCGACATCCCCTCAGACACAGCCAGCAACAAACGCACTCTGGCGGTGCGCTTCGGCGACGGCTGGGCGCGCCAGGAATACCTGGTGCTGATCCTCTTCGCCTACCTCAGCGTCTACCTGATGGCCATGACCGGTATATCCAGCCCCTGGGTGCTGCTCACCTGGCTGTCGCTGCCGCTGATCTTCCAGCTGGGAAAGAACGTCTACGAGCTGCGCGGCCAGCAGCTGAACATCCTGCTCGCGCAAACCGGGCAGCTGGAGCTGGTCTTCGCCCTGCTTTTCACGCTGGGCATCCTGCTCAGCCACGTGTACCCGATTTACGGCTTCTAATCCCCTCGCCAGGGCGTCAGCCGCTTTTCCAGCGCGTCCACTGCAAAATACAATCCCAGCCCCAGCAGGCTCATCGCCACGATGCCGGCGTACATGGCCGGGTAGTTGAACAGCGTGGAGCCGTTCAGGTAGATGTAATAGCCCAGCCCCTGCCGGGTGGCGAACAGCTCGGCCACGTACAGCACCGCCACCGCCGTCCCGACCGACTGGCGCAGCGCGGTCAGCACTGCCGGCACCGAGGCCGGCAGGTAGACAAAGCGGAACAGCGCCCGCCGGCCCGCGCCCAGACTGCGCACCGAGCGGATCAGCTCCGGGCGCAGCTCCGCCGCCTGATCGCGCACCAGCACCAGAATCTGGAAAAAGAGCACCAGGAAGATGATCAGCACCTTGGGCAGGTCGCCGATGCCGAAAAGCAGCAGCAGCACGGGCACCAGCACCACCTTGGGGATGGGGTACAGCAGGTAGATCAGCGGGCCAAACAGGCTGTTCAACCGCGGAGACTGCCCCAGCGCCAGCCCGGCGGGCGTCGCCAGCAGGATGGCCAGCGCGGTGGATGCGACCACGCGCCACAGGCTGGCCATGAAATGCCCCGGCAGCCCGCGGCCCAGCTCGCTGGCGAAAGCCCTCCCGACCGCCAGCGGGGTGGGCAGGATGGGCTGGTTGAGCAGCATGGCCAGCGCCTGCCAGACGGCCAGAATGATCAAGGTCGCCAGAAGCAGGTCTCTGCGCTTCATGCCGGCTCCATTCTGGACCGCAGCTCACGCACCATGGCCTGGTAGGCGTCCGTTTCGCGGAAATCCGGCCCCTCGGCGCCGGGGTTGTCGATCACCTGCGCCTGGCGGTTGGGCGGCATGCCCAGCAGCAGGATTTTGCGTCCCATCAGGGCGGCCTCCTCGATCAAATGCGTCACCAGCACCAGGGTGAAGCGCTGCTCCGCCCACAGGTCCAGGGTCAGGCGCTGCAGGCCTTCGCGGGTGGGCGCGTCCAGCGAGGAAAATGGTTCGTCCATCAGCAGCAGATCCGGCGCGAGGACCAGCGTGCGGGCGATGGCGGTGCGCTGGCGCTGCCCGCCAGAAATCCGGCCCGGGTAGCTGTTCTGCACCGGCTCCAGCCCCAGCCGGCGCAGCCAGGCGTCCACATCCGCCTCCGGATGAAAATCCTTCGGCGCGTGGGTGCCGTCCGGGCCGTAAAAATGGCGGATGCGCAGCCCAAGCTCCACGTTCTGGCGCACGGTAGCCCAGGGTAATAACCCGTACTCCTGGATGATCAGCCCGGTGCGCGGGCGAGGGCGGGTCAGCGGCTGGCCGTCCACCAGCACCTGGCCGCTGCCCGGGAAGGCCAGCCCGGCCAGCAGCGACAGCAGCGTGCTTTTCCCGCAGCCGGAAGGTCCCAGCACGGCCCAAGTTTCGCCCTTCCCGGCCTGCCAGGAGAAGTCCTGGAAGACCGGCGCGGCCGAACCGTACTGAAAGGTCACCTTTTCAAGCCGGATCATGGGGTTCGGGGGTTACTCGGGCAGGAACTCAGCCGTGACCGACTGTTCGTAGGGCACTTCTCTGGTGATCAGGCCCCGCTCCAGCGCCCAGGAGAGCACATCGTTGTACTGCTCCTCGCCGGGCACGCCGGCGGTCACATAGGCCGGCAGAACGAAGTCCTCCAGCAGCGCTTCAGGAACCAGCTTCTGCCCGGCCAGCAGCTCCTGGAAGCCGTCCGGATCAGCGTTGATGGCCGCCACCGCTTCCTCCACTGCGGCCAGCAGCCGGCGCACCGCCTCCGGGTTTTCCTCCAGCACCTGCCGGCGGAAGGTGAGCACCGAGAAACTGATTTCCGGGTGTAAAGTGTCGTCGACCACCACGGTCGCGCCCTGGCGCACCGCCAGCGAGGTCAGCGGCTCGGGCAGCATGGCGGCCTGCAGCTGGCCGCTGCCCAGCAGGGTCATGCGGTCGTTGATACCGGGCACCGACACGGTGGCGATTTCCGCCGGCTCCAGGCCTTCCAGCATCAGCAGCCGGTGGGTCAGGTAGTCGATCACCGTCCCGTCCGAAATCCCGACCGGCACGCCGCTGAGCTGGTCGACCGTCTCAATCCCGCTGCCGGGAGCGGAAAGGATGGAAAACAGGGGCGCATCCGGAGAGGCGGCGCGGGCGTAGCGCACCGCCTGCACGCGCACCGCCTCCTGGTTGTAGAAAATGGTGGTGAGCAGCTCATTGACCATGCCGTCCGCCTGGTTGGATGCGATCAGCTGGTCCCGCTCCGGGGCGGAGCCGACCGGGATCAGCTCCACCTGCACGCCGTGCTTTTCAAACAGGCCCATTTGCTGAGCCACATGCAGCGGCAGCGAATCGAGCACGGGGATCACCGCTACCCGCAGCGCGGCCTGCCCGGTGGCAGGCGTGCGGGCACAGCCGGTGAGCAGAAGGCCAAACAGGGCGAATCCGAGACACAAACGGGCAAAGGGATGTCGCTTCATGGGATGCTCGCTGTCATTGGGTCAATATGGATCGGAATGATTATACTCTACGCCTCCCGCGGTCAATTTGAAAACCCCCATCCGGCTGCCCGGTTTTTCGGCGATGCTACAATAAGTGCAGGCACCCATCCAACTGAATAAGGAGCGAGTATGTCCAGCCTGAGAACGACACTGGCAGGGTACGTTGGATACCGCGGACGCGAGGGCCACTGGGGGTTTTTGCTGCACCGCATCACTGGACTGGGGGTTGTACTGTTTCTCGCCATACACATCGTAGACACGGCGCTGGTCTACTTTAATCCGGCGCTGTACATGGAAGCCATCCGGATTTACCAGTCCACCCTGTTTGGCATCGCCGAGGTATTTCTGGTGTTCTGCATCATCTACCACGGCATCAACGGGCTGCGCGTGGCCTTCTTCGACCTGATCGCCCCCAGCGCCTGGGCCATCTACCGCCAGCGGGTTTCGGTTCGCTGGACGCTGATCCTGACGCTGATTCTGTGGATACCCGCCTCCATCCGCATGCTCTCCAACCTGATCGAGCACAACTTTTAGGAGCCGCCATGGAAGCCAAACTCAAACAGCGACCGAGCGCTCTCGAAGCCACCGCTGCACCTGGCGCTTTCGAGCGGCACGCCTGGACCTGGATGCGCATCAGCGGCGTGCTGCTGATCCCGCTGGTGTGGATCCACACCCTCCTTCAGGATGTGATCGTCGGCGTGCACGCCATCGACGTGAATTACGTCGCCGCCCGCTGGGCCAATCTGGGCTGGCGCATCTTTGACGTCTTCCTGCTGGGCTTCGCCTTCGCCCATGGCATGAACGGCGTCCGGCAGGTAGCCTTTGAATACATCCATTCACCCCGCGCCCGCCGGATCACCGCCGGGGTGATCTTCGCCCTGTGGCTGGTGATCTCCGCCATCGGCGCCATCGCGCTGATTGGCGGGGTCAACCAGGAGTTCCCGCTCCAGCAGCAGTGAGGATGGCATGACGCAGAAACACAGCTTTGATGTCATCGTGGTGGGCGGCGGCGGCGCCGGTCTGATGGCCGCCCTGTTCGCCTCGCAGACCGCAAAAACCGCCGTGCTGAGCAAGCTGCACCCGGTGCGCTCGCACACCGGCGCCGCCCAGGGCGGGATCGGCGCGGCGCTCGGCAACCTGGAGGAGGACCACTGGGAGTGGCACGCCTACGACACCGTCAAAGGCAGCGATTACCTGGGCGATCAGGACGCCATTGAGTTCATGTGCCAGGAGGCCATCCGGGCCGTCTACGACCTGGAGCATTTCGGGCTGCCATTCTCCCGCACCCCGGACGGGCGCATCGCCCAGCGGCCCTTCGGCGGGCACACCAACAACGCGACCGGAAAACCCGTGCGCCGCTCCTGCTACGCCGCCGACCGCACCGGCCACATGATCCTGCAGACCCTCTACCAGCAGTGCGTCCGCCGCGAGACCATCTTCTTCGACGAGTTCTACGTGCTGGACCTGCTGCTGGAGAACGGCGCCGTGGCCGGGGTGGTCGCGCTCGAGCTGGCCACCGGCGAGCTGCACCTCTTCCAGGCCAAAGCGGTCATCTTCGCCACCGGCGGGCACGGTCGCATGTGGGAGATCACCTCCAACGCCTACGCCTACACCGGTGACGGGGTGGCGGTGACGCTGCGGCGCGGCATCCCGGCGGAGGATATGGAGTTCTTCCAGTTTCATCCCACTGGCATCTATAAGCTGGGGATTCTCATCACCGAGGCGGTGCGCGGCGAAGGCGGGGTGTTGATCAACGATAAAGGCGAGCGCTTCATGGAGCACTACGCTCCCCACATCAAGGACCTGGCCTCGCGGGACGTGGTCAGCCGCGCGCTGCACCTGGAGATGCAGGCCGGGCGCGGCATCGGCGGGCAGCGCTACGTGTACCTGGACGTGCGGCCCGAGACGGTCAACCACTACGCCGCCCTGGACGGCCGCACCCGACCGGACGGCAGCCCATACCGGGTAACCGCCGAGGAAATCCAGGCCAAGATCCCGGACATTATCGATTTCTGCCGCACCTACCTGGGCGTAGACCCGGTCAAAGAGCCCATGCCGGTGCAGCCGACGGCCCACTACGCCATGGGAGGCATCCCCACCGACATCAACGGGCGGGTGGTGGGCGACGAGCGCGGCACGGTGGTTCCCGGCCTGTACGCCGCCGGGGAGTGCGCCTGCGTTTCGGTCCACGGGGCCAACCGGCTGGGAACCAACTCGCTGGTGGACCTGATCGTGTTCGGCAAGGCGGCCGGCCAGGACGCGGCCCGCTACGCCGCCGGCGCCGGTTTTCAGCCCCTGCCCGCGGACGCCGAAGACTTCGCCCGCCAGCAGCTGGAGCATCTCCGCCATGGAGCGGGAACCGAGCGGCCCGCCGAGATCCGCCGGGAAATGCAGCGCCTGATGTTCGAGCAGGTGGGCGTGTTCCGCACACAGGAGGGGCTGGAGCAGGCGGTGCGCCAGCTGCAGGACCTGCGCGCCCGCTGCCGGCAGGTGCGCGTGAGCGACCAGGGCAGGGCCTACAACTACGAACTGGTCAACACCTGGGAGCTGGGCAACCTGCTGGACCTGGCGCTGGTGACCGCCGAATCGGCTCTGGCCCGCAGGGAAAGCCGCGGCGCGCACGCCCGCGAAGATTTCCCCCGGCGCGACGACGAGAACTGGCTCCGCCACACTCTGGCCCGTCTGGAAGGCGACCGGGTGACCCTGTCCTACAAGCCGGTTACCATCACCCGCTACCAGCCCAGAGAGCGCACCTACTGACCCGGAGGATGGCATGCTGACCACCCTGAAAATCTACCGCTACGACCCGGAAAACGGCGGCGCTCCGCACTACGACACCTTCACCCTGGAAGCGCAGCCCACCGACCGGGTGCTCGACCTGCTGGAGCGCGTCCGCGACGACCACGACGGCACGCTGGCCTTCCGCCGCTCCTGCGCCCACGGCGTGTGCGGCTCGGACGCCATGCGCATCAACGGGCGCAACTACCTGGCCTGCAAGGTGCTGGTCAAGGACCTGGGCACGACGGAAATCACTATCGAGCCGCTGCTGGGCCTGCCGGTGAAAAAAGACCTGGTTGTGGACATGGGCCCGTTTTTCGACCACTACCGCGAGGTGATGCCCTACCTGGTGAACGACGAGGAGCCTCCGGAGGGCAAGGAGCGCCTGCAAACCCCGGCCGAGCGGGAGCTGTTTGACGACACCACCAAGTGCATTCTGTGCGCCGCCTGCACCACCTCCTGCCCGGTGTTCTGGGCCAACGGAAACTACCAGGGACCGGCCGCCATCGTCAACGCCCACCGCTTCATCTTTGACAGCCGCGACCGTGCCGCCGAACCGCGCCTGGCCGTGCTGGCCCGCCAGACCGGGGTGTGGAGCTGCCGCACGGCGTTCAACTGCACCGAAGCCTGCCCGCGCGACATCAAAGTGACCCAGGCCATCGCCGAAGTCAAGCGCGCGCTGGTGCGGAGAAAACCGTCCGCCCGGAGATAGAGATTTTGCCCGGCCGGAGTAGATTGAATCAGACCTTGATTTTCCCTATAATAAAAGTAGGCCAATCGTTCCCTGGTCCATAGGAGGTAGATATGTATCTCACCATCCTGAAGGGTCAGGTCAAACCGGAAAACTGGGCCGCCCTGGCGAACACCTTTTCCCGCTCCGTCAAGCGTTGTCCTGAAGACCTCATCCAGTGCTTTCTGGTGCAGGATGATCAGACGCCAGTGAACTGGGAAATCATTGAGATCTGGCGCTCGCGAGAGAGCTACGAAAAGGCCCAGGCCGAAGGGTTGACCAGTCCCTGCGTCCAGTTGTTCTGTGCACACGGCCAACCCCCCCAGCGTTCGCACAGCGCGATGATCCGCAGTTATATCCGAGTCTGATCTGATCCATGGCCCAACTCTCCGCCCGGCTGGAAAGGCTGATTGCGCTCGAATCGCAGATCGCCCATAAAACTCCGCCTCCGGCCGGTGAGATGGAGTTCGCCTGCCAACCGGGAACACTGCCGCTGCTTATCTCGGCTCCTCACGGCGCGGCTCACTGGCGCCAGGGAAAAGTGAAAGAGGAGGACGAGTACACTTCCGGCCTGGCACGCCTGCTGGGTGAGCTGACCGGCGCGCACGTGCTCTACGCGCGCTGCCAATCCAACACCGACCCGAACTTCTACCGCGGCGTGCCTTACAAGCAGCGCCTGGCCGAAATTCTTGATGAGGCCCCGGTTCATTTTGTGCTCGACCTGCACGGCTGCGCTCCGAGGCGCGAATTCGGGCTGGCCCTGGGGACGATGAAGGGCCGCTCCTGTCCGGGAATGCGCGAGGAGATCCTGGACAGCCTGTGCGCCAACGGGTTCCACCCGCAGGCGAAGGGACTGCGGAGTCTGGATGTGGATAAGGCCTTCCCTGCGCTGGGCAAAAAAGACCGCGAGACCGTCACCGGCTTTGTCTGGGGGACGCTGGGCGTGCCCGCCGCGCAGCTGGAGATCAACGCGAAACTGCGCATCCTGAAGCGTCTCTCGCCAGGGGAAGCGCACGAGAACACTCTGGCCGATCCATGGGACGTGGAGCAGGTCATCGACGCGCTGTGCAGTCTGGTCTTCCGGCTGGCCCGAGACGGCCGGGCGTGATTCCTCTGCCGCCCGGAGCCGGGCAATTTCGATTAAATCCCTTGACACCCAAAGATAGGGTATAATAAACACGATTAACATATGACTAACCGCAGCAAGTGACGATTTCGCCTCATATCTGAATGCGGTTCTACAAGCTGAGCGAGATAGACATCTCTATGCGAGATCCGCTCGAATAAACGATCACTCAGTGCTGGCACAGACCATCGAGTCGATGGCGCTCTGGGCAGCCTCTTATTTCCGTATTCGCACCACTGCCGTCTCCATCCCAGGCGGAAGAACACAATCCGAATATGCCTTTAACGGAAATCTAAATCATCTATGTGGGTATTCCATACACACTGGGAGCCGCCCAGCAGGCCCGCAGACCCGGGTGGGATTTTGTTTTGGGCCGAAGCGGCTCCGGGGGAACATATTCCGCGCCGCCGGCAGGGCAACCGCCAGATCCGGCCGCATCCCAACTGCCTGCCGCCCGAAGAGATCCGCAGGCGGATAGGCCAGGGCACGCCGCTGGACGACGCCCAGGTAGCCACCGTCACGCTGCGCCTGCCGAGCACGCGCAACTATCCCCTGCCCTCCCCTGAGCTGGACCCGATCTGGGACAGCGAACAGGAACCCGGCGCGCCGCCCCGCCTGCAGCCCTGGACCGTGCGCGGCCTGTGGCTGCCGACGGCCACGGCCTTTGCCGTGCTGGTTAACCTGCCCACCGAAAGCGCCGCCAGCGGCTTTACCCTGGGGCAGGATGCGCTGTACTGGCGCAAGGCCTCCGCGCTGGTGCTGGAGACCCTGGCCCGCCAGAAAATCCTGCCGGTGGTGATTCAGGCCCAGCAGGGCAAGGAAGAAGCCTATTTTGCCCGCTGGCAGCCGGTGCTCGATGAGCCCAATGACGGACCGCGCCTGGCCCGCCTGGCCGAGGCCATGCCGCCGGTCTGCCGGGCGCAGTACGTGATGGACGGCTCGCATCCCGGCGGGCGACCGCCGCTGGCCCCGCGCCGCCTGCTGGACAGCTTTCTTTACACGCTGACCGATGTGCTGGCCCGCTCCTGGGGCCGGACCAAAGCCCCCCTGACTCTGGACACCGACGACGCCCGCGAGCGCTGGCTCGCGGCGCTGTTTGATAAGAACGCGCGTATTCAGGCCTCCGAAGGGCAGATCAAGGCCCTGATGAGCAGCCTGCGCGCCTGGATGCGCAACCTCCACGCCGCCGGCGATTCGGTCTTCCGCATCGCCTTCCGCGTGGAGGCCCCGCCCGCGGACGATGACGTCAGCGGCGCGAACGGCAAGGAGAAGGAGTGGCGCGTGCAGTACCTGCTGCAGGCCCGCGCCGACCCCACGCTGTTCATCCCGGCCCGCGAGGTGTGGCGCCAGGGCGCACGGCTGAAGTTCCAGTCTCTCAACCAGCCCATCGAGGATGCCCAGGAGAAGCTGCTGGCCGGGCTGGGCTATGCCGCCCAGCTGTTCCCGCCGCTGCTGCGCAGCCTGCAGTCCCGCCAGCCGACCGGCATCTCTCTGAACACCCACGAGGCCTACGCCTTTCTGCGCGAGGCCGGCCCGGTGCTGGAGCAGGCCGGCTTTGGCCTGATCGCCCCGCCCTGGTGGCAGCAGCGCGGCTCGCGCCTGGGTGTGCGCCTGCGCCTGAAACCGGCCAACGGCCAGACGCCAACCCCGGCCGCGCCCGGCAAACTGGGCCTGAACGCGCTGGTCAACTACGAATGGGAACTGTCGCTGGGCGAAACCTGCCTCACCCGCGACGAGTTTGAAGCCCTGGCTTCGCTCAAAGTGCCGCTGGTGCAGGTCCGCGGCCAGTGGGTGCAGCTGGACAGCGAGCAGATCGAGGCCGCCATCCGCTTCTGGGACCGCCAGCAGCACTCCGGCCAGATGAACCTGCTGGAAGCCGCCCGCATCTCGCTGGGCGAAGGCGATGGCGAGCTGCCCCTGGACGATGTGGTGGCCGAGGGCTGGATAGAAGAATGGCTCGACAGGCTCTCGGACCGCGGCCGTCTGGTCGAGCTGGACCAGCCCCGCAGCCTGCAGGGCGAGCTGCGCCCCTACCAGCAGTTCGGCCTTTCCTGGCTGGCCTTCTTCCGCCGCTGGGGGCTGGGCGGCATCCTGGCCGACGACATGGGCCTGGGCAAGACCATCCAGGCGCTGGCGCTGCTGCTGCACGAAAAGGAGCAGAACGGCCATCTGCCCGGACCCACCCTGCTGGTCTGCCCCACTTCGGTGGTGACCAACTGGGAGCGTGAGGCCCGCCGCTTCGCCCCGGCGCTGAAGGTGATGGTTCACCAGGGACCCAACCGGCTGAAGAACGGGACATTCAAAGACGAGGCGATGAAATACGACCTGGTGCTCACCAGCTACGCGCTGCTGCGCCAGGACGCCGAGTGGCTGCACCAGGTCAAGTGGTACGGCGTGATCCTGGACGAGGCCCAGAACATTAAGAACCCCTCCGCCAAGCAGACCCAGGCCGCCCGTAAGCTGGACGCCTCCTTCCGCTTCGCACTGACCGGCACTCCGGTGGAAAACCGCCTGAACGACCTGTGGTCGATCATGCACTTCCTCAACCCCGGCTATCTGGGCGGGCAGCAGAAGTTCCGCCGCGAGTACGCCGTGCCCATCGAGCGCTACGGCGACCCGGAAGCCGCCGCAGACCTGCGCAATCTGGTCAATCCCTTCATCCTGCGCCGGGTTAAGACCGATCCGCGCGTCATTCAGGACCTGCCGGACAAAATCGAGACCAGAGAATACTGTCACCTGACCGAAGAGCAGGCCGCGCTGTACCAGGCGGTGGTCGACGACGTGATGCAGAAGGTGGCCAGCTCGGAGGGCCTGCAGCGCCGCGGGCTGATCCTTTCCATGCTCACCCAGCTCAAGCAGGTGTGCAACCACCCGGCCCAGTTCCTCAAAGAGCCGGCCGCCCACCCGGAGAACGGCAACCCCGTCCTCAACGGGCGCAGCGGCAAGCTGACCCGCCTGATCGAGATGCTGGAGGAAATCCTGGCCAACAACGAGCGCGCGCTGGTCTTCACCCAGTTCGCCGAGATGGGCCATCTGCTGGCCGAGTACCTGCCCCAGGCGCTGGGCGTGCGCGTCCAGTACCTGCACGGCGGCACCCCGCCCGCCCTGCGTGACGCCCTGGTGCGCCGCTTCCAGGAGGACGACCTGGCCCCGCCCATCTTCATCCTCTCCCTCAAGGCCGGCGGCACCGGGCTGAACCTGACCCGCGCCAACCACGTTTTCCACTACGACCGCTGGTGGAACCCGGCCGTGGAGGAGCAGGCCACCGACCGTGCCCACCGCATCGGCCAGGACACCACCGTCGAGGTGCACAAATTCATCACCGCCGGAACGCTGGAAGAGCGAATTGACGACCTGATTGAATCCAAGAAAGGGCTGGCCGAGAGCATCGTCGGCGGCGGCGAGGACTGGCTGACCGAGTTGTCCACCGATGATCTGCGCGAGCTGGTTCGACTGAGACGGTAAGGAACCGCATGATAACAAACAACGGAAACTGGGGAATGAACCCCCGCAAGGCCAAGGGCGGCATCAAGGCCCGCACCGTGCGCGGCCAGTTCGTCACCACCTGGTGGGGCCAGCGCTGGATCCAGGCTATGGAACGTCTGGTGACCGCGCCGCGCCTGGCCCGCGGGCAGTATTACGCCCGCCTGGGTCAGGTCACCAAAATGGAGGAAACCCGCGGCGGCGTGGTGGCCTACGTGCAGGGCTCGCGCCCCAAGCCGTACAAGGTGACCATACAGGTGACGCCCTTCACCCGCGCGCAGTGGCAGAAGGTGCTGGACGTGCTGGCCAACCAGGCCATCTTCACCGCCCAGCTGCTGGCCGGAGAGATGCCCGATGACATCGAGCAGGCCTTCGCCGCCGCCGGGGTCAGCCTGTTCCCCGACCGCTCCAGCGAGCTGATCACCAAATGCACCTGCCCGGACAAGGCCAACCCCTGCAAGCACATTGCCGCCGCGCATTACATCCTTGGCGAGCGCTTTGACGAAGATCCCTTCCTGCTCTTCCGGCTGCGCGGGCAGACCCAGGAGCAGCTGCTCGAAGCGCTGAGACGCCGCCGCGGAGGTCATATCCCCCGCCGCCAGCAGCGCCGCAAGCAGGAAAAGCCGGCGGACGTGGACCAGCCCTTCCAGCCCGAGGAGATCCGCCGCTTCTGGCAAATGGGCGCTCCGCTGGATGACTTCACCGTGCAGATCCGCACCCCCACCGTTCCTCAGCCGCTGCTGCGCCGCCTGGGCGAGCCGGAGCTTCCCGGGCCGCTCAGCCTGCACGCCCAGCTGGAAGAGGCCTACGACGCCATCACCCAGGCGACGCTGCTGATCGCCTTTGGCGACGCAGCCGCCGAACTGGAGGAAGTGGAGGAAGAATGACCACCGGCCGCATCGACCGCTCGGTATCCGTGGTCACCGCGTCCGCGCTGAGCCTGGTCGTGGTGGCTCCCCTGATCATCCCGCTGCTGGCTGCTTACCTGCTGCGCTGGAACCAGTTCACCTTCAGCCTGAACGGCCGCACCATGCTGATTGGGCTGTTTATTTTGGTCGCCGGGGTCCTGGTCCACGAGGGGCTTCACGCCCTGGGCTGGATGATCTTCGGCCGCGTCCCGGCCAGCGACATTCACATCGGCATGCAGTGGAAGTGGCTGACCCCCTACGCCCACCTCCGCCGGCCGCTGGCGGCAGGCCCCTACCGGGCCGGGGCTCTACTGCCCTGCCTGGTGCTGGGTGTGCTGCCGGGTGTGATCGCCGTACTAAACGGCAGCCCCGCCTGGCTGGCCTTCGCGCTGGTGTTCATCCTCGGCGCCGGCGGTGACCTGCTGATCCTCTGGATGATCCGCGACCTGCCCGCCGGCACGCTGGTGGAGGACCACCCCACCCGGGCCGGCTGCTACGTGCTCACCGATACCCTTCCGGGCGGCGAACGGGCATAAAAAACGCCGGCCCCTGGCGGAGCCGGCGTTTACTTTTACTGGTTCTTACCCCACCACTTTGACCAGGTGGTAGTTCTTGCGTCCCTTGCGCAGCACCAGGAAGCGGCCTTCGACGGTGTCCTCCAGGCGGGCGCGGCGGTTGACGTCCGTTACCCGCTCGTTGTTCAGGTAGATGCCGCCCTCGTCAATTGAGCGGCGCGCATCGCCCTTCGATTTGGACACCCCGGCAGCCACCAGCAGGTCCAGCAGGGGCAGCCCCTCGCCGGAGAGGCTCTCGCGCGGCTGCTCGCTGGAGGGCACATCCGCGAAGATGTCCTCGATCTCCGCTGCGCTCAAGCCGGTGAGCGCTCCGCCGAACAGCACCTGGGCGGCCTGCTCGGCCTTCTGCAGCGCAGTTTCGCCGTGCGTGCGAAGGGTCAGGTCACGGGCCAGCGTGCGCTGGGCCTGGCGCTGCTCGGGATGCTCGCGCACGGCCGCCTCCAGCTCGGCGATTTCTTCCTGCGTGAAGAAGGTGAAGTATTTCAGGTAGGTGACCACATCGCGGTCGTCGGTGTTGAACCAGAACTGGTAGAAGCGGTACGGTGAGGTGCGCTCCGGGCTGAGCCACACCGTGCCGGAAGCCGTCTTGCCGAACTTGGTGCCGTCAGCCTTGAGCAGCAGCTGGCAGACGAGTCCGTGGGCGCTGGCTCCCCGCACGCGACGGATCAAATCCACCCCGGCGGTGATGTTGCCCCACTGGTCGCTGCCGCCCATCTGCAGCTCGCAGCCGCAGGTGTCGTGCAGGTGCAGGTAATCGTAGGCCTGCAGCAGCTGGTAGCTGAACTCGGTGAATGAGAGGCCCTCTTCGCGCTCCAGCCGGTTGCGGACCGAATCCTTGGCCAGCATGGAGTTGACGGTGAAGTGCTTGCCCACGTCCCGCAGAAACTCGATCAGGTTCAGCTTCGTCAGCCAGTCGGCGTTGTTGAGCAGCATCGCCGGGTTGCCCCTGGCGTCAAAGTCGAGAAAATGGGCCAGCTGCATCTTGATCTTCTCGACATTCTCGCGTACGGTGTCCAGCGTCAGCAGCTGGCGCTCCTCGTTCTTGCCGCTCGGGTCGCCGATCATGCCCGTGCCGCCGCCCGCCAGTGCAATCGGCGTGTGGCCGTAGCGCTGGAAGCGGGCCAGCTGGGTCAGCACCACCAGGTGGCCCACATGCAGGCTGTCGGCGGTGGGGTCAAACCCGTTGTACAGGGTGATCTTGCGCCCGGCCAGCAGTTCCGGCACCCCTTCGGTGTAGGAGTGCACCAGCCCGCGCCACTGCAGTTCGTTAAAAATCGTCTTCGCTGTCATCGTACCGTCCTGGAAAGCCCGCAAGCGGGCAGGTCAAAGGTGCTCCTATCTTACTACAAATAATCTCGAGTAATCAATGCCTGTTCGCCCGGCCGAAAAAACCCCGCAGCACCTC
>DGEO01000027.1:26889-43904 GCA_002385985.1 Anaerolineaceae bacterium UBA3924 | reverse complement strand
CCTCCTTGACAAGCGAACCGCCAGCGAGTAGAATTTAGCCACCTTGACACGCCGAGATAGCTCAGTTGGTAGAGCACACGACTGAAAATTGTGGTGTCGCCAGTTCGATTCTGGCTCTCGGCACTCAGGTCAGCACCCCCGTTCGGGGGTGTTTTGATTCCCGCGGTTCTCTGTTATACTGCGCACATGCGCACATGGATCCTGACATGGATGCTTGGCCTGGCCCTGCTGGTCACGCTGACCGGGGCGGCCATTCTCCCCGCACAATCCAATCCAGAAGCAGTCTATCCGGTCCGGCTGGTCGAGCTAAGCACCGGCCAGACCTGGACCTTGCAATCTTCCACACGCCTCCCGGCTGACTGGCTGGTCGAGGCCGGGGTGGCGCTCAACCCGGAAGACCAGCTGCTGCTCAACGGCGCGCGGGTGCAGGCGGACCGGGAACTGCCCCCACTGGGCGCGTACACCCTGCAGATTCGCCGGGCCGTGCCGGTCACCCTGGTGGTGGACGGCAAGACCCGCACCCTCACCAGCGCAGGCCCAACCCTGGGCGATGCGCTCTGGGAAGCCGGCATCACCCTGAGCGCATCGGACAATCTCTCTCTGCCGCTCAGCACCCCGCTGCTCGGGCCGGTGGGGGCCGAACTGCAGACCGCCCGCCCGATCCAGATCCATCTGGGTGACCAGATCATCCAGTCCGCCACCTCCGCGCAGATTGTCGGCGAAGCGCTGGCCGAAGCCGGGCTGCCCCTGCAGGGGCTGGACTACAGCATTCCGGCCGAATACCAGCCCATCCCGGCCGACGGGATCATCCGCGTGACCCAGGTGCGCGAGGAAATCACGCTGGAGCAAAACTACCTGCCCTACGAGTCCGAATTCCAGCCCGACCCGGAGATCGAGCTGGACCAGCGCGCGGTGACCCAGCCGGGCGAGTTCGGCGTGGAGGTCTCTCGCGTGCGGGTGCGCTACGAAAACGGGCAGGAGGTCTCGCGCGAAGCAGAGGACAGCTGGGTCGCCAAAGAGCCGAAGAACGAGGTGGTCGGCTACGGCACCAAAGTGGTGATCAAGACCCTGGACACGCCCAGCGGGCCGATCGAGTACTGGCGGGCGGTAACCGTGTACGCCACCTCCTATTCCCCCTGCCGCTCGGCCGCGGACCGCTGCTACTACGGCACCTCCAGCGGCCTGCCCGTAGCCCGCGGCGTGATCGGCGTGACCCGGTCGTGGTACAACTGGTTTGTCGGCCAGCGCCTGTATGTGCCGGGGTACGGCACCGGCGTGGTCGCCGACGTCGGCGGGGGCGTGCCCGGCGAGTACTGGATTGACCTGGGCTTCACAGACGCCGATTTCGAGCCCTGGCACCAGTACGTGACCATTTACTTCCTCACCCCGGTCCCCGAGAACATCCCATGGATCCTGCCCTGAGCCTGCCCCCGCTGGACGTGCGCGGCCTGCTGCGCCGGCACGGCCTGTCGCCGAAGAAAAGCCTGGGCCAGAACTTCCTGGTAGACCCGGCCGGTCTGCAGCGGGTGGTCGAAGCGGCGGGGATACCGCCGGAGGCCGAGGTGCTGGAGATCGGCGCTGGGCTGGGCAGCCTGACGCGCTATCTGGCCCTCGCCGCCCGGCAGGTGACCGCCGTCGAGCTGGACCAGAATCTGATTCCCGTGCTGCGAGACGTGCTGGCCGGCGCGCCCAACGTGCGCATCATCCACGGCGATATGCTCGAGCTGGATCCGGCTGAGCTGGTGCAGTCGGACGGCTACCTGGTGGTGGCCAACATCCCCTACTACATCACCTCCGCGCTGATCCGCCACCTGCTGGAATCCCGGCGCAAGCCCGGCCGGCTGGTGCTGACCATCCAGAAAGAGGTGGCCGATCGCGTCACCGCCGCACCCGGCGACCTGAGCCTGCTGGCGCTGAGCGTGCAGCTCTACGGGCAGCCGCGGGTGGCGGCGCGCATCCCGGCGGGCGCTTTTTACCCGGCCCCGAACGTGGACTCGGCCGTGCTGCGGGTGGACCTGTACCCCGAACCGCGCATCCCGGAGAGCCAGATCGACACCTTTTTCCGGCTGGCGAAGGCCGGGTTCGGGCAGAAGCGCAAGACCATGCGCAACGCGCTGGCCGCCGGGCTGCACCTGGACGGGGAGCAGGCAGCTCAGCTGCTGGAGTCGGCCGGCATCGATCCGCAGCGCCGGGCCGAGACCCTCAGCCTGGACGAGTGGCAGCGCCTGACCGAAGCGCGCCTGGCGCAGCTCAGCGCGGAATAAGAAAAAACCGTCCCGGCATGGAGCGGCTGTCTTTTAATTGGTCCTGGGAAGGCGGCGCAGGTCGCGGTAGCGGCCCAGCAGCGCCCAGGTGTTGAAAGCCGCCTCCACCTGGATGCGGAAGGACATCTTGGACTGGCCGCAGGTCCGTTCGGCAAAGTAGATCGGGATTTCGGTGAAGCGAAACCCCAGCCGGTGCGCCACATAGGCCATTTCCACCTGGAACACATAGCCGTTGGAGCGCACCCGGTCCAGCGGAATGGCCTGCAGCGTTTCCCGCCGCCACAGGCGAAATCCGCCGGTCACGTCCTGCACCGGAAGGGAGAGGATGGTGCGGGCGTAGAAGTTGCCGAAGGCCGAAAGGCGCTTGCGCCACAGCGGCCAGTCGTCGTCCAGCCGCCCGCCGGGCACGTAGCGCGAACCGATGGCCACGTCCACGTGCTTCAGCGCCTGCGCCAGCAGCGGGATGGTGTCGATCGGGTGCGAGAAGTCGGCGTCCATCTGGCCGATCATCTCCGCGCCCATGTCCAGGGCACACTTGAACCCCTGAATATAGGCCGTGCCCAGCCCCATCTTGCCCGGCCGGTGCAGCACCTGCACCCGCCCGTCGTACTTCTGGCCCAGTTCTTCGGCCAGCTGGCCGGTCCCGTCCGGGCTGTTGTCGTCCACGATCAGCATACCCAGCCCGTCCATGGGCAGGGCCAGCACGCTGGCCACCAGGCGGGGAAGGTTCTCAGCCTCGTTATAGGTCGGGACGATAATGACTGTTTTCAACGGAAACCTCGTGTGGATATCCGCGGTCTGGCCGGCAGGCTAGCGTTCGGATATCACTCATTTTTTCGATGGGGATGGCTCGCAGGGCAACTTTAGCACAGCGGTCAGAAGGTGTCAAGCATGGCTGACAGCGGGCATTTTTCCCCTTCACAACCTTGACGAAATGAGAGGAGGGTGCTATACTCTGGGTCGCTTAACAAAACAATATCTCTTATTACTGCGGGCATAGTTCAGTTGGTAGAACACCTCCTTGCCAAGGAGAAGGTCACGAGTTCGAGTCTCGTTGCCCGCTCTATTTGTATACTGGCGACGTGGCCAAGTGGTAAGGCAAGGGTCTGCAAAACCCTGATCACGGGTTCAAATCCCGTCGTCGCCTCTACACGAGGCCCGTTAAATGAGGCCAGCAGCAGCCCCGGTTCACGGGGTTTTTTCATCATTACCCCGCACAGCCAACTGGTACCCCATCGAGGGGCAGGGGCATGGGTCTGGCAAGACCCCGATCACGGGCACAGTCCCGTCGTCGTCTCAACAAGGCCAGCAATAAAGGCCAGCAGAAACCCCGGTTATGGGGTCTTTTTACATTAACGCCGCTTACAGTGCCAGGTGATACCCTATCAAGAGGCAGGGGCAAGGGTCTGCAAAACCCTGATCAGGACTCGTTCACAACGCCCTTTGCCAGCCCGATCAGACTGCTCCAGGTTCAGGATGCCCTCTCAACCGCAGCGTACGCTGCGGTTTTTGTTATCTCCGGGTACAATTGCCCCAGCCCAACCCCTCGGAGGACCCATGACCAACCGCATGGACGAGTTAAACGCTTACCGCGCCCGCATGAACGAGCGCATTTTCACCATCGATCATCTGGGGATCAAGCGCTTCTTCAACCTGGACACCAACGCCTATCACGACGGCGCGCTGGACGGGAAGACCAAGGAGCTGCTCGGCCTGGTCGCCTCGATGGTGCTGCGCTGCAACGACTGCATCGACTACCACGTCCAGCAGTGCGTCCGGGCCGGCTGGAGCGACGAGGAGCTGTACGACGCCTTCAACGTCGCCCTGGTCGTCGGCGGGAGCATCGTCATCCCCCACCTGCGCCACGCGGTGGAAACGCTGGACCTGGTCCGGGCGGCGGAGGGCTAGTATCCTTCCAGCGCGCCGACCTCGCGAATGGTGGCGTCCAGCTGCTCCAGGATAAAGGGGATGTCCTCAGCCGTCAGGTAGGCCTGCAGGCTCTGCCATGCGGCGTCTTCCAGCACCAGCCGGGCCACCCGCCAGCTGCCCCGCGAGGGCGGGTTCTGCGCGAAGGACAGCAGGTCCGCTCCGGCGGACCACTGCGCGTTCTGGCTGCGAAAACCAGCCATCTTCGCCAGCGCCGCTGCAGATACCGGCGCCAGAGCGGATGCCTCAGCCAGCGCAGCCTGGCGCTCAGGTGCGGCCAGCCAGCGGGCGAACAGCCAGGCGCTCAGCGTTTCAGCCGGCGAGCCTTCAAACACGACCAGCGCCGTCTGATCGAGCAGCGCCACCGGGCCGTCCTCGCCCGGGAAGGGGATCACCGTCCACACATCCTCGCTGCCCAGGCGCTGCATGGTGCGGGCCTGTACCAGTGTTTCGGGCAGGCTGCCGCTGTAGAACAGGGCGTAGCGATTGGCGAAGTACTCATAGGCGGTCGGCTGGCGCCCGATCCAGGCGCAAGAGTCGTCCACCATCTCGCGCAGGAAGGTCAGCGCGTCTTCGGCTTCGGGTGAGTCGAAACCATATTCCAGCCCGGTCGAACCGCCCGGGTCCTGCTGCCTGAAGCCGCGCATCCAGCTGAGCACGGTCAGCGCGTCGGCGTCGGCGTACCAGCCGCCGGTGCCGTCATTATCCAGGTCGCCGTCAGCCAGGTTGTGCACGGACGCGGCACAGGCCTGCTCACGGAACTCGTCCAGTGTGGCCGGCGGCGCGGCAAAGCCCAGCTCACCGCCCCAGGTCTGGTTGTAAAACAGCGCCCGCGTTCCGGCCAGCAGCGGCAGGCCCAGCAGGCGCCCGTCCGCCTGCAGCCCGGCCAGGAAGATCTCTCCGGCCGGGTCCTCCAGCCCGTAGGCCCCGTCCTGCACGAATGGCTGCAGATCGGCCACCTGACCGCTCAACTCATCCCAGGAGAAAGCCTGCTCCGGGCTGGCGACCGCCAGATGCGGCCGCTCCCCTTCGCCGGCCAGCCCCTGTTCAACCCGGTCATAGAGCAGGGCCGTGCTGCCCGTGCTTTCCAGCATCACCTGGATGCCCCAGGTATTGGCCGCGTTGAACTCCGCCGCCAGCTGGTCCAGCGCCTGCCCGCTCTCCCCCACCCAGGGGTGCAGAACGAGCAGCCGGACCCGGCTCAGTTCCGCTTCCGGCACCAGCCAGGCCGGGGTGGGCGTCACCGTCGGTGTGCGGGTCGGCTCGGGACGAAGTGTTTCGGTCACAGCCGGACTGGGCGTCCCACCCTGAGGGGTCAGGTCCAGCGTTCCCGGCGCGGCACAGCCGGCCAGAACCGCCGCGGCAAGGAGGAGTGTAAGCGTATTCCGTACGGGTAATTTCAACATGCGAGAACGGGCCTTAATGCTTCAGTCGAAATCGGCGGGCCACTCGGGGTGGTCGAAATGGGCGAACATGCGCTCCAGCTGCTGCGGGGTGGTGCGCATCAGCGACAGCGGCGGCAGCTGGTCCCTGGCGAAGAATTCCGCTCCGCCGGTTTCCAGGCTGGTCTCCGCCTGACCGCCCAGCAGCTGGCAGCGAATGAACAGCTTGTAGGCGTGGAAGGGATACGGCGGATGACCGTGCATACTGCGGTCGTAGACCGCCAGCAGCTTGCATGCTCGCACCACGTACCCGGACTCCTCCCGCACCTCGCGCTCAACCGCCAGACTGGGCGGTTCGCCCACGTCCACCCAGCCGCCCGGCAGGGTCCAGCCGCCGTCGGCCAGTTCCCTGACCAGAAGCAGCCTCCCGGCGTTGTCAAACACCACGCCGCGCACGTCCACCTTGGGGGTGGCATAGCCGCCCTCGGCGGAGAACAGCGCCACCAGCTGCTCTTTGTCCGCCTGGCCCTGGCGGGCCATGATTTCGGCGGCGAGCTCGCGCACCTGCTCGTAGCGCTCGCGGTCGTAGGGATCCTTGCTGAAAGCCAGTCCGGACTGGGCGATGGCCTGCAGCTGCTGCGCCCAGTGGAGCCAGATCGGATCGGTGGAGGGGTTCTCAGGGATGGTGGTCACTCCTCTATTGTAGCGGGGAAGGAGGAATTTGGCGACCTCTGGAGTGCCGTGGTCAGGCCCCATTCTCCCTGACCCATGGGCGAATGTCATGGGGGTACGCCCCCTTCCCGGGTAGAGAAGGGTTGTTGCCCATCCATCCCCCCTACCCCCTTCCCATAGCGGCTGGGCTGGTTGCTCCCAACTCCGTCACTGGGAAGGGGGGGAGAGTTATTGGTGGAGGACGACTCCCCCTTCCCGGCCAGGGACAAGAGGCGCGGAGACACGCCCCTGCGGGAACACCCACTGCGTGGGTGCAGGTGGGGGGCACCTCCATAGGCGGCGCCCATGGGGCAGGTGGGGGATGGGTGGGTGTTACTTTTAATGAGCGGAAACACCGCCGGGCATAGGGAAAAAACGGCGCGAACCTGAGTCAGGTTCGCGCCGTTATCCATTCCTACACGCCCTGCTTCAGGGCGCACTCATCCTCTACCCGCGCAGTTTCGCGCCGAGGGTGTGCTCCAACCGCTTGATGATGCGCTGGCGGATCTGCGCGGCTTCCTTCTCGTTCAGCGTGTGATCGGGGGCCTGATAGGCCAGGCTATAGGCCATGCTCTTCTTCCCTGCGCCGATCTGCTCGCCGCGGTAAATGTCGAACAGGCGCACATCGGCCAGCAGCGGACCGCCCGCCTGGCGGATGGCCCGCTCCAGCTCGGCAGCCGGCAGGTCCTCGTCCACCACAAGGGCCAGGTCCTCCAGTACTGCCGGATAGACCGGCACCGGGCGGGTCTCAAAGCGCTCGGGCACAAGCTCGATCAGGCGGCTCAGGTCCAGCTCAGCCGCCAGCACCGGCGCGGACGGCAGGTCGTAGCGCCGCTGGATCTCCGGGTGAAGCTCGCCGAAGGTGCCCAGCACGACATCACCGGCGCTCAGGCGAGCACACTTCCCGGGATGATAGGTCGGGTCAGCGGCGGGGGTGAACTCGACATTTTCAATGTGCAGGTCCTCGAGCAGGGCCTCCAGCAGGCCTTTCAGGTCGAAGAAGTCCATCCGGGCATCCACCGGCTGGTTCCAGTCCTCCGGGTAGCGGCGGCCGCACATGGCGATGGCCAGCGTTTCGGCTTCCACCGGCAGGTCCTGCCCGCTCACGGGCAGGTAAACCGGACCGGCCTCGAACAGCGCCAGTCGGTCGGTCACCCGGGCATTGCGCTCCATGACCTCCATCACCGAGGCCAGCAGGCTGCGGCGCATCACCACCCGCTCCGGCGAGATCGGGTTGGCCAGGCGGATATACTCCAGCGGGCCTTCCTCGGCCAGGCGCAGGCGGGCTTCACGCTCCGGCGTGGTCAGGCGGTAGGTGATCACCTCCTGCAGCCCCATTCCGGCCAGCAGGTCTTTGATGCGCTCTTCCACCTCCAGGGCGCGGTTGGCGCGAGCGGGAGGCAGCTCGTCCGAGAGCCGGGTTTCGGGGATGTTATCGTAGCCGTACAGCCGGGCGATCTCCTCGATCAGGTCGGCCTTGCCCACAATCCCTTCGCCGATGTCCAGCCGGTGGGGCGGGGCCTTCACCTGCAGCCGGCCGCCCTCCACGCTCACCTCGAAATCCAGGCTGCGCAGCAGGCCGGCGATCTGCTCCGCGGGCAGCTCCACACCCAGCTGGCGGGCCACCTCGGCCGGCGTCAGGGTCACCACCGGGTCCACATGCGGCCGGGGATAGTTGTCCACCACGCCCCGGGCGATCTCGCCGGCGCCGCTCCAGGCCTGCATGCGCTTGAGCCCCAGCTGCAGCGCCAGCGGAGCCAGCTCGGGGTGAACGCCGCGGGAGAAGCGGTAGCCGGCTTCCGAGTTCAGGCGCAGCTGGTTCATGGTGCGGCGCACGTTGACGAAGTTCCAGGAAGCCGCCTCGAGGAGCACATTGCGGGTTTCCGGCGTGACCTCGCTCTCCAGCCCGCCCATCACGCCGGCCAGCGAAAGCGGCCCGGCAGTGTCGGTCACCAGAATCATGACGGGATCCAGCTCGCGCTCCACCTCGTCCAGCGTGGTCAGCTTCTCGCCGGGCTTCGCGGCGCGGGTGATGATGGTCGGCGCCTTTCCGCCGGCCCGCTCCACCAACTTATCGTAGTCGAAGGCGTGCAGCGGCTCGCCGGTTTCCAGCATGACGTAGTTGGTGGCGTCCACCAGGCTGTTGATCGGGCGCATCCCGGCCAGCGTCAGCCGGCGCTGGATTTTATCCGGACTGGGCACCGGCCGGGTGTTCTGGATCAGCCCGACCATGAAGCGCGGGTTCAGGTCCGGATCGACGATCTGGATGGAGACCATGCCGTCGATGGCCGGGCCGGCCGCCTCGAAGGAGGTGTCCGGCATGCGCAGCGGCCGGTTGAGCACAGCCGACAGCTCGCGGGCCACGCCGATCACCGAGGCGTTGCGGATCATGTTGGGCAGGATGGAAATCTCGAACACCGCATCGCCCAGCACGTCCCGCAGCGGCGCGCCGGTGGGCGCTTCGGGATCGAGGATCATGATGCCCTCGTGCTCGTCCGAAATGCCCAGCTCCTTCTCCGAGCAGACCATGGAGTAGGACTCCACCCCGCGGATTTTGGCCCGCTTGAGCGTGGTGAGCACCTGTCCGGGCTGGTGGCCATCGTAAATCTGCGCACCTTCCTTCGCCCAGGCGACCTTGAGCGGCGTGGGCAGCGGCCCGATCCCCTTGTATTCGTACAGGTTGGGCGCGCCGGTCAGCACGATGTGCTCTTCCTGGCCGTCGTTCAGGCGGCAGAGCACCAGCCGGTCGGCGTTGGGGTGCGGCATCACCTCGTCGATCCGGGCGACGATGATTTTCTCCGGGTCCCAGGAGAGGCCCGTGAACTTGAACTCCAGCGGGCCGTTCGCGGGCATGGGCAGGCCGATCACCTGCACCTCCTCCACTTCCAGCCCGGTCATGGTCAGGATACGGGCCAGCTCCACCAGCGAGTAGCCGGACAGATCAATATAGTCTTGCAGCCATGAATATACGATTTTCATCGGGTGTTCCTCAAATGCGGACCGGCGAGCGGACCGCGGTCTTCGATCAGAATTGTTCCAGGAAGCGCAGGTCGTTGGCCCAGAAGTAGCGGATGTCTTCGATGCGGCTCTGCAGCATGGAAATGCGCTCCGGGCCCATCCCGGCGGCGAAACCGGAGTAGACCTCCGGATCGTAGCCACCGTTGCGCAGCACGGTCGGGTGCATCATCCCGCAGCCCATGATCTCCAGCCAGCCGGAGCCTTTGCACACCGGGCAGCCCTTGCCGCCGCAGACGAAGCATTCCACATCCATCTCCGCGCTGGGCTCGGTGAAGGGGAAGTAGGACGGGCGAAGCCTAGTGCGCACGTTCTGACCGAACATGCGCCGGGCGAAACCGTTGACGGTGCCCTTCAGGTCGCCGAAGGTAATGTTCTTCCCCACCGCCAGCACCTCGACCTGGTAGAACTGGGTCTCGTGGCGCGCGCTGACCTGCTCGTAGCGGTAGCACATCCCCGGCAGGATGGCCCGGATCGGCTCCGGCGCAGAGGCACGCATCACGTGGATCTGCCCGGGAGAGGTGTGCGTGCGCAGCAGCACGCCCGGTCGGGTGGTGTAGAAGGTGTCCCACATGTCACGGGCCGGGTGGTAGGCCGGGATGTTGAGCAGCTCGAAGTTGTACTCGTCCGTCTCCACGTCCCGGGAGCGGAAGACCTGGAAGCCCATCTCCTCGAAAACCGCGAAGATCCTGCGCAGCACCTGGGTCTCGGGATGCAGCCGCCCGCGCAGGGGCTGCCGGCCCGGCAGGGTGACGTCCACCCGCTCCGAAGCCAGCTTCTGCTGCAGGCTGGCCGCCCGGACCTGTTCGCCGCGTTCGGCCAGTGCGGCCTCCAGCGCCTGCTTGACCTGATTGGCCCGCTGCCCCACCTGCGGGCGCAGCTCCTTTGGAAGCTGCGGCAGGCGGCTGAACATCTGCATCACCGGCGCGCTGCGCCCCAGATGCGCGGTCCGCCAGGCCTGCAGCCCGGCCTCATCCTTCACCTCCTCCAGCGCCGCAAGGCCCTGTTGAAGGATCTGTTCCAAGTCCTCGAACACCTGCGTTTCCGTCATTCGTCCTCCAGATTAAAAAACATCACCCGTCCTATTCTAGGGACGGGCTGATTCGCTCCGCGGTACCACCCTGATTGCCCGGACACAGCCGGGCCGCTCACTCCAACGGCCGCACATGCGGCGATTGGCCTGCCCGATAACGCTGGCACTGCGGCCCGAACTACCAGCCCCTGCGGGGGCCTTCACCCGGGCGGCTCGGGCGGGAACTTCGGCGGGCTTCCCTCGAGCGGGGGTCTCAGTCTATGCCCCTGCCTCCCTGTCGGCTTCCACCGGCCTACTTTCCGCCTTCACAGCCATTGTAGGTGTTAATCCATTGTGCCCTAATTATGCGCGAATTCCGGCCATTGTCAAGAGGAACCCGGTGCAGATGCGAGGCTGAGCCCGTATAATTTTCACCAGGAAACCGCGCCGCATGGAAACCGCTCACTCCCGCCCGCAGTCGCTGTGGAAAAACGCCGACTTCCTCAAGTTCTGGTGCGGCCAGACCATCTCGGAGATCGGCTCGCACATCACACGCGACGGCCTGCCCCTGCTGGCCGTGCTAACGCTGGGCGCGACCCCGCTGCAGATGGGGCTGCTCTCGGCCGCGGGCAGCCTGCCGGTGCTGCTGGTCAGCCTGCACGCCGGAGTCTGGGTGGACCGGCTGCGGCGGCGCCCGGTGATGATGGCCGCGGACGCCGGCCTGGCGCTGGCGCTGCTGACCGTCCCTCTGGCGCACTTCCTGGGCGTGCTGCGCATCGAGCAGCTGTACCTGGTCGCAATGCTGACCGGGGTGCTGGCGGTCATCTTCGACCTGGCCTATCACGCCTATCTGCCCTCTCTTGTGGAACGGGATCATCTGGTGGAGGGCAACAGCAAGATGGCCTTCAGCGAGTCGGTCGCCGAGCTGGCCGGGTCCAGCCTGGCGGGCATCCTGGTCCAGCTGCTGACCGCGCCGGTTGCCATTCTGGTGGATTCCCTCTCATTTCTGGCGTCGCTGCTGGGCATCGCTGCCATCCGCAAGCCCGAGCCGCCCCCGGCCCCGGCCCGGGAGGTCGCGTCGGTCAGCCAGGAACTGCGCGAGGGCCTGCGCTTTGTCTTCTCCAGTCCGGTGCTGCGCGCGCTGGCTTTCGTGGAAAGCACACATTCATTCTTCGGCAGCTTCTTCGGCGTGCTGTACAGCCTGTACACCATCCGTGACCTGGGCCTTACCCCTGCGGCGGTTGGGCTGACCATTGCCATGGGCGGCGCGGGCAACCTGCTGGGCGCGCTGCTGGCCGCTCCCATGGCTCGCCGGCTGGGGCTGGGCCGCACGCTGTTATTTGCCCTGCTGGCGAGCGCCGCCGCCACCCTGCTGATCCCGCTGGCCGGCGGCCCGATGGCGCTGGTGCTGGTGATGATGTTCGCCGCCCAGTTGGTCGGCGACGGGCTGAGCTCGGTCTATGCAATCCACGAGACCAGCCTGCGCCAGGCAGTCACTCCAGACCGGCTGCTGGGGCGGGCCAGGTCCAGCGTCACCGTGCTGACCGCTGCACTCTACCCGCTGGGAGCGCTGGTCGCCGGGGCGCTGGCCGACACCCTGGGCGCCCGAGTCACGCTGCTGATTGCTGTGGGCGGGTTCTTCCTCTCCGCGCTCTGGCTGGTCTTCTCGCCGGTGCTGCGCCTGACTGACCATCCCCTTCCGGAGGAGAGCTGAGCGGGCGGCATGACAACTTGCACGAAACGAACCCCATCAGTAAGATTAAAGAAAAGCACAACGGCACCACCAGAAAAGGGAGAGCATGATGAGCACAAAAGTAACCTGGTACGGACACGCGGCCATCGGCCTGGAACTGGACGGGTACTCCGTCCTGGTAGACCCTTTCCTGAGCAACAATCCGGCTGCCGCGATCACGCCGGAAAAAGTGAAGGCGGACTTTATCCTGGTCACCCACGGGCACGGCGACCACATCGGTGACACGGAGGCGATCGCCAGGCGCACCGGCGCGCTGGTCATTTCCAACAACGAAATCCACCACTGGTTTAATAAGAAAGGCCTCAAAACCCACGGCCAGCACCTGGGCGGCGGGTTCCAGCACCCCTTCGGTTACCTCAAGCTGACCCTGGCCACACATGGTTCCGCGCTGCCTGACGGTTCATACGGCGGTAACCCGGCTGGCCTGCTGATCACGACAAACAGTGGCAAGAAGATCTACATGGCCGGCGACACCGGTTTGTTTAGCGACATGCAGCTGATCGGCGATGAGGGCATCGACCTGGCCATGCTGCCCATCGGCGACAATTACACCATGGGCCCGGATGATGCGCTTCGCGCAGTCAAGCTATTACGGCCGCGGCACGTCATCCCCATTCACTACAACACCTTCGACTTGATCCGCCAGGACGCCGACGCCTGGGCTGAGCGGGTCCAGAAGGAAACCGATACGAAGGCGCACGTGCTGCAGCCCGGCGAATGCTTTATCCTGGAGGATTAAGACCGGTCTCGGGGAAAAACCCCGCTATTGGGGGAAATTAATCCCCGCCGGCTGGCAACCCTGATAGCTTTTGCCAGACCCGCAAGGGTATGATAGGCTAGCTGTCCGGGAACCGGGCAGCCAGATCTGATGCTTTGGAGAAATCTATGCCCGGAAAACCAGCCGATTCACAGACCTTTCGCCTCTACAGGCTGAGCTTGCCCGAACGACTGCAGGCCGCCGCTGACTTTGCCGGGTTGAGCCCGTCGGATGCGGCCGCGTTGAGCGGCGCGGAGGGCCTGTCGCTGGAGCAGGCCGATCACATGATTGAGAATGTGGTCGGCGTGTACGGACTGCCGCTGGGCCTGGCGCAGAATTTCATCGTCAACGGGCGTGAAGTGCTGGTGCCCATGGTCGTCGAGGAGCCGTCCATCGTGGCCGGCGCCTCCTTCATGGCCAGGCTGGCCCGGCCCACCGGCGGGTTCTTCGCCGAAACCACCGAGCCGGAGATGATCGGCCAGATGCAGATCCTGGAGCTGGATGATCTGGAGGCTGCCCGCGAGCGGCTGCTGGCCCGCAAGGCCGATCTACTCGAGCGAGCGGCGGCCATCGAGCCGGTTCTGGCCCGCCTGGGCGGCGGCCCGCGCGACATTGAAGTGCGCCTGATCGAGGAATCGCCCGCCGGCCCCTTCCTGGTGCTGCACCTGATCTACGATGTGCGCGACGCCATGGGCGCCAACGCGATCAACACCGCGCTGGAGACGCTCGCCCCCACCGTGGAGCAGATTTCCGGTGGAAAGGTTCACCTGCGCATCCTCTCCAACCTGGCCGACCGGCGGCTGGCCCGCGCGCGGGTCACCATCCGCCTGCAGGACCTGGCCTTCGGCGAATACAGCGCAGAAAGCGTGCGCGATGGTATCATTGCGGCCTGGGCCTTCGCCGAAGCGGACCCCTACCGGGCCGCCACCCACAACAAAGGCATCATGAACGGGGTGGACGCGGTGGTGATCGCCACCGCCAACGACTGGCGCGCGGTCGAAGCCGGCGCCCACGCCTACGCCGCCCGCGATGGCCGCTACCGCAGCCTGAGCCGCTGGTCGAAGGACGAGCAGGGCAACCTGACCGGGTTCCTGGAGATGCCGCTGGCGGTGGGCACGGTCGGCGGGGCCACCCGGGTGCATCCCGCCGCCAAAGCCGCACTCAAACTGATGGGCGTGAACAGCGCCCGTGAGCTGGCCGAGATTATCGTCTCTGTCGGGCTGGCCCAGAACCTGGCCGCGCTGCGCGCCCTGGCCACCGAAGGCATTCAGCGCGGGCACATGAGCCTGCACGCCCGGCAGGTGGCCATCGCCGCCGGCGCGCAGGGAGAGACCATTGACCGCCTGGCCGAACAGCTGGTGCGCGAAAAGAAGGTGCGCATTGACCGGGCGGAAGAAATCTTACGCGAATGGAACGAGGAAAAGAGAGCATGACCTCTTCGCAGTCTGATTCGATCATTCTGCGCCCCCAGAAGCCGGTGGGCATTATCGGCTACGGCGCTTATGTGCCCCGCTACCGGCTGCCGGCCAGCGAGGTGGCGCGCATCTGGACCGGCGGGAAAGGCGGGCTGCCGGTCAAGGAAAAGGCTGTCCCCGGGCTGGACGAGGACGTGATCACCATGTCCATCGAGGCCGGCCGCAATGCCCTGGCCCGGGCACGCGTCGACCCGCAGGAGCTGCGGGCCGTCTGGATCGGCTCTGAGTCGCACCCCTACGCGGTCAAGCCCAGCTCGACCATCGTGGCCGAGGCCATCGGCGCCGGGCCGCACATCCAGGCCGGCGACTGGGAGTTCGCCTGCAAGGCCGGCACTGAAGCCCTGACCGCTTCGCTGGGCATGATCGGCTCGGGCATGGCCCGCTACGCCCTGGCCATCGGCGCCGACACCGCCCAGGGCCGCCCCGGCGATGCGCTGGAGTACACCGCCGGCGCGGGCGCGGCCGCGTATATCGTCGGCCCGGCTGAGGAGTCGCTGGCGGAAATTGAGGCCTCCTACTCCTTCGTCACCGACACGCCGGACTTCTGGCGCCGCGCGGACGCCAAGTACCCCGAGCACGGCCAGCGCTTCACCGGCGAGCCGGCCTATTTCAAGCACATCAGCAAGGCCGCCGAAACCATGCTGGCCGAGACCGGAACCCGACCGGAGGACTACGCCTTCGCCGTGTTCCACCAGCCCAACGCCAAATTCCCGCAGCGGGTGGGCAAAATGCTGGGCTTCACCGACGAGCAGCTCAAGCCCGGTCTGCTGGTGCCGGTGATCGGCAACACCTACGCCGCTGCGGCGCTGATCGGCCTGACCGCCGCGCTCGACCAGGCCAAACCCGGAGACCGCATCCTGCTGGTCTCCTTCGGCTCCGGCGCCGGGTCGGATGCCTTCACCCTGCGCGTTACCGATGCGCTCGAAGAGCGGCGAAAGCTGGCCCCCGGCACCTGGGACTATATCAACCGGCGCACGGAAATCGACTACGCCACATACGCCCGCTTCCGCGGCAAGCTGACCATGAAGTAGGAGGAGCGCATGCGCGACGTCATGATTGCCGGCATCAGCCAGCTGCCGGTGGGCGAACACTGGGACCTTTCACTGCGCGATATGGCCTCCCGGGCGATCGAAGCCGCCCTGCTGGACGCGGGCGGCGCTCTGCGCCCCCAGGCCATCTATATCGGCAACTTCCTTGGCTCGGTGCTCTCGCACCAGGCCAACCTGGGCGCGCTGGTGACCGATTACGCCGCCTTGAGCGGCATCGAAGCGACCACAGTCGAAGCGGCAGGCGCATCCGGCGGGGGCGCGCTGCGGGCCGCTTACCTGGCGGTCGCCTCCGGCTGGGTCGATACCGTCCTGGTGCTGGGGGTGGAGAAATACACCGACGCCATCGGCTCCGTCCAGGAATACGCCGCGTCACAGGCGCTGGATTACGATTACGAATCCACCGCCGGGATGACCGCCACCGCGCAGTCGGCCCTGCTGATGCAGCGCTACCTGCACCAGTATGGCGCTCCGCCGGATGCGCTGGCCCCCTTCGCGCTGATCGCCCACGAAAACGCCGCCCGCAACCCCAACGCCATGTTCCGCCGGGCCATCCGCCCGGCCGCCTACACCTCCGCCGAGCCGGTCGCCGATCCGCTGACCATCTACGACATCGCCCCCTACGCTGACGGGGCGGCCTGTCTGGTGCTCACCGCCGCGGATACTGCTCCCGCCAGCCTGCCCCACCCGCCGGTGCTGGTGCGCGGCTCGAGCGTGGCCAGCGACAGGCTGGCGCTGCACGACCGGGACGATCCGCTGGCCTTCGACGCCGCCCGGCTGTCGGTCGAGCGGGCCTGCTCTCAGGCGGGCATCCTGCCCGGCGACGTGGACCTGTTCGAGCTAAGCGACGCCTTCTCCATCTATGCCGCCCTCACCCTGGAGGCGGCCGGCCTGGCCCCGCGCGGGGAGAGCTGGAAGATGGCCGCCGGCGGCGCTTTCAATCTGAACGGCGAGCTGCCCATCCTGACCATGGGCGGGCTGAAGGGCCGCGGCAACCCGCTGGGCGCGACCGGCGTGTACCAGGTCGTCGAGGCGGTGCTGCATCTGCGCGGACAGGCCGGGGAAAACCAGATTCCCAATGCCCGGCTGGCGCTGGTGCAGTCGCTGGGCGGGCCGGCCTCCACCGCCGTCACCCACGTGCTGGAACGCCGCTGACCTTTTGACGGGGAGATGATCAGTAATTCACCCCTGCTAGAGAGCCGGCCGGGGAAAATTGATAGCCTTTGATAGTTCCCGGCCGGTATACTCGCAGGGAACTTGATTGTAAGCACTGGCATTAGCCGTATTTCTAGGAGGACGAATGGAAATTCCCCGCCACTGGCGACTGAAAAAGCAGCGTTACGCGCTGGTTGGAGAAGTCTGCCCGCACTGCGAGGCCAAGCTCTTCCCGCCGCGGGACGTATGCCCCCACTGCGGCGGCGAAGCCAAGACCCCTTACACCTTCAGCGGGAAGGGCGAAGTCTACTCCTTCACCACCCTGACCGATGCCCCGGCTGGGTTTGAAGCCCAGGCCCCCTACACCGTCGCGCTGGTGAAGCTGGAGGAAGGCCCGCTGGTCACCGCGCAGCTGACCGACCTGGGCGAAGAGCCGGTCGAGATCGGCATGCCGGTGGAGATGGTCACCCGCCGCATCCGCTCGGATGGGGACGAACGGGGGATGCTGGTTTACGGGTA
>DGEO01000027.1:0-26681 GCA_002385985.1 Anaerolineaceae bacterium UBA3924 | reverse complement strand
GTCGGCTGGGCCCAGAAATACGCCATCACCACCAGCCCGCCGACCGGCGCCAGCAGGAGCAGCTGGCACCACCCGCTCATGCCGATGTCGCGCAGGCGGCGCGTGCCCACGGCCAGCTGCGGAAACATGACAGGCTGAATCCAATTTACTACTGCAGGAGAAGAATACAAAAGCTCGACCTGCTGGTGAACTCGATGAACCTTCGGGGGTGGTTACTCAAAAACTGTCAACGGCTGCCCGGTTCGTATGGCTTCGACCACCAGGAGGATTGCAGCGCTCGTCTGTTGAGCATGATCCTGGTTATCTACAAGGCTGGCATGTGTTGCTCCCTCAACCGTCCACGTAAGGCTGTTTGAGGATAGGTTTTCCTGCTGGGCAAAGAGCTCTTGCAGCTCTGCAATACCGCCATCCCCTTCGCTCCCTAATACAATGATCAGCGGTTTTTCGCCAAAGTCGCTGGCGTGCCTTACCTCCTCGAGTGATTGTGAGAACGAATTGTCCACCGCAAGGACGGTTTCCCAGAATTTGGCAGTGTCAAAGAATGCCTGCAGTTCCTGGCGCTGCTGTTCAGGCAGATCGGGGTCACTGGAAAAAAACCGCATCAAGCCGAGGCGAAAGATCCCCAGTCTTGCCAGCAGCGGCGTCATCGCCAGCATGTTACGATCAGCTCCCACACCTTCCGGTTGTCCGCGCCGGATCCATGAGTCGGGATTGGTCCCTTCAACCAGCACCATCCCGGCCACTTGATCGGGATACATACTGGCGTACATTCGCGAGGTAAGCCCGCCCAGAGAATGACCCACCAGAAGATACGGTCCGGAGATCTCGCCATTCGTTAGCAGAATTTGCAGTTCGCGAGCAGCCTGCTGCTGTGTCCGCGGCTCGGGCCCTGGCTCGCTCCAGCCCAGACCGGCGCGGTCATAGGCACAAACCCGGGTGGTGCGTGCGATTTCTGGCTGTACCCAGCCCCAGTTAGAAACGGTCCCGGGGAAAAGAGAATCCAAAATCACAGTGGGGCTGCCCTCACCCATGCAGAAGATATGCATCCGATAGCCTCCCACGTCCACCAGTTGGCCGGGCGGCGGATAATTCCGCTGGTCGTTTGCGGTGGCAGCAGCCTGATAGAGCGACAGACCCCCTATCGCAAGGATCAGCAAAGCCAACACAATTAACAGGCTTCGTGCGGCAACAGGCCATTTTCTAAGCCTTGTGCGCATCCTATTCTCCTTGATCGCTCATTCACTCTCCACATATATATTAATTAGTATGTTTATCTATTATACAGACAATACTTCACCTGAACCAATTTCCTTTTCTGTTTACCCGTATACTTCGACAATTACACCCCTGGGTTATAATGGCTTCATTCCCTGATCAAGATTTTTAATCTCACCTCCAACAGGCCTCACTCCACCCCATCCCTCCGCAAAGGAGTCCATCGATGAACCCCTTCCTCCGCATCGTGTGCCTGTTCTCCCTGGTGTGCGGCCTGCTGGCGGGCTGCGCTCCGCAGCCCGGAACCAGTCCTTCAGACGCCGGACAGCAGCCAGCGTCCGGTGAACCGCAGAATCCCGCTCTTCCCTTCTCCGAGGAGGACGATTCGCAGGCCACCTTTGTCGACGACATCGAGGACACGCCCGGCGAGCTGCCCGCGCTGGGCAGCATCACCTTCATCGTCGACACCGCGCATCAGGCCAGCGGCGAGTTCGTGCCCTACGGCTCCGGGCTGGAGCTGTCGCTGACTGACGCCGCCGGCCTCACCTGGACGCTGGCCATCCCCCCGGGCGCGCTGGGCGAGCCGCAGACCATCACCATGACCGCCCTGAGCGAGGTGCAGTCCGCTGACATCCCGGGCACTCAGGTGGGCGGGGTGCTGCTCGAGCCGGACGAGCTGTGGCTGGATGATCCAGCGACCTTAACCGTTTCCGGCGGCGGGCTGGAGGAAACGGCGCTGTTCCTGAGCGGCAGCCACGACGGCGCGCAGGTGAACTTCGCCCAACAGCAGGAAGCGGGTCTCGGGTCAGGAGCCGTCATCCAGCACTTCAGCTCGTACACCGTGGTCAGCGCGAACGACCCGAAAGCCGGTCAGCTGCGCGAGCAGGAGATGGGACATTACACCGAGCTGGTCCAGAAGGCGCGCGAGCTGCTGAAAGACAAGAATATTAAAGTTCCGCGCCCGCCCGCCGTTCCGGTCACCTGCCCGAAAGACGAGGACGATTCGAAAGCCCGCGAGAAGGCCCTGAAGAAGTTCGACGAGCAGTTCCACCGCCCGGAAGGCGAGCTGATGCTCCAGATGATCGCCGCGCAGACTGCGCTCGCCCGCATGGGCCGCGATCACGACCTCACCCTGGAGACACGCCTGCTGGAGCGTCAGATAAAGAAGGTGAACCTGCTGATCAAAGAGTACGGCAGCCAGGTGGAGCATGTGGAGCCGATCACCCGGGTAGGGATGCAGGTGGCTCACAATCTTGCCTTTGTTGATCCGCGTCACCCCGGCTCGGTCCAGCTGGCCGAGGCGCTGGGCGCGATGGCAGAGCGGTCCATCGACAAGCTGCTGAAGGAGCTGCGTGAGAAGCACGAGTACCGCAACGTGGGGGCAGTAATGGATATGGCGCGGCGGGCAGCGCTGGTCGGTGTGTCTACGATCCCCCTGGATGACCTGATCGCCAAAATTGAAAGCGCCATGACCTTCGAGGTGGAGCTGACTTACGAGCTGAAGATCGCCGGCAACCAGTTCTGGGAGATCAAAGGGGAAACCAGCATGCGGCCTGATTTCGAGAGCACGGGCAACCTTTCCTGGCTGCACGGCCTGGGGATGGGCGAGGTAGTGTCGTTTAAAAACACCCGCGAGCCGTCCATCATCATGAAAGCGCCCAGCTTCCAGTTCGAAGTTCTGTTCACCAGTTTCGACGCCTGCAAGGGAACCGCGACCCTGGTCATTGACCGCATGGCTCCATCCAGGGAGACTTACATCATCAACGAAGAACTGGTGTCCGATATGCCGGTGGTGCACAACAGCTGGAAGGCCACCTACGAGCAGTATCTTCAGGTCAACCCCATGGTCGGTGCATTGTACATGTTCCCCGTGAAGCTGAAAAACGGCGATCCGGTGGCGGTGGAAACGGAATTTACCGAGACGGCGCCCAAATCGAAGGGCCAGGTTGTGGGCACCTTCCGGGTGAAGCTGGTGCACGAGCCTGGCAGGTAATCCGCCGTCCGGTTCAGGACACCCGGATAGAATAAGGAGGAAACCCTCTTGCGCTCCCGGGAGAAGGCTGTGGCACGCGTACTGCTCATCCATGCCCTGTTTTTCCTTGCCTTCTGGCTGACCAACGGTCCCTACCAGAGCACGCTCAATGCCTTTCTGATGGGCAAAACCGGCCTGCGGACGAATTTCATGCTGGTCTTCCTGCTTTTCGCCGGGCTGGAAGCCGGTTGGAGCGCGGTACGCCTGATCCTGCGCCGCATGGGCCGGCGAACCGGGCCTGTCTGGCCCTTCAACGCCGCGGCCGCGCTCTTCCTGCTCTTCTTCTACGCCAGCTTCGCGGTGCTGTTCCGCAGCAACCCGGCCCAGCTCTACCGGCTCGGCCAGCTGATGCTGTACTTCCGCATCATTTTTGACGCCGGCATCCTCCTGTTCCTGGCCTGGCTGCTCGGCCGGCAGGTGCGGGGCAAGCCCCCGGGCCGGAGCGCCTGGATGGCCGCCGGGCTGCTGGCGCTCTGGCTGGTTCCCGTCTTCCGCACCCCGGCGAATGTCTACCGCGGTCCGCTGCCGGAAAAGCCCCGCCTGTTCGCTCACCGCGGCGCTTCGACCCAGGCGCCGGAGAACACCCTGGCCGCCATGCAGGCAGCCGCTGACCTGGGCGTCTACGGCCTTGAGACGGATATCACCGTCAGCCGCGATGGCGTGCTCTTCCTGATGCACGACGCCACACTGGGCCGGACCACGAACATCGCCGGGGTCTTCCCGGATCGAGCCGGCGAACCGGCTGAGTCCTTCACATGGGACGAGCTTTCTCGCCTGGATGCGGGCAGCTGGTACCCGGGGTGGTCGACTCCTTCCGGAGACCCGATCCCGACCCTGGATGCGGGGCTGAAGCTGGCGGCGGATCGCGGCCTGCACTTCCTCTATGACCTGCGCATCCCGGCCGAAGGGCACCCCTACCACGACCGGGCCTTCGACATGGTCCTGCAGGCGATTGATGCCGCCGGCATCGCGGAGCGGGCATGGATCCTGGCCGGGCCGGACGAGATCGATCGGGTCTGGTCGATCCTGCCGGACGCCGTCCTGGCTGCCGGGATCGGCTACACCTCGGCCCATCCCTCACCCGAATCCCTGACCGCCGCCGGCTTTCGGGTGGTCAACAGCGTGTACAGCCTGTCAATCGGCGAGATCGAAGCCTACCGGCAGGCCGGGCTGTGGGTCAACCTGTGGGTGGTGGACGAGCCCTGGCTGTATTCGCGCCTGTGGCTGGCCGGCGTCGACTCGATGACCTCGAACAACGTGCAGGACTTGATCACCCTGCCCCGTCCGGCTTTCGCCCTGCCCTACGACCTCTACCTGCTGGTCTGGGGCGGCCTGGGGATGGCCGCGGCCGGGGTGGTCGTGTGGTCCGCGCGGTACAAACCGGCGCCCGGGAAAGCCGGTGTCCGCCGGCGGCTCTTCCCGCCCCCTCAGTAGGAAAGCATCCCTGACCATCCGTCACCCCAACCGCGCCTGCGCGGTCTGCTATTGATTCGCGGCGCGCATCCCCCCGAAATCATCGACCAATTCGGACAATTCCCATCTTGACGATCAAGAAAAAATGTTCTACGATAGACAGACATCTGACACGTCGGGATGGCGCCATTAGCCATCCCCTCATACAGGAGGGTTTGATGAGCACTGTCAGTGAGAAGAAAAACAAGGGGTTCACCGCAGAAGAGCGCGCCGCGATGAAGGAGCGCGCCAGGGAGCTCAAAGCCGAAGAGCGCATGGCGAAGAGCCGCGCGGAGGGCGAAAAGGCGCTGCTGGAAAAGCTCGCCGAACTGCCCGAGCCGGACCGCAGCATGGGCGAGCGCATCCACGCCATCGTCACCGAAAACGCCCCGGAGCTGCTCCCCAAGACCTGGTACGGGATGCCCGCCTACGCCAACCGGGAGGGCAAGATCATTTGCTTCTTCCAGCCCGCGTCCAAATTCAATACCCGCTACGCCACCTTAGGCTTCAATGAGGACGCCCGCCTGGACGACGGGTCCATGTGGCCGACCGCCTTCGCCCTGAAGGAACTGACGCCCGCCGGGGAGGATCAAATCGCCGCGCTGGTGAAAAAAGCGGTCCGTTGAGGGCTTTGCGCATGAATAAGTCTTCGCCGGTTAGCGGGCCGGACCGGCTGCATGCCTCCCGGCGAATATCTGTCAGGGGTTAGCCATGGTCCTCGAGTTTGAAGGGGTGATCTGGTACTGGCGCGGCCCCGCCCCGTTTCACTTCGTCGTCGTCCCCGAGGAAGAGAGCCTGTACCTGAAGGACATCTCCGGCTTCGTGACCTACGGCTGGGGCATGATCCCGGTGCGGGTCCGGATCGGCAGCACCGAGTGGGAGACCTCCCTGTGGCCCAAGGACGGCCGCTACGTGGTGCCGGTCAAGGCCAGCGTCCGGCAGGCGGAGGGTCTGGAGGTCGGGGATGGTGTCACCGTGCGGCTCGAGGTGGGATAACAGCGGAAAGACCGCGGGCTGTATACCTGTTCCTCCCCCGTTGACCCCGACCGGTCAGGCTGCGCGGGTACCTCTTGCCTTTGCCTCCAATAACCGGTACAGTGAGGTTAGTTCTGGATTCTGGCGTGATGTGGAGATATCGAGCCGCGCCTGACATCCTGAGCGTTCTCCTCGCACCAATTTGGTTGGAAACAGGAGGCGAGCATGACCGCGCTTCACGAAGCTATGCTCGAGTACAGGACCCAGCTCGAGAAAGGCGTGATTCAGCAGGCATACCGGGGACTGATGGATTACATGCAGTCGCAGCGGGCGCATTTCGGCGCCCGCTGCCCCGACTTCATCGTTTCCGGCGGGCTGTACTTCGGGTATATGGACATGACCAATTTCGCCTGCACCCCGCACCCGCTGGCCGAACGCAGGCTCAAAGGCTCAAGATCGCCATCGTCTTCCTGCACGAAGCCTGCCGGTTTGAAACCTGGCTGGCGGCAGCCAACAGACAGGTGCAGGCGAAGTACTGGAAAATGATTACCGAGAGCGGCTGGGGGAAATACCCCCTCGTCCCCGCCGTCCAGGGCGAAGATGAGATCCTGGTGCATACCCTGGCGGACCGGCCCGACTTTTCCAATCTGGACGCGCTGACACGGCAGATCGAAGAGAAGACCCTGGCCTTCACTGCGAATGTGGAGCGCTTTCTTTCCGGGCTGTCGCAGCCGCTATGACCGGGCGGCCGGCTCCTCCACGGAAGGCAGTCCGGATTCCGCGCCCGGCTGGTTAAGGAGCCCCCTGGCCCGCCGTGCCAGCGCCAGACCCAGGGTGAAGTCCACCAGCGCAATCACCGGATGGAAGGCGGAGACCAGCGGAGCGGCCTCGCGCATAAAGATGACCACGTCCGCCTGCAGCAGGTAGGCGATGACCAGCAGCCAGGTCATCCCTTTCATCGCGGTTGGCAAGCGCCCAACGTATGCACAGATGAGCATAACCAGCAGCGGGGCGGCCAGGAAGTGGCCGATGTCGCGGTGCGCATTCCACCCCATTTCCCGGGCGACGACCACCATCCCGGCCAGGAAGACCTGCACGGTCACCCCGAGGATGAACACCCAGGCGAACAACCAGTAAACCGTACGGGCAATTCTCATGCTTCACTCCAATTCTGCCTGACCGCCCCGGCCAGGTGCGCGGATCAGTTCGGTCCCCAGCATATTGCACTAATTATGACTTCATATATCCGAATTGCAATGGGCATTCTGTGCGCCTGACCTTACCAGCCCGCCCGGCGCTAATCCATGGCATAATAGCTGCATCAACCACGAAAAAAAACAACTCCAACGAGGACCATCATGGCGCTGAACCCGGATGATGTACTGAAAATCCTGCTGGCGGTTGCCGCCGGCGGGCTGATCGGCCTGGAGCGTGAGTACCGCGACAAGGCGGCCGGTTTTCGCACCCTGATCTTCATCTGCGTCGGGGCCTGCCTGTTCACCATCCTGTCCTACAAGTTCGCCCCCAGCTCCGACCCCAACCGCATCGCCGCCAACATCGTCACCGGCGTCGGCTTCCTGGGCGCCGGGGTGATCCTGCGCGCCGGCGGGCGGGTGATCGGCCTGACCACCGCCGCGGCCATCTGGCTGACGGCCGCCGTGGGCATGGCCATCGGCGGGGGCGAATACCTGACCGCCGGGGTGGTCGTGCTGACCGCCATGTTCGTACTCTGGCTGTTCCCGGCACTGGAGCAGCGCATCGACAATATCCGCGAGGAGCGGCTGTACGAGATCACCTTCGCCGGCGACCTGGACCAGCTGGCCGCCCTGGAGCGCACCGTGGCCGAGACCGGGCTGCACATCCAGTATCACTCGCACACCAGATCCGGTGACGAGCTGACCTGCAGCTGGAACATCACCGGCTCCCCGGAAAGCCACGCAAAGCTGGTGCGCAGGCTCATCGAGCACCCGGAGATCAAGGGATTCCGCTACTAGATATCGACAGCCAGCTGCCGGCGCCGCCCTTTCCCCATAACCTCTCTTCAAGGCCCCGTTGGACGGGGCTTTTTGATACCCGCTCGCGTAGAAATCGGTCATAATGGTCATCCAGGCGGGGCGTGTGAGCCAGTTCAGGCGGCAGCCTTATTCCGAGATTCCGCCCCGGTCCGCGGAGGATGGTATGCGAAAGCTAATCTACGCCCTGTCGGCATCCCTGGACGGCTATGCTGCCGGCCCGGATGGTGACCTGTCCTGGGGGCTGATCGATGCCGAGCTTCACCGGCATTTCAACGAAATGGAACGCGGCATCGAACTGGCCCTGTACGGGCGCGGTATGTACGAGCTGATGTCCGCCTACTGGCCGGCGGCCGACGCCAACCCGGACGCTTCGCCCGAAGAAGTCGAGTACGCGCAGATCTGGCGGGCACAGAATAGGTTGGTCTTCTCCCGGACTCTGCCGGAGGTGGGCTGGAACGCGGAGCTGGTGCGGGAGATCGACGCGGACGAAATCCGGCGGCTCAAAGCCCTGCCCGGCGGGGATATGAGCATCGGCGGGCCGACCCTGGCCGCCAGCTTCCTGCGGCTGGGGCTGGTTGATGAGGTGCGCATGTATCTGCACCCGGTAATCCTCGGAGCTGGCCTGCCCATGTTTCTCCCGGAGGCCGGGCAGGTCGACCTGCGGCTGGTGGATGCCCACCGCTTCTCCTCCGGCGTGATGATGCTGCGCTACACCATCCCGGGCCGGGGCTGACGCAGGTCAACCCTGCAGCCCCCGTCCTCTCGAGCGGAATGCTATAATCTTTACATGCGCTTCGAAACCCTGCACGGCCTGCAAATCCCCAAAATTGGCTTCGGCACCTGGCGCATCGGCGGGGACTACAGCCCCGGCCTCGCCGGCGACGAGCGCTCTCTGGCCGCGCTGCGCTCCGCGCTGGAGCTGGGCTACACCCACTTCGACACCGCCGAAATCTACGCCGGCGGTCACTGCGAGGAGCTGCTCGGCCAGGCCATCCGCGAGGCAGGCGTGGACCGGGAAAAGTTGTTCATCACCTCCAAAGTCTCCCCGGATCACCTGACGCCGGACGAAATCCGCCGCTCTTGCGAAGGCAGCCTGCGCCGGCTGGGCATGGACTATCTCGACCTGTACCTGATCCACTGGCCGCGCATGGGCATGCGTCTGGAGGAGAGCTTCGAAGCCCTCAACGGGCTGGTACGCGCCGGGCTGGTCCGCCATCTGGGGGTGAGCAACTTCAAACTGCGGCTGCTCCGGCAGGCGGCGGAGCTGTCCGAGACCCCGCTGCTGACCAATCAGGTGCCCTACAACATCTACGACCGCACCTACGTGGATAACGGCGTGCTGGCGTTCTGCCAGCAGAACGACATCCTCCTGACCGCCTATTCCCCGGTCAAGCCGCGCAACCTCCAGAAGCACCCCGGGCTGCAGGCCATCGCCCGCGAGCGTGGAATCACACCCCATCAGGCCGCGCTGGCCTGGCTGGCCACCCAGCCGCGGGTAATCACCATCCCCATGTCCTCCAACCCGCAGCACCAGGCCGAAAACCTGGCCGCGGCGGACATCGTCCTCACCGTGGAGGAGATGGAGCGGCTCGGAGCGCCTTATTTCGCCTGAAAATCCCGCCGGCGGACCGGCGGGATTTATAATTGTTGTAACAATACCTACCTCCAACTGCAGCAGTCCCTCAACTAATCAATAAGGACAACCTCATGATTGAAATCCCCGAAGCAGCTGTGCTCGCGCGGCAGCTCAGCGACTCTGTCCGCGGAAAGACTGTCCTCAGAGCGACCGCCGGTCAACACCCGCATAAATTCGCCTGGTATTCCGGCGACCCGGCCGGTTATTCGGATATCCTGCCCGGCAGGGTAATCGGCAAAGCCCGCGCATTCGGCGGGAAAGTCGAAATTCTGGCAAGCGGCCTGGTGCTGGTGTTCGCCGAAGGAATCAACCTGCGCTTCCATCCCGGCCCGGAAGGCTGGCCGAAAAAGCACCAGCTGCTGATCGAGTTCGAGGACGGCTCCGCGCTCAGCGCTTCCATCTCCATGTACGGCGGCCTGTGGTGCGATGAGGACGGCGCCAGCAGCAATCCCTACGTGCAGGTTGCCCGGGAAAAGCCGTCCCCGCTCAGCGCGGACTTCACCCCGGAATACTTTTTGTCTCTCTTCCAGCCGGAGCTGGAAAAACTGTCACTGAAGGCTTTTCTGGCCACGCAGCAGCGCATTCCTGGCCTGGGCAACGGCACGCTGCAGGATATTCTCTTCCGGGCAAGGCTGCACCCGAAATCCCCCGTCTCGACGCTCGACGGGCAGGCCAGGGAACAGCTGTACCAGTCCATTTGCGCTACGCTGCAAGAGATGGCTGACTGCGGCGGCCGGGATACGGAAGCAGACCTGTACGGCCAGCCCGGCGGTTACCGGACTCGCATGAGCAAGAACACCGCGGGCCAGCCCTGCGCTGAATGCGGCAGCACCATCCAGAAACAGAGCTTTTTGGGCGGCAGCATCTACTTCTGCCCGACCTGCCAGCCGGTGCTTAAATAGACCCCGCCGGTGCGCTTTCGCGAGGAGTGATGAGCATATTCACCGTCGTTTACTGGCTGGGCCTGGCGGTCGAGGTGGCCATCCGCGTGCCGGTGCACAGGGCGCGCCGGCAGACACAGACCGTCGACCGGTGGGCGTCGCGTACCGAAGTCGCGCTGCTGAACCTGCTGTCTGCGGCCATGTTTTTCTTACCGCTGGTCTACTCCCTGACCCCCTGGGTGGATTTCGCCGATTACCGCCTGCCTGTCCCGGCCGGCTGGGCCGGGGTGGTCCTGCTGGCCGGCGCGGTGTGGCTGTTCTGGCTCTCTCACCGGGACCTGTCGACCAACTGGTCGCCCACGCTGGAAATCCACCCCGGGCACCAGCTGGTCACCTCCGGCATCTACCGCTGCATCCGCCACCCCATGTACGCCAGCCAGTGGCTGTGGGTGCTCGCCCAGCCGCTGCTGCTGTGGAACTGGATCGCCGGCCCGGCGAATTTGCTGCTGTTCATCCCTTTCTACCTGCTGCGGGTGCGCGCCGAAGAGCAGATGATGCTCGAGCACTTTGGCGAGCAGTACCGCCGCTACATGCAGGAAACTGGAGCCATTTTCCCGAAGCTGTAAATCCCCCGTATACAATCCGTCACTCCACAGCCCGCGCATAAGGCGCGGGTTTTTTCTCCAGCGTCCGCCCGGACTTGCTTCTTCAGGATGCAGGTACCATTAACGAATCACTCACAGGACAGATACAGGAGGAGAGGTTCATGGGCACTCGAATTGACATGATCGGCATCTTTGTGAACGACCTTCAGCGCATGGTCGCTTTTTACCGGGACGAGCTCGGGTTTGAGATCGACTGGGACGGGAAGGGTCCGTACGCAGAGTTCAAGAACGAGGGCGTGCGTTTTTCCATGTACGAGCGCGCGCAGCTGGCCGATCTGCTGGGGCAGTCCCCAACTTATCCCTCCGGGTTGAACGGCACCTTCGAGCTGGCCATCGACCTGCCCACCTCCGCCGACGTGGACAGCGTCTACGCCCGCCTGACCGCTGCCGGCGCGCGGCCGGTCTACGCCCCGCGGATGGAGCCCTGGGGACTGTACTCCTCCATGGTCGCTGACCCGGAGGGCAATCTGATCGAAATCGGCTCCTGGAACCGCGGGCAGGGCGGTTGATCCGCCGGCGGTGAGTTTGCATTTCTGCAAGCTCACCTCTCCGCCGGGTGAAATCCTTGGCAGACTTGGTAAACTTAGTGGGATTGCCAGGTCCTGCCAGACGAAGGCAGTTCCGATTACCTTCCAATCCCGCCAGCCTAAATCTGGCTGGCGGATAGTTTTTTCATCTGGAAATACACCAGCGAGCTGGATAAGATGCAGCCCAACCTCCTATCGCTCACGGGATTCCTGCTCGGCGCCTGCGTCACTGTTTTCGCCATTTACACCTGGGGGCACCGCGCGCCTCGGGAATCGCGATTGTTCTCCATATTTATGATTTCCATCGCTGTCTATGTGATGGGATACAGCCTCGAGCTGGCCAGCACCAGCCTTCCGCTCATGCTGTTCTGGAACAAGGCTGCGTTCTTCGGAATCGCCACCTACCCGACCCTGTTCCTGCTCTTCGCAGTGCAGTACACCGGATGGGATCGCTATCTGACCCGGCGGAATGTCCTGCTGCTGTTCCTGGTCCCGGCCGTGCTGACGGTGATCAAGCTTCTGGATGACCGCCTGCACCTGGTGTACCAGGATGTCTGGGTCGATACCTCTGGCCCGGTGCCCATGCTGGGCTTTACCCGCGGGCAGATTTATCCGCTGGCGCTGTATCATCTGCTGCCGGTCAGCCTGGGGATCATCCTGTTGTGGAAGTGGCGGGCAAACGCCCTCACGCTGTACCGCAATCAGGCCAATCTGATCATCGCCAGCGCCCTGCCGCCGGTAATCGTATTCCTGCTGTACATGGCCGGCATCCAGCTCTTCCCCGGCCTGAAGTATCTGGACTGGAACGCGCTGGTGTTTCCTGTCTGGGGTATTATCATCGGGCGGGCCGCCTTCCACTACCGCCTGCTTGACCTGGCCCCTGTCGCCCGGGATGCGCTGATCGAGCGGCTGGGCGACAGCGTCTTTGTGCTCGACGACCGCGCCCGCCTGGTGGACGCCAATCCGGAAGCCTGCCGGATGATGGGCTGGCCGCAGCCGCCCATCGGCAGCCAGGCAGACGAGGCCTTCAGCAGTTGGACAGAGCTCGCCGAAGCCTGCCAGGCGCCGGAGGAACCGCTTCCCCTGAAGCGCGATATCCAGCGCGGGCCGGACGGCGCAGCCCATTTCTACGATCTCAGCCTCACCCCGCTGAAGGACCGGAACAACGGCGTCATTGGCCTGCTGATTGTGATGCACGACATCACCGACCTCAAGCGGATGGAAGCCCGGCTGCGCGAACTTACGCTGGTGGATGAGCTGACCGGCCTGCACAACCGCCGCGGGTTCAACGTGCTCGCCGGTCAGGCGCTGCAGATGGCAGACCGCATGAGCCTGCAGGCAGCGGTGATCTTCATCGACCTGGACGGGTTGAAAACGATCAACGACAACTACGGTCACACGGAAGGCGACCGGGCGCTGGCCGATGCCGCCCGGCTGCTGCGCTCCACCTGCCGCGCATCAGACGTGCTGGCCCGCTTCGGCGGCGACGAGTTCATCGTCCTGATGATGGAATCCCGCGAGGACGGGGCGCAGCAGCTGATAGACCGCTTCGACGAGCAGTTCGCGGACTTCAACGCCCGCTCCAGGCGTGAATACCCCCTGACAATCAGCTGCGGGGTGGCGCGCACCTCGCTGGACCGGCCCATCCCGCTGGAGGAGTTAATCAACATGGCCGACCGGGCAATGTACGTGAACAAACGAGCCAGGAGGCAAGCCCCGGCCGAAATTTGACCGGACAACTTTTCCGGTCAGCACGCGCCAACCCTGTTATAATCTGCTGGTTCACCGACTATTTGCATTTGATCTTGGAGGACTTCGAAGCCTTATGGGCGCTGTTCGAGAATTCCCATACAGCTTTATTGACCGCGTCATCATCCCGGAAACCGACATTCGCACCCGCGTCCAGGCGCTGGGCGAGCAAATCACCCGGGATTTCCAGGACTCCGACCGCCTGCTGCTGTTGGGGCTGCTGCGCGGTAGCGTGGTCTTTCTCACCGACCTGATGCGGGAGATCCGCAGGCCCATCACCATGGACTTCATGTCGGTTTCTTCTTACAGCAAATCCCAGTCCAGCGGCTTTGTGCGCATCGATTCAGACCACAAAACCAACATCCGCGGCTGGGACGTGATCCTGATCGATGACATCGTCGATTCGGGCTTCACCCTGCGCACCATCCGCAAGCTGCTGCTCGACCGCGAGCCGCGCAGCCTGAAGATCTGCGCCCTGCTGGACAAACCCGAGCGCCACAAGGTCGACATTCCCATCGACTACCTGGGCTTCTCCATCCCGGATTACTTTGTGGTCGGCTATGGTTTAGATTATGATGAGAAGGGGCGCAACCTGCCCTACATTGCGTCCATTGACTTGAAGAAAGGCGAGGATTAGCCATGCCGCTGGATATTGTCATCGGCACCCAGTGGGGTGATGAAGGCAAAGGCCGGGTGGTGGACCTTCTGTCGCGGGACTCGCACCTGGTGGCCCGCTACAACGGCGGCGACAACGCCGGGCACACCGTGATCGTGGGCAGGCAGACCTACAAACTGCACCTGATTCCCTCCGGCATCATTCACCCTCACACCACTGCGGTGCTGGGCAGCGGCATGGTGCTCAACCCGCAGACGCTGTCCGAGGAGATGGAGATGCTGCGCGCCGCCGGGGTAGAGATCAACCCCGACCGGCTGTGGATCTCTGACGCGGTGCAGCTGATCACCCCGGCGCACCGCCTGCTCGACCGCGCCCAGGAGGCCGCCAAAGGAAAGGGCCAGATCGGCACCACCGGCCGCGGCATCGGCCCGGCCTATGTGGACAAAGCCGCCCGCCGCGGCCTGCGCGCAGGCGAAGCGCTGGACCCGGATCACTTCGCCGGGCGTGTGAGAGAGCATTTTGAAGAAGCCAACCGGCTGATCACCGGACTGTATCAACAGCCCGGCCTGGACGTGGACGCCATGATCGAAGAGTTCATGGCTTACGCCGCGCTGATGCGCCCGTTCCTCCGCCGCAGCGGCCCGCGGGTGCAGGCGGCGCTGGACGCCGGGCAGACGGTGCTGGCCGAAGGCGCACAGGGCACCCTGCTCGACGTGGAACAGGGCACCTATCCGTTCGTCACCTCTTCCACCACCACCTCGGCCGGTGTGTTCAGCGGGCTGGGGCTGGGCGTGCAGCCCGTCCGCCGGGTGGTTGGCGTGGTCAAGGCCTTCCAGACCCGGGTCGGCGCCGGACCTTTCCCCACCGAGCTGGACGGGGAAATGGCCCTTTTCCTGCGCGGCACCGGGGCCAACACCTGGGACGAATACGGCACCACCACCGGCCGGCCGCGCCGCGTGGGCTGGCTGGACCTGGTGCTGCTCAGGTACGCCCGCGAAATTAACGGCCTGACAGAGCTGTTCCTCACCAAGCTGGACGTGCTCTCCGGCCTGAATGAAATCCCGGTGTGCGCGGCCTACCGCCGGGCCAGCCAGACCCTGTCCTCCCTGGACTTTTCCGGCGACTCCCGCCTGCTGGCGCAGTGCGAACCAGTCTACCAGACCCTGCCCGGCTGGCAGGAAGACCTGCGCGCCTGCCGCTCGTGGGATGAGCTGCCTGCCGCCGCGCAGGACTACGTCCGCTTTATCGAGGAGCAGGCCGGTGTGCCGGTTAAGTACATCTCCGTCGGCCCCGAGCGGTCGGCGCTGATCGAGCGGAGCTAGCGGCATGAAAGCCGGGGAGAGCTACCAAAGCCCCTTTTCCTGGCGCTACGGCTCGCCCGAAATGCGCCGCATCTGGAGCGAAGAGAACCGCCGCCGCCTGTGGCGCAGGCTCTGGGTGGCACTGGCCGAGGCGCAGACGGAGTTCGGGCTGGTCACCTGCGAGCAGGTGGACGACCTGATCGCCCACCGGGACGAGATCGATCTGCCCCGCGCGCTGGAGGTGGAAGCCCGCATCCAGCACGACCTGATGGCCGAGCTGAAGGTCTACGCCGCGCAGTGCCCGGTTGGCGGCGGCATCCTGCACCTGGGCGCCACTTCGATGGACATCAAGGACAACGCGGAAGTCCTGCAGGTCCGCCAGTCGCTGGACCTGCTGCTTCCCCGCCTGCAGGCGCTGCTGCTCGCGCTGGCCGGTAAAGTGGAGGAGTTCGCCGGGATGCCGGTGATGGCCTTCACCCACCTGCAGCCAGCCGAGCCGACCACCCTGGGCTACCGCCTGGCCAGCTTTGCACAGGACCTGCTGGAGGATTATGAGACCCTGCTGCGTGCCAGGCAGGAGCTGAAAGGCAAGGGCTTCAAAGGCGCGGTGGGCAGCGCCGCTTCCTACACCATGCTCTTCGGGACGGAGGGACAGGCCCGGCTGGAAGAGCGCATCAGCCAGGCACTCGAACTGCCCTTCTACCCGGTTGCCACCCAGACCTATTCGCGCCGGCAGGACTACACCCTGCTCAGCGCGCTGGCCGGGCTGGCCGGAACGGCTTACAAGTTCGCCTTCGACCTGCGCCTGCTGCAGTCCGAAGTGATCGGCGAGCTGGGTGAACCGTTCAGCGCCGAGCAGGTCGGCTCTTCGGCCATGCCCTTCAAGCGCAACCCCATCCAGGCGGAGAAGATCGATTCCCTGGCCCGGGCGGTAAGCGCCGCTCCCCTGACCGCCTGGCACAACTACGCCCACTCCCTGCTGGAGCGCACTCTGGACGACAGCGCCAACCGGCGCAGCCTGCTGCCCGAGACCTTCCTGGCGGTGGACGAGATCCTGCTCGCCCTGCAGCGGGTGATCAACGGCCTGCGCGTGAACCCGGCCCGCGCCCGGCAGAATCTGGAGCGCTTCGGCCCCTTTGCGGCGGTGGAACGGGTGCTCATGGCCGCCGCCCGGCAGGGCGCAGACCGGCAGGAGATGCACGAAGTGCTGCGCCAGCTGAGCATGCAGGCCTGGGAAGCCCTGGGACGCGGCGAGGCCAACCCGCTGGTTGACCTGACCCTGGCGGATGAGCGCGTCACCCGCTGGCTCAGCCCGGATGAGATGCGCGGGCTGTTCGCCGTGGAAGGCTACACCGGCCTGGCCGAGGAGCGGGCGCGGGCCATGGCCGCCCGCATCCGCGAGCGCCTGGCCTGACCCACCGGTACCGGCCCCTCATTTTCCGCCAGGCTCGTCCCGGATCATCCGGTATAATCGGGGGCATGGACATCGCGGTGATTGGCGCGGGGGCCTCCGGCATGATGGCTGCTCTCCAGGCGGCCTGGAACGGGGCCCCCGTGACCCTGCTGGAGCGCAACGAACAGGTCGGGCGCAAGCTGCTGGTGACCGGCAGCGGGCGCTGCAACATCACCAACCGGGCCGCCGCCGCGGAGAAATACGCCTGCGCCGACCCGGGCTGGATGCGCACTCTGCTCGACTGCTTCGGCGTCGACGACCTGCTGGCCATGCTGGCCGAAATCGGCGTGCCGGTGCACTGCACCGATGACGGCTGGTACTACCCCCTCTCCAACTCCGCTCACACGGTGGTCGAGGCCTTCGCCAGCGCGATGCAGCGGGCCGGCGTGACCCTGATCACCGGGGCAAAGGTCACCTCCCTGCGGCCGGGGAAAGCGGGCTTCCACGTGCGCATTTCCCGCCCGGATGGGGACCAGACCCTCTCTTTCACGCAAGTGATCGTATCGGCGGGCGGCGCGGCCTACCCGTCGCTCGGCTCGCGCGGCGAACTTTTCCCCGCCCTGGAGAAGCTGGGGCACACGGTGCTGCCCTCCCGCCCGGCCCTGGCCCCGCTGCTGGTCAACCTGGGCAGCCTGCGCGCGCTGCAGGGCGTGCGCCTGGACGCGGGCGTGACCCTCTGGGACGGCTCCCGCCGGCTGGGCTCCACCGTGGGCAACCTGATCTTCACCGAGTGGGGCCTGAACGGCCCGGCGGTGATGGACCTCAGCCACCTGGTCTCGGCCCACGGCGGGCCTGGGCTGGAGCTGTCGCTCAACCTGCTGGCCCGGGTGCAGGCAGAATACGACCGCCTGCTCTCTGCGAAAAGATCCAGCGACCTGCCGCTAAAGGTCTTCCTGGGCGCGTTTTTCCCGCCCAAAGTCAGCGCGCATTACCTGCGCATGGTCCGCCTGCCGGATCACCTGCCCCTGAGGGACCTGGGCGGCGGCGACCTCAAGCGCCTGACCGCCCTTTTGACCGATACCCGCCTGCCCGTCAAAGGGACCCGGGAATTTGAATACTGCCAGGTGTCCGCCGGCGGGGTGCCGGTGACCGAGGTCGACCCGCGCACCCTGCAGTCGCTGCGGGTCGAGGGGCTGTTCCTGACCGGCGAGACGCTCGACGTGGTCGGCCCCTGCGGCGGGTACAACCTGCAGTACGCCTTCAGCAGCGGCGCGCTGGCTGGACGGGCAGCCGCGAAAGTCTGACAGTCCCCCTGCTCGCTCCATGGCACAGGATTCTGTGCCAGAATAAAGCCACTGTCGATGGTCATGAACAGGGAGGACGAGATGACTCAGACGGATGTGAAAAGCGGGTTCGCCGGCATCGGCTCCGGCCGTATTTACTACGAAACTGCCGGTGAGGGCACGCCCTTTGTGATGATCCACGCCGGCGTGGCCGACAGCCGCATGTGGAACCATGAGTTCGCCTACTACGCCCGCCGTTACCAGGCCATCCGCTACGACATGCGCCGCTTCGGGCGCAGCGAGCCGGTGGAGGGCGAGTTCAGTGACCTGGAAGACCTGAACGGGCTGCTGGAGCACCTGCAGATCAACCGGCCGGTCATCCTGATGGGCTGCTCGATGGGCGGCGGGCTGGCGCTGGATTTCGCCGTGACCAACCTCTACCGGGTCCGCGCCCTGATCCTGGTCGGGTCAGCGCCCAACAACCTGGCGCTGGAGGCTGAGGAGGACGAGGAACTGTACGAGGCGGCCGAGAAAGCCTTCAGCGAGGGCGACCTGGACCTGGCCGCGGAACTGGAAACCCGGGCCTGGTTCGACGGCGCGGGCCGCGGACCCCGTCAGGTGAACCCCGATGCCCGCCGGCTGGTGGTGGAAATGAACAGGACCGCCATGGAGCACGCCGCGAAGAAGCTGGGCAAGCGCAAGAGCCACCCGGAGATCAACGCGGCGGAACGGCTGGAGGAGATCCGCGTCCCGGTGCTGATCGTGGTCGGCGCGCAGGACAACGACTACATGCACGCCGCGGCGGATTACATGCTCGAGCGGCTGCCCTTCGCCAGCAAGGTGATCATCGAGAACGCCGCCCACCTGCCCAACATGGACCACCCGGAGCAGTTCTGCCGCCTGGTGGATGAGTTCCTGGCCGGCATCAACGCCTGAGCAATCTCCAAATTGGTCTTTCCCGGGCCTTTACAACCCAGGGAAACGTGTTATACTGTTAGAGTCTTGTTTACAGAAGGGTGATCCGATAGCCGCCATTCCTGTTTCAGGAAGGCGGTTGTTTTTTTCTCCTTCTGCCCGTTCAAAAGTTGAGGAGTATTGTGGAAGCAAAACTGTATGTGGGCAACCTGCCCTACGAAACGACCGAAAGCGAACTTCGCACCCTGTTTTCTGAGGCTGGCACTGTCAGCGACATCGCCCTGATCACCGATCGCGAGACCGGTAGAATGAAGGGTTTCGGCTTTATCACCATGTCCAGCCAGGATGAAGCTGCCAAAGCCATCCAGTTGTTCAACGGCAAGGATATGGGCGGCCGTCCGCTGACGGTCAACGCCGCCCGTCCCCGCGAAGAGCGCCCCAGCCGGCCGTTCGGCGGCAGCCGCCGCGGCGGTGGATCGAACTACCGCTACTAGACCGACGCCAATCAGGAAATCCCGCCCAGGGGGGCGGGATTTTTTTATTCCCTGAATGGGGAGATACTTCTTCCGCCGGCAGAGGTGGAATCATCCGCCCGCCCGGGATTCCGGAATGGGGAATACAATTAGCTGAAAACCATTCCTCTTTACCTGGCCCATTCCCGAGACTCTACCCCGGACGAAATGGACACCTCCTCCTCCCGCACCCTGATCCAGCGCTTCTTATCTCATTTCCATCCCTCTGCCTTCCTGCTGGCCACCCAGGTCCTGATCCTGTTCTCCTTCGCCATCTTTGACGAGCTGCCCGACGAACAGGCGATGATCAACGGGTTCGGGGTGGCGGTGGTGATCCTGATCGTCTGGGTGGTCAACCACAGCCCGGCCATCAACTGGATCGCCTGGGCACTGAGTGTTCCGGCGGTGGTGTTCTCTCTGCTTTCGGCCTTCCTGGACACTTCGGGCATACTGGTCTGGTCCTCGCTGATCAACGGTGCGCTTTATCTATACGCAGCAGGCAGCCTGATCGCCTACATGCTGCACGACGATCAGGTGACCACCGACGAGCTGTACGCCATCGGGGCCACCTTCACCCTGATCGCATGGGCCTTCGCCTACTTTTTCCAGGTGAACCAGATCTGGGACCCGGGCAGCTACACCAGCGTCCTTCGCCCCGGTGAGAACCTGCCCTTCATCGAGCTGCTCTTCCTCAGCTTCACCAACCTGTCCTCGGTGGGCATCAGCGACGTATACCCGGTCTCGACCACGGCGCGGGTGCTGGTGATGATCGAGCAGATGACGGGCGTCGGCTACATCGCCATGGTGGTCTCCCGGCTGGTCGGCCTGGCGATCCAGCGGCAGGCCAGGCGGGGGAAGTAGGCCGGCCCGGGCACGCGGCAGCCGCGCCGCCCCACCGCGATGGATTGGGCATAGATTGAAAGAAACAGCCGCCAGATCTGGCGGCTGTCCTCACCCATTGATGATTGCCCTGATTAATGGGCGTGCGACCCATCTTCCATCTCCATCGGGCTGGCGTTCTTCTGAGCCAGCAGCGTCTCCATCAGCTCAATTTCATAGGACTGGGCCTCGACCATGGAGCGGGCCAGCCGGACCACCTCCGGCTCACCGGCCATCTCCACCGCCGCCCGGGCCATGTCCACTCCGCTGCGGTGGTGCTCGATCATCAACTGCAGGAAGAGAATATCGGCCTCGGTTCCCTCCAGCTCGCGCAGGTGATTGAGCTGCTCGGGCGTGGCCATGCCTGGCATCAACCCCTCGACCGGATGCCCCATCCAGACCATGGCCGGCCCGGTGCTGGCCTGCGGCACGCCCCACACGCTCAGCCAGGCCTGCATCTGCCCGATCTGCCCCTGCTGGGTGAGCGCCATATCCAGCGCGATCTGGCGGACGACCTCATCGTGCGAGCGGTCGCGGATCAGCGTGGCCATGTCCACCGCCTGAGCGTGATGGGTGATCATATCCCGGGCAAACCCGACCTCCACCGAGCCTTCGCCCGGCCAGGCCGGAGTGCGCCGCCCGGCCCAGTAACCGGCAGCGGCGGTGAGCAGGATCAGCCCGGCCAAGAGCAGCCAGGCCCATCCGGGAACGACGGCGCGGGTCTCATCAGGAGATTCGATCAACGTGGCGTCCATGCATTCCTCCTAGGCCGGGCTGCCAACCCCGCCGGTGCAGACCGCTCCCGGCTCGGGAGTGGTGGGACCCTGCTCATACTTGCGGATGAAATCATCCAGGCGAGGGTCGTCCGCACTGTCCAGATGCAGCTGAAACCCCCAGGCGGTGGCCACGATGGGGCTCGGCAGGTCCGGATAGGGGCTGAGCAGGCGGTATCCGCTGCGGCGGGTGATTTGCTGCAGTCGCTCGACCTGATCTGCCGGCAGGTCGGGATCATAAGTGATCCAGACCACCCCGTGCTCCAGCGAGTGAACCGCGTTTTCATTGGGAATCGGGCTGGTATACACCCCGCAGTTCTGCCAGACCGGGTTGTGCGGGCCACCGGCCGGGGGCACCTGCTCGTAGGTGACCGGTTCCAGCGTGTGGCCGCGGGACAGGTCGGGAATCACGATCACCCCCTCGATCTCCCCCACCGAGCCCGGCGGGTTGTTCGCCAGAAACACCATGGCTGCGATGACAACAATCACCAGCGCGCCAACAGCCAGCATGGCCGGCGGCAGGACGGGCTTTTCCTGTTTCCTTCTTCTGGCACGCGGTTCATTCTTCCTGCTTCGCGCAGACATCACTCCTCCATCTCCTTCTATCCCCCTGGGCTATAACGATAACTTTGATCTGTTAACGATCATATCAAATGAGCGGAGGAGATGCAAATCACCCTTTCTGATGAAAAAACGCACCCCGCCGGTAAACTGGCGGGGTGCGTGGAGCTAAAGATTGAGGTTGACTCGCTTACCGGGCTGCTCCCTGCCGGGAGTCATTCACCGGTATCGGCGTCTTTACTTTCTCACAATAGGCAGGCGAATCATGAACCAGGTCTTCGTCACCGTCAGGGTGACCTTGACCAGCTCGGACTGGGCGGTCCCGTCGCTGGCCCGGTACTGGAAGCTGTCAGTACCGGCAAAACCGGCGTTCGGAGTGTAGGTGAAGGAGCCGTCCGCATTGAGCTGCAGCTTGCCGTGCGCGGGGTCCTGCGCGAGGACCGCGGTGAGGGTGTCTCCATCCACGTCCGAGTCATTGGCCAGCACACCCGGGGCGTTCACCGTCAGCACCTTGCCGCTCTCCAGGCTGTAGGCATCCGGCGCACCGACCGGAGGGTCGTTGACCGGGTCGACGGTGATTGTCACGGTGGCGGGCGCCGAATCCAGCTGGCCGTCATTCACCTTGAAGGTAAAGCTGTCCGGCCCGTAGTAGTTCTCATCCGGCGTGTACACCCACACCCGGTTATTCGCCGAGCCGCTCAGCATGCCGTGCTCCGGCTGGTCCACGATGATATAGGTCAGCGGATCCCCTTCGGGGTCGCTGGCCATGAGGGTAATGGCCTTCGGGGTGTCTTCAACGGTTTTGATCGACTGCGGGGTGGCCACAGGCGCGTTGTTGACCTCGTTCACCGTGATGGTGATCTCGGCGCAGTCCGAGGCCTGGCCGTCAGAGACGCACACCGAGAAGGTGTATTCGCCCGGACCCTGTTCTTCGGTGGGCGTCCAGGTGAAGCGGCCGCCGGAGGTAATGCTGGCCCCCTCCGGCACATCGCCCTGGAGCGAGAAGGTCAGCTCATCCGGTTCGGGTTCGCGGTCCTCGTCCTCGGCGGTGAAGTTGAGCACCAGCTGAACGCCTTCACTCGCGGAAATGTCGCCGAATTTGTGGATCACCGGCGGGTCGTTGACGTCATTGACCTGGATGGTGAACTCGCGCTCGTAGTTGTGCCCTTCCCCGTCCTCGCTGCGGACCTTGATCTGGTACTCGTCCTTTACCTCATAGTTGAAGGATGCGTCGCTCAGCAGCCGGTCGCCCTCGATGCGGAAGAACTGGCTGTCCGGGAACAACTCCGTGTCAACCAGCGTGTAGGTGTAGGCCTCGGCCAACGGCTCGACCGCCATGCTGAAGGCGCCCACCTCCGACCCGGCCGGGAGGTTTTCGTCAATGCTCCGGCTGGAGAGGTTGATCGCCTCACAGGGGCCTGTCTCCAGCTCACCGGCAACCGCGGTGAACTCGATCGGCATGACCTGCGGCCAGTTGACCAGGTAGCTGTTCTCGGCGTCAACCTCGATAGAAATCGTCTCGCCCTCCACCAGCGCCACGGCCTGGATGCGGATCAAATCCCCGCTGCCGTCTTTGGGCTGCAGCGGATTCTCCACGCTGTTTACCTGGGCCATGCCAAAGTAGATTACGCCGGGCTCGGACTCCCAGTCATTGGTCGGTTCAATGATGCCATCGTCCAGGAAGCCACCGTTCTCTACGCTAAGGATCTCCAGCCTGTCTGCAGCGTAGATCACTTTGAGGGAATAGGCAGTCAGATCCTCAACATCTTCCACCCGGACGGTGATTTCCACCGGCTCACAGGCGGTGGCAGTTTGAGTATCAGAGCTGATGACAAGCCGCGTACCCTCCTGTGAGGCGGCCGTGCTGAAATGGCTTAAGAGCATTATCCCGGCGATCAGCAGGCCGGTCAGGCTTCGGTAGATCTTCAACATGATGGGTAAAGACCTCCTTATAGGTATGATCATTACACGTTACTTGCTGCGTACCACGTAAATCGCCAGCCCGCTGGCCACAGCCACGGCGGCGGCGACAATCCACCAGTTTTCCAGCAGGGAGAACCCTCCCTCATCAACCGGTTCAGCGGCAGGGTTCTCCAGCGGGGCCTTTTCCTCCACCGGCTGCTCCTGCGCGAGAGCCGAAGTCGGCTTGGACGCGGCGGGCTGAGGCTCGGTCGGAATGGCTGTCGGCGCGGCGGTGGGCATGCGAGAGAGTGTGGCCGTCGGGCCGGGCGGGGGCGTCTGCGTGGGCTGCGCCTGCGGAGTGGGCAGCAGGATGGCCGCCGTGGGGTTGACCACCGGGATCGAGGTGGCGGCCGGTGCTGGCGCGCCGGCTTCCACGTTCACCCGGGCCTCCACCTTGCCCGAAGGCAGTTCCAGCCCCCGGTTATCGGCAGCCTGCAGTTTGGTGATGCGCAGCTCCGTCTCCCCTTCACGCTTCCCCTGCAGGTAGAGGACCAGCAGCACCCCGTCGCCGTCCTTTGGCTCGCTCGGGTTGACCTGCGACATAATGAACTGAATCCGGCCGGTCTCGTTGTCGACCGAGTTGTTGAGCAGCAGCCCGGGATCGAGGAAATCCCCCAGGCCCAGCTGCACGCCCGGGCGGTCCGGGTCGGCATCCTGAACGGTGACGATGTCCGGATCGAAGGTCATTTCAATGTCCACGGCGAACAGGCCCTTTGCCTGCTTCACCTCGATGGGCACTTCCACCACCGCGTCGGGAGCCACGACCACGTCCGAAAACACACCGATATAAACGGTATCGGCGGCCTGAGCGAAAGCCTGCCGCCCGGGAAGGGCGATCAGGCAAAGAACGGCCAGGAATAGGAACAATGACGATAATTTCAGCTTCATCGATGAGAACCTCATTTCTCAGTGTGCCGGCGGCGCCGCGCCAGGCTGATCAATAAAACTGGCGTCAGCAGCACGCAGGCGATGAGCACGCCCCACAGCGCGCCTTCCAGGATCACGCTGCTCGCCGGCCGCTCTGGCGGCGCGGCCGGTTCGACAACCTCCGGCTCCTCCGCCTCGCTCCCCATGCTGGCGCCGGCCACCGGCAGCGCAATTACGCTGCTGCCGGACGGGTCGGGCTGTAGATCAGCCTGCTCCGGCTCAGACTCGGCGTCAGGCGCACTGCCTTCATCTGTGGGAGCGGGCCGGGCGGTCTCCGGGAGGGATTCCGGCTCAGACGTTGGTGTGAACGCCGGAGCGGTGGTGGGCAGCGCGGTAGGATTCGCGGCGGTAGTCGGCGCTGCTGTAACCGCTGGCGGCGCGGAAGTGACCGTGGCAGTCACGGCCTGTGTGGGCGGGTGTGTGGCAGTTGGTGGTACCTGAGTGGCCGCCGGCGGCGCGCTGGTTTTTGTGCTCGCCGGTTCCGGTGACACCGCCGGGAGCACGGTTACCAGCCCACCGCACAGGAGGGGCTGCTGTGTCTCTCCAGAGCCGGCCAGCTGCACCGAATCCAGCGTCACGGTCGTGCTGCCCTCCGCCAGGGCGCGGAAGGTCAGCTCCAGCAGCGTCCCGTCCCCGCTGACCGGGGGCGTGGCCAGCTGGGTGACCACCAGATGGAAATACCCCGGCCGGTCTTCCTTCTTGACCTCGGCCAGGTTGGATAAGAACGCCCCCGTCTTGTAGCCCTCCAGGGAGAGGACGGCGGGGTCGTAGCTCAGGGCCAGGTCAAAGGCGTTGACCTGCACCCCGGAGATGATCTGAACCTTCAGGGTGACCGCCTGCCCGGCTTCGGCGGCGGCCTGCTCCGGCTCCACCTGAACCCATGTCTCGCTTTGCGCGAGAACGCGGCCGCTCCCTGGCGTCACCATAGCGAACGCCAGGCACAGCAGGGCGAGAAGGGATACGGCGGTCTTCGATGCGGTCATGTGATGTCGCCGGGTGATGGATTGCTGTTTTTCGCTGCCCGGGAAATGCTTAAGAAAATTGTAATCCATTTCCCTGACCTCACGGCTTACTAAAGTGATAACTCTCGCCGGCGGTGCGGCCGTAGTTGCCGGCCACCAGCGCCAGGTCGAAAATATCCACCCGGCCGGAGAAGTTCACGTCCCCGTCCAGGCCGGCGCCGGACTGCAGGTACTGCGCCTCCACCAGCGCCAGGTCCGCCGCGTCGATGGTTTCGTCAAGGACCAGCACCCCGTCCACCTCCACCTGCCAGACGGCGTTGCCGCCCAGCAGCATCAGCGGGGCCAGCGGCGCGCAGTTTGAACCGAGGGTGATCTCGCTTCCCGGCAGGTTAAGATAGCGCGGCATGGCCGTGTATACAGGGTACGTATCCGGTGCCACGCCGGGGATGGTCAGGTTATCCCCGGACCCCGCTGCGGTTATCGCCGCGTAAGGGCCGAGCCAGTGCGCCCGCCCGTAGCCCAGGCGGACCGGGACGCCGGCCGAACTGGCGCTGCCCTGCAGGTCGATCCGCCCGCGCAGCACGCAGGACGGCAGGGTGGATGGATCGGTGTGGACGAGCAGGCGACCCTCCTCCAGCCACGGGTCGTTATTGCCGTTAAAATCCGCTTTGGTGATCCGGATCGAGGAAAGCCCGGGCTGCAGCCCTTCAAAGGTCAGCTCCAGCAGCGTCCCGTCCCCGCTGACCGGGGGCGTGACCAGCTGGGTGACTACCAGATGGAAAAGGCCGGGTTCGTTTACCGGCTTGATGACAGTGGTCAGGTTGGAGAGATAATCCCCGTATTCCCAGGTATTAAGCGCGAGGACTTCCGCATCGTACTCGACAATCAGATCAAAAGCGTTGACCTCCACCCCGCCGGTCAGGTACAGGCTGACCGTGTACACCTGCCCGGTCGCCAGCGCGTCATCCGACGGCAGCACGGCCAGTACCGGGCCGGCCTGCGCCCGCACCTCAGGTACGCCGCCGGTCAGGAGACCGGCCAGCGCAAGCAGGAGGAGCGCCATGCGGAGAACCAACCCTCTCAAGCCTCTAAACCTTTCTGTGCATGGTTCGTGAAAATACCGCAAAGATGGGGAAAAGTGCCGGGCGGCGCGCCGCCCGGCAAAGCAGACAGATCAGGTCCGGCGGATGCGCGGGAAACTGCCCGCGCATCCGCCTGTTTATCCCGGATTACGGGATCCAGGTGTTGTAAACGTTTCCGTTCAGGCCGTAGTTGCCGCCAACCAGGGCCAGGTCGAAGATATCCACCTTGCCGGAGAAGTTGGCGTCACCATTGGCTTTGCCCTCCGTCACACCGGCGGTGCCATACTGCTGGCCGACGATGGAAGCGTCATCGCTGTTGATCACGTTGCCGTTCCAATTGGTGTTGCCGCCCTTGAGCTCCAGCGGGT
>DGEO01000001.1:50977-53342 GCA_002385985.1 Anaerolineaceae bacterium UBA3924 | reverse complement strand
CCTGACCCGCTGGACTGCAACGGGCACGGCTCGCATGTAGCCGGCACCATCGGCGGTTACGGTGTGACCAAAGACGGCCTGACCTACGAAGGTCCCTACGAACCCGGCCTCGACCTGAATGAGTTCACCATTGGTCCGGGCGTGGCCCCTTCGGTTTCGCTATACGCGCTGAAGGTCTTCGGCTGCTCAGGCTCGACCGACCTGACCGACCTGGCCATTGAATGGGCCATGGACCCGAACGACGACGGTGACTTCAGCGACCATGTGGACGTGATCAACATGTCGCTCGGCTCGCCCTACGGCTCGGTTGAGGACAGCTCGGCTGTGGCGGCGAACAATGCCGTGGAAGCCGGCGTGATCGTGGTCACCTCCGCGGGCAATGAAGGTGATTCCTTCTTCGTCACCGGCTCGCCGGGCGTGGCCACCGGCGCCATCAGCACGGCCGCCTCTATCGACCCACTGGACATGATGGACGGCTTCGTCGTCACCGATAACACGGAAGACGAGACCATCGCCGGCACCGTCCTGCCTGCCGATCTCTCCTACGCCTATAACTGGGGTGCAATGGAGGAGCCCGTCACCCTGGAGCTGGTCTACGCCGGCGACGTCGTCCCGGATAACCCCGGCGCCTGCAGGTCTTATCCGGACGGGTCTTTCACCGGCAAGGCGGTCCTGATCGACTGGACGTACCTGGAAGACGGGGTCACCAACGAGTGCGGTTCTGTAGTCCGCGGCGGCAACCTGTACGATGCCGGGGCGGCCGGCTACATCATGGCCGATATGCGCCCCGTGCTGGACTTCGCCATCACCGGCATTGCCGAGATTCCGGGCGTGGTCACCACCCCGGTTGTGGGCGACCTGCTCAAGGCCGCCCTGGCGGAGGGCCTGGTTGAGGTGACCTTCACCAATGAGTATATTGATACGGTTCCCAGCTACAACCTGGCTCAGGAAGACATGATCGCTTACTTCACTTCGCGCGGCCCGCGCCGGGGTGACGCCTTCCTGAAGCCGGACATCACCGCTCCGGGCATGACCATCGCCTCCACGGCTGTGGGCACCGGCAACCAGGCCGCCGTGTACAACGGCACCTCGATGGCCGCCCCGCACATGGCCGGTGTGATGGCCCTGATGGCTGAAATCCACCCGGATTGGACGGTCGAAGAGCTAAAGGCGCTGGTGATGAACACCGCCACCCACCCGCTCTACGCGGACGCCAACCAGAGCGGCCTGCTGTACAACGTCTCGCGCATCGGCGCCGGCCGTGTGGACGCAAAAGCCGCGGCTGAGGCGGACTTCATCTTCTACAACGCGGATGACAAGAACGCGGTTAGCGTGTCCTTCGGCGCGCCGGAGGTCACCGACACCTACACCGCCAGCAAGACCATCCGTGTGGTGAACAAGTCCGGCGAGCAGCTGTCGCTGGTGCCTTCTTATGTGCCAGTGCTGGAAATGCCGGGCGTTGAAGTCACCCTGACGGCCACGAACGGCAGCCCGCTGACCGGTCCGCTGGTGGTGCCTGCTGGCGGCTCGACGACCTTCTCCGTCAAGCTCACTGCTGACGCGAACGCCATGAAGGACGTCTACGACCCGACCCTGGATATGACCGGCTACCGCTACTGGATGGGCGAGATCGGCGGGTACATCCACCTGGCCAACGGCGAGGAGTACCAGCGCCTGCCGGTCTACGCCGCGCCGCAGCTGGCCTCTGAGATGTACGCTGCCTGGGACGGTTTCCGGCTGCGAGGTGAGCAGGGCCTGGCTTACATCGACCTGGATGGCATCGGCTTCAACACCAGCGAGGACGAGGAGGAGTTTGAATATGTCTCGGTGGTTACCCCGCTGCACCTGGTGGGTACCGATCCGCAGGATGCTGATCCCCTGGTCAGTTACGCCGACATCCAGTACGTCGGTGTGAGTGTCAACCACAATTACAAATACAGCGAAACCTATCTTCCTCCGCTGCTGACCTTCGGTTTCGCCACCTATGGTCAGTGGAACAACCCCAACGAGGTGATCTTCGATATCTATATCGACACCGATCAGGACGGGGTGGATGACTACAACCTGTTCAACTACGACTTTGGCATTCTGACGGTTGACGAGTACATAGACGAGCAAGTAGCCATTCTGTTAGACATGAATGCCGGAGAGATTACCTCGATTTGGGATATCAACGGGCTCCCGCAGGGGCTGGTTAACACGTCTTTGCTCAACAGCAACGTAATGACACTGCCGGTCGACCTGAATGGGTTCGTTGATGACGACGGGATCTTCGACTTCTATGTAATCACGTGGGCTAGAGACATGGATGGTGTCATCGACTTCTCCGATGTCTACACCGTCAACATGAACACGCCGACGTTCG
>DGEO01000001.1:37590-50741 GCA_002385985.1 Anaerolineaceae bacterium UBA3924 | reverse complement strand
CGGTGGAGTACGACGTCAGCGGATGGAAGCAGCTGCCCGAAATCCTTCTGCTGCACCACCACAACGCGTTCGGAATGCGCGCCGAAGTGGTCAGCGCAGCGAAGGAGACCTTCCTCCCGCAGATCGGCAAGTAACCTTTTCCTTCTCAAACAGCGCAGGGGCGGTCATATGACCGCCCCTGACAGCTTTAACGGGCCTGAAGCTATGACCTATCCTTGATTGCTTTTATAAATAATTCTTGACAGCCTTCCCGGTGGTGCCTATACTGACAGGTACGGACTGTGGGGAAATTGATAGAACCGGAAGGCTCAATCTTTTTGTTCACGCTCAACCATATATCCATCGACCCGCCTCGCCTGGCGCCATAAGCAACACCGGCCCGGCCCGACCCTGTCATCGGGCGGCCGATGGTTGGGCATTGGATCATCCGTCATATGTGTTCGCCATAGGAGGGAGACCATGCCTGGAAAAACCAACCTGTTCGTCTCGCTGCTTATCCTGGTCGGGCTGGTGGTCAGCTCGCTCGCGGCCGCGCCCACCCTGGCGGCCGCGCAGGCTGAACGGCCGCCCCGGCCGCTGGAGCGCATCCCGGACGAGATCTACAACCAGCTGCAGGGCATCACGCTGGACGAGTTCCTTGTGAACTATCGCGGGCCGCTGCCGAACGCCCTGCGGCAGTTCGCCGACCGCACGGTGGAAGTGATCGTGCAGTTCGAGCAGGCTCCCCTGGCGCGCCACCTGCTCGAGCGCGGCGCGGGGACGATGAGCGCCGCCGAGCAGCGCTCCTACCAGGAAACCCTGGCCGCCCGGCAGCAGGCGGTGATTGACCGCGTGCAGGCCGCCGGGGGCACGCTGATCGGCCGCCTGACCAAAGTGTACAACGGCGTTCAGGTGCGCGTGCCCGCCAGTGAGCTGGCCGCCCTGCGCGCCATGCCCGGCGTCAAGGCCGTCCACCGCGCGCCCATCCACACCGCCAGCCTTGAGCATAGCATCACGCTGATCAATGCGGATGACGTCTGGAACCTGCCGGAAGGCGGATTCACCGGAGCGGGCGTGACCGTGGCGGTGATCGATACCGGCATCGACTACACGCACGCCTCTTTTGGCGGAGCTGGAACGCGGGAAGCCTACGAGAATAACGACCCGTCCGTGCTGGAGGATGAAGACGGCTTCCCCAGCGCCAAGGTGATCGGCGGGTGGGACTTCGCCGGCACCGACTATGACGCCAGCTCCCCCGACCCGGCGCTCAACACCCCCGATCCCGACCCCGACCCGCTGGATGAGGACGGTCACGGCACTCACGTGGCCTCCACCGTGGCCGGCATCGCCGTCCCTGACAGCCTGCTGGGTCAGGGCGTGGCCCCGGACGCGCTGCTGTACGCGCTCAAGGTCTTCGGCGCGGAAGGCTCCACCACCCTCACCCTGCTGGCGCTGGAGTGGGCCATGGACCCGGACGGTGACGGTGACATCAGCGACCATGTGGATGTGATTAACATGTCCCTCGGCGCTGACTTCGGCCCCGCCGACCCGCTTGACCCGGAGATCGAGGCGGTCAACAACCTGTCTGAGATCGGCGTGGTGGTTGTGGTGGCTTCCGGCAACGCCGGTGACAGCTCCTACATCACCAGCTCCCCGGCCGCGGCGGACGCCGCTATCTCGGTCGGCGCGACCACCAGCAGCCAGCTGACCGGCTCCTACGTCGAAACCCCGGCCGGCGATCAGGTGATCTACGCTGACCCGTCCATCCCCGGCGCCGAGATGACGGAAGACGTCACCGGGCCGCTGTTCCACGTCATAAACATTCCCGGAATGGAAACCGACACGCTGTGTGCCGCCGACGTGCCGCCAGACCTGAGCGGCGATGAGCTGGCAGGCAGCATCGCCCTGATCCAGCGCGGCGTGTGCTCGTTTGAAGAGAAAATCTCCGTCGCCAGCGAGCTGGGCGCCAGTGCCGCGATCATTTTCAACCACGCCGACGGCGGTGACGAGCTGATCACCATGGTCGGCGATCAGGCGGACATCCCGGCCGTCTTTGTCGGGCGTACCGGCGGTCTGGCGCTCGCGGCGGCCCACGGACAGACGGTCACCATCTATGCGGATCGGGTCATTACCGTCAGCGCGGGGGTGGACAACGCCATGGCCGGCTTCTCCGGCCGCGGCCCGCGCGGGTACGACTCCTTCCTGAAGCCGGAGATCTCCGCCCCGGGCACCAACATCTTCGCCGCTGACGTCGGCACCGGCAGTCTCGGCACCAGCATGCAGGGCACCTCGATGGCCACACCGCACGTGGCCGGCGTGGCCGCGCTGATGAAAGAGGCCCATCCCGACTGGACCGCGCAGCAGATCAAAGCCGCCATGATCAACACAGCCGTGGATCTGGACCATCCCATGCCGCTGATGGGCGCCGGGCTGGTGGACGCGCTGGCAGCCGTGCAGGCTGACACGCTGGCCATCGGCGACGAGGATCTGGTCAGCCTGAGCTGGGGTGTGATCGAGATCCCCGGCCCGACATACACCGCCACGAAGACGGTGAACGTCTACAACCTGACCGGCTTTAGCAAGACCTACACCGCCTCCGTCGGCTTCAGCGGCCCGAGCGAGACGGCAGGCGCCAGCCTGGCGGTTCCCGCCTCGGTCACCGTGCCGGCATACGGCGTGGCCACCCTGCCGGTCAACCTGACCCTGAACGCATCGGCCGTCAAGACGGTCGACCCGCTGGACCCGAACGCTGAGGGCTGGCCGTTCATCGAGGAGTACTACGGCTTCGTCGCCCTGACCAACACCGCCGACCCGGACGATGTGCTGCGCGTGCCCTTCTACATCATCCCGCGGCCGTACACCGACCTGCAGGTGATCGCCGGGCCGACAGTTGACCCGTCCGGCACCTCGGGCGGCGTGGTTGTGCGCCAGACCGGCCCCATCCCCTCCTCGCTGTGGCTGCTGCCAGCCTACGTCAATGACGTGAACGAAGTTTTCATCCGGGATAACGCCGACATCCGCCTGATCGGGGTGGACTACCTGGGCGCCGATCCTGAGTTCGGCGACCTGCTCGTGTTCGGCTTCAGCAGCTGGGCGCCGGTGCACGTACTGCAGCCCTACTTCGCCGAAACCGACCTGTACCTGGATGTGGACCAGGACGGCGCGGACGACTATGTGATCTTCAACGCCAACACCGGGTTCTTCGCCGGCACTGACGATACCAACGTCTGGGTGCTGCTGTACGTCGACCTCAACGCCCCGGTGCTGACGCTCGACTTCGCCAGCCCCTTCACCATCCTGGCGGACTACAACTCCGGGTACATGGAGTGGTACCTGCCCGCCCTGCTGTTCGGGCTGGGCAACGCGGACGGAGACCCGTCCACACCGCCGGTGACCACCTTCGACTTCCAGGCCTTCGGGTTTGACTTCGACTCCTTCGATGACGGCGAGGAGGACGCCACCGCCCGGGTCAGCATCGACTACGCCAACCCGCCGTTCATCTGGCTGCCGTCCAACCTGACGCCCCACAACGAGTTCACCGAGCTGGGGTTCCTGCTCAACCCGGAGGGCTACGAAGCCAACCAGCCCATAGGTGTGATCCTGGTGGACTACATGGGCAAGCCGGGCACCGGGCAGGCACGGCTGCTCGAGGTCACCTTCGGCCAGTGGACGCCGGTGTTCCCGCCGTCGGAAATTGAGATCTTCCTGCCCTTTGTCGGCAGCGACTGATGTGTCCTCTCACCTGCTGGAGGGCGGTGGCAGCACCGCCCTCTTTTTTTCCTGGCGGGAACCCGGCGGCCTTCTGCGGCGTCTGTAGACTGCACAGGCGCTCTCGAAAGCACCTGGAAGGAGGTAGAAAAAGATGAAACGACTGACCCTGATCGGGATAATGATCCTCGTGATGCTCTCGGCCTGCGCCGTGCACCCCACCGAACCGGAATCGCAGCCCCCGGCCGCTACCGAGCCGCCAGTCGAGACCCCTGCGCCGGATGAAACCACTCCCGCGGAAGGGGAAGAAACCCCTGAATCCGGCCGGATCACTCCGGGCGGGCCGGCCGGCGGCATCTTCGGCCCGGCCATCGGCGCGGCGGATATGGACGAAATGCTGCTCATCCCGCCGGAGCAGCCCGGGGAACCGGCCGTGCTGCTGATCTCCGGCAGCCTGCCGACGCCCTGCCACGAGCTGATCGTCTCGGTGAACGAGCCGGACGAGGAGGGCAATATCAACGTCACCCTGCTGGTCAATCCCCCGGACCCGGGCCTGATGTGCGTGCAGGTAATCGACGAGTTCGCCGAGGAAATCTCTCTGGGCGAACTGGAGCCCGGCAGCTACAACGTGCTGATTAATGGGGCCCTGCTGGATACCCTGGTCATCGAGTAGCCAGCCGCCGTAAAAACCCCCATCCGGCCGGATGGGGGTTTTCTTACCCTTCCGTCTCGAGCCAGGCGGCCGCAATGCGCCGGTAGGTCTCCTCCAGGCCCTCCGGCAGCACGCGCGTATTTGAAAGCGAGGTCATGAAGTTGGTGTCGCCGGCCCAGCGCGGCACGATGTGAAAATGCACGTGCCCGGCCACGCCTGCCCCGGCCGCCGCGCCGATGTTGGCCCCCATGTTGAAGCCCTCCGGCTGGTACAGGGCGCGCAGCACCCCGGTGATGCGGGTCACCAGCTCCATCATCTCCGCGCGGGTTTCCGGGTCCAGCTGCTCGTAGGACGGCTGGTGGGCATAAGGCACCACCATGGCGTGCCCGCTGGTGTACGGGTAGCGGTTGAGGATGATGAAGGCCCGCTCGCCGCGGTGCACAATCAGGTTCTCCGGCCCATCTTCGCATTCCAGCGCCTTGCAGAAAATGCACCCGGACCGGGGCTCATGCTTGAGGATGTATTTCATCCGCCAGGGAGACCAGAGATAGTTCATGATTCGGCTGAAAGACCCTTCGTCAGGATACCGGCTTGCTTCATTGTAGCACCGCTGCGACGAACCGGCGGGGGTCAAATACGCCCGCCGCAGACCGGGAATACGCCCGCATCCCCCGCCCCGCCAGCGTTGACACGCCCGGGCAGTCACGGTATGCTAGGGTACATGGAACAGCGTTCCTTCCTTCCCTACCTGCGGACCATATCGCTGCGAGTTTCCGACCTGACCCTGTATTTGCGCCAGGTGCTGGAAAGCGATCTGCTGCTGCAGGACGTCTGGGTGCAGGGCGAAATTTCCAACCTGTCGCGCCCGTCCTCGGGGCACATCTACTTCACCCTCAAGGATGAAGGTGCCTCGCTGCGCTGCGTGATCTGGCGCTCCACCGCCCAGCGGCTGCGCGGGAATCTGCAGAACGGCATGGCCGTGGAAGCCCACGGGCGCATCAGCATCTACGAGCGCGACGGGCAGTACCAGCTGTACGTGGACTCCATGCGCCTGACCGGCGAAGGCTGGTTGTACCAGGAATTTCTGCGCCTGAAGGCCCGGCTGGAGCAGGAAGGCCTGTTCGACCCGGAGCGCAAACGCCCCCTGCCGCCGCACCCGAAGGTGGTGGGGATTGTCACCTCTCCCACCGGCGCGGCCCTGCAGGACATGCTCAACATCCTGCGCGATCGCTACCCCCTGTGCGAGGTGATCGTCGCCCCGGCCCAGGTGCAGGGCGACAACGCCCCGCTGACCATCACAGCCGCCCTGCGCGCGGTGTGCCGCCAGAACCCGGATGTGGTCATTCTCGCCCGCGGCGGCGGCTCGCTGGAGGACCTGTGGGCCTTCAACGACGAGCGGGTAGTGCGCGCCATCGCCGAATGCCCCATCCCGGTGGTGACCGGCATCGGGCATGAGACCGACTTTACCCTGAGCGACTTCGCCGCCGACCTGCGCGCCCCGACCCCCACCGGTGCGGCTGTGGCCGTCTCACCGGACCGCGACGACCTGCGCCGCGAGCTGTCCGGGACCATCGACGCGCTGGCCGCGGCCTTCGGCAGCCGGCTGGACCAGCTGACCGGCGACCTGGACGAGGCCACTTACCGCCTCGACCATCTCTCTCCGCTCCGCCGGGTGGAAAACGACCGCCAGCGGCTGGACGATCTGGTCGAGCGCGCAAAGCGCGCCCAGAAGCACATTCTGGCGCTGCGGCAGGCACGCAGTCAGGCGCTGGCCGGGCGCTGGGCGGCGCTCAACCCGCTGGCCGTGCTGCAGCGCGGTTACGCCGTGGTCACCGATACCGCCGGGCGGGTGCTGCACTCCTCCGCCGGGCTGCAGGCCGGGCAGGACGTGCATGTGCGCCTGGCCGAAGGCGCTTTCGACGCGCAGGTGACCGCCGCGCACCCCGACCAACCCCATCCCTGAGAGGAAGCGCATGGAACCCACCGCTGTGGAAGAACTGAGCTACGAACAGGCCTTTGCCGAGCTGGAGGAAATCGTCCGCCTGCTGGAAACCGACAGCAAGACCCTGGAGGAATCGCTGGCGCTGTTCGAGCGCGGCCAGGCCCTGGCCAGACGCTGCGCCCAGCTGCTGGAGCAGGCCGAGCTGCGCATCCGCCAGCTGACCGGCGAAGACCTGACCTACGAAGACGAGGATTGATCGGGAGCATGACTGTGGACGGCCCTGTCTGGTTGGCCCCCGGGCTGCGGGATTTGCCCTTCTTGATCGCCAGCAACCAGCCGCTGACGGCCGCGCTGACCGCCTGGCTCATCGCCCAGTTCCTCAAGGTGCCCATCTCTTATCTGGAAACCCGGCGGCTGAACTGGGCGCTGTGGTTTTCACCCGGCGGCATGCCCTCCTCGCACTCCGCGCTGATGACCGGGGTGACCATCTCCATCGGATTGAACTACGGCTTCCAGTCGCCGCTCTTTGCGCTGGCCATGGCCACCGCCATGGTGGTAATCTACGACGCCACCGGCGTGCGCCGCCAGGCCGGGTTCCACGCCCAGCGCATCAATCTGCTCATCGACGAACTGATTCAGGGCCACCCCATTTCGGAGCGCCGGCTGAAAGAGGTGCTCGGCCACACCCCGCGCCAGGTGGCCGCGGGCATTCTGCTGGGGATCGGCGTCGCCCTGCTCTTCTGGGCTGCGTCGCAGGGCTAGAAGCCCAGCTGGCGGATCAGCTCGTCCGCCGAAAACTGCCTGCCGCTGATCTCCTGGCGGAAGCGCTCGTCGTAGCGCCGCGAGCGCACCATGATGGGCATGGGCACCGCCTGCCCCAGGATCAGCACCTCTTCTTTCGGCTGCAGCCGGGCCAGCATGCCGCGCAGCTCGTCGCGCCCGGCCAGGCCTGAGAGCACCGCGGCGATGTCAGCGTCATCGCCCAGCCAGCCGGAAATGCGCGTGCCCAGCTGGCTCATCACCTCGTCGTAGATCTGCGAGGGGCGCTGGTCGATGATCAGCAGGGTGACGAAGTACTTGCGCATCTCGCGGGCGATGGTCGAGAAGGTGGTCTGGGCAGCCATTTCGCGGTTGAGCAGCTTGTGGGCCTCTTCCACGGCGATCACCAGCGGCCGCGGCTCAGGGTTCTGCTCGGGATGCGAGCGATGCTGGTTGGTCATCTCCTCCCAGGCGGCGCGGATGCGGCGGGTGAGCAGGTTGGTCACAAAGAGGTAGTCCAGGTCGCTCTCGTAGTCGGCGAAGGAGAGCACCACATGCTTGCGGCCCGCCAGCGCCCGGACGATCTCAGAAACGGTGTCAGCGGCGGGCTTCTCGACGATGTAGGGTTTGTTGAACAGCCGGCCGAGCTTGCTGTGCAGGCCTTCGGCGGCCATTACGTTCACCCCGGCATGGTTGGCCCAGGCGGCCACCGAATCGGGTGCGGGAACCTTCTTCCCGTCCTCGGTCTCGATCATCGCGCCGGAGCGCATGTGCTTGAACTCGTGGAACCAGTTCCTGCCGAAGGTGGTCACCAGCGCTTCCAGCGTGGCCGGGGTGGTCTCCTTGAGGTTCAGCTCGCGGGTGAGCAGCTCGATATCCGCCGGGGTGATGTCCGACTCGGCGATCTCCAGGTGAAAGTCGGGGGCCTGCCCGCGCACGGTGCCGCCGCGGCCCAGTGCGGCCACCTGCACCTGCGCCCCGAACAGGCTCTTCAGGCCGAACACCCGCTTCCTGGTGTCGGAGGCGATGTCGTCGTAGGCGTACTCGTTGTGCATGTCGAATACCAGCACCGAGGTGCGGTTGTGCTTGATCAGCCCGGCCAGCAGGATGCGCGTCAGGAAGGACTTGCCCGTGCCGGTGGCGCCGAAAATGCCCGAGGAGCGCTGCACCAGCCGGTCCAGGTTGATGCACAGCGGGTGATTCTGTTCGCGGGTGCGGCCCACTTCGAACATGCCCTCTTCGTTGGGGCTGCCGAAGATCTCAGCCACATCACCGGCGGAGGCCAGCCGCACCGGAGCGTGGTGCGAGGGCACCGTCTTGACCGGAACAGGCCGCGGGTCCTGGGGATGGGATTCGCGCCAGGCGGGGTATTCCGCCGAAGCCGGGTCCGGGCCGCGCTCCAGCATCAGGGCGGGCAGCACCACCAGGTTGGTGTACAGCGTCTGCCCGTGCAGCAGCGACGCCAGCCGGCCGGGCATGCGGGCCTCGCTCTGCTCGTCGGCAAAACGCGGGTCGGTGGCGCCCAGCTGCAGGTCGGTCACCAGCCCGTAAAACTGCCAGTCGCCCGCTTCGACCACCACGAAGGAACCTTCCTGCACCTGCTGCGGCGGTACAGTCAGGCGCACCAGCAGGTTGTTCTTCAGGCTGCCAGAGACCACGTAGCCGATGGGTTGGTTGTTGTCATGCATGGGGGCCTCCGCTTAGAGCGCCAGCCCGGCGTCGGAAAGCGCGCCGAGCACGGACATCAGGGTGGGATAATCGTCGCGCAGCAGGGTGATCAGCTCCTGGGTGGCGGATACGCCCCAGGAGTGATTGCCCCCGGCGCACTGGGCGCGGTGCGCCTGGCTCAGATGGGCGGCCAGCAGCTCGCCGGTGGGCACGTCCTCCGCCCGCAGCACGTGGCGGAAGTAGCCGAAATGCCCGGCCCCGGTGAAGGCGCACAGTTCCTCGTCCGAGCAGGAGTAGATCATGTCCAGCGTCAGCGGCGGGCGAGGCGGCAGCAGATGCGAGATGCGCCCGCCCATTTCATAGCCCACGAACAGCACGCTGATCTCCACCGGCACGTTGCGGTTCAGCCGGTTGTCGAGCAGCACCTCCTCGCTGACGCCCTCGGCGGTCACCAGATGGCGCACCAGCCCGTCGTCGTCGATGCGAATATCGTAGATCAGCCCGTAGACCTGGTACCCGTCCCCCAGTGGGATGCGGACCATGCCCCCGAAGGCAGGGGTGTTCAGCTGCGAGACGCGGCAGCCGATCACACAGGCAGTGGTGCTCGAGCGCAGCAGGCGCCCTATCTCGATCATGGTCATGATGAACGTCTCCCTCGTCCTGGCAGGTCTTTGAGATACTGCTTGTTGGACATGTCCCCTGGAATCACGCCGTTTTTCCACAGCTCGGCCCAGATCAGGCCAGCCACCTGGCGCTTGTCGGTCATGGTGACCAGGGCCACCTCGTGGGCGCGGTGCAGCGCATACGGGTAGGCTGCGCCGGCCATCTGAGCGCACTGCTGGACCAGCGCGGCGTGCAGCAGGTTCAGCAGGTACGGCTGGCGGGCCACCCATTCGGGGATTTCCACCCGGGCCAGCGACGGATGATCCGGCCGGCCGACGTTGAGGTAAAAGAAGCACAGCTCCAGCGCTCCGCCCAGACGTTCGGCAAAGCGCTGCGAGGTGCGCGAATGGATGGTAAAAACGGCCGAGCGCTGCCCCGGACCGAGCAGATCGGCGAACAGAGCCGCGTCTGTCAGCCCGCGCAGCGGCCGCTCCCGCCCGGCCGCCGAAGGACGGTCCCGCAGCTTCACCAGCTCCAGCAGGCGCACCACCAGATCAGAGCTGGGCTTATCCACATACCCGGCGGTGGCCACGTTCATCGCGGCAAGCTCCTCAAGCACGTCCAGGTACTGGTCAAACTGCTCGTCAAGGCGGCGGTCGTCGCGGGACTGCAGGAACAACTCCAGCGGGCCGTCCGTCAGGGTGATCACCGGCTGCGGTTCCAGGGCGGCCAGGTCGGCCAGGGTCTTGCGCTCGGTCAGGTCGCGCTTGAGCGCCACCAGCTCCTCGGTCAGCCGCTCCTGCTCGCTGTCCAGGTCCTGCGCGTAGAGCAGCGTGGTGCGCACCTGCTCGCTGGGGGCCAGCGGCCGTCCCGGGCAGATGCGGAACACGCCCACATTGATCAGGCCAAACTCGACCGCGTCGTGGCGGTTGGGGTTCACCTGCGAGCCGTCCGCCGCCAGCAGCACCGGCAGGTGTTCGCCGAACGGCGGGGCGCTGAACACGTAGTCCAGCGGCTCCTCCCGCGGGGCGGCGCAGCGCAGGCCGGGGTTGTCCGCCGCGGCCTGTTCAAGCAGTCCGCGCAGGTAATCCAGGTCTTTGGCGAAGCCGGCAAGCAGCTCGCGGCCGGTATCGGCCCGCTCGCGCAGGTCCCGGGCCATCCGGGGAGCGTTCTGACCCATCTCTTTAATTTGAAGCTGGACTTGCTGGTAGTTGACGGGCACGGTATACCCCTTTGCTGCGATGGAACATTTGTATCATTATACTGGAAACTGGCCCCGCCAGAGGCGGATCCGCATTTTGGGGTTTGGCTCACTGCCAGTGAGGGATTTCTTGGAGTATACACGGAGAGCCTTTACCCTCCCATCCCCCCCTGGCCCCATGAGAGTGGCCCCTTTTCCAGCCAGTCATGGGGGTTACCGCCCACTCCTAAGTGTATGGGAAGGGAGGTAAGGGGGGATGGGTTGGCGACCACTTCCAGGATAGTAGGCATGGACCCCAATGTGAACCAGGGGGATACGCTGGCGGCAGCCATATCCCTGACGCGCCCGGGCATCCCGGACTGCGCCCCTCATCTCCTCCCTTCTGTATAATCAAAGAGGGGCAAATAAATGGATGACGAGACCCTGATCCGACGGATCGCCAGGTCCGAACCCGAAGCGCTGGCCGAGCTGTACGACCGATACGGCCGGCTGGTGTACAGCCTGGCCCTGGCCATCACCAACGACGCCGGGTTATCCGAAGAGGTCTCTCAGGACGTCTTCCTGCAGGTCTGGCGCAAGGCCGGCAGCTACCGGCCGGAGGCGGGCAGAGTCCTCACCTGGCTTTCCCGCATCGCCCGCAACCGCGCCATCGACATGCTGCGTCGGCAGAACGTGCGCCCGGAGGGAAGCTGGATCAGCCTGGACGGGCTGGAAAGCCTGACGGCCGAACGAGCCGGTCTTGAGCCGTTCGTGCTGGACAGCTCCAGCCGCGAGCAGGTGCGCCAGGCGCTGGCCGCGCTCCCTCCCGAGCAGCGCACCGCCCTGGCGCTGGCCTACTTCCGCGGGCTGAGCCAGCAGGAGATCGCCGCCCTGCTCCACCAGCCCCTGGGAACCATCAAAACGCGGGTGCGGCTGGCGCTGCACAAGCTGCGCGCCTTCCTTGCCGAGGAGCACAGCGAGGACCGGCGCTAACCCCTCGAGTGAAAATGCATCCAAAGCGGCGGATTTTGCGTATCAATTCATAGAAAAACACCATGAATCAGGAACACGTGCTGGACCAACTCCCTGCTTACGCCCTCGACGCCCTGAATCCCGAAGAACGGCAGGGCGTGGAGGAGCATGTGCGCGCCTGCCCGACCTGCCAGGCCGAGCTGACCGCTTATCTGGATGCGCTGGCGGCCCTGGCGCAGGCCGTCCCCGCCGTCGAGCCGCCCGCACGGCTTCGACAGGCGGTGATGGAGCAGGTCCGGCCGTCCCGCCCCTCCTGGCCGGTGGCCCTGCTCTCCTCCGCGCGGCTGGCCTGGTCGCTGGCCGCCGTGCTGCTGCTGGTCTCTCTGGCGCTGGGCGGCGCGCTGCTGCTGCAGTCCCTCCAGCCGGAGCCAGCCACCTTCCGCTCGGTGACCCTGCTGGGCGACGCCGCCGCGCCGGACGCCCGAGGCCTGATGATCATCAGCCCGGACGGCAGCACCGGCACGCTGGTGGTCGACGACCTGCCGCCGCTGCCGGAAGACCGCCAGTACCAGCTGTGGCTGATTCAGCCGGACGGTGAGCGCGCCAGCGGCGGGGTGTTCTCGGTGGATGCGGGCGGCTACGGCGCGCTGGTGATCGAAGCCCCGCGCCCGCTGGCCGAATACCCGCGCTTCGGCATCACCGTCGAGCCGGCCGGCGGCAGTCCCGGCCCCACCGGCCCGAGGGTTATGGCCGGCGAGCTGTAAACCAGTCCCCGCTCCCAAATCGGACAATATAAATCCATTTAGCGATCCCGTGCGTATCTATGCGTACACAGGGGTGATTTAAGCCTGGTACGATCAGAGGAGGAAAACGATGATCGCTCGATGGAAATCCGAAAAAGTTGGAATGGGACTGCTCTTACTGGTGGCTTTGCTTCTGGCGGCCTGTGCGCCGGTCGGTGAAGCGACCGAGCTGGTTACAGATATTCCCGGCGCGCTGGAGACGGCCGCTCCGGGCGCGCTCGACACCATGATGCCCGAACCTACCACCGCGGCGACCGAGGCCATGGAGACCGCCGAGGTGCCGGTGACCGGCGGCGGGCCGGAGGTGGTGGTCAGCGACCAGTCCATTGAGAGCGGCTCGGTGACCATCGACCGGGTGGTCTCGGACGGGCCCGGCTGGATCGTGATCCACATCGATGACGGCGGTTCGCCCGGCCCGGTGATCGGCTACGCTCCGGTCGTGGACGGTGAGAATACAGACGTGGTTGTGGAGCTGAACCCGGCTGAAGCCACTGAAACGCTCTTCGCTATGCTCCACGTGGACGCCGGTGAGGTCGGGGTGTATGAGTTCCCCGGCGCGGATATCCCGGCCATGGTGGACAACGCCATGATTTCCCCGCCCTTTACCGTTACCGGCGCGGGCATGGGCGTTGAAGGCACCATGGAGGCCACGGAAGGCGCCATGACCGGCCAGGTTGTGCTGGAGGTGGCCAACAGCCCGGAACTGGGCGACTACCTTGTGGACGGCGAGGGCATGACCCTCTACTACTTCACCATGGACGAACCCGGGGTAAGCAACTGTACCGGCGGCTGTCTCGAAGCCTGGCCCCCGCTGCTGGTCGACAGTGAAGACCAGATCCAGGCCGGGGAAGGCGTGGACGACAGCCTGATCGGCACCATCCCCTT
>DGEO01000001.1:5606-37345 GCA_002385985.1 Anaerolineaceae bacterium UBA3924 | reverse complement strand
CCCTTTGCCCAGGGCGGCCTGCTGGTGACCTATGACGGAGCGCCCCTGTATTACTGGGTGGAGGACGAACAGCCCGGCGACACCACTGGCCACGGGGTGAATGACGTCTGGTTTGTGGTCGCTCCATAAAGTCGAATAGATCCACCCGCCTCCCGCGGCGGAAGCCAGCGCCGGCAGGAAAAACCTGCCGGCGCAATTTTGAGATACTTCCTTCCCAATCTCTTGACAGGTGAGCGCAGAGGTGCTACACTAATCACAAACAGGTTTGCGATACAAACTGGTATTAAGGAAGCCCCAATTATGAACTCGCCCAACCCTCTCTCGGATCTGGAAAAGCGCACCCGCCGCTACTGGTACGTCGACGGGCTGGTCGAAATGGTCACCGGCTTGTTTCTCTGGGTGCTGGCGGCGTTCTTCGCCATCACCGCCCGGCTGACCTCGGAGACTGCCCGGGCCTGGGTTCTGGGGATCGGGCAGCCGGCGCTGATCCTGCTTGGCATCTGGCTCAGCGGGCGCGTGGTCGTGCAGCTGAAAGAGCGCATCACCTACCCGCGCACCGGGTACGTCGCCTACCGCCGGCCCACCCGCGGGCGCCGGATCACCCGCGCGATCACCGGTCTGCTGGCCGGCGGGCTGGTCGGTTTTTCCATGGGGCTGCTGTTCAACCTCTTCCCGCAGGACTGGACGCCCGCCATCGCCTCGCTGTTCTTCAGCCTGTTGATGGCCTACTTAGGCTGGTATTTCGGCGTGCTCCGCTTCTACCTGCTGGCGCTTTTCCTCCTTGCCGGCGGGCTGGCGGTGACGTTCTGGGTCCCCTTTGAACTGGCCTCGGCCAGCATGTTCTTCCTGTTCGGGCTGGGCATGCTGGTCTCCGGCGCGGTCACCCTGCGCAGTTACCTGGCGAGCACCCGACCTGTCGAGGCGGAAAATGGCTCCCTGTAACACAGGGAGAAACGGGGGCACAGCATGAGTGAAACCCTGCGCAGCCTCGCTGAAATCGACCGGCTGATCCACGAGCCAGCCCGGTTGATGATCATGTCCATCCTGTACGTCGCTGAGGAGGTAGATTTCCTGTACCTGTTACACGAAACTGGACTGTCCAAAGGCAATCTCTCGGCTCACCTGTCCAAACTGGAAGAAGCCGGGTATATTCTGATCGAAAAAACCTACCGCGGCAAGGTACCGCTCACCCTGCTGCGCATCCAGCCAGAAGGACGCGCCGCATTTGAACGCTACCGCAGCCAGCTGAAGGAATTTATGCGGCAACTGCCCAAGGAGTGATTGACGAATGAATGGTACGGCCATCCAAACGCTCAACCTGACCCGCCAGTTTGGATCGCTGAAGGCGGTGGACGGAATGACCTTCGAAGTCCCCGCCGGAACGGTGTTCGGCTTCCTCGGGCCCAACGGCTCAGGCAAAACCACCACCATCCGCCTGCTGCTGGGACTGCTCAAGCCCACAGCCGGCTCCGCCCGGGTGCTCGGCTTTGACGTCGCCAGCCAGCCCGACAGGGTGCGCGAGCAGTGCGGCGCGCTGCTGGAGCACACCGGCCTGTACGAGCGGCTGACGGCACTGGACAACCTGCACTTTTACGGCCGTGTCTGGCATCTTTCGGCCGAGGAGCGCGACCGGCGCATCCAAAAGCTGCTCACCGACCTGGACCTGTGGGACCGCCGCCACGACGTGGTCGGCACCTGGAGCCGCGGTATGAAGCAGAAGCTGGCCGTGGCGCGCGCCCTGCTGCACCAGCCCCGCCTGGTCTTCCTGGACGAGCCTACCGCCGGTCTGGACCCGGTCGCCTCGGCCGCGCTTCGCGAGGACCTGGAGAATCTGGTCCACGAGCAGGGCCTGACGGTCTTCCTGACCACCCATAACCTGGCCGAAGCCGAAAAGCTGTGCGACCTGGTGGCGGTCATCCGCGCCGGGCAGGTGCTGATGGTCGGCTCACCCGACGAGCTGCGCCTGCGCGCCGGCTCCCCGCAGCTGGAGGTGGTCGGCCGCGGGTTCAGCGAAATGCTGCTGGCCAGCCTGCGCGCCCGTCCCGAAGTGCGCTCGCTGGAGCTGCGCGACCATCACCTGACCATCGCGCTGAGTGATGGCGTGGACACCGCCCCGCTGGTGCAGGAAATCATCGCCGCCGGGGTGCAGGTGGACGAAGTCCGCAAGGGCAAAGCCAGCCTGGAGGAAGTCTTCTTGACCATGATGGAGGAACAGCAATGATACAGGATATCGGTACCCTGATCTGGAAGGAGCTGCGTGAAGTCTTCCTGAACCGCGGCAACATGCGCGGCGGCCTGTGGAGCACGCTGATCTACCTGGGCCTGCTGGGCGTGTTCATGCCCATTCAGACCGGGCGAGGGTGGCTCAGCGAGCCCTTCCTCCCGCTGATCTGGTCCTGGCTGCCCGTTCTACTGGCGCTGAGTGTGGTGACCGACGCCTTCGCCGGTGAGCGCGAGCGCCACACCCTGGAAACCCTGCTGGCCAGCCGCCTTACGGACCAGACCATCCTGTTTGGCAAGATTGCCGCGGCCGTGGTGTACGCCTGGGGCATCGGCGTAGCCGGGTTCCTGCTGGCTGCGGTGACCATCAACGTGGCCTTCCCGGAAGGCGGGCTGATCTTCTACAGCCTGGAAACCTTCTTCATTGTCCTGTCGCTCAGCTTCCTGGCCACGCTGCTCATCTCGGTCATCGGCGTGATGGTCTCGCTGCGCTCAGAGACCACCCGCCAGGCTTACCAGCGCGTGTCCATCGTGCTCATGGCGTTGATTTTCCTGCCCGTGTTGGCCTCTCAGCTGCTGCCCGCCGACGTGGTCGGCCGCGTGATGATCCGCCTTTCCGGTCTGAACCTGCGCACCCTGCTGCTGGGGGCCATTGGCGTGCTGCTGGTGGTGGACGCGGTGCTGCTGGGTGTGGCCGTCAAAACCTTCCGCCGCAATGAACTGGTGATGTTGATCAGCTGATCCATCCCCTGCCTGTACTTTGCCTCCGCCCGCCTCGCCGGGCGGAGTTTTTTTATCCCCGGCCTCTCCCGCCGCGAAATACTTGACTTTCTATATAATGGATTTGAAGGTCTGACGGTATCCATTTACGCTTAGCGGTGGGGGACAAAACAGCAGAGAAGGCGCGAAGACTCGCGCCTGTTTCAACGCAGGGAGGTGATAGCGCACAAGATGCCCAGGGTGGATTGATGTGAGGCGCTGCGCGCCAGCCTGAACGCTCGTTTTCAGACAATGAGTAACAACAGGAGACCTCGATGAAACGCGTGACCTTACCATTGTTTAGCGTAAGCCTCGTGATCGCGCTGGTTCTGGGCCTGCTGCCGCTGACGGCCGCTCCGGCCCAGGCCGCCCCGACCGAACTGTTTTTCTCCGAATACATCGAAGGCACCAGCAACAACAAGGCCCTGGAAATCTACAACGGCACCGGCGCCGACATCGACCTGGCCGCCGGGGGCTACAACGTGCAGATGTTCTTCAACGGCAGTGCGACCGCCGGGCTGACCATCAACCTGAGCGGGACGCTCGCCGATGGGGACGTGTTCGTCCTGGCGCACGCCCAGGCCAACGCCACCATCCTGGCGCAGGCCGACCAGACCAACAGTGCCGGCTGGTACAACGGCGACGACGCAGTGGTGCTGCGCAAAGGCACCACCATCATCGACGTGATTGGCCAGATCGGCGTTGACCCGGGCAGCGAATGGGGCAGCGGGCTGGCCAGCACCGCCGATAACACTCTGCGGCGCAAAGCGACCATCCAGGCAGGTGACCCGAACGGGAACGACGACTTCGACCCGGCGCTCGAGTGGGACGGCTTTGCCACCGACACCTTCGACGGGCTGGGCTGGCATACTATCGACACCACCCCGGTGGAGGACCTGCCCCCCACCGTGACGATGACCGTCCCGGCGGACGGCGCTGAGGACTTCCCCGCCAGCAGCAGCCTGACCGTCACCTTCAGCGAGCCGGTCAGCGTGAGTGACGGGGCCTTCAGCCTGGTCTGCGGCGAGCCGGCGGAGCCGGTCGAACTGGCCGTGAGCGGCGGGCCGGCCACTTACATCCTGGACCCGGCCTTCGACCTGCCAAACGGAGTTCCCTGCACGCTGACCGTGGAAAGCGAGCTGGTGGTCGATCAGGACGAGCCGCTGCACAACATGGCAGCCGACTACGTGGTGAATTTCACCCCGGTTGACGTGTGCAGTCTTCCTTACACCCCGATCTACGAAATCCAGGGCAGCGGCGCGGTCGCAGCCATCACCGGAGATGTCACTACCTTTGGCGTGGTGATCGGCGACTACGAAGGCCCCTCCCCCACGCTGCGCGGCTTCTACCTGCAGGACCCGTCTGGTGACGGCGATGAGGCCACTTCGGACGGCATCTTCGTTTTCAACGGGAATGCCGACGAAGTCCAGCTGGGCGATCTGGTCCGGGTGAGCGGGACTGCAGCCGAGTTCCAGGAGCAGACCCAGATCTCCGCTTCGGAGATCGTCTTCTGCGGCACAGGCATGGTCGAACCGGTCGACGTGACCCTGCCGGCGCCTTCCCCGGACTACCTGGAGCGGTTTGAGGGCATGCTGGTGCGCTTCCCGCAGACTCTCTACGTCACCGAGCATTTCCAGCTCGGCCGCTTTGGCCAGGTGACCCTCTCCTCCGGCGGGCGGCTTTTCCAGCCCACCCACCTGGTTCCCCCGGGCGCTGAAGCCGCCGCCCTGCAGGCCGAAAACAACCTCAACCGTATCATCCTGGATGACGACCTGAACAACCAGAACCCCGACCCGATCCTCTTTGCCCGCGGGGGTGAACCGCTTTCGGCCTCAAACACCCTGCGCGGCGGGGACACCATCACCGGTTTGACGGGCGTGATGACCTACACCTGGTCCGGTAACTCTGCCAGCGGCAATGCCTACCGCGTGCGCCCGATCAACGCGCTGGGCGGGACGTACAACTTCGAGCCGGCCAACCCCCGCCCCACCGAAGTTGAGGATGTGGGCGGAAACGTCCGGGTGGCGGCCATGAACCTGCTCAACTACTTCAACACCTTCTCAGGCTGTACACTCGGAGTTGGCGGTGAAGTGGACGACTGCCGCGGCGCGGAAGGTGCGCTCGAGTTCGAGCGCCAGGCCGCCAAGACGGTCGCCGCCATCCTGGCCCTGAACGCGGATGTGATCGGCGTCAACGAGATCGAGAACGACGGCTACGGCCCCGATTCGGCCCTGGCGGACCTGGTCGACCGGCTGAACGCCGCCACCGCCCCGGGCACCTACGCCTACATCGACGTGGACGCGGAGACCGGGCAGGTCAACGCGCTGGGTACGGACGCCATCAAGGTCGGCATGCTGTATAAGCCCGCTTCGGTGACGCCCATTGGCCAGACGGCCGCGCTGAACACAGTTGAGTTCGTCAACGCCGGGGACAGCGAACCGCGCAACCGCCCGGCCCTGGCCCAGGCCTTTGAATCCCGGCTGAACGGCGGGCGCTTCGTGGTGGCGGTCAACCATCTCAAGTCCAAAGGCTCGGAATGCGACGCTCCAGACGCCGGTGACGGGCAGGGCAACTGCGCCGGGGTGCGCACCATCGCTGCGGGCCTGCTGGCGGAATGGCTGGCCAGCGACCCGACCGGTGTGGGCGACCAGGACGTGCTGATCATGGGTGATCTGAACTCCTACGCCATGGAAGACCCCATCACCGTGCTCAAGAACGCCGGCTACACGAATCTGATCGAGGCCTTCATTGGTCCGGAGGCCTACTCCTACGTCTTTGACGGGCAGTGGGGCTATCTGGACCACGCCCTGGCCTCGCCCAGCGCGCTGGCCCAAGTCAGCGGGGTGACCGAGTTCCACATCAACGCCGATGAGCCGTCGGTGCTGGACTACAACACCAACTTCAAGTCCGCCGGACAGGTGGAATCGCTCTACGCCCCGGATATGTACCGCGTATCGGACCACGACCCGGTGGTGGTCGGACTGAACCTGACGCCTGACCCGGAGACTGACTTCGTCACCGGCGGCGGGTGGTTCCAGTCGGCGGTTGGCGACCCGGCCTGGGACGGCAAGGCGCACTTCAACCTGAACGTCTCCTACAAGAAGGGCGACCTGATCCCGCGCGGCCGGTTTGACTTCAGCGTGGACAGCGGTTCCAGCTTCACCAGCAGCGCCATGCAGTGGCTGGCGGCGCAGGACAGCTCGGCTATCCTGCAGGGAACCGGCCTGCTCGACGGCCAGGAGGGTTACCACTTCCGCCTGTGGGTGACCGACGGCAACCCCGACCTGCTGCGCGTGCGCATCTGGACCGTGGACGCATCCCGCATCACCCGGGTGATCTACGATAACCTCAGCCCGCAGCCTGTGCAGGGCAGCCTGCAGGTCCACTGATTCACATATTCGCCCCGGCACAGGGCGCCCGTTTTCGGGCGCTCTTTTTTTCTGGCACGATCCGTGGAACGGTACTGGCAAACCCGGGGCGGATGGAGTAGACTGAGGGAACTTCTCTCGCCTGCGATTCGTCCTGACAGCAGCAGGGAAAACCTGCCCCTGCCGCCTGCCGGCAGGTTTCACAAGGAGGTTATGGATGAGACGTTACCCTTTCTGGAAGGGCCTGGCCCTTCTGACGCTGATCGCCCTGGCGGGCTGCGCCGTGCCGCCCGCGCCTGTCACCACACCGGAGCCGGCCATGCCTGAACCGCAGAACACCCAGCCCGCGGAGCCTGAAATGTCTTCCGCCGCGGTGAAATCAGACAAAGCCCGGGTCACCGACCCGCAGGTGAGCGAGGAAGCGGTGGCCGCGCTGGCCGCTGGCAACACCCGCTTCGCGCTGGACCTGTACCGCCAGCTGTCCGATGAGCAGGGCAACCTGTTCTTCTCCCCCTACAGCATCTCATTGGCCCTGGCCATGACCCAGGCCGGCGCGGAGGGGCAGACCCTGGAGGAGATGAACCAGGTGCTGCATTTTGACCTGCCCAAAGAGGATCTGCACCCGGCCTTCAACGCCCTCGACCAGGCCCTGGCCGAGCACGCTGCCGAAGTGCCCGACCCAGAGCAGACTCCCTTCACCCTGCGCATCGCCAACTCCATCTGGGGTCAGAAGGACTACGCCTTCCTGCCCGAATTTCTCGACCTGCTGGCCGAGAACTACGGCGCCGGGCTGCGCGTGGTGGACTTCCAGTCCAATCCTGAGGCAGCCCGCCTGGTGATCAATGACTGGATCGCTGAGCAGAGCGAGCAGAAGATCGAGGACCTGATCCCCCAGGGAGCCATCAACGAGGTGACCCGCATGGTGCTGGCCAATGCGGTGTACTTCAACGCCGCCTGGCTGTTCCCCTTCTACGAAGGTAACACCGAACCGGGGACTTTCAACCCGCTGGTTGGCGAGCCGGTCGAGGTGCCCATGATGCGCCAGTCGGCGAATTTTGGCTACGCCAGCGGCGGCGGCTGGGAGGTGGTGGAGCTGCCCTACGTCAGCCGCAGCCTGGTCATGGACCTGATCGTCCCGGCGGCAGGTGAGTTTTCCCGGGTGGAAAGCGAGCTGGATTATGACCGGTTGATGGCCATGCTCGATGAGGTCTCCTACGGGGACGTGCGGCTGACCATGCCCAAATTTGAGTTTGAGTCGGAGATTGCCCTGGCCGAGAACCTGAAGGCGCTGGGCATGCAGACGGCTTTCAGCGATGCCGCTGACTTCTCCGGCATGACCGGAACGGACGAGCTGTTCATCCAGGACGCGCTGCACAAGGCCTTCGTGGCCGTGGACGAGGCCGGAACCGAAGCCGCCGCCGCGACCGCGGTGATCGTCGGAGCCAAGGGCGCCCCGATCAACCCGCCCGAAGTGGTGGTGGACCGGCCGTTTATCTTCGCCATCCGCGACCGCTCGAGCGGGACGGTGCTGTTCCTGGGGAGAGTGGTGGAGCTGCAGCCGTAAGGAGTATGTGGATAAAAAGAGGGCTTCCGTCCATCGAAAGCCCTCTTTTTGCTGAGGGAAGCTGAGCGTTGTTGCCCAACCACCTATCCCCCCTGTCACCATGGGAGTGTCCCCCTGCACTCACGAGGTGGGTGTTCCTGACACGGGCCGGGAGTTCTGCCAGCCCATCCCCCCTGACCCCCCTTCCCAGTGACGGAGCCGGGGACAGGCAGCCCGGCCGCTATGGGAAGGGGGTAGGGGGGATGGGTGGACGACACCCTCCACCTCCTTAGCGAAGGAGAAATGTTTCAAGTTTTCTCCTTGACGCCCGCGCAGCGTCAGACTACAATCTACCTAACAACCACATACACCGCTCAGGTGCCTGATCCCCGGATGGACAGGCTCAAAGGCGAAACCGGTATAGTCCGGTGCTGTCGCGCAACTGTAACGGTCATCCCGACCGAAGCCAGGACGCCCGCCTGAGCGGCGCTGACCACAACCTCGCGGAAAGGAGGTGGACAGATGCGCTGGACGCCCGGCGCCATGCTCGACTGTTCTCCTCCCTGTCCCATTCGACAGGGAGTTTTCGTTGGGCAGGCCACCTTACCCGCGACCCAATCCTGCCCGATGGAGTACTTTCACCGATGAAACGCCTTCCCCTGCTTCTTGTCCTTTTTACCCTGCTGCTGAGCGCCTGCGCATCCAATCAGGCTGCCGCCACCCGGCCCCCGGCCGCCACCGAAACCGCCATCGAGCTCACCGACGGCCTGGGCCGCACCGTCCGCCTGGAGAACCCCGCACAGCGGATCGTCTCGCTCACCCCCTCCAACACAGAAATCCTCTTCGCCGTCGGCGCGGGAGAGCAGGTGGTCGGGGTCGATGACTTCACCAACTACCCCGAACAGGCCCAGTACCTGGCGCGGATCGGCGGCTCGATGGGCGATTACAACCTGGAACATATCGCCGCGCTGGAGCCGGACCTGGTGCTGGCCGCCGAGATCAACACCCCCGAGCAGGTCGCCGCGCTGGAAGGCCTGGGTCTGACCGTCTTCTATCTGGCCAATCCGGACGATCTGGAGGGCCTCTACGCCATGCTGAACACCGCCGGCCGCCTGACCGGTCACGAGGAAGATGCCGCGGCATTGAACGACTCGCTGCGCAGGCGGGTCGCGGCGGTGCTGGAGAAGGTGGAACAGGTGGAAGAGCGCCCCTCGGTCTTCTATGAGCTGGACGGCTCCGAGCCATCCAAGCCCTGGACGGCCGGGCCTGACACCTTCATCACCATGCTGATCGAACTGGCCGGCGGGCAGAACATCGCCGCCGATCTGGACCAGTCCTGGGTGCAGATCAGCCAGGAGGAGCTGCTGGTCCGCGACCCGGACATCATCCTGCTGGGCGACGCCACCTACGGGGTCACCCCGGAGTCGGTGGCCGAACGAGCCGGCTGGGAGAACCTCTCGGCGGTGAAGAACAGCCAGGTGTTGCCCTTCAACGACGACCTGGTCAGCCGCCCCGGCCCGCGTCTGGTGGATGCCCTCGAGCAGCTGGCTGAACTGCTGCACCCCGACCTGTTCAACTAACCGGAACGCCGCCTTGAAAGCCCTCCCACCCCTGACCGCTCACCCCTACCGCCTGACGACGGCCCTGCTGGTCATCGCCCTGGTGCTGAGCGTGCTGGTCGGCAGCGTGTTCATCCCGCCCATTGAGGTGTGGCGTGCCCTGGTCGGCGCAGCGCCGGCCGCCTCGGAGGCCTTCTCCACCATCCTGTTCAGCCTGCGCCTGCCGCGCACCGCGCTGATGGCCCTGGTGGGAGCCTGCCTGGCCGGCAGCGGCACGGCCTACCAGGGCCTGTTCCGCAACCCGCTGGCCGACCCCTACCTGATCGGCGTGGCCTCCGGGGCGGGGCTGGCCGCGGTGCTGGCCATGGGCGTGCGCGGGCTGTTTTCCGCCACCTCGCTGTTCTTCGTCCCGCTGGCGGCCTTCACCGGCGGCCTGCTGACGGTGCTGGCGGTATACCTGCTGGCGCGGGTGGGCAAGACCGTCCCCACCACCAATTTGATCCTGGCCGGCGTGGCGGTCAGCTCCTTCACCACCGCGCTGACCTCGTTCCTGATGCTGCAGGCCACCGGCGAACTGCGCCGCGCGCTGGTCTGGATGCTGGGCGGGTCCACCCTCTCCGGCTGGCAGCCGGTGCTGGCCCTGCTGCCCTACGCGGTGGTGGGACTGGGCGCCCTGCTGACCAGCGGCTACAGCCTGAACGTGCTTCAGTTCGGCGACGAGCAGGCCGCGCAGATGGGCCTGCCGGTCACCCGGGTGCGCGTGTTCGTCATCGCCGCGGCTTCGCTTTGCGCGGCCGCGGCGGTGGCTTTCGCCGGGGTGATCGGCTTTGTCGGCCTGATCGTCCCCCATCTGGCCCGCCTGGTCTGGGGCGGGGACTACCGCCGGCTGCTGCCGATCTCCATCCTCAGCGGCGCCGCCCTGCTGCTGCTGGCCGATGTGCTGGCCCGGGTGCTGCTGGCCCCGCAGGAGCTTCCGGTGGGAGTGATCACCGCCCTGGCGGGTGCGCCGTTCTTCCTCTGGGTGCTGCGCCGTTCGCGGCAGCAGAACTACTGGTGAGCCTATGCTGCGTGTTGAGAACCTGACCGTCGCCTACGGAAGCCGCGTCGCCCTGCGCGAGGTGAGCTTCGACCTGCCGGACGGCCGCCTGATGGCCATTATCGGTCCCAACGGCGCCGGCAAATCCACCCTGATCCGTGCCCTCTCCGGCGTGCTGGCGCCCCGCTCCGGCCGCATCCTGGTCGACGGGCAGGATCTGGCTTCGATCCCCTCCATGGAGCGCGCCCGGCGCATCGCGGTGGTGCCGCAGGCCCGCCAGCTGCCCCCGGCTTTCACCGCCTGGGAGGTGGTGCTGATGGGCCGCACCCCGCACCTGAACTGGTTCGGGCAGACCTCCGCCCGGGATGAGGAGCTGGCCCGCCAGGCGATGGAGCGCACCAACACCCTGCACCTGGCCGAGCGCAGGGTGGGCGAGCTGTCCGGCGGCGAGCAGCAGCGCCTGCTGCTGGCCCGCGCGCTGACCCAATCCGCCCCGCTCCTGCTGCTGGACGAGCCGACCACCCACCTGGACCTGCAGCACCAGCTGGCCCTGCTCGGGCAGGTGCGCGGCCTGGTGCACGAGAACGGAACCGCCCGCCGCACCGCCCTGACCGTGCTGCACGACCTCAATCTGGTGGCCCGCTACGCCGACCTGGTCGCCCTGCTGGTTGACGGCCGTCTGGCGGCCTGCGGAACCCCGGCCGAAGTGCTCACCCCGGAGCGCCTGAGCGAAGCCTACCAGGTGCCCCTGCGGGTGCTCACCCCCGCTCCCGGCGGCACGCCCATCATCGTTCCCTCCTCGTTCGGGCAGGACTGACCACACGGCCAGGTCAGGTGTGGTCCTGAGGCCACCCGCCAATTCGTCCCCGGGACGGGTGACGTCTGAGATCCCGGCTGGTACACTCAGGCCATCACAACACGCTTCACAGGAGGGATTCCAATGGTCAAGAATCAGAAGATGCGCTTCGCCGTGCTGGGGATGATGATGGGCGTGGTGCTTGGCGGCGGGATCGGCGTGGTGCTTTTCTCCATAACCGGACAGGCCGTCTACATCGCCATCGCAGGGCTGGGCGCCGGAATGGGCCTCGCCCTCGGGGCCGGGATGGATCAGGCCCGGACTCAGTAGGGAGACTGCTCCACCAGGAAAAACCCACGGCAGTGAGGTACAATTGGCGGCGAGGAGACTTGCAGTGCAGGTACGCTTTTACGCCACCTTCCGTTCCCTCGCCGGAACTCGACAGCTCGATCTGCCGCTGCCCCCGGGCTGCACCGCCCGGCAGGCAGTAGAGGAAATCGTGACCCGCATCCCGGCCCTGCGGCCTCACTGGCTGGATGAAGACGGGCGGATGCACGCCCACGTCTACGCGCTGCTCAACGGCGCGGAGGTCTCCACCCTGCCCGACGGGTGGAACACCCCCCTCCAGCCCGAGGACAGCCTGGATTTCTTTCCGCCGGTGGCCGGCGGTTAACGAACAGAGGCCGGCGCGAGCACGCCGGCCTTTATTTCAATTCCCATTACCCCACCGCTTCCACGGCGGTGGTGGTGATGTGGAACTGCGGCGGGTTCTCCAGGTGCCGCTTCACCTTGCACTGCTCGGCGGAGCGCACCAGCGCATCGTAATACTTCGCCGGGAAGCTTTCCGGCACCTGAATTTCCAGGTCAATGTCCGAGATCAGCCCGGTGGCCGGATCGGTGTGCGTGCGCTGGACGATGCGGATGTCGTCCGCCGGCAGCCCGCGCTGCTGGCAGAAGCGGAGCACGTAAAACCCGGCGCAGGTGCCGATCGCAGCCAGGAAGACCGCAAAGGGCGACGGTGCGGATCCTTCCCCGCCGGACGCGGGCGGCTGGTCGGTTTCGACGATGTAGGGGCCAAAGTGCGCATCCACGCGCGTGCCGCCAGGGAAATCGATCACCATTTCCATGTTCATGAACCTCTCTGTTGTCAGTTGTGTGGTCACTTCTTAGGATGCAGCTGCGGCGAAAAAGTTGCACTGCCCTTGCGGCGGGTTTCCTTCGCTCCCGCGTACCAGAAATACCGCCAGTATAGATACGTGGACAGCACGTACAGCACGATCGTCCCGGCAAAGGCGGGGCCGAAGCCCCAGTTGACCTGAATCCAGCCGCTGATCGTCGGGCTGAAGGCCCAGCCGAAGCTGTTGGTCATGCTCACCAGGCTGGCCACCGTGCCCCGCGCCGACGGCTCTACTTTCTCCATGACGAAGGTCTGGTAGACCGGGCCGCTCATGTTCATCAGCGCCAGCCGCAAGTAATATGCCAGCGCGGCAGCCGGGTACCAGGGCGCATAGCCGAGCATCACCAGGAAGGGGATGGACAGCGCCTGGGTGATCACCACAAACTGGACCTTTCCGAAGCGGTCGGCCAGCGGCGGCGCCAGCATCAGCCCGATACCCATGGCCAGAGAACCCCAGGCGAACATGGCGCCGATGGCCGGGTCCGGCTGGTGGTGCACCTGGCGGAAGAACACATTCATGAAGGGCATGATCAGGCCGGCCCCCAGCGACGTGGCCAAAAGGGGCAGGATCAGCCGCCCCAGCAGGCGCGGCTGGGTCTTGAAATAGGCGAAAGGTGCGAACAGCGACACCTCGCTGGCCTGTCCGCGCGGAGCGCGCATCAACAGCAGCGGAACCAGCGCCGCAGCGCCCACCAGCGTGACCACGCCCAGCGAAAGCCCGTAGGCGGCCGTGCTGGTCGGCTCACTGCCCTGCAGCCCGGCCATCCAGGTCGGCAGGTACCCGCCGATCCAGTTGCCCACCGAGACCGAGCCCATCTGAAAGCCGGAGGCGAAGCTGAACAGATAGGTGCGCTCCTTCTCGCTGCTGTTTTCCATCAGGAAAGGCCCCATGGTCACCCCGGAAAGAGCCTGGGCCAATCCCAGCAGCAGGTTCATGGCAATGAACATACCCGCGGAGGGCGCCAGCACCTGCCCGCCAATGGCGGCCACCAGCAGCGCGCCGCCCAGCACCAGCGCGTTCCGCCGGCCCAGGTAGTTGACCAGATAACCCATCGGCAGCGCGGCCAGCATGGCCGACAGGCTGGATGCGGTCACCAGGGTGCCCAGCAGGGCTTCGTCATAACCCAGGCTGAGCACGTAGAAGTTAAACAGCAGCCGGTAAACGCCCATGGCCGCCCCGCTTACCATTAAATTGGCCAGATACAGGCGGGCATTGGGCGAAAAAGCGCTCAGGCGGTCACCGTAGGTGGCCAGCACGGTTCCAACGCGCCGAAAGGGAGGGAATATCGACAAGGGATAACTCCTGACGCGAACGTCGATGATTAATGCTGCGTGCCGTCTGTGCGCAGTAAGTCCTGCAGGCGCCGGGCGGCCGCGTTGACCGCCCCGGAGCGCAGGGCGTAGCGCTTTTCGCCTTCGGCGGTCAGGCGGATCTGCACCAGCCCGGCCAGTCGCAGCGTGTTGAGATGATGCACCACCGTCGGAGCGCGCAGCCGCAGCCGGCGGGCCAGCTGGCTGGGCGTGAGCGGCTCCTCCCCCAGGTAGCGCAGGATGCGCAGCCGGGTAGGGTCGGCCAGTGCCTTGAGGGCGGTAACCAGTTCGGCCGGGACCTGCTCCCCCGGCACCAGGGTCTGCTCTTCAGGGCGGCTGCCGAACAGCAGCAGCCTGCGTCCCGGCCCCAGGTTGTGGTAGAAGACGAGCGGCGCGGCCCAGTAGGAAGGCACCAGCGCCAGTTCCTCCGTCCCGGGCAGCCAGTCAAACTGCACCCCGTGTGAAAGCTCTTCAAGCAGCTCAGGCAGGGGCAGATCGCGGGCCAGCGCCTGAGCGCGTGCCAGGCCCTCCTCCAGCGCGGGCTGGATGCGCGCCTCCTCTTCGGCGAAGAAGACCTCGCAGTAGGTCTGCAGCGCCTGCAGATAGCGCTCGCCGAACGCCGCGGGATCGCTCCAGGCGTCCAGCAGGCGGGTGATGGCCGGTCCGTTCAGGTGAGGTATTGCCCTGGCGGCGATTTCCCGGTCCGCATCGGTCCAGGCGCCGCGCTTCGCGACCTCCGGCAGCCGCGGCTCCAGCTCCGGGGCCTGGAAGACCGCCAGGGTCAGCGCCGCGAGCCGTTCGGCTGGATCGATCTTCTCCAGCGCCGCCAGCGCGGCAGCCGAATCTTTGGGCCGGGCGGGCAGGTGAAACAGCCAGTGCAGCGGCACGGGCATGAAGCTCTGGGCCTCATCCAGAAATGCCCGCTGCTGGCCGGGCAGGCGAGAGCGCACCCCCGCCGCCCAGGAGGGACGCAGCCCGAAGCGGCCCGGGTGGTGCAGCACGTGCAGGCTGATGAAGAGATCGTAGGCGCTTCCCTGATCCCAGGTCAGGCGGGTGGTCATGGCTCCTCGTTAGACAATGATCGAATGTTTAGATCATAATCTAATGCATCCAGGCCGTCAAGCAGCCTCTGGAAGGATCGCGCCTGTGTGAGGTGGGCTGTTCGCCTACCCATCTGCCCGCATGGACAGAGCTTACAAAGGTGGCGTCAACCTGCGCCCGAGGGGACGTTCTCGCAAAGGCATGGTGGTTGCCCACCCTTCCCCCACCTGCCCCCATGGGGGTGCGCCTCCCTACCCATAGCGGCCGGGCTGCCTGTCCCCGGCTCTGTCACCGGGAAGGGGGGATAGGTTTTTCGTGGAGGAAGGCGAGGGGCGCGGTCCCTCGCCTTCCTCCACACCAACCAACCACACCCCAGGGTAGGAGGGAGTTGTCCTCCACAACATCTACCCACACACAGGGTCTTCAAGAAGGCACCTGTCCCAATACAATCCAGCCATAAGCTGGAACAAGCGAGAGAAGACTAAAGAAAACGCCCACCAGAGAGATGATTCCTTTGGCTGAAGATTGATAATAGGCAGCCCGGCCGGATGTGTGAATGGCTGGTGTGGATGAAGGCGCGAAACCGGCCAGGTTTCGCGCCTTCATCCACCAAAAACCTCCCCCTTCCCGGCCAGGAAGCCGGGGGATGACACCCACTACCTGTTTTCAGGATAACACGCGTCTGGCTGGGCCCAATACCCGCCCCGACCCATTCATGGGTTATACTTACATCAACATCCCAACGCTTACAGGACGGTGACCATGGCAGATGATTCTCCCCAGTTCTCGACCGAAGAGCAGCTTCGGGGGCTGATTGAAAACCTGGACGCCTACATCGAAAACTACCACGGCGGTTCGGTGGAGCTGGTGTCCTTCGATGGCAAGGTCGTTAAGGTGCGCCTGGGCGGGGCCTGCCTGGGCTGTCCGCTCTCCCCCACCACCCTGAAAGGCTGGGTGGAAGGCACCATTCGCCAGTTCTTCCCCGAAATCGAGCGGGTCGAACCGGCCGAATAGTCCCGGCTGGAAATAAAAACGGGCACGCCTGAGCGTGCCCGCTCTATTCCGCTTCCCGGCTGTCACTCCAGAAAGACTTCCACGTGCTCGCCGTCTTCCTCGTCGAACACGTCCACGATCTTGCCGACGGTGCCGGAGTTGACAAAATCCATCAGCTGGTTGATGTCCAGCCCCTCCACTTCGGGCGTAAAGCGTGCGCCCATCTTCACCCCGGCGCTGAGCACGGTGATCGGCAGGCGGATGTTCACCCGGGTCTTGTCGGTGTTGGTGTCCGTCACGCACACCCGCAGCCAGCGCGCCCGGCGCGGTTCGGCAGCGCCCGGTCGGGACGGCTCCGCAGCCTGGCCCGCTTCGAGCGAATCCAGCAGCCGGATGCCTTCCTCCGCGCTGATCTTGCCTTCCTGAATCAGGGTGAGTATTTTCAGTCTTTCTTCGGCCGACGCCATCCGCTTTCTCCTTGTGCCCTGCTCGCGTTTAAGGTATCCTAATTGTACCGCGAAAAAGTGGAGATACTGGAGTCCACACCGCTCGGTCATCCAGCGCTGCAGACAGACTGGGACCGCAGCCCGACATCCTTCCAGGATACTTTACCGGACCTTTACTGGATACAGACACACCCCGGGGAGGTAGCATGGGCCAACTCTGGCAGCTGTTCCTGATGTTCTTGAAAGTAAACCTGCTGACCACCTCCGGCCCGGCTTCGGTGGGCCTGCTCTATGAGGAAGCGGTCGGCAGCCTGATGACCGAGGAGGAGTTTGTACAGGCAGTCGGATTCTCCTCGGCGCTGCCCGGGAGCGACGCGCTCCAGCTCGCCATGTTCGTGGGGTATTCCGCCGGCGGTGTGCCGGGAGCACTGGTGGCCCTGGTTGGTTCCATCCTGCCGCCGACGCTGATCCTGCTGGCCATCGTATCGCTGCTGCAGCGCATCAGCGGAGAGGCCTGGCTGGCCAATTTCGTTCGCGGGCTGACCCCCGCCGTGGCCGTGCTGATGGTCACGGTCGCCTGGAAGACCTTCCAGGGAGAAGTGGGCGAACCCATCGGCTTTATTTCCATTCTCATCGCAGCCGGAACCCTGGCCGCCCTGCTGCTGAAAGCGCCAGCGCCGCTGGTGCTGCTGGGCGCCGGGCTCATTGGAGTATTCGTATACCGATGATCGAAAAATTTGATTTGCTGATCTGCCTGCAGGGATATCCCGACAGCCGGCCGGCCATGGAGTACGGCCTGGCCCTGGCGGAGATTCTGCACCGCCCGGTCACCGTCCTGGGCGTGACCGACCGGAGCAACGCCGCCCCACTGGAGGAGCTGATCAGCGAGACAACCAGTAAATTGACTGAGCTTGGGATCGTCTACCAGGTGGTGCGCCTGCGCGGCGTGCTCGACCAGGTGGTCCCGCAGTTTGCCCAGGGACAGAATTTCATCACCCTGTTCAACGCCCCGCCCCAGCCGGTGATGCGCCGCCTGGTGTACGGCGGGCGCTTCCGCCACATGATGGCCGCGCTGGACGGGCCGATTATCCGCGTGCACAAAGTCTGCCTGCCTATCCAGAAGATTCTGGTCAGCACCGGCGCGCTGGCTTCCGCCGTGCCGATCGAAACCCTGGCCTTCGAGCTGGCCTCGCTCACCAAAGCCCGCGTCACCCTGATGCACGTGGTCCCGCCGGTGAACCTGGACTATGAGATTGCCCGCGAGGCCGCCGCCCACTGGAAGGACCTGCTGGAGACGGACACGCCCCAGGCCGCCCACCTGAAGGACGCCCTGGAGCGCGCCCGCCAGCTCGGCGTGGAGGTGGAGCTGTGCCTGCGCCATGGGCCGGTCGTCGAAGAGATCCTGGCTCAGGCCCGCGCCCACCAGTACGACCTGATCGCCATGGGCTCGCCCTACAGCTCGCACAACCTGCGCAGGCTCTACCGTCCAAACGTGACCGCCTCGGTCGCGGCCGAGGTGGACTGCCCGCTGATCACCTTCCACTGAGGTAGGTCAGGCCTGTTTCAGCGGTCGCATTGAATTCAAAACTCGATCTGGCCGGGCCGGGAAGCTCACTTTCCCCCTGGCAGTGACGCACAGCCGCGCCGCCCGGGCGATCCCCGGGCACGGTCCGCCGGCTCGGAAGCAGGCCGGTCTACTGCTCGGCGCGCTGCTCCCAGGTCTTGACAGCCCCCTGCAGGAAGGCACGGATGCCGGGATCGGCCACGTCCTCGATGCCCTCATAGCGCTGAGAGCCGATCCAGACGTCCACCCCGGTGCAGCCCGGGCGCTCCACCAGCTGGATGGACTTGTCCGCGTACGGGCTTTCGGGCAGCAGCTCCTGCACCACAGCGTTGATCTGCGCCACGATGCTGGCCTGCTCGGGCGCCGGCGCAGCTGTCACACCTCCGTTCAGCTGGGTGGCCGCAGAGACCGGCGCGATGACCGCGGGCTTCGAAACCGGCGGCTTGGGGTCCAGCTCTGTCTTGCAGCCAAGCCAGACCAGCCAGGCTTCGGCCATCCGCTTCATCTCCTCCTTCTCATCAGGAGGCAGCCCGTAGGAGGAGGCCAGGAAGCGCCCGCGTCGCCGCACCACCAGATGCCCGCTGTCAGGATCGATGTACAGGGACACCGGCCGGGTGACCTCTTCCCGGGCAGCCGCCGCGGCGGCTTCGTTCCGGCTCGCCCGGTTCCGCAGCGCCAGCAAGATCAGCAGGCCCGCGACCACCAGCACTCCGATGAACAGGATGATAACGATTACGTAGAGCGTCATCAGATTAATATTGGCCATTGTGTTCCTCCGGCGTATCAACGAATGGCTGGCAGACCGGGCAGAAGTGCGTCCCGCGCTGCCCGATCACGATGCGCTGAACCGGCTGCCCGCAGACCGGACAGGGTTTGCCCGCCCGGCCGTAGACAGCCATCGTAAGCTGAAAGGATCCTCCGCGGTAGACCCAGTCGATGCTGGCGCCGTTGGCGCGAATGCCTGCCCGCAGCACATGGCGGATCGCCTCCAGCAGGCGGCTGGCCTGTTCAAAGCTGACCCGGTCCGAGGGCGTCAGCGGGTGCAGCCTGGCGCGGTGCAGGGCTTCGTCCGTGTAAATATTGCCCATCCCGGCCAGGAAGGTCTGGTCGAGCAGCAGGGGCTTGAGCTGGCGGCGGCGCGCGTGCAGCCGCTGGTAGAAAACCTCCGGAGTGAGGTTCTCGTCCAGCGGTTCCGGCCCCAGGCCGCCCAGCACGGTCTGCGGGTCCGGGGTGAGCCACAGCCGCCCGAACTTGCGAATGTCGTTGAACACCAGGCGAAGGTTCTCGCCGAAATGGATGACCGCCCGGTCATGGGGGAGGCGGGGTGACGAAGACCCCTCCTCCACCCGCAGATCGCCGCTCATGCGCAGGTGCGCCAGCAGGGCATCCTGATCCAGCTGCAGCACGGCTAACTTCCCCCGCCGGTAGATGTCCTGAACGGTCTGCCCGGGCAGGCGGCGGGTGAAGGTCTGCGCGTCCGGCCAGGCCAGCGTGCCCTCCCAGAGCAGCTCGGCAGCGCTGATCCTGCGGCCCAGCAGCGAAGGCCCGGGCCGGTTCCCGGCGATGTGCTCGTCGCCGGGGGCGCGCCGCAGCGCTCGGACAATGGTCTCGACTTCGGGCAGCTCAGGCATCCGGCAGGCGCACCCTCCTTGGACTACTCGTTGAACAGCGCTCCCACGCTCACCCCGGCGTTCACCCGCCAGATCACCTCGCCCAGCAGCGGGGCCATCGAGAGGATGGTCAGGTTCCCGGGGAAGTGAGCCATCTTATCGGCCGGGATGGGAATGGTATCGGTGGTGATATATTCTTTGACCGGCAGCGCGCCCAGCCGCTGCGGCGCGTCGCGCGTCAGGCCCGGGTGCACGAACGACACGTAAATGTCGTGGGCGCCCATTTCTTTGACCAGCTTGATCGCCTGGGCCATGGAGCCGCCGGTGTCGATCTCGTCGTCGACAATGATGGCGTCCCGGTCCTTGACGTCGCCGATCATGGTCAGCGCCTCTGCCTTGGCGTCATTGCCCAGGCGGCGCTTCTCAATGAAGGCCAGCGGCAGGTTGAGCGCCTGGGCGTAATTGCGCGCCTTCTTGGCGAAGCCCAGGTCCGCGCTGACCACTACCGGGTTGCGCATGGTGGCCAGTTTGGGGCGAATGTAGTCGATCAGCGAGAAGAAGGCAGTCAGCACGTCGCCCGGGATGGAGAAGAAGCCCTGAATCTGCCCGGCATGCAGGTCCATGGTGATGTAGCGGTCCGCCCCGGCCACCTCGATCATGTCGCACACCAGGCGGGCGGTGATGGGCACCCGCGGCTGGTCCTTCTTGTCCGAGCGGGCATAGGCCAGGTAGGGAACCACGGCAGTGATGCGCGCCGCCGAGTCCAGGCGCAGCGTCTGGATCAGGATCAGCAGCTCCATCAGGTTGCGGTGCACCGGCGCGGAGGTGGTCTGAATGACGAAGCAGTCCTGCCCGCGCACGCTGCCGTGCAGCTTGACGAACAGGTTGTCGTTGGGGAAGGTGATAATATCACGGCCGGAAAGCGGCAGTTTCAGGTACCGGGCGATCTTCTCCGCAAGGTCGGGACAGGCAGTACCGGCAAACAACTTGACATCACCGTACATCAGGTGTTCGTGACGCATGTGGCTGGATAGATGCAGGGTCATTAAAAGGGTCTCCTCAACGCAAGAAATCTGGCAGCTGCCATTCGTGTCGCAGAACGCCCATGATCAGGTCGTCTACGTACTCGCCGTTAATGTATTCATGCTCGCGCTTGCGGCCTTCGTGCCGGAAGCCGATGGACTCGTACGCCCGGATGCCGCGCGGGTTGTTGGCAAACACCTGCAGCCAGATGCGGTGCAGGTTCAGCTCGGTGAAGCCGTAGTTGACCAGCACCGCCAGCGCTTCGCGCCCGTAATGCTGGTTCCAGTACTCCTTCTCGCCGATGCTGATGCCCACTTCCGCGCTGGAGTTGATCCAGTCCACCTTGTGAAAGGCGCAGTTGCCGATCAGCTTCCACTCGCCATCCTGGTCGACCTCGATGCAGAGCACGTGTTCCACCTGCGGGCGCTTGAGCATGTCCTCAAACCACTGCTCTTCGCGCGCCATACTCATCGGGAAGCGCATGGACAGATAGCGGGTCACCTCGGGGTCCGAGAACCAGCGCACAAAATGGGGCAGATCACTACGCTCGGCTGGTCGAAGGCGTATTCTTTTTCCGCGCAGCATGTTTTGCTCCTGGGAAGGGTCGCTTAAACCTCTGTACATATTGTAAACGATTCAGGCCAATTGTGACGAAAAACCGCACGCCGGGCAGGCATAAAGAGAGGGTGAAGCGAACTTCACCCCTCTTCATCAGCCGAACTGTAAAGGGACTACGGAGACAGGCGGTTGGGCCCGCGGAACAGGAAGACCGTCTCGCGAATGTTGGGTATGCGCAGCATGACCATCAGCAGGCGGCCCAGACCAATGGCCAGACCGCCGTGGGGCGGGCAGCCGTAGCGGAAGAAGTCCAGGTAGAACTGGATCAGCTCGTGACTGAGACCCTTCTCGGTCGCCTGGGCAGCCAGCACCTCGTAGCGGTGCTCGCGCTGCGCCCCGGTGGTGATCTCCAGCCCGCTGGCGATCAGGTCAAAGGAGCGGGTCAGGCCGGGGTTGTCCGGGTGGCGCATGTGGTAGAACGGGCGCACGCTGATGGGCCAGTCGGTCAGGAAGAAGAAATCGTGGTTCATGTTCTTCTTGACATAATCGGCCAGCGCGCGCTCGCCGCCCGGGTCCACGTCACCCTTCTTTTCCGGAGGCAGCTGGTAGCCGACCTCTTTCAGGATTTCCATCGCGCGGCTCATGGGGATGCGCGGGAAGGGCAGGGTGGGCACTTCGATCTCAAAGCCCAGGCGCTCCTTGATCTCGTCGCCGTGCTTATCCTTCACCTGCTGGTAGACGTAGGCCAGCATGGCCTCTTCGAAGGCCATCACGTCCTCGTGCGAATCCACCCAGGACATTTCCATGTCCAGGCTGGTGAACTCGGTCATGTGGCGCGAGGTGAACGACGGGTCCGCGCGGAAGACCGGCCCGGTCTCAAAGACGCGCTCAAAACCGGCGGCCATGGCCATCTGCTTGTAGAACTGCGGCGACTGGGCCAGATAGGCCTTGGTGCCGAAGTACTCCAGCTCGAACAGCTCCGCGCCGCTCTCAGACGGAGCGCCCAGCAGCTTGGGCGAGTGGATCTCCACGAAGCCGTGGTCGATCCAGTACTGGCGCATGGCGTGCAGGGCGGTGGTGGCCACCTTGAACATCAACAGGTTCAGGTCCCGGCGCAGGTCAAGATAGCGCCAGTCCAGGCGGAAGTCGATGGACGGCAGCGTGTCGCCGAAGGGGTCGAAGGGCAGCGGCGATTCGGCCATGCTTTCCACTTTCAGCGACTCGAGCTGCAGCTCCAGCCCGCCCAGCTTGACGATTTCATTGGCCACCACCTTGCCGGTGACGGTCAGCATGCTTCCCGTGGTGATCTTGGAGATCTGCTCGGCCAGCTCGGGGTTTCCAGCCTTCCAGTGGGCCACCTGCAGCAAGCCGGTGCGGTCGCGCAGCACGATAAACTGCATTTTCTTCTGATCGCGCAGGGTCTGCAGCATGCCCTGCACCTTTACCGTCTGGTCCAGCTTGCCACGCAGGTCTGCAATCAGGGTTCGTTCCATTCTCTTGCTTCTCCTTACCTATGCTAGTCTCCGCGGGCGCTTAACTGGCCCGGGTGGGATTCGATGTTTCGCGCTCAGCCTGGCGTAATAAGGTTTCGGCCGCCTGCAGCGGCGAAATCTGGCGCTGCAGCAGCCCGTCAAAGGTCTGCCGGTACAGGTCTTCGTCCAGCCCGGCCCGCCAGCGGCGCGCCAGCAAATCGCGCAGCAGCGCATCCAGCTCGCTTTCCAGGCGCAGCTTCTCACGCTGCTGCCACAGCCCGCTGGAACGCAAATATTCCCCGTGCCGGCGGATGGCGGCGGCGATTTCAGCCACGCCCTCCCCGCGGGTGGAGACCGCCCGCAGCACCGGCGGGACCCAGCCCTGCTCCGCGGCCGGTTCAGCCTCACCGGCGCCGAGTGACGGCCCGTGCTTGTGCGCCGCCGGGTGGCCCAGGTCGAGCATGGCGCGCAGGGCGCGCTCGGTGTTCTCGACGCCGGGCCGGTCGGCCTTGTTGACCACCAGAATGTCGGCAATTTCCAGGATGCCGGCCTTAATCGCCTGGATATCGTCGCCCATGCCGGGGGATTCGACCACGATGGTGGTGTGGGCCAGCCGGGCAATGTCCACCTCGGACTGCCCCGCGCCGACGGTCTCAATCAATATCAGCGGGTAGCCGGCCGCATCCAGGGCCTGCGAGAGCGCGGCCGTGGCACGCGCCAGGCCGCCCAGCGCCCCGCGCGAAGCCATGGAGCGGATAAACACGTCCGGGTCGCCGCTCAGGTCGCGCATGCGCACCCGGTCCCCCAGCAGCGCCCCGCCGCTGAACGGGCTGGAAGGGTCCACGGCCAGAATGGCCACCCGGACCGGGTCAGAGCCGTCCTCGGGCTGGCGAAACGCGCGGGCCAGCTGGTTGACCAGCGATGACTTGCCCGTGCCCGGTGAGCCGGTCACCCCGACCAGATGCGCGCGGCCTGTAAACGCAAACAGCCGGTCCAGGGCCTCGCGCCCTTCCGGCGTGTCGTTTTCAATCTGCGTCAGCAGCCGCGCCAGCGCCAGCCGGTCGCCCGCCAGAACCTGCTCCACCAGGCCCATACCCGCCGCCTACGCCGCCGGCGGACAGAACACCGCCTGTTTCAGATCTTCCACCACCTGAGCCGTGCTGGTGCCCGGCCCGTAGACCGCGCGCACGCCCAACTCCTTCAGGGCGGGGATGTCGCGCTCGGGAATGATGCCGCCGACAAAGACGCACACGTCCTCCTGCCCCTGGGCGCGAAGCAGTTCCATCACCCGCGGCACCAGAGACATGTGCGCCCCGGACAGAATGGACAGCCCCACGGCGTCCACGTCTTCCTGCAGCGCAGCTTCGGCGATCATTTCCGGAGTCTGGCGCAGCCCGGTGTAAATCACTTCCATGCCGGCGTCGCGCAGGGCCCGCGCAATCACTTTCGCGCCCCGATCGTGTCCATCCAGGCCGGGTTTGGCGATCAGCACGCGTATGTTCTGCTCCGTCATCGTTGTCTCCGTTCGGTGAAGATATCGCCCCTCATTATACTCCCACCGGGGTCTTTTGACTATTGAGACTCATGTCATCATCGAAAGGGGCCCAACCTGAACCGGCGCGGCCTCACGGACCGCGCCTTTCAGCGTGATTTCCAGCTCCACGCCGCGTATCCCGCCGAAAAACCTGTGACACTGGCGGTATGCGTGCCGCCATAAGGCCTTACCTGGCAAATCCAGGAATGCAGGAACGGCCTGATAAACCGAGCACTCACTGGTACTGGCGGTACTCGATCAGGATTTCCTCCGGAACCATGCGCAGGAAGAACTGCAGGCCCAGGTAGATCACCGCCAGGTCGTCCAGCTGTCCCAGGATGGGGATGAACCCGGGGATCAGGTCAATCGGTGTGAAGACATAGACGAGCACGAAGGCCGGCACCAGTTTAGCCGGGAGCGGCACCCGCGGATCCCGCAGCAGCTGCAGGGCCAGGCGCCCGTCGCGCAGCAGCTCCCGCCAGAATTCCGGGCTGAGCGGATTGGGTAATTTGTACTCCTGGTTCATATTCCCTCTCTGCGTCCCCGGCTGTTTTCAACCGGGCATAGTGTTCGACAGCATGGTTAATTGTACTGGAAAAGCGGATTCGGGGTTCAATTGTTTACAACATAAGTCAATGATAACCTTAAGATAATTCATAGAACATAGAACGCAACCTTAAAAATATTCACCAACTGGCACATATATTGCAATACGTTCTTGAATTTTATCGAGGGGGTATCTATAATATGCCTATGCGCCGTATTCGCACAACGATTCTCCTGGTTTTGCTGTTCGTCATATTCCCGGGCCTGGTGACCACAGGTTCTGCCCAGGCGCCTGGCGAACAGTTCTTCGAGCAGACCGGGCACCTGGTTTCCGGCCCGTTCCTCGCCTATTATCAGGGCCTGGAGGATCCGCTGCTGCTGCTGGGCTACCCCATCACCGACCGCTACTTCGATCCCTTCACCGGGCGCGAGGTGCAGTACTTCCAGAAGGGCCGCCTGGAGCTGGTCGACACCCCTGCCGGCCAGGCCGTGCGCCAGGCCCCGCTGGGCGAGCTGCTCTACGACCCCGGCACCGCGGCCCAGGAAGTCCCCGCTGACAGCCCCGCCTGCCGCCATTTCGCCGAAACTGGCCGCAGCGTGTGCTATTCCTTCTGGACCTTCTACCAGCAGTACAACGGCCGTGAAGTGCTCGGCCTGCCCATCTCCAACGCCGAGATCCGCGAAGGCCGCTACGTGCAGTACTTCGAAAACGCCCGCCTGGAATGGCGGCCCGAGCTGCCCGCCGGGCACCGCGTGGTGCTGACCGACCTGGGCCGCATCTACTTCGACAAAGTGGTCGGCAACCAGGACCTGACCCGCCCCTCCCGCCCGGACTACATCCCCGCCGCCAGCGTGGAGATCAAAGCCTCCGCGTTCGTCACCCAGGCGCTGATCGCTTCCGGAAACATGCAGACCGTTCAGGTGATCGTGCAGGACCAGTTCCTGCGCCCGGTCGCCGGTGCGGAAACCACCCTGGAAATCCTCTACCCCGACGGCACGCGTGAGGTGCTGCCCCTGCCGGCCACCGACGAGCGCGGCATCACCGAGGCCAGCTTCCCCGTGGGAAGCGGCCCGGTGCGCGAGCTGGTCACCCTGAACGCTGTGGTCAGCTACCAGGGGAAGGAAAGCAGCGCCCAGACCTGGTTCCGCCTGTGGTGGTAGACAGCGCCCGATAATCGAATTCATAAGGCGCCCGCGGGGCGCCTTTTCTTTATGACCCGAGTTTCTTTTAACATGCGCGCCCGCGTATGACGGGAAACCACCCGGCGAATCCGCCTGGATATTTTAGACTCCAATCACACCCGCTTCCTCCTGGCGGCAGATATAATCAAATCAGGGGGGCTTTTTATTTTCAAAACCAAATACCAGCAAAGCGGAACATCGATGTCCTTCGTTCACCTGCATGTCCACACCCAGTATTCACTCCTCGACGGCTTCAGCAACATCAAGAAGCTGGTGAAGCGCGTCAAAGAGATGAACATGCCCGCGGTCGCCATCACCGACCACGGCACCATGTTCGGCGTGGTGGAGTTCTTCCACGCCGCCAAAGACGCCGGAGTGAAGCCCATCATCGGCCTGGAGGCCTACCTGGCCGCCCGCGGCATGCAGGACCGCGACCCGCGGCTGGACAAGCGCTCCTCGCACCTGCTGCTGCTGGCCGAAAATGACAGGGGTTACCAGAACCTGCTCAAGATCGCCAGCGCCGCCCAGCTGGAGGGCTTTTATCACGTTCCGCGCATCGACCACGAGTTCCTGGCCGCCCACGCCGAAGGCCTGATCGCCACCACTGGCTGCATGGCGGCGGAAATTCCCCGCCTGATCATCGAGCAGGGTCCCGACGCCGCCCGTGCCCGCCTGGACTGGTACTACGACACCTTCGGCCGCAACAATTTCTACCTGGAGCTGCAGCGCCACGAAATTCAGGAGCTGGAAACCATCAACAAAGCGCTGCTCAGCCTTGGCCCGCGCTACCAGGCCAAGTACATCGCCACCAACGACGTTCACTACATCGAGCCGGAGGATTACCGCTACCAGGACATCCTGCTGGCCGTGCAGACCGGCTCGCTGCTCTCGGACCCCAACCGCTTCCGCATGACCGACGGCAGCTACTACCTGCGCACCCCGCAGGAGATGAGCACACTGTTCAAAGAGGTGCCCGAGGCGCTGAGCAACACCCTGGAGATCGCCGAGCGCTGCGAGGTGGACCTCTCGATGAAGGGCTACCACCTGCCGCTCTTCCCCGTGCCCGAAGGCCACACCGCCGAGACCTACCTGCGCAAGCTGTGCGAGGAAGGTCTGCGCCGCCGCTACGGGAACCGGGCCAACGACCCCGCCGTCCGCGAGCGCCTGGATTACGAGCTGAGCGTCATTCACAAGATGGGCTTCGACGCCTACTTCCTGATCGTGTGGGACCTGTGCCGCCACGCCCGCGAAGAAGGCATCTGGTACAACGCCCGCGGCTCGGCGGCCGGCTCGCTGGTAGCCTACACGCTGGACATCACCCTGGTCGAGCCGCTGGAGCACGGCCTGATCTTCGAGCGCTTCCTCAACCCGGGCCGCATCTCCATGCCCGATATCGACCTGGACTTCCAGGACGACAAGCGCCCGCAGGTGATGGAGTACTGCGCGCGCAAATACGGCGACGACAAAGTGGCCCAGATCATCACCTTCGGCACGCTGGGCGCCAAGGCCGCCATCCGCGACGTTGGCCGGGTGATGGACATCCCGCTGAGCGAAATCGACCGGGTCGCCAAGCTGATCCCGGGCGTGCCGGGCAAGGCCACCAGCATCAATGATGTGCTCGAGCAGGTGCCCGAGTTCAAGAAGCTGTACGACGAGACCCCCTACCTGCGCGACCTGATCGACACCGCCAGCCACATGGAAGGCGCGGTGCGCAACGCCGGCACGCACGCCGCCGGGGTAATCATCACCGACAAACCGATCATCGAATACGTGCCCCTCCACCGCCCCACCAGCGGCTCGGAGGATATGCCCATCAAGACCGTCACCCAGTTCGAAATGTCTATCGTGGAGAAGCTGGGCCTGCTCAAGGTGGACTTCCTCGGGCTGGTGACGCTGACCATCATGCAGCGCGCCTGTGACCTGATCCGCGAACGTCACGGCGTCGAGCTGAACCTGCACAACATCCCCATCGACGACCCGGCCACCTTTGAGTTCCTGGGCCAGGGGCGCACCGCGGGCGTCTTCCAGCTGGAAGGCAGCGGCATGACCCGCTACCTGATGCAGATGAAGCCCCACAACCTGGCCCACGTGATCGCCATGGTGGCCCTCTACCGCCCCGGCCCGCTGGAATTCATCCCCTCCTACATCCGCCGCATGCACGGCGAGGAGAAAGTCACATACCGCCATCCCGCGCTGGAGCCGATCTTCAAGGAAACCTACGGCATCCCGATCTACCAGGAGCAGATCATGCGCGCGGCGGTGGAGCTGGCCGGCTACACGCTGTCCGAATCGGACGACCTGCGCAAGGCCATCGCCAAGAAGCAGAAGGAGAAGCTGGCCAGCCACCGGGAGAAGTTCATCAAGGGCGCCTCGGAGCGCGGCATCCCCAGGGAAACCGCCGAAGCCATCTTCTCCGACTGGGAAGAGTTCGCCCGCTACGGCTTCAACAAGTCCCACGCCGCCGACTACGGCGTGATCGCGGTGCAGACCGCCTACCTGAAGGCCCACTACCCCACAGAGTACATGACCGCGCTGCTGTCGGCCTCGAAAAACGACTCGGCCAAGGTGGCCCTGTACGTGGCCGACTGCCGCTCGATGGGCATCGACGTGCTGCCGCCCGACGTCAACGCCAGCCAGTGGGACTTCTCGGTGGAAGACCGCCCCGGCCAGGACCCGGCCATTCGCTTCGGCCTGGGTGCGGTGAAAAACGTCGGCGAGCATCCCGTCCAGCTGATCCTCGAAGGCCGGCAGGACGGCCCCTTCCAGGACCTGAACGACTTCGCCCGCCGGGTGGATCTGCGCCAGGTGGGCAAGCGCCCGCTGGAGTGCCTGGTGCGCGTGGGCGCGCTGGACCGCTTCGGCCCGCGACGCTCTCTGCTGGAGGCCCTGGACCAGATCATCTCGGTCTCCTCCAGCCATTTCCGCGCCGCCGCCAGCGGCCAGCTGAGCTTCTTCGGCACCATCGAGGGCGTGGAGGAGAACATCGTCCTGCCCGTCACCCGCAGCCTGGACCGCCGCGAACAGCTGGAATGGGAGCGCGAGCTGATCGGCCTGTACGTTTCCGATCACCCGCTCTCGCCCTATTTACCCCTTCTGCAGCGCAAGGTTACCCACTTCTCCGCACAGCTGGGCGAGGTGGAATCGAAAACCAAAGTCGTCGTGGCCGGCATGGTGACCCGCATCCGCCAGCACCAGACCAAAACCGGCAAGCCCATGGGGTTTGTCACCCTCGAAGACCTGCAGGGCAACATCGAGCTGATCCTGTTCCCCAAGGTCTGGGACCGCTTCGGCCATCTTGTGACACCGGATGCGGTGCTGGTGGTGGAAGGCAAAGTGGACGGCGAAGGCGGCGGCGACCCCAAGGTGCTGGTCGATGCCGTCAAGGTGCAGACGCTGGACCAGGCCGAGATCGCTGAAGATGAGGTTGATCTTCGGGAACCTTCCGATGGCGGGTACATAGAGGGTTGGATGGAGGAGGAAGTTCTGGTTCCCGCCCCCGTGCCGGCGCGCATCGCCGAGCCTGCGTCACCGGCCTTCCCTTCCGACGACTGGCTGGACGATGCCCCGCCCCCGCCGCCCGACCCGGACGACTGGTACGAGCTGAGGCCGGCCAAACCGGCCGCCCGCCCCTCAGCCCCTGCTCCGGCGGCTCCGGCCCGGCCCGCCTCCAGTGAAGAGCAGGCCCCGGTGCGCGCCGCGCCGCGCATGGCCCTCGAGGCGCCCGACCTGCCCCCCGCCGTGACCGCGGCCAGCCAGGCCGAGGCCGTCAGCTATGCCGTGCAGTACATGCATCCCCCGGCCGAAGCGCTGGGCGAGCAGGCGGAAGAGCCCTCCGAATACCGCATGCTCACCCTCATCCTGCGCAGCCAGGGCGACAAGCAGCGCGACGTTTTGCGCCTTCGCCGCCTGTACGGCGAGCTGGTCTCCTCCCCCGGACGGGACCGCTTCGGGATGATGATCGTCGAGGGCGGGCACACCTTCCTGATGGAGTTCCCCAACCAGTCCACCGGCATCACCCCCGAGCTGCTCACCCGGCTGAAAGCGATGGTCGGCGAGGAGAACATCAAAATCGAGCGGGTCAAGATCCAGTAGGCCCGAACAAACCACTGCCTCAGGACTGTCACGGCCCGCGTCTGAAAAGCGCGGGCCGTATGTTACGACTGGAAAAAGGCCTCTCGCCGCAGCTCGTAGTCGACCGCGGACTGCGGCTGGCCCAACTGGTCCACCCAGGAGTCGACGCGGACCCCGGTCCGGACGAAGCCCAGCTTTTCGTACACGTGCTGGGCACGGGTGTTGTTCAGATTGGTGTCCAGAAACACCCGCTCGACCGGCCGGGGCCGGTTGATGGCCTCATCGGTAAACAGGAACTCGATCAGCAGGCGCAGGATGCGGGTGCCGTAACCCCGGTTCTGGTATTCCGCTTCGCAGATCTTGATGCCGATCTCGACCTCACCGTCATACACGCTGTAGGAGCACTCCCCCACCGGCACGGCGTCGATCTCGATGAGGCACCGCTGGTCCAGTCCCTGCTCGTTGAGGGCCACCAGGTCGCGCGTTCTCTCCAGGGGTTCGCCCAGGCCGTTGGGGAAGCCCGCGTGCGCCATCACGCGGCCGTCGTTCCACCAGCGGTTCAGCAGCGGAGCGTCGTCCATCCCGGCGCTCCGGATGGTGATCTCGTCCTTTGAAATCCTCATTGTTCTCCCACAGGAATGCCGTCTGGCGGCGGGTTTATTCGTTTTCTGCGCTCAGGGACTGCATGATCTCCAGCAGCCGGGTTGTGGTGGCCCAGCTGCGGATGGTCATTGACTTGTAGTGCGGCGAATCCACAATCTTGCTCAGCCGGCTCTTCGTGCGCAGCGCGCTGACCCGCTGTGAATAGATCACTCCGTCTCCAGGCCAGACCTGGTCCACCCCCTCGCGGGGGCTGAAAGCTGTCATCGCCTCTTTCGCGTCCACGCCCATCAGAAAGATGGCATCGGAGTGATAGGTGTCCGGCTGCTCACCGAAGCCCGGCGGCCGGTTCTCGATCACCGCCCTCAGCTGCGGCTCGGTCAGCACCCGCGCGCGGATCAGCTCGTCGTCCAGCCGGAAGCACTGCGGCAGGGCGGCCTCGACCATCGCCTGCACCTCTTCCGCGGATTTATCCGAGGCCAGGAATACATTTCCTGAGGCAATGTACGTAGTGACGCTGGAGAAACCCAGAGCCTCCAGGCACTTTTTCAGCTCCGCCATGGGCACTTTATTCTTCCCGCCGACGTTGACGCCGCGCAGCAGCACCAGGTACGTGTTCATGCCAGTAATTTTAGCGAAAAAAGGACGGCAGGTGCCGTCCATTTCAATTCCAGTAATTGGCCCACAGCGGTTAGCAGGGAATCGTCCACCCATCCCCCACCTACCCCCATGGATCAACCCGTGGGGACAGCTCCATTATGCCTCTACGACTGCATATCACTCTTCCTGCGCCGGGGCTTCTCGACCGGCACGGAGCGATACGGCGGGACGGTAATGGCGTAGATGGTGCACAGCGAGCTGTCCAGCATGCGGCTGCGGATGCGCGGATCGATCTCGCTCAGCGGGCTGGCGGTGGTGATCACCGTGGGCAGCTTGGCGTTATAGCGATAATTGAACAGCTGGTACAGCTTCTCCCTGGCCCAGGGGGTGGCGCTCTGCGTGCCCAGGTCGTCCAGGATCAGCAGCGGGGCGTAGCGCACCTCGTTGAAGCGCCGGTCATACGGCACCGGGCTGTTCGGGCTGAAGGTGGCCCGCAGGTGATCCAGCAGGTCCGGCACCACCACGAAGATGGGCGATTCGCCCATGGCCTGGCGATAGTTGCCCACCGCCGCCGCCAGGTGCGTCTTGCCGGTGGAGAAGTTCCCCATCAGCACCAGCCAGCCGCGCGGGTCTTCGGCAAACTCCTGGGCGGCGTGGAAGGCTTTCGACAGGCTGCGCAGGTCCTCGGCGGGGATTTTCTCGTGCTCGCGCAGGCTGAAGTTGCCGAAGG
>DGEO01000001.1:0-5312 GCA_002385985.1 Anaerolineaceae bacterium UBA3924 | reverse complement strand
CGCCCGTCCATCTCGCTCAGCTCCTGGTTGGTGGTGATCACCGTCGGAAGGCGGTGGATGTAGCGGTGGTTGATGATCTGGAAGAGCTTTTCGGCCGCCCAGGGGGTGGTGTTCTGGGTGCCCAGATCGTCCAGCACCAGCAGGCGCATACTGCGGATTTCCTCAAAGCGCTCCTCAAAGCTCTCCTCCTGCCCGTCGTAGGAGAAGCGCAGCCAGTCCAGCAGGTCCGGCACGGTCAGGAAGAGGGTCGGCACACCCAGAGCAACGGCGGCGTTGGCGATGGCCGCCGCAAGGTGGGTCTTGCCGCAGCCGTAGGTGCCCATCAGCAGCAGCCAGCCGTTGAGCGTCTGGGAAAAATGCTGCGACTGCGCCAGGGCGGTCTCCAGCGAGCGCACCTGCTGGTCGCCCAGCCCCAGCCGGCCCTGAGTCTTGAAGGTCTCGAAGGTCATGCCGCGGAAGGCCTCCAGATTGCTCATGCGATGCAGCCGCTCGTGCGCCCTGCGGACCACCTCCTGCTGGCGGCAGGGACACACCTGCACCCGGCCGAAGTTGGGATCGTCCACCGGCAGGTCCTGGCGGATGAAGCCAACCCCGCCGCAGATCGGGCAGTCGGGCTTGCCGGGCAGGTCGTCGCCGGACGGGTCAAAGCTCTCAGTGTTCGGTGAAATCTGCGAACTCATCTTCGAGGTATCTTCGGTAATCTGCTTGAGGATCTCGTCGATCTTCTTCATCACGTCCCCGCTCCTTCCAGGCGCGCAGGATGGCTTCAATATAGCGCCAGTTGCGGATATTTTTCTGCACGGCTGTGCGCATGGCCTCTTCAATCCAGGCCTCGGGATAGGTCTGCTCGGCGTCGCGCAGGGTTTCAGCGATCATGGGCGTCAGCGGGCCAATGTTCTGCTCGTAGAGCAGGTAGATGTTTGGCCGCTCGGCCTCCAGCGAGATTTCCGGATGGTTCAGCCCATCGGGCCGCCAGGCCCCCTTGCGCAGCGCCGCGATGGCCGCCCGCCCGCGGGCAGTGTTGAGGAAGAACAGCTCCTCCTCCGGGTCCTCCGCCCCCGGTGGCATCACCCGCAGCAGCGCGCTGCGCTGCACGGCCCGCTCCAGGGCATCCTCCAGCGCCTGCGCGGCCTCCTCCGGACGGCGCGCCAGGCCTTCCATCAGGCGCGGATCGTTCAAATAGTCCGCCCGGGTCAGGTAGCGCAGGTGCCCGTCCATGCGGTCCAGCCGCCAGAGGGTGTAGAGCAGCACCTTCAGTTCGCCCAGGTGATCAATTTCCGGCAGCAGGTCGGTAAAAAACGGCCCCGGGATCGGGGTGAAGCGCACCTTGCCCGCCGGGAAACCGCTGAAGGTGGATCGACCGGGGCGTTTCATTGGCCGGGCTTCGCCGCGTTTTCAAACCGCGCCAGGTTGTTGCGGAACACCAGCTCAATGCCGGGGTGCGTGGGGCCGTTGCGGTGCTTGGCCACGATGATCTCGGCGATGTTCTGGCGGGGAGAGTCCTTGTCCAGCATATCCGGGCGGTGGATGAACATAACAATGTCGCTGTCCTGCTCCAGGCTGCCGGATTCGCGCAGGTCGGAGAGCACGGGCCGCTTGTCGGCGCGCTGCTCCACGGCGCGCGACAGCTGCGCGCCCACCAGCACCGGCACGTTCAGCTCGCGGGCCAGCACCTTCAGGCTGCGGGAGATGTAGGACACCTCCTGCACGCGGTTGTCGATGCGCGTCTCGGCGGCCATCAACTGCAGGTAGTCGACGATGATCAGGTCCAGGTTGAACTCCATGTGCAGGCGGCGGCACTTGGTGCGCAGCTGCAGCGGGCTGATGGCGGGCGTGTCGTCCAGCCAGATGGGCGCGTCGCCCAGCACTTCGATGGCCTGGGTGAAGATGCCCCACTCGTTCGGCTCCAGCTTGCCGGTGCGCAGCCGCTGGGTGTCGATGCCGGTCTCCTGCGCCACCAGACGCTGCACCAGCTGCTCGTTGGACATTTCCAGCGAGAACATGGCCACGTGCTTGCGGTGTTTCAGGGCGGCGTTTTTGGCCACCGAAAGCATGAAACCGGTCTTACCCATGCCCGGGCGGCCGGCGATAATCAGCAGGTCCGATTTCTGCATGCCGTTGAGCAGCCGGTCCAGGTCGATCAGCCCGGTCGGCACGCCGTAGATCTCATCCGAGCGCTGCGAGAGCAGGTCTACCCGGTCGTAGTACTCCGAGGCCACCGCCTTGATGGGCGTCGGGCCCTGCTGCACGCGCCGCTCGGAGAGGCTGAACACCGCCTTCTCGGCCTCGCCCAGGATAGTGTCCACTCCCTGCTGCGTGTCATGGGCCAGGCGGGCCAGGTGGTTGGCCGCCGCCAGCATACGCCGGCGCACCCCGCTCTCCTCCACCATGCGGCCGTAGGCCTCGGCGTGCAGCGCGGTGGGCGTCTGGTTGATCAGCCCCATGATGAAGGCCGGCCCGCCGATCTCCTCCAGCTGCCCCTGAGCTTCCAGCTCTTCGCAGACGGTCAGATAATCGATGGGCTGGCGGCGCTCGTGCAGCCGCTGGAAGGCGTTCCACACCCAGCGGTTGCGCACGATGTAAAAATCGTCCGGCTGAAGGAACTGGGCGACGTCGTAATAGGCTTCGGCATCGATCAACACCGAACCCAGCACAGCTTCTTCGGCTTCACGGTTATACAGTTCTGATGGCGGGACGGTGGTATCGAAATCGGCCATGGGTGCTCAATGAAGGCAGTAATCAGGATGTCAGTTGATGTCCACTGGTAAGGGGTGCAAGAATTGTACCCGAAAATTCCGGGCCTGACAGGGTATCATCATGCCCGGTAAAGGTGCCAGACCGGGTACAGCTTCCCCGGTCACGGGTGCTGCTCAGCGTTTTTTCCTGGGGCGGCCCGGGCCGGGCGCTTCATCGTCATCGTCCTCGTCTTCCTCGTCCTCAATGTTGAGGTTCTGGAGGAAGTCTTCGAAGACTGACAGGCGCTCCTCCGCGCCGGGGTCCAGCTCTTCGCTCTGCTGGGGAGCCGCTTCCTGCGAGGCGAGGTCCTGTTCCGGCACGATGCCGGCGGTTTCCATCACCTCGCGGGCAACCAGAATAGGCACGTGCGCCCGCACGGCCAGGGCCAGCGCGTCCGAAGGCCGCGAGTCGACCTTCAGCGTCTGCCCGTTGACCTCGATCACCAGGTTGCCGTAGAACACGTCGTCGTTCAGCGAGACCACTTCCACTCGCGTCAGGCGGCCGTTGAGCTGGGTGATGATGTTGCGCAGCAGATCGTGCGTCTGCGGCCGGGCAACCTCAATTTCCTGCAGGGCGATGGTGATCGATTCGGCCTCGTAGGGGCCAATCCAGATGGGCAGGTATCGCTCCGAATTGGTTTCGCGCAGCACGACAATGCGCTGTTGGTTGGTGAGACTCACGCGCACACTATCGATAACGACTTCCACCATTCTGGACATGAAAACCTCCCCGGCTGGGCACCTCTCTACAAGTATTCATATTCTAACACGCACCAACAGCAGGCGCAACATAAAAACCGGGCGCCGCCCCCCGCCGGCGCGCCTGCCGTTGCGGGCTGTTTAAGAATTCACCCGGCCCCCCTCGAACCTGAAAGCCGATTCTAAGGATTTCGTTTTAAGATGTGGTGTATAATACCTTCACCGTCAGGCGAATTGAACGTCGTAGCGCGTTATTATGAGACGCTGGCCCTGCCAGCAGGGCTATTCACGCTTGCGGTGAGCGCGAAGGAAGCCCTTCCGCCGGCTCCATTCCAGCTCCTGGTCGCACCATCACGGGACCAACTTCCACAAGGGGAGAAATCGCATCCACATGGCGCCAACCAAAGCTCAACTACTGGTAATCGAGGGAAAAAGGGCAGACCGGCCCTCCTTTGTGGCCGGTCTGCTGAAGAAGGGTTTCCTGGTCACCAGTGCCAGCAGCGGCAGCAAAGCCCTGGCCCTGGTCGCGGAAACCCGCCCCGACCTGGTCGTGGTTGACGCCGCCTCCATGCGTACCTCCGGCAAACGCATCTGCCGCTCGCTGCGCCAGAACCTCCCCGGCGTGCCCATCCTGCTGATCCAGGACGAAAACAGCCCCACGCAGGAGCTGGACGACGTGGACATTGTCCTGACGCTGCCATTCACTCTGCAGAAGCTGCTCAACCGCATCAAGCCCTTCCTGCCTGTTGAAAAGAAGAACGTGCTCATCGTCGGCCCCTTCCAGCTGGACGTGGACCAGCGCTGGGCGCGCTGCGAGGACCGCCAGGTGATTCTCACCCCGCGCCTGGCCACCCTGCTCAAGATCCTGATGGAGCGCGCCGGCGAGGTTATCCCCCGCGAGGCGCTGTTCTGCGAGGTCTGGGAGACCGAGTACACCGGCGACACCCGCACGCTGGACGTGCACATCTCCTGGCTGCGCCAGGCGGTGGAGGTGGACCCGCGCCACCCCCGCTACATCAAGACCGTGCGCGGCCTGGGCTACCGGCTGGACGTGGACGGGTACCGCCCGACGAGCAAAAACGGCCGGCCCAACTGACCTCTCCGAGAAAAAAAACAAACCCCGGGCAAGCCCGGGGTTTTTCATTCAGATAGAGGGTTGGCGATTTAGCCCATGATGCCGGTCACCAGGGCCAGCAGCAGGCCGCCGGCGATCACGCTGCCCAGCTGCCCGGCCGTGTTCGAGCCCATGGCGTGCATCAGGATGAAGTTGCCGTTGTCTTCCTTCAGGGCCATCTGCGCGGAGAGGCGCCCGGCCATGGGGAAGGCGCTGATGCCGCAGGCCCCGATCAGCGGGTTCACCTTGCCGCGGGTGACGAAGCACATCAGCTTGCCGAACAGCAGACCGGCAATTGTGTCCACCACGAAGGCCAGCAGGCCCAGCCCCAGCACCATCAGCGTGCGCACGTTGATGAAGCTCGCGCCGGTCATGGTGGCTCCGATGGCCAGCCCCAGGAAGAGCGTCGAGACGTTGATGATCTCGTTCTGCGCGGCCTTGGACAGGCGGTCCACCACGCCGGATTCCTTGAGCAGGTTCCCCAGCATCAGCGAGGCGATCAGCGGAGCGGCGTCCGGCGCCAGCAGGCTGATGACGATGGTCACAATGATGGGGAAGAGGACTGCCGCACGGTTGGAAACCGGCCGCGGAGCGTACTCCATGCGGATCAGGCGCTCTTTGCGCGTGGTCAGCGCGCGCATGATGGGCGGCTGGATGATGGGCACCAGGCTCATGTACGAGTAGGCCGCCACCGCGATGGGCCCGAGCAGGTCCGGTCCGGCCAGCTTGGTGGCGACGAAGATCGCCGTCGGGCCGTCGATCGC
>DGEO01000028.1:70954-83527 GCA_002385985.1 Anaerolineaceae bacterium UBA3924 | reverse complement strand
AGATGTGTATAAGAGACAGGGATAGATGGACGCCACCACGATGAGCACAAAACCGGCCGCCACCGCCCTGAAGACCAACCAGGATGGAGCCGGATCTTCTTCTTCCAGCGATTCACCACCCGGCAGAGAGGTGCTGATCAGCGCTGCCGCCATCCAACCGGAGACCAGCTTGACGGCGGCCAGCCCGAAGGGCAGCACCTGCTGAGCCAGCCAGAACACGATCAAATACTGCACACCCAGGGCAATGATGGCATAGCGCCAGCGCCGGCCCAGGAGAATGGTCGCCGTGGTTGCCGCCAGAAGCGCGGACGGGATGACGGTCAGCAGGGTCTGCACCAGGCTCATCTCGGCTCCACTCCCAGGTTGATCAGCGAAACCAGCAGCGAAAGCAGCACCAGCGCCCAGATCACGCCGCCCTGCCCCTCAAGCAGGCTTCTGACCAGGGCAGCCAGCCCCTGAAGGCCCTGATAGCCCGCCCACAGCACCCGGTACAGCCAGTCCAGGCGGAAGAAGGCCGCCAGCGCCAGGCCGGCCCGCCGGGCGATTTCACCCAGCCAGCTGGTGGCCAGCCCCTCGACCTGCTGCCGCCGGCGCAGTATCAGGGCCAGAATCCCCACGCTCAGCAGCACCGCAGCCAGCGAGGCCCACCACACCCCCATGGTCAGCGCGCCGCGGTAGCTCAGCAGGGGGAAGATCCATTGATTGAGCGGCAGCACCAGCAGCCCCAGCGGATAGACCACCCCGATCCAGCGCTCAAACCGGGCCACTTCCTCCACCGGGCCGGACAGGTGGCGGATGAACCCTGCCAGCAGCATTGCCACGGTGAGCACAAAAGCAATCTGCACCGGATCGAAACCTCCGCCGGCCAGACCAACCCACCCGGAAGCGGACGGTGTGAAGGGCAGGCCGGAGAGCGCCAGACCGCTCAGCGCGCCGACCAGCAGGATCCCCTTCAGCCGGGTGGAGTACAGAAAGATCATACCTCCGGAAAGCAGCAGGGCCACACCCCAGGCGATGCTGGCAAGCGGGCTGCCCAGCAGCGTGGCAGCCACCGCCAGCCCGGCCAGCGATACCAGCCAGAAAGGCCGCCCGGCCAGGCCGTCCTCCGCCGCCAGCCACATCGCCGCGCCGTACAGGCAGGCCAGCAGCGCAAACCCGAGCGCCGGACCCTGTATCCCCTCCGGCAGGGCACCCGCCGGCAGGCGGGCCAGCAGCGGCAGGCTGGAGGCCGGAGCAGCGAAACGCAGCAGCGTTCCCAGGTCGCGCCGGATGGGCAGGATCTGGGTGTAAGGCAGGTTCAGGGGCAGCACCCCCAGACGCAGGCCGGCAGCTGCGAGCAGGAACACCGCCGCCAGCGGCTGCACGTTATCAAAGGTCAGCGCCTCCCCGGCGCTCAGGCTGGTAATCATCGCCGCGACCACCAGCACGGTGCCCGTGGCGCGGGTTGAAAAGGCAATCACCGCCTGGCGGGACAGGCGCTGCGAGTCGCTCAGCAAGGCCACCACCACCAGATCCACCAGGTCGATGGCCGTCCAGGTGATCAGCAGGGCCAGCGGGCTGCCGGCCAAGATCGCCAGCAGGCTCATGGAGGCCAGCCCGAGCATGCCGGCCCAGGGCCAGGGCGAAGCTCCCGGCGTCAGGCGGACTGCGCCGGTCAGCACCACGGCATTCAGCAGCGCGGTGAGCGAAAGCGCATACGGCCAGGAGACCTGGTCCATCACCAGGCGCAGTTCGTTGGCCTCCGGCACGCCCAGCGGCAGCCAGGTGGGAATCACCAGCGGATCGGGCAGCAGCCAGCGCAGCCCCAGCACCGCCGCCCAGGCCAGCAGGGCCACCCCGGCCACCACCAGCCAGGTGGAGCGGAACCCGGGGCGGAAGGCGGCGATGTACGCCACCCCGCCCGCGCCGGCCGCCAGCAGAAATACCGGTAAGAGAACCAGAACAGCCACGCAGCCTCTACAGCACCGGCGCGTACGGTGCTCGACGCACGAATCGCCCGCCGCCCGGCTTGCCCAGCCACTCGTCACCGTCCACAATCACCTTGCCGCGCAGCAGCACTTTATCGCGGAACCCGGTCAGCTCCCAGCCTTCGTACAGGTTGTAATCCGTCCGGTGCTGCGCGACGTTCACACCGTATTTCACCTTGCGCTCCGGGTCCCAGATCAGAATATCAGCGTCCGACCCGGGCAGCAGCGCGCCCTTCTGCGGATACAGGCCGAAGATCCTGGCGGGGTTGGTGCAGTTGAGCGCCACGAACTGGTTGGGCGTAATCCGCCCGGAGACCACCCCCGTAGTCCACAGGATAGGCAGCCGGTCACCGACACCGGGGAGGCCGTTGGGTATCTTCGTGAAATTGTCCTTGCCCAGCTCCTTGCCGGGAATGGCGACTTTTTCGCCTTCGTAATCGATGGCCTGCGTGCCGTCAAAGAAGAACGGGCAGTGATCGGTGCCGACCACCTGAATCGTGCCCTGCTCCAGGCCACGCCAGAGCCGCTCGTTATCTTCCTTCGTCCGCATGGGCGGCGAGCATACCCATTTGGCTCCGTCCGGTTTGCGCAGGTCGTCAACCGTGAAGAACAGGTACTGCGGGCAGGTCTCCCCCATCACCGGCAGGCCCCGGCTGCGGGCGTACTCGAGCATATCCACCTCACCGGCGGCGTTCATGTGCACGATGTACAGCGGCGCTCCGCCGGCCTGCGCCGCCAGCGCCGACCCGCGCAGCACCGCCTCCACCGCACCCCAGGAAGGACGGGTAAGCGCGTGCCACTCCGGCGTCAGATGGCCCTGCTCCAGCGCTTCCTTTACCAGCAGGTCGATCACATCTCCATTCTCGGCGTGCAGCAGCGTGACCATCCCCAGGCTGCGGGCGGTGCGCATCACCTCCATCAGCGCGCCGTCGGGCAGGCGCATGGTGTAGGCGGTGAACACCTTGACGCTGGTAATGCCCTCGTCCAGCAGGTCCGGAATCTCGCGCTCCACCTGCTCGTCCCAGCGGGTGATGTTCATATGAGCCGAGAAGTCGATCGCCGCCCTGGCGTCTGCCTTTTCGTGATACATCTCCACGTTTTTCAGCAGCGGGCTGGTGTCCTGCGAGACGAAGTCTATGACGGTGGTGACGCCGCCAAACGCGGCCGCCTTATGGCCGGTGTAATGGTCGTCCGAGGAAACCGTCCCGGCCATGGGCAGGTCAAAATGGGTGTGCGCGTCCACCCCTCCCGGCATGACCAGTTTACCGCTGGCGTCGATCACCTCTGCTCCTTCCGGCGCAGCGAGGTTCTCGCCAATCAGAGCGATCTTTTCACCCTCGATCAGAATATCGGCCTGGAAGGTCTCCGCCGCCGTGATCAGTGTGCCTGATTTGATGAGCGTTGTCATGCCACCACCTCCGCTGATTTGCAGCTATGTGCGAGCCTATTCTACTCGCTAATGGCCGAATCTTCCTCCGCCTCCCAGTTACCCGGCGCTTCGCCGATTTTCGTGAAGTCCCCCAGCAGGGCCTGAATGGCCGCATCGACCGCTTCTTCCGGCAGTTCTTCGGGCTGGTAGGAGCCGGCGCGCATGGCCCGCTCGCGCAGCGAGCGCCACAGAATCTCGCGTTCCTCGGAACGAACCACCAGGTCGCTGAGTGTCCTGGCCTGCCGGAACAGCTCGCCGGTGCTGTAGAAGAAGGTCACCCGGCGCCAGCCTTCCGCCCGGATCGGCTCCGGCAGCGTTTCCAGCGGACCCAGCTGCAGCTTGTAGTACTCCTCATGATACCGCGGATGGTCCGGTTCCGAGCGCAGCAGCTCGCCCCGGGTGGTCAGCTCGTGGCCGCGCACCGCGGCGTAGTGGCGGATCTGCCAGCGCTGCTCCTCGCCAAAGCTGGCTGGCTGGTAGAAGGCCACATAGTCCACATCCACCACTTTAGGCGCGGTGCGGAAGGGAATACGGTACCAGCCCAGCAGGCGGGCAATGTCCAGGTCTCGCGGGTGGGGCATTACCCCGATCAAGATGAGTGCATTGTCAGGCGGGCACCCCATGGCTTGCTCCAGAAATGAAAACGGGGTCCTGCGGGCAGCGGGACCCCGTTTGACTGGCTAGTTCTCCAGCAGCCCCACGCGGGCGTTGAACTCCTCAATCAGAGGATCAATCTCCGCGGCCTGGCGCTGCACATCGGTCCAGTAGTTCGGATCGTCCCACTGGGCGCAGATCTCTTCATATGTCTTCCCCTGCTGCTCCACCCAGGTGTAGTACTTCAGGTTGTGGATGCGGCGGCGATCCATGTAGCTCAGCTCCAGCAGGTAATCCGTAGTCTGGCCGGTCAGGTCACGGGCGTAGGCTTCGGCAGCATCCGTCTCGCCGAACTCGCCGAACATCTGGCGGTATTCCTCAAGGCGGCTGGAATACAGCTGCATGGAGTCGGTCAGCACGGTCAGGACGATATCGTTTTCGCCCAGGTCATAGTATTTGGCGAATTTAATCGCCGAGAGCAGGTTGGCGATCCCCGAGAGGCCGAACAGGTTCAGCTGGGCGATGATCACCTCGGGCACGCCCTTGCGCAGCAGATACTTGTGCCCTTCAGGCTCGTTGAACAGGCGCACGACATTCACCACCGCGTTGTCGTCGATGGCCATGACCATGTCGGTATTCTTGACATTGTGAATCCAGGGCACGTGCTTGTCACCGATGCCCTCGATGCGGTGCGCGCCGAAGCCGTTCATCAGCAGCGTCGGGCACTGCAACGCTTCGCTGGCGGCAATCTTGCTGTCCGGGAAGAGCTGCTTGAGGTAATCACCGCTGGCGATCGTCCCGGCCGAACCGGTGGTGAACACCGCCCCGCGGTAGCGGTCACCGGCGCGAAGTTCATTCTTCAAAACCTCTTCGAAGGCATGCCCGGTGATCTCGTAATGCCACAGGTAGTTGCCGAACTCCTCAAACTGGTTGAAGATGACCAGGTCCTGACCCGAGCGGCGCAGCTCCCAGCACTTGTCGAAGATTTCCTTCACGTTCGACTCGCTGCCCGGGGTGGCGATCACCTCACCGGCCACGGATTTCAGCCACTCAAAGCGCTCCTGGCTCATCCCTTCCGGCAGGATGGCGATGGATTCGCAGGCCAGCAGGGCTGAGTCATACGCCCCGCCGCGGCAGTAGTTGCCCGTCGAAGGCCAGACAGCCTTCTGCGTGGTGGGGTCAAACTGGCCGGTGACCAGCCGCGGCACCAGGCAGCCGAACGCCGCGCCAACCTTGTGCGCCCCGGTTGGGAACCACTTGCCCACCAGGGCGATGATGCGCGCCTGCGTCCCGGTCAGGCTGGAGGGCAGTTCGATGTAATTGACCCCGCCGAAACCGCCGCCGTGCGGCACGGGCTCGTTCTTCCAGGTGATGCGGAACAGATTGGCGGGGTCCAGATCCCACAGGCCGATGTTGGCCAGCCGGGCCTTGATTCCGGCTGGAATGGTCTCAGGGTTCTTCATCTGCGCCAGCGTCGGGATGATGATGCTGCGTTCCCTGGCCCGCTTGACCGCACGTTCCAGCCTTTCAGCCTGCACCGACAGATCAATCATGGTCATGCCTGACCTCCTCCATTTGCGGACAGAATGTGGCGATTATTTAGTTGTGAACTTTCTCGACGACTTCTTCGGGAGCTTCCCGGACGATGTACAGCGGGCGGCCCTTGGTTTCGTCATAAATCCGCCCGATGTACTCGCCCAGAATGCCCAGGGAGATCAACTGGACCCCGCCCAGGAAGAGCACCGCGATCAGCGTGGTAGCCTGGCCGGTGAACGCATTGTCACCGACAAGCCGCAGAATAATAACCACGGGAATGGCCAGAATGCTCAGCCCGGCGGAGATAAAGCCGATGTAGGTGGCCAGCTGCAGCGGGAAGTAGGAAAACCCGGTAATGGCCGTCAGGGCCAGCTTCAGCATCTTGCGCAGCGGGTACTTGGTCTCGCCGGCGTAGCGCGCCGCCCGCTTGTACTTCACACCGGTCTGCCGGAAGCCCACCCAGGAGGACATGCCGCGCAGGAAGCGGTGATGCTCACGCATCTGGTTCATCACCTTCACCACGCTGCGGTCCATCAGGCGGAAGTCCCCCGTATCCAGCGGGATCTTGATGTCGGTGATGTTGTAGATCAGCCGGTAGAACATCGCGGCGGTGGTCTTCTTGAACCAGGTCTCGCCTTCGCGCTCAGCCCGGACGGCGTACACCACTTCATATCCCTCGCGCCATTTGGCGATCAGATCCAGAATCACTTCCGGAGGATCCTGCAGGTCTGCGTCAATGATCACCACAGCATCGCCGCGGCTGTAATCCATGCCGGCGGTCACGGCGATTTGATGGCCGAAATTACGGGCGAAGATCACCGGGCGCACGCGTTCGTCCTGCCGGGCCAGCTCGCGAATCAATTCGGTTGATTTGTCCTGCGAGCCGTCGTCGACCAGAACCAGCTCCCATGGCTCGCCGGTTCGATCCATCACTTCTTTCACCCGCCGGTACAGTTCCGGCAGTGATTCCTCTTCGTTGTAGATGGGCGCGATGATGGAATAAGTCGGTTTCATCCTCTACACAGTTCTTTCTATGAAGGTTCGGCACGCCCGGCAGTCTTGCTCTCCAGAAAATCGGACAGTGCCTCAATGGCTGGCGCAATGACCGGGGCGGGCTGTACGGACTGCATAGCCGCCCGAATATCCTTCAAACCGCTGCCAGTGTTGATAACCACAACTGGATCATTTTCCCCAATCATACCGCTTTGTACCGCTTTGACAAGGCCAGCGAAAGCGGCAGCCCCGGCCGGTTCGGCGAAGATACCCGCCCTGCCCAGGCGAGGGATGGCCTGAATGATCTCCTCATCGCTGACGATAATATAGCTGCCCCCGGTCTCGCGGGCGGCGCGCACCGCGCGGACGCCGTCACGCGGCAGGTCCACGCTGATGCTGTCGGCCAGCGTGCGCGCCTGCACCGGCTGGACGTTCTCGTCACCGCGCAGGAACGTCTGCGCGACTGCCGCCGAGCCTTCCGCCTGCACCCCGAAGATGCGCGGCATCTGCTCCAGCCAGCCGAGGGCCTGCAGATCCTTGAATCCTTTATGAATGCCGGAGATGATGTTGCCGTCTCCCACCGAGATGAACACGCACAACGGCGGCCCGCCGGCAGGCACCAGCGGCAGCACCTGCTCCCAGATTTCGTACGCTCCGGTTTTCTTCCCTTCCAGACTGAAGGGATTGTACCCGGTGTTGCGGCAGTACCAGCCGTAGCGGCCGGCTGCCTCCACGGTCAGGTCGAAGGCCTGGTCGTAACTGCCGTCCACCAGGATGACGTTCGCGCCGAAGACCAGCAGCTGGGCCACCTTGGCCGGCGGTGCGGTTTTTGGCGCGAAAATCACCACCGGCTGGCCCACGGCAGCCCCCATGCAGGCCAGCGCGGCGCCCGCATTTCCGGTTGAGGCTGTGACGACCGTCTCGCGGCGCAGCTCCCGCGCCCGGGCGACCACCACCGCGCTGGCGCGGTCTTTGAACGAAGCCGAAGGATTGCGCCCTTCGTCCTTCACCCACAGGTGGCGCAGGCCCAGTTCCGCCGCCAGCTCCGGCGGCTGGAAGACCGGCGTCCAGCCCGCCGCCCGCAGGGGCGTACCCGAACCGCCCGGGTCCCCGACCGGCAGCAGCGGCAGGTAGCGCCACAGCGAAGGCTCCGCAGAGGCGGTTATCTGCCCGGGCGCCCACTCCCGGCGAATGGCGTCATAGTCCAGAACTACATCCAGGTTGCCGCCATCCTGCGGGCAGCAGTACTCCACCTGCCCGGGCAGGTACTCCTGCCCGCAGAGCGAACAGCGGTAGCCCAGAAACCGGTTCAAAATGACCTCACTCGTTTTCAAAAGGCACGCCCAGCGAGGCCGGCGGCGAAGCGCGCATCGAGCGCAGCACGCGCGATACAGTCCGCCGGGTTGTATCCGGCAGGGCGGCCAGTGTCCTGTCAATCCACTCCGTGTTGCCGATGTTCACCAGCAGCAGGGTCAAAATCATCAGCGGGAAGGGCGCCACCTGCAGCACCTGCGAGGGAACTCCCTGCAGTGACGGCTGCAGCACCAGACCCAGCCACTGCAGCAGGGTGAAGAAGTACGCGCCAAAGGCCACGCGCATCGGGTTCCAGGCGCCGAAGATGGTGATGGCCAGGGCAATCCAGCCCAGACCGTCCAGACCGGAAATGGTGCCCTTCCAGCCAGCCTTCACACTGAGCGAGTACATCGGCCCGGCCAGACCGACCAGCGCCCCGCCCAGCAGGGTGTACATGTAGCGCTGGCGGTTGACGTTGGCACCGCGCACGAAAGAGGCCGCCGGGCGCTCGCCAATTCCCTGCAGGACCAGGCCAGGTCGTGTGCGGAACACCCAGATGTAGGATAAGATAATCAGCAGGAAGGAACCGTACACAATCAGGTCCTGGCGGAAGAACAGCGTCCCGATCACAGGGATATCCGCCAGCCCGGGGATGGGCATCGACGGCAGGCGCGGGCCTGACAGGCCCATCACCGGATTGCCCAGGAAGTAGGCCAGGTCACGGCAGAGCAGGGTCAGCACGAAGCCGACCGCCACCTGCGAGGCCTTCAAGGTGATGCTGGCGAAGGCCACAATCAGAGCCACCAGCGCACCGATCACCGCCCCAACCAGGAACCCGAGGAACAGGCTGCCGGTGTGTACCGCCACAGTGAAACCGGCCATCGCCGTCAGCAGGATGGTGCCGTTTACCGAAAGGTTGATCACGCCGGACCGCTCGGCAAAGGTTTCGCCGACTGCCGCAAACACCAGCGGAGCCGCGCTCGCCAGGACGCCCGCCAGGCCGATCAAGATGGTTTGATCCATAGCTCTCTCCTACCCCTTTTCCAGGAAACGGCGGCGGACACCGTCCATCAGTACCACAAACAACACCAGCGAGCCCTGCAGCACGCCCGACAGGGTCGAATCCAGCCGCATCACGATGGGCAGCTGGATGGAGCCAATATTAAGCGCCGCGAAAAACAGGGCCACCAGCCCCGCGCCGATCGCATTGAAATTCACCAGCATCGCCACCAGCAGGCCCAGGAAGCCGTAGCCGGAGGAAATGGACGGGATCAGGCGGTGATATACGGCCAGCACCTGCACGCCGCCAGCCAGCCCGGCCATCATGCCGCACAGCACGAACGAGAGCATCATGTACCGCGAGGTCGGCACGCCCAGCAGAAAGGCCGCCCGCCCGTTGCGCCCGACCGCCTTCAGGCGCAGCCCGAAGTAGGTCCCCTGCAGCAGGAAGTACACCAGAATAATGGCGGCCACCGCCAGCAGCAGCGACCAGACGCTCAGGCGGTAGCCGGGGATCATCGGCAGCCAAAGTGCCTGGTCAAACGGTTCGGTGCCGCTCATCGAGCCGACGCCGGGCCGCTTCCAGGGTCCGAAGATCAGCCAGATGGTAAGCGCCGTGGCGACAAAGTTCATGCCCAGGCCGCCGAAAATTTCATTCACCCCGCCGAAGATCTTCAACCCGCCGGCCAGGCTGGCCCACAGCGCACCGCCGACCGCGGCGGCCAGGAACCCCAAAATGATGATGATCGCCGGCGGGACGCTGGTGTCCTGCAGCATGCGCAGCATGCCGGTGGCGAAAATCGCGCCCAGGGTGATCTGCCCCTCAATGCCGATGTTCCACAGACCGGCCGAGAAGGTGATCAGCAGCCCGGCGGTGACCAGCAGCAGCGGCACCCAGGAAACCAGCACGTCGGCGATTTTGGTGGTGGAGCTCAGCGCGCCGGACACGATCAGCCCGTAAGCCTGCAGCGGCTGCGCGCCGACCAGGGCCATCACCAGGGTGGTAAAAATCAGCGCCAGGAGGACCGCTGCCGCCTGGAAACCAATTCTGTTCAAGATGGAGTTGGATAACCGCATCATCCCTCCTGCACCGTATCCGCTAAGAACCCCTTGCCGCCGATCAGCTGACCCAGCTGCTCCAGTGTTGTCTCGGAAGCATCCAGCGGCTGGGAGATCTTGCCGCCGAAGAAGACCAGAATTCGGTCGCTGTAGTGCAGTATCTCTTCCAGATCTGCAGAGATGAAGATGATACTGGTTCCGCCCTTGCAGCGCTCCTTCAGCTGTTTCCAGATCCAGATGGCTGACTCAATGTCCAGCCCGCGGGTGGGGTGCTCAAGCAGCAGCACATCCAGTCCGGAGCGCTGCAGCGCCAGCAGCGCGCGCTGCTGGTTGCCGCCGGAGAGCGACTCGATCGTGCTGGCCGGCGTGCCCCGGATGGAGAAGTGTTGGATGCGCTCCTGAGTAACGGCCAGCGCCTTATTGCGGTCGATCACCATACCGTTCTGCTCGCCGGTCAGGATGAAATGCTCGGTGAGTGTCAGCCCGGGGATCAGGCCTTCCTCCAGGCGAGCCGCCGGAACGTAGGAAATGCCCGCCTTGAGGAAATCCGCGTAAGGCCGGCCGGTCAGGTTGCGGCCGTTGGCCAGGATCCTTCCCCGCACCGGGCGCATCAGCCCCGCGCACACGCGCAGGAACTGGCTCTGCCCTGAGCCTTCCATGCCCGCCAGACCGATCACCTCGCCCTTGTTCACCGTTAAGTGAATGTTCGCCAGGCGCAGGCGGTGATCTTCGATCGCCACGTTTTCCAGACAAAGACAGGTGTCCGGGCGGGAGCAGTTTTCCCGCTCCGCCAGGGTCACCACCTTGCCAAACATCATCTCCACCAGTAAATCGGTATCGTAAGGAGGTTCCACATTGCCAATCAGCTTGCCGCTTCTCAGCACTGCGGCGCGATGGCAGAGATCCTCCACATCTTCAAGTTTATGGGAGACGAAAATAATCGTTTTCCCCTGCGCGGCCAGGGTGCGCAGCGTTTCGAACAGCTTTTCCTTCTGCGAAGCGCTGATGCCCGTGGTGGGCTCGTCCAGAATCAGCACCTTCGCCCCCAGCCACAGCAAGCGCAGGATTTCCAGCTGCTGGCGCTCACCGACGGTGAGCATATCCACATAGTCATCCAGATCGATCTGGAAGCCGAACTGCCTTTGCAGTTCATTGATTTCGCGGGCGATGGCCCGGCGGTTGGGAAACAGCCCACCGTCATACCCGATGATCAGATTGTCGATCACGCGCATGGGCGGAAAGTCCAGCGGGTCCTGGTGCAGCATGCCTACCCCGTGCTGGATGGCGTTGGAGGGGGAGGAAATTACCACCGGTTTCCCGTCCAGCAGGATTTCCCCGGAATCAGCATGATAGAACCCCGAGAGAATCTTCATCAGGGTGCTTTTTCCGGCCCCGTTTTCGCCCAGGATGCCCTGTATCGTGCCTGAAGGGATTTCCAGAGAAATGGACTGGTTCGCGTGAACCTTTCCAAAGCGCTTGTCGATTTTTCGCAGCTCAACCTTCATGCAGGTTCCCTTTCTGTCGGGGGAGAGGGGAAGGCCGGTTAAGGCCTTCCCCTTGAACGCACCGCAAAGTTTACTCTGCGACGCTCTGGCCCTGCATGCCCTCAAGCAGCTGAGGCAGGTACCAGATTTCGTGATCGGTGGCAGCACGGCCTTCCTCAATGTACGGCGTGCCGTCCTGGAGGTTGATCGGGCCTTCCCACAGGTTCAGCCCGCCGGCCAGTTCAGCGATGAACTGATCCAGCTTCTGGCTGGCCTCTTCGGAGAGCGCTTCGCCCTTCAGGAAGCCGACAATGCTTGTGTCAGGATTGTTGATATTCGCCCAGTCCGGATCCAGCCATTCAAAGCGGCGCGGGAACTGGCCGGTCTCCTTGATCTCGCGGAGGTACTTCAGGTAGATCGGACCCCAGTTGAAGTACGGGACACCAAGGCAGACATTGGCACCCTCTTCGCAGGCGCCTTCATAGTCGTACGGGATGGCGTAGACACTCTTGCCAGCTTCGGTAGCCTTGACAGCCTGAGCCAGCGCTTCGGTGGTGTCGATACCGGAGATGATCACATCCGCGCCGGAGTTGATGAACTCGTCAGCAACCTGGGTCGGGTCGGAGGTCACACCGGGGATGTTGAACCAGAAGCCGATCCAGCTCACGCGGAAGGTCAGGTCCGCGGGGTCCTTGCCGGCGTAGTTCTCGTAGCAGTAGCGGGCGCCCAGGTAAACGGAGGCGGCCAGGCGGCGGGTTTCATCGTTGATCAATGGCCCAAGGTAGCCGATCTGGTCGGTCTGGGTGGTCAGGGCGGCGGCGCAGCCGGCAATCATCTTGCCGTATTCCATGCGCCCGAACACGTTGGACAGGTTGGCCGCGTCAACATAGTTCTCGCCTTCCTGCCAGGCGCTGTCGCCGGAAGCATGGATGGTGATGATGTCGGGGTGGTTCTGGGCGAACTCGACCGCGCTGTCTTTCATGTCATCCGAGTTGAAGATGATCACAGTCGCGCCCTGGTTCACCAGTTCTTCCGCCAGCTGGGCAGGCGTGGTGCCCGGGCGGTCACCGGTGTTGACCTTGTCGATGTACTTCATCTCGGTGCCCGGCAGGTTCTCCATCACATACTGCCCGCCAATGTAGTGGGCTTCGGAGTAACCGTGATCGTTGTACGGGCCGACCAGCAGCATACCGAAGATCAGGGTGTCTTCTTCGGCGGC
>DGEO01000028.1:65628-70691 GCA_002385985.1 Anaerolineaceae bacterium UBA3924 | reverse complement strand
GGCGGCGGGTTCAGTGGGCTGCGGAGCCTGCGGCTGGCAGGCGGACAGCACGAGGGACAGGATCATGAGCAGGCTCAGGCCTATCCAGGTGATCTTTTTGGACATTGTTCTCCTCCAAATTGACATAGAATGGTGATCCGGTGAACGCACAATGCTTCAGAAGAGAAGCCCGTCAGGTTTACTGGGATTACCTCATCTCCTTTCCTCAAACGAATTTGAAGGACCGTCAGGGTTGGAACCTATTTTGTCTAGACAAGTTGGGCTGCCAGACACACATTTTACTCGATTCGTTCGCATCGTATAGGGGAAAAATGTCAATTCTTCGGATTACAACTCTATTGAAATTCAACGGTGCAGCCGGATAAGCCGGCTGCACCGTTGGTCTGGGTCATTCGCGCACGATCCAGGTGCCCGTCTCGCCACGGAGAGCGCGTCCGATGTTCTCCGGGTTGGTGATCAGGGCTTTCTTGCCCCCGTTCTCCATGAAGCGCAGGATCGCCTGGATCTTGGGGAGCATGCTGCCCTTGGCGAAGTGGCCGTCTTCCATGTACTTGCGGGCCTCCGCCATGGTCAGGCAGTCCAGGTCGATCTGGTTGGGCTTGTTGTAGTTCAGGGACACCTTCTCCACCGCGGTGCTGATCACGAACAGGTCAGCGCCGATCATGGTCGCCAGCAGGGAAGAGCCGAAGTCCTTGTCGATCACGGCCTCGACGCCAGAGAGCGTCCCGTCGCCGTTCTCCTTGACCGGGATACCGCCGCCGCCGACACCGACCACAACCACGCCGGCGTCAATCAGCGCCTTGATAGCCGGGGCTTCGACAATCTTCATCGGGATGGGGGACGGCACCACACGGCGCCAGCCGCGGCCGGCGTCCTCAACCACCACCCAGCCGTCCTCCTGCGCGCGGCGCTTGGCCTCTTCTTCCGTCATGAACGAACCGATAGGCTTGGTCGGGTTCTGGAAGGCCGGGTCATTCGAGTCGACGATGGTCTGGGTGACCACCGCCACGGAGTTGCGGTTCATACCGCGCTTCTTGAACTCGTTGACCAGGGCCCGGTTGAACATGTAGCCGATCGAACCCTGAGTATCCGCACCGCAGTAATCCAGGGGCACTTCATGAACCTGCCCGGCAGCGATCTCCGAACGGCGCAGAACATGGCCGACCTGGGGACCGTTCCCATGGGTGATGACAACGTTCCAGCCCTGCTCGATCATATCAACGATATGGTGGATCGATTCAGCGCCGGCGTTGTACTGATCCTGCATGGTCACGCGCTTCGGATCTTTAATCAATGAATTCCCACCGACAGCCACAACGGCTACACCTTGCTTTTGCATTCCGATATCTCCTTAATAAAGTTGTTACATTGTAAGCGCCATCACCGCTTTCTGAGCGTGAAGGCGATTCTCAGCCTCATCGTAAACCACTGACTGCGGACCATCCAGCACTTCGTTGGTCACCTCAATCTCACGGTCAGCCGGTAAGGGGTGCATGTAGATGGCGTCCGGTTTGGCGACGCTCATCTTCTTCGCATCCGTGATCCAGTCCTTGTACATATCCTGCAGCCGCTTGCCTTCCGTCGGGTCGGTGGTGGTCAGCAGCGGACCCCAGGACTTGGCGTATACCACATCCGCGTCGCGGAAGCCTTCCACCATGTCATTGGTAATCTCGAAGCGGGTGTTGAACTTGCGCGCCTGGGCCTGGGCCTCTTCCACGATCTCGGGCATCAGCGGGAACTCCGGCGGGTAGGCCAGGGTCACGTCCATCCCGAAGCGGGGCATCTGCAGGATCAGCGACTGCGGCACCGAGATGGGCTTGAGGTACGACGCGGCGTAAGCCCAGGAGACCACGATCTTCTTGCCGCGCAGGTCACGGCCCTTCTTCTCCATGATGGTCATCAGGTCTGCCAGGCACTGGAAGGGATGGTAGATATCGCACTGCATGTTCAGCACCGGCACGCGTGAGGCCCGGGCGACTTCGTTGATGTACTTGTTGCCTTCCAGCCAGTCGCAGTGGCGGATGGCCAGCCCGTCAAAATAGCGCCCGTAGATCTCGCCGATTTCTTTGGCGGTGTCACCGTGCTTGATCTGGGTGGTCGCGCTTTCGATGAAAGCGGCGTGCCCGCCCAGCTGCGCCATCCCGGCTTCGAAGCTGCCGCGGGTGCGGGTGCTGGAGAAGAAGAACAGCATGGCCAGCGTCTTGTCCCGCAGGTAGGGAGTGGGTTCGCCGAGCGCTTTCTTCTTCTTCAGGTCGAAAGCGACCTCGAGAACGGTTTCCACTTCCTCTTTGGAGAAATCCAGATCACCGATTAAGTCTCGACCGCGAAGGTTGGTTTGCATGGGGTTACTCCTCGTTGTAATGCCCAGGGTGATGTCCAGGATTACGCCTGTCTGGCATCCAGAACCTGTTTCAAAGCCGCCGGCAACAGGGCATAAAACTCCGCCGCCAGCACCACATCATCCAAGGGAACCGAATCACGGACGGTATGGGCCGTCTCTTCGTCTCCTGGACCAAAGCCAATGGAAGGAATGTTGGCCTTGCCGGCCCAGTAGATCCCGTTGGTACTAAAGTTCCATTTACCCGACGGACAGGGTTCCAGGCCGATGGTTTCACGCACGGCCTGGCCTACCTGCACGAGCGGGTGGTCTTCGTCAATCGCCCAGGCTGGGAAGTACTTGTCAACTGGAAAAACAAAACCGGTGTAGGAGGGCTCGTCGTAGTACAGAGCTTCGACCCGAATTTTATCCTTATCCGCCTCAGGGATCAAGCGTTCAATCTGCGCGATGGCTTCTTCTTTCGTCTCCCCGAAGGTCATGCGCCGGTCGATGTAGATGGTCGCCTCATCCGGAACGGCGTTGATGCTCGGGGTCTTGACCTCCATGTCGCTGACGGTGATCTTGCCCTTGCCCAGGAAGGGATGGTCGCCCAGCTCCGGCTCCAGGTCGCGGATACCGGCGATCACCGGCAGCAGCTTGTAGATGGCATTGTCGCCCAGGTGATTGCTGGCGGCGTGAGCGCTGCGACCGCGGGCGACGACCTTCAGCTCGATGCGGCCCTTGTGACCGCGGTACACCTGCATCTTAGTCGGCTCGCCGATGACCACAAAGTCCGGCCGGACGCCCGGGTCCACCTCGACAAAGGAGTTGGGGGCAATGCCGTCGCACCACTCCTCCATATTGCCGAAGTAGTAGACCGTCCACCCGTCCAGCAGGCCCAGGTCGCGGGCGATCGCCAGGCCGTAGACCATGCCCGGCGTGCTGCCTTTCTCATCGCAGGCGCCGCGGCCGAAAAGGTACCCGTTCTCGATCTTCCCCTGGAAGGGATCGTGCTCCCATTCCTCGGGGCTGCCGATGCCAACCGTGTCGATGTGCGAGTCGAACACGATCGTCCGCGGCCCGCTGCCGATCCGCCCAAGGATGTTGCCCATCTTGTCGAAGCGCACCTCTTCAAAGCCCAGCTTGCGCATTTCCTCGGCGATCCGCTCCCCCACCGGGCCGATCTGCGAGTTCATGGAAGGGATGGCGACGATGTCGCGCAGGAACTGGATGATCTCCTCGCGGTGTCCCTGCACGCGCTCGTGCACCGCATCCCGGTTAATGTTTACTTGAACGGCCATTAGTCTTCCTCCCTGTTTTCATCCTTGTTCGTAAACACTTCCCCCACCTTCCGCACAACATGGAAGCGGAAATACCCCGGCAGGAAGAAGCTGAGCGAATAATCGACCACGCTGCCGTCAACGGCATAGAGATAGGCCACAAACAGCAGCAGCACATCGCCGCGCTGGATCTGCAGCGCGCGGGCGATATCCGCCGAGGCGGCCACGGCCCGGATTTCAGTTCTGGACTTCGCGAGCAGCGGCGTGCCGCGCTTCAGAATCAGGTCCAGCACCGATCCGGTGAAGTTTTCATTCAGGTCCTCCAGCCGCAGGTACTCGCACGGCAGCAGGTCCACCAGGTAGGCGACAGGCCGGTGATCCGCGATGATGACCCGTTCCACATTGATCAGATCCGTCCCTTCGGGAACCTGCAGGTGCTCCGCCTGAACCGGGTCCGCCTTGCGCTCCTCCACGTGCCATTCACCCATGGAGACGTCCAGGTTAATGCGCCGGGCAAGCGATTCGATGCTTTCCAGCACCTCTAGACCGCTGGTGATCACCTGCGACTGGCCGACCACAAACGTCCCCGCTCCCTGCTTGCGGCGGATCAGCCCCTGGGCTTCGAAGGCGCGCATGGCTTCACGCAGCGTCGCCCGGGAAACGCCCAGTTCCTGCGCCAGCTGCGGCTCGGAGGGCAGGCGTTCGCCGGGAGGTGTCTGCGCAATCCGGTTGGCCAGATCGTTTTGCAGGCGCTGAAAGCGGTGAGATTGGGTGGTGAATTCCCTGGTTCTGGGTGCCATCTGGATCAGCCTTCCATTTTACTCCAGGACCGGAATAAATTGAAAATTACCCACATCCACCAGCCCCAGGTCTGAAATCCGCAGCGACGGGATGACCACCAGCCCCAGCAGGCTGAGCTGCATGTTCGGGTTGTTCAGCGTGCAGCCGCAGGCCTCAAAGCCCTTCAGCACGGTCGCCGCCTTGTGAGCGACCACGCTGGCCCGCTCGTTGGACATCAGCCCGCCGATAGGCAGCTCGACCTTGCCGATGACCGAGCCGTTCCGCACCACCACCTGCCCGCCCTGGCATTCAGCCAGCGTGTTGACCGCCAGAGCCATGTTCTCCTCGTCGGTGCCGACCACGATCATGTGGTGGCAGTCATGCGCCACGGTGGAGGCCACCGCGCAGGGCTGGTTGAAGCCAAACCCCTGCACCAGCCCGACCTGGATGCGCCCGGTGCCCGCATGCCGCTCGACCAGCGCCACCTTGGCCACATCCTGGGTCATATCGGCCTTGATCTCGCCGTTGTCGACCGGCATCTGGATGCGCAGGTGCCGGGTTGGCGCCTGGTTTTCAATCACCCCGATCACATTGGCCGTCACCCGTTCGCGGCCGTTGATCCCCTGCAGGCAGAAGTCAGCGGCGGTCAGCGGGCGAGGGAAATGAACCGAGTTGAGCGCCCAGTC
>DGEO01000028.1:64784-65443 GCA_002385985.1 Anaerolineaceae bacterium UBA3924 | reverse complement strand
CGGGCCATCACCCACTCGACTTCAAAGGCGGTCAGATCAGGCACCAGCAGGATGTCGGCAAAGCGGCCTGGAGCGATCAGCCCCATGTCGGCCGAAACCCCGAAATACTCGGCGGTGTTAATCGTAGCCATCTGGATAGCGGTCATCGGCGCCAGGCCCTGCTGGACGGCGTGCCGCACCACCCGGTCCATATGGCCGTCGTTGATCAGCGTTTCGGAATGGGAATCGTCCGTACACAGCAGAAAGTAACGCGGGTCCATGCCCTGCTCGGTCACCGCCTTGACCTGGGTGGCCACGTCGTGCCAGGCCGAGCCATAGCGCATCATCACCCGCATGCCCTGGCGCGCCCGGGCCACGGCGTCCTCGAAGCGGGTGCCCTCGTGATCGTCGCGCGGGCCGCCGGCGGCATAACCGTGGAAGGGCAGGCCCAGGTCCAGCGAGGCGTAGTGCCCGCCGACCACTTTGCCGGCCTTGCGGGTCTCCGCCATTTCCTCGTGCACCATGCGGTCGCTGTTGAACACACCGGGGAAGTTCATCATCTCCCCCAGACCGATCATCCCCTCCCATTTCATCGCTTCGGCCACTTCCGCAGGGCCGATGGCCGCGCCGGGGGTCTCCATCCCGGGACTGGAAGGCACGCAGGAGGGCATCTGCACAAA